>NZ_LMGC01000033.1:0-472500 GCF_001427045.1 Ensifer sp. Root558 | reverse complement strand
AACAGCCACGTTCAAAAAAACTTCAAAAATCGACAACTCTCTGAATTTACACAATAATTCCAGCTGTTGATAAACTAGGTCGATTTTGATCCGCGAGACCACGGTCTTTCGGTCCGCAAATCACTGCCCTTGGTTGCAAGATCATATATCGCCACAATCAGGCAGCATTTAGGAGCGCGATAGGTGCCTAACGTCTGTGGTCGGCAGTGCCATTTCGCGGGTGAAATGGCCGCGGTTTTCCCTGACGCTCTGCATCAGGAATTCGCGCACCGCCCTTACCCGCGGGACGGCAACCAGGTCTCTATGGCAAACCAGCCAGTAGGTGCGCTTGAGCTCGATCTCTTCCGGCAGAACGATCTCCAGGTCCTCTTCCTGCTGCGCGATGAAGTGCGGCAAGACGCAAAGACCCAGCCCCTGCCGCACGGCCTTCAACTGCGTCAGGATGCTCGAACTTTGGAAATGGGCATGCAGGCCCGGCTGCAGCTCCCCCAGGTAATCCAGACCCGGCGCGAAGATCATGTCGTCGATGTATCCGACGAAGCGGTGTGCGGCGAGATCGTTGCGCCCGGTGATCGGCGGGTGCTTCGAGAGATAGCTGCGCGCGCCATAGACATGCAGCGTATAGGGCGTCAGCACCTCGGATTGGTAGGGCCCAGCCTTCGGCGCCGTCAGCGCCACTTGGATATCCGCCTCCTTGCGCGACAGAGACATGATCTGCTGGATCGCCAGCATCTCCAGGGAGACGTTCGGATAGCGCGCCGCAAAGTCCGCCAGCCGGTCGGCCAGGAAGAAGTTGCCGAAGCCTTCGAGTGTGCTGAGACGGACGACGCCGCGTTGCGCCGTCAGACCGTCATTGATGTCGAGCTGCAACTGTTCGGTCTCGCGCTCGATCCGCTCGGCGGTTTCGACGAAGCGCTGGCCCATGCCGGTCAAGACGTAGCCGCGCGGATTGCGCTCGAACAGCTTGACCTTGAGCGCGAACTCCAACCTGTCGATGCGACGAGACACCGTGGCATGGCTGGTCCTCAAGCGCCGCGCCGCCGTCGACAGTTGCCCGGTGCGGGCCACCGCCAGAAAGAACTGCAGATCGTCCCAGGTGAAATTCGGATTCATGCTTACTCCCCGTCTGTCCGAAAATGAACAGATCCTGTTTTGCAATTTACGGTTCCGGACGCTTGCATCCAAGCGGTTTTTTCCCGATTGTACGCGTCAGAGCGGACATCTGAGGAGCATGTTTGGCCAAATATGAACAGACCGAAACGAACGCCCCCGGCGGCCACCATCCGGCGCCGGAGTATTCCTGCGTTCGTTCGCGGCGGCTGGCGGTTCAGGACGAAGACAAGATGACGAAGCTCAAGAATGCGGCGCCGGGGCGCGGCTGAAGGAGCGATGTCGCCCGAACCCGGGATCTGAAGGGTCGCGCCGTACATATCGAGGGAGAACCATGGACATATACGACTTCATCGTCGTTGGGGCAGGTAGCGCCGGCTGCGTGCTTGCCAACCGCCTTTCGGAAAACCCGGGGCATCGCGTGCTGCTGCTCGAAGCCGGCGGCCGCGACAACTACCATTGGATCCACATTCCGGTCGGCTATCTCTATTGCATCAACAATCCGCGCACGGACTGGTGTTTCACGACCGCAGCGGAAGAGGGCCTGAACGGCCGTTCGCTCGGCTATCCCCGCGGCAAGGTGCTCGGCGGCTGCTCGTCGATCAACGGCATGATCTATATGCGCGGCCAGGCTGAGGACTACGACCACTGGCGCCAGCTCGGCTGTACCGGCTGGGGCTGGGACGACGTGCTGCCGCTCTTCAGGAAATCCGAGGACCACTATCGCGGTGCCAACGAGATGCACGGCGCCGGCGGCGAATGGCGGGTGGAAAAGGCGCGCGTGCGTTGGGACGTGCTCGACGCCTTTCAGAAGGCGGCAAGCGAAGCCGGCATTCCCGAGACGCCGGATTTCAACCGCGGCAGCAACGAAGGCTCCGGTTATTTCGATGTCAACCAGCGTTCCGGCATCCGCTGGAACACCGCAAAGGCATTCCTGCGCCCGGCGCACAAGCGCGGCAACCTCACAGTTCTGACCAAGGCGCATGTGCGCAAGCTGATCATCGAGGGCGATCGCATCGCCGGCGTTGAATTCCAGCATGACGGCACAGTCAAGCGCGCCGGCGCAACCCGCGAAACTGTGCTCTCCGCCGGCGCGATCGGCTCACCCCATATCCTCGAACTCTCCGGCATCGGCCGTGGTGACGTGCTGCAGGCAAACGGCATCGAGCTTCGCCACGAACGCGCCGGCGTCGGCGAAAACCTGCAGGATCATCTGCAGCTCCGCATGGCCTACAAGGTCACCGGCGTGCCGACGCTCAACGAAAAGGCAAACTCGCTGTTCGGCAAGGCGTCGATCGGGCTCGAATATCTGCTGAAGCGTTCCGGGCCGATGGCAATGGCGCCGAGCCAGCTCGGCATCTTCACCCGCTCCGGGCCGGAAAAGGAAACGCCGGATCTGCAGTATCACGTGCAGCCGGTGTCGCTCGACAAGTTCGGCGAGCCGGTTCATTCCTTCCCGGCAATCACCGCCAGCGTCTGCAATCTGCGCCCGGAAAGCCGCGGATCGGTACATCTGAAGGGTCCGGATTTTGCCGCCGCGCCGGACATCAGGCCGCGCTACCTGACGGCGGAGGCCGACCGCGATGTCGCGGTCAGCGCCATCCGGTTGACGCGGCAAATCGTCAAGCAACCCTCGTTCGCCCGCTTCAACCCGGTCGAGTTCAAGCCGGGCCCGTCCTACGAGACCGAGGAGGACCTGAAGCGCGCGGCCGGCGATATCGGCACGACGATCTTCCATCCGGTTGGGACCTGCCGCATGGGCGCCGATCCGGAGAGCGTCGTCGATCCGGAACTGCGCCTGCGCGGTCTGAAGGGATTGCGCATCGCCGACGCCTCGGTCATGCCGACGATCACCTCGGGCAACACCAATTCGCCGACGATCATGATCGCCGAAAAGGCGGCGACGATGATCCTGGCAGTCAATCGCTAGGTGTCAGCGGCAAGGGCGGGCTGCACTCGGGCGTCCGCCGAAGATGCTGATTCCACGCCGGATTCGGCCAGCTAGCGGTGTCGGATAACGGTAAACTGGCCGAAAAGCGACGCGAAAAGCTTAAATCTCAGGCGTTGAGCCCCTATATCAGGTCCTGATGGCTCGGTTTGAGCCCAAGCAAGATTTAGGGGTTGTGATGGCAATGCAGCGATTTGGGCGTTTTGGACGAACTCTGGCAATGATGGCGATCGGCATGGTCGTTGCGCTGACCGTTGTGGACGTCGCCGAAGCGCGGCGTTCGGGCGGCGGCTTCGGTAGCCGCGGCACCCGCACCTTCTCGCAGCCGCCGGTCACCCGTACCGCGCCGACCAACGCGGCACCGATCGACCGTTCGATGACGCCGCGCCAGGACGCAGGCCCGGCCGCAACCAATCCGGCAGCCGGCCAGACGCGCCCGAACGCCACCCAGCCGAACGCCCGTCCGGGCTTCCTCAGCGGCTTCGGCGGTTCGCTGCTCGGTGGCCTGATGGTTGGCGGCCTCATCGGCATGCTGATGGGCGGCGGTTTCGGCGGTGCTGCCGGCTTCCTCGGCCTGATCGTGCAGATGCTCCTGATCGGTGGCCTGATCATGCTCGCCATGCGCTTCTTTAACCGCAACCGCCAGCAGACAGCCTATGCCGGCCCGTCCGAGCGCTCGTCGGGCCAGCAGCCATCGAACGGCATGCCGTCGTTCAAGATCCCGAGCATCGGCGGCGGCCAGGCAAGCGGTCAGGCGCAGGCTCGACCCCAGGCAGCCCCTCAGGCGGCGCCCGTCACCGACGGCCCGGCCGATGAAATCGGCGTCCAGGGGTCTGACCTCGAGCAGTTCGAAAAGATGCTGAAAGACGTGCAGGCGGCTTACGCCGCGGAAGACTACGGCACGCTGCGTCGCCTGACGACGCCGGAAGCCATGTCGTACCTAGCCGAAGAGCTCAGCGACAACGCCACGAGCGGCGTCAAGAACGATGTGCGCGACGTGCACCTCGTTCAGGGCGACGTCGCCGAAGCCTGGTCGGAAAACGGAACCGAATTTGCGACCGTCGCCATGCGCTACGAGAGCATCGACGTCATGCGCGACCGCACCACCGGCAAGGTGATCAGCGGCGATCCGGACAATCTCACGGAAGCCGTCGAGCTCTGGACTTTCGTGCGCAAGCCGGGTTCCGAATGGCAGGTTTCGGCGATCCAGGGCGTCAGCCACGACTGACGCGCAGCAAAGCCTATAAAAAAGGCCCGGTCGGCATCTCCGCACCGGGCCTTTCCGTTTTCAGGCTTGTCCAATCACACGGCCGCGGGGGCCCCAGTCGGCGGCGCGAGGATGCCGGTGATCAGATCTCGCAGCCAGCGATGGGCGGGGTCGCCGTCGCGCCGCCGGTGCCAGATCTGCCGGAAGGCGAAGGGCGGGATCGCGAAGGGTGGCGCGAAGATGGCGAGCGGCCCGATCTCCCCGTCGCGGGGCAGGATCCGGCGCGCAACCGTAAGCACGAGATCGGTTCCGGGAACGAGACCCGGCGCCGCACTCCAATGAGGCAGGGCCAGCGCAATGCGGCGCTTGTGTCCAATAGCCGAAAGCGCAAGGTCGATCTCGTTGCCGGTATCGCCACGCAGGGAGACGAGAATATGCGGCCGCTGCAGATAGGCCGAAAGTTCCATCGTCTTTTCGCCGCCGAGGCTCGCGCGATCGGCCAGGCAGGCGAAGTGCTCCTCGAACAGCAATGATGTCCTCAGATCCTCGGCAAGCGTCGGGAAAACCCCGAGCGCCAGATCGATTTCGCCGTCGACGGCCTGTGCCATCATCACTTCGCGGCTTGCCTGGCTGACGAGGAGATCGACGTTCGGCGCCTGCCGGCGCAGCACGGTCATCAGTTGCGGCAGCAGCACAAGCGCAGCGTAGTCGGACATCGCCAGCCGGAAGACGTGGGGCTCGCGCGCCGGATCGAACGGATGAGACCCCATGAGCAGACGCATATGCGCGAGCGCTTCGGCAAGCTGCGGCGCGATCTCCAGCGCCCGCACCGTCGGCTCGAGCTGGCCGCCATGGCGAACCAGCAAGGGATCGTCGAACAGAGCGCGCAACCGCGCCAGCGCATGGCTGACGGCAGGCTGGCTCTTGTTCAACCGCAGAGCCGCGCGCGAGACGTGGCGCTCCGCCAGGAGCGCGTCGAGCACCACGAGCAGGTTCAGGTCGATTGCGCCGAGATTATTCATCATACGAATATAGCACGTGAAAAATTGGAATTTCCATTCCCAAGATAGATGATGGAGGATCGCCGCAACAAAAAGGAAAAACAATGCCCAATCTCTCCTCCCTCCTGTTGCTTGCCGTGGCGATCTTCGCCGGCGCCGTCGTCCCCCTCCAGGCCGGCGCCAATGCCAACCTTGGCCGCCTCCTCGGCCATCCGCTCTGGGCGACGGTCGTCTCGCTCGGCGTCAGTCTCGCGCTCATCCTGCCGATGCTGATTGCCTTCCGGGCGCCGTTGCCCAGCCTGGCTGTGGCATTCAAGGGTCCGTGGTGGATCTGGATCGGCGGCCTCGCCGGCGTGATCTACATCACCGCGGCTCTCCTCCTTGCGCCGAAGCTCGGCGCGGCAAGCTTCATTGTCGCCGTCATCGCCGGCCAGATGGCCATTTCCATGTTGATCGATCACTACGGCCTGATGGGTTTCCCGCAAAAGCCGGTCAATGCGGCGCGGCTGACCGGCCTGTTCTTCATCGTCGGCGGCATGGTGATCACCCAGATCGCCAATGTCACGCCGGCCTTGGCCAACGCGCCGCGATAGCACAGAGCCGCATCTCGGCAGCGGCAGCCATGACGATCAAGGCTGCCGCTTGTCACCTGAGAAGCACCCATGGTAAATGGCTGACCATGTCGAGCGAACCCCATTTGATGGCCTGATTTGCCCCGCAAGGCGGGGTTTGCATCTGTGAGCCCAGAACCGTCCGCCTCTTGCGCGGGCTTATCCTGTTCGCGTTCGATCTCATCAAACCTGCCCAATACAGCAGACCCGAGATCGATTGCGTCTCATCGGGCTCTCCTATGGACAAATCCAATCTTTGGGGCGTTGCCGCCTTCCGGCGCATCAGCCTCGTCCTCACCGTCGATTCCTTCTGCTCCTGGATGCTCGTCGCCGCGCTGCCGCTCGTCGTTGCACGCCGCTTCGGCGCCGGTGCGGAACTGGTCGGCAGTCTTGCCTTGCGTCTGCTGCCGAGCCTCCTGCTTGCGCCGATCGTCGCCTCGCTCCTACGGCGCAGCGGCCCGCAGCTTCCGGTGCTGTGCTGCCTGTCGGTGACCGCCATCGCCATTCCCGGCCTTGCGTTCGCGCCGGACGCAATGACATTGCACGTGATCGTCCTGGTCATCGGCGCTGCGGACGCGGTGGTCACGCCGGGTCTGTTGATGCTGCGCGCCGCCGTCGTTCCAGCCGGCCGCAACATGGAGGCCAACACCGCCTTCCAGGCGATCGACCGCTTCGCCAAGATTTTCGGTCCGCCGGCGGCGGGTCTGGCAGCTGCCTCCACCTCGATCGTGACAACCCTTCTTGCGCTGTCCCTTGCCCAGATCGGGGCAGCCCTTCTGCTGGTGCTTCAACCACGCGACAAGCCGGGGCAAGAGAACGCGGCACCCTCGCACGCATCGGGCTTCGGACGGGAAACCCTTGCGATGTTTCGCGAAAACCCCTTGCTCTGGGCTTTGCTGCTCCCGGCCTTCGGCTACATGGTCTCGCTCGGGACACTGCAGCCGTTCCTGTTCTGGCTCAGTCGTGACCAGTTTCATCTCGGCCCGGAGATGTGGACCTTGCTTCTGGCGGCACAGGGCGCCGGCGCCCTGATTGGTGCTGTCGTCTCGCACCGATTGGCGGGAGCTTTGACCAGTACGCAGGCGCTGCTTCGCGCCTATCTTCTCTCCAGCCTGCTCGAAGGCCTTTCGTCCTTCGCGCTGATTTTTGCCCCCAACTCCCTGGTGGCCAGCGGACTGCTGATCGTCGGCGGCATACCGGAGATGATCGCTTTCGCTACCTACTTTACCCTCCTGCAACGCTGCCTGTCCCTGGAGCGCCAGGCAGTGTTTTACGCCGTGAGCTTGCCACTCATGGATGCCTGCTTGATCGCCGGCATCGTCTCGGGAGCCTTCTATACCAGCAATCTCGTGACCCTCGGGCAGTTCTGGCTCTTTGCCAGCGCCTGCGTCGTGCTTCCGGTTCTGCCGTTCCTCGCGTGGCGCGGGTCGGCGACCGACCGTCAGAGCAGTGTCTCGCGGCAAAAAGATCAACGCCAGCCGTAACTTACGGCTGGCGTGTTTCGCTTTGACTGGCCATACTCGCACCGGGCTATAAAGGGGTATTGCATGCAGGACCGGTTGTTCATCGATGGCAAATGGGAAAAACCGCGGCGCGGCGGCACGCTCGACGTGATCGATCCGGCGACGGAGGAGATCATCCATCGTGCGCCTGCGGCAACCTACGAAGACGTGGACAGGGCCGCAAAAGCGGCCCGCATCGCCTTCGACAGCGGCCCCTGGCCAAAACTTTCGGGCAACGAGCGCGCCGCCTATCTGCGTGCAATCGCCGCCAAGATCGAGGAAAAGCGCCACTCGCTGGCCCGGCTCGAAGTCGCCGACAACGGCAAGCCGCTGCCGGAAGCATTGTGGGACATCGACGATGCCGCAGGCTGCTTCCGCTATTATGCCGGTCTCGCCGAGGAACTGGACACCAGCCCTGAGGAGGCGATCGCCGTCGGCGACAGCCGCTTCACGTCACGCGCCGTGCGCGAACCGCTCGGCGTCGTCGGCGCGATCACCCCGTGGAACTATCCGTTGCTGATGGTGTCGTGGAAGGTGGCGCCGGCGCTGGCCGCCGGCTGCACCATCGTGCTCAAACCGTCGGAGCTGACACCGCTGACAGCACTTGAGCTCGGCGTCATCGCCGAGGAAGTCGGGCTGCCGGCCGGCGTGCTCAACATCCTCACCGGCACCGGCCAGGACGCCGGCCAGCCGCTGACCGAGCATCCGCTGGTCGACAAGCTTGCCTTCACCGGCTCCGTCGTCACCGGCCGCAAGGTGATGATGGCCGGTGCCCAGGACATCAAGAATGTCAGCCTCGAACTCGGCGGCAAGTCACCCTTCGTCGTCTTTGCCGACAGCGACATCGACAAGGCCGTCGAATGGATCATGTTCGGCATCTTCTGGAACCAGGGCCAGGTCTGCTCGGCGACCTCGCGCGTGCTCGTCGAGGAGTCAATCTACGAGACCGTCGTCAAGCGCCTCTGCGAAGAAGCGGCGAAGATCACCATCGGCAATGGTCTGGAAGACGGCACCCTGCTCGGGCCGATCGTCTCGAAGGGGCAGTACGACAAGATCATGGGCGCGATCGACCGCGCCCGCCAGGACGGCGCCACGGTGGCTGCCGGCGGCGGCCGCCCGGCCGGCCTCAACAGCGGCTACTTCATCGAACCGACGGTGCTGACCGATATGCGCGAAGACAGTTACGTCTGGCGCGAGGAGATCTTTGGTCCGGTCGTCTGCGTCAAGCCGTTTGGCGAAGAGGCCGACGCGATCCGCATGGCCAACGACAGCCGCTTCGGTCTTGCAGCCGCCGTCATGTCGGCCGACAGGGACCGCTGCGAGCGCGTCGCCCGCGCTTTTCGCGCTGGCATCGTCTGGATCAACTGCTCGCAGCCGACCTTCGCCGAAGCACCCTGGGGTGGCTACAAGCAATCGGGCATCGGCCGTGAGCTCGGCCGCTGGGGCCTCTCCAATTATCTGGAGACCAAGCAGATCACCAGTTTCGACGCCGACGAGCCCTGGGGCTGGTACATCAAGGGATAGCGCCGATCGGGGCGTGGAGGTCAGCGTCAAATTCCCTTCATGCGGCTGTGAAATAAGCCGACTAACGATGGCATCACGCAAAGTTGTCGTCGAACACACGCAATCCGGAGGGTCAGATGAACAGGTCGAACGACGAGATCGAAACGCAGGACTGGCTGGAAGCAGAACTGGCCGACACGCTCGACGAGGACTACGAACTCGAGCTTTCCGAACCGGCGCTGTCGGAAGAGATCCGCAAGATCTACCGCAAGAACCACCCGCCATCGATCCCGCGCATCGATTACTTCCGCTCGCTGCTGAAGTTGCAGTCGGAGCTGATCAAACTTCAGGACTGGGTGGTCCATCACAAGGAAAAGGTGGTGGTGATCTTCGAGGGCCGCGATTCCGCTGGCAAAGGCGGCGTCATCAAGCGCATCACCCAGAGGCTCAATCCCCGCGTCGTGCGTGTCGTCGCGCTGCCGGCACCGTCCGACCGCGAAAAGACGCAATGGTATTTCCAGCGCTACGTGCCGCACCTGCCGGCCGGCGGCGAGATCGTGCTCTTCGACCGCTCCTGGTACAACCGCTCCGGCGTCGAGCGCGTCATGGGCTTCGCCACCGAGGACCAGGTCGAGCAGTTCTTCGACGACGTGCCGGAATTCGAGCGCATGCTGGTTCGCTCCGGCATCCGGCTGGTGAAGTACTGGTTCTCGATCACCGACGAGGAGCAGCAGATGCGCTTCCTGGTGCGCATTCACGACCCGTTGAAGCAGTGGAAGCTGTCGCCGATGGATCTGCAGTCGCGGGTGCGCTGGGAAGGTTACACCAAGGCCAAGGAGGAGACCTTCGCCCGAACCAACATCCCGGAAGCGCCCTGGCATATCGTCGAAGGCAACGACAAGAAGCGCGCCCGTCTGAACTGCATCGACCACCTGTTGAGGCAGATCCCCTACGAGGACGTGCCGCACGAGGAAATCTCCCTACCGGAACGCGTCTTCAACCCGGATTACGAGCGCAAGGTTCTGCCGCCGGAACTCTACGTGCCGTCGAAATACTGACGCACGCGGGCAACTGCCCGCGTCTGCAGCCGTTGAAAGCAAGGCGGCATCCGCCCGCCTCGCTTGCAATATCCCCGCGAAAATCAGAGATTGCCGTGAAACGCCAGTTTCATGGACATCGCATGAGCCCGAAAGAACGTTCCTTCCTCACCCGTGTTCGCCAAGTGCTGCCGGAACTGCATCCGGCCGAGCGGCGGCTGGGCGACTTCCTCTGCGATTTTCCAGGCGAGGTCGCCAGCTACTCAGCCCAGGAACTGGCGGCGCTCGCACATGTGTCGAAGGCGACGGTCTCTCGCTTCATCCAGCGGCTCGGCTACGACAATTACGAAGAAGCGCGTCGGCATGCCCGCGCCGACAAGCAGACCGGTTCGCGCCTGTTCCTTGCAACCGCCACCGACAGCGGCGGCGAGCAGTCGCTCACGTCCCATGTGGCGCAGGGCGTGGCCAATATCGAAGCGACCTTTCTCGCCATTTCCGAAACCCAGGTGACGGCGGCGGCAACCGCCATCCTTGGCGCCCGCAAAGTCTGGGTCATCGGCTTTCGCGCCAGCCATTCCTTCGCCACCTATCTGCAATGGCAGATGACACAGGTGGTCGAGCACATCTCGGCCATTCCCGGCGGCGGCCAGACGCTCGGCGAACATCTGGTCAGCATCAACAACGACGACGTCGTCATCCTTTTCGGCCTGCGCCGGCGCGTCACATTGATGGAACCGATCCTCGCGCAGCTCGAAAAATCGGGCGCAAGGCTGCTCTATATCACCGACGAAGGCGTTCCCTTCCTCAACCAGGCAGAATGGCATTTCCGCTGCCAGACGCTAGCGCCGGGGCCCCTGTTCAACCACGTCTCTGTGATGGCGCTCTGCCATCTGCTCACCACGCGTTGCATCGAAATCGCCGGTCCCGCCGGCCGAAACCGCCTGCGCGGCATCGAGGCGATCAACGACGCGCTCGACGAATTGTGAGCGCCGATTGGGCATTTGCCTGAAACGGCAGAACATTTTTCGAGCACAAGAAATCTGGGTTTCAACCGCCCGTTAGAGTGCAATTTGTCGCCAAGCTTTTGACGGCAAACGAGAAACTTTCGTTTCCCACCGAGTGGCACGAAATCTGCATTCCATAGCCTGGGTTGCGAGCGGCCATTTCCTTTCGCAGCGCGTCATAGAATCTCCTATGAAACTCAGATTTCATGCTGTAGATTTCATGAAACTGAATTTTCACATTTTCACGTTGTTAAGCCATAAAGGGGAACGAACCATGGCAGCGGAAAATATGGTACCGTCCGGCAGGTCATCGCCGGTCATCAGACAGTTGGAATCAGCCTTCACCAAGATCGGCGTCACCGGCGCCCACAAGCAAATTCTCGCCCTCGTGCTCATCGGCTGCCTGTTCGACAGCTTCGAACAGAACACCATCGGCGTTGCCGGCCCGATCCTGAAAGAACATTGGGGCCTTACCGGCACCGACATCGGTTTCCTCAACACCATCACCTTCGGCAGCGCGGCGATCGGCCGCCTGCTTTCAGGCATCCTCGGCGACCGCTACGGCCGACGCGTGATGCTGACCATCAACCTCCTGCTCTTCACCATTGGCTCGGCCGCCTGCGCCATGGCGCCGAACTTCGCCACGCTCTGCTTTGCCCGTGCCATCGTCGGCTTCGGCGTCGGCGGCGAAATCTCGACGGCCGTTACCATGCTGTCGGAATTCTGCTCGCCGAAATTCCGCGGCACGGCGGCCGGCCTCGTCAATGTCGGCGCCGGCGGCTTCGGCAACTTCCTGGCGCCCGCCTTCGGCCTGATGATCTTCACCCTCTTCCCGGGTGAAAACAGCTGGCGCTGGCTCTTCGCCGCCCTCGCGCTCCCGGCTCTGCTCGTCGTCTTCTATCGCCGCTTCGTGCCGGAGACCCCGCGCTTCCTGGCTTCACAGGGCAAGATCGACGAAGCCAACAAGGTGCTCTCCATCCTTGCCTCCGGCTCGTTACGCCCGCGCAATCTCAAGGTCCAGGAGTATCTGACCAAGGATCACCTGAAAGACGAAGAGCCGGCCAAGAGCGACTGGAAGGAACTCTTCCGCGCGCCCTTCATCGGCCGCACGATCCCCGTCGCCATCGCCATCCTGATGAGCTACGGCGCCCAGCTTTCGGTGCTGACGCTGATGCCGATCATCTTCGTCTCCATGGGCTATACGCTGCAGGGCAGCCTGCTCTACAGCATGATCATCCAGAGCGGCAGCGTGCTTGGTGCCATCGCCGCCTCGATGTTCGGCTACTACTTCCCGCGCAAGAAGGTGCTGACGCTCGGCGCCGTGTTCGCCTGCCTTGCGGCGGTTTCGATCGCCTATCTCGGCACCAACATCTATCTGGTGCTGATGTTCGGCGCGATCTTCCAGTTCTTCGTGCTGCTGCTCAACACCTCGATCTGGATCTATGCGCCCGAACTCTTTCCGACCCGCATCCGCGCCTTCGGCGTGGCGCTGATCCTGGCAACCGGTTCGGCCGCGGGTTCCTTCGTCCCCACCATCGCCGGCGCCCTCTTCGACGTCTACGGCATGGTCGGTGTCTTCGGGCTTGCCGCCGGCATGTATGCGGTCTTTGCCTTCTGCATCCAGCTCGGCCCCGAAACCTACGGCATGTCGATGGAAGACCTCACCCAGCCTGCCGATGCCGACCTGGCAAAGGCTGACACTTCTGAAATCAAAGTCGGCGTGGAACTGAGAACGTGAGCGCACATATCCTTCTGATCAACCCGAACAGTTCGCGTGCCACCAGCGACATGATGGTCGCCATCGCACGCCGGGCAGCATCAGGACGCATGGCCGTGGCAGTCGCCACGGCCATGCGGAACCCGCCGATGATCGTCACACCGGAGCAGCTGGACGCATCCGCTGCCGAGGTCGTCGAGATCGGCGAAAAGCATGAGGTCGGATGCCTCGGCATCGTCGTCAGCGCCTTCGGCGATCCCGGCCTTGCCGCGCTCAAGCACCGGCTCGATATCCCCGTCATCGGAATCTGTGAGGCCTCGATGATCGAGGCCTCACAGGGCGGCCGCAAATTCGGCGTCGCCACCACGACGCCGGAACTGATCCAGGCGATCGACGACCGCGCCCGCGATCTCGGCGTCTGGGAACAATATACCGGCATCCGTTGCACTTCGGGTGATCCGCTGGCGCTTTCCGCCCACCCGGATCGGCTGCTTTCGGCTCTCGGCGAGGCGGTCCGCCAATGCATCGAGCTCGACGGCGCCGAGGCCGTCATCATCGGCGGCGGCCCGCTCGGCCAGGCGGCCGACGAGCTCCAGCCGATGTTTTCGACGCCGATTATCGCCCCCATCCCGAGCGCAATCGGCCGCATGCTCGACCTGATGCAGGTCGCCGCCTGACAGGCATTCCTCATCGCAGACACCCAAAAGGAGTATGGATCGGGCGGCGCTAATGCCTGTTTCCGCCGGCCGCCCTGTGGTATTTTCGCCCTTCCTAATTGGCGAGACCGAAGCTGGGGCGGAGGTTACGCGATGAAATCTCTCTTTGCTTCGCTGGTCGCGGTGGCGTTCTTCGCCGCGGCGGCGAACGCGGGTCCTTTGCATGACGCGGCACGGGACGGCGACACGGAACGCGTCAAACAGTTGCTCGATCAGGGAACCGATATAACCGAGCCGGATGCGGCCGGTGAACCGGCGCTGTTGATTGCCGCTCTCAAGGGTCGCGCCGAGGTCGTCGCCCTTCTCATCGACCGCGGCAACGACATCGAGATCCGCAACAAGGGCGGTCTCACCGCGCTTCACGCCGCGGCCTATGGCGGCAATCTCGAAACCGTCAAACTACTCGTCGCCAAGGGCGCGGCGGTCAACGACGTCGCCAACTTCTACAAGATGTCGCCGCTGCATGCGGCGGCCGAAGAGGGCCACGCCGAAGTGGTCGCCTTCCTGCTTGCCAACAAGGCAGACATCGAAGCCAAGGAGCGCAATGGCTATACGCCGCTCACCCAGGCCGGCTGGCGGTCCTACTGGCCGGCCGCCGAACTTCTGTTGAAGGCCGGCGCCACCTGCCAGAAGGCCGAGCTTGTCGGCGAATGGCTCTACGGCGAATGCACGAAACGTCAATAGATCCGGAAACGGAGGAAACGGCATGTCTCGACACTCCATACGATTTATAATCGCGGCGACAGCGGCGTTCCTTGCGCCGGCCGTCCCGTCACTGGCAGAAGAGCCCGTCAACACCGGCTACTTCGGTGACGTGGCGATCAAGGGTTACGACCCGGTCGCCTATTTCACCGAGAACAAGGCTGTCGAAGGATCACCCGAATTCAGCTATCGCTGGCTCGGCGCCACCTGGCAGTTTGCCAGCGCCGAACACCGTGACCAGTTCATCAAGGAGCCCACCCGCTATGCGCCGCAATATGGCGGCTACTGCGCCGATGGCGTCTCCTTCGGCACGGTCACGACCAACATCGATCCCAAGGCCTGGCGCATCATCAAGGACAAGCTCTATCTCAGCTACGATCCGGGCGCAGCCGACGGACTGGTGAAGAACCCGAACAAGGTGGTCGATTCGCGCAAGCTCTGGTCCGAGGTCGAGCAGACGCTGCTCACCGAGAAGGCGAACATCAACTGGACGCAGCCCCGGCCCTGAAGGCCGGCGGCTCGGCGATGACAACCGTCACTTCTCGATCGAGAAGAACTTCAGCGACTGCGGCGTGACATTGATGTAGTCCGCCGTGCGCTCGCCCTTTGCCGTATTGCGGTAGACATAGCCGCAGACCATGCGGTCGAGAAAATAGCCGTCATATTTTTCGCAGAGCTGGTTGCCCTTCACTTCAATCCGACCGGTGATGTTGGTGTTGCTGGTGCGATAGGCGGTGTTGCCGTCCATGTCGAAAAACTGCGCAAAGCCCGTGCCGTTCTTGTGCACGCCGACCCAGGTCTTGTCGGTGGTCAGTTGTTTCAGCTCGGCCGGGCCGAGCCGGTCGCTGGCGGCGCCGACGAAGCCGAAGGGCCATTCCGGAATACCGGCGACGCGAAGGCCGAAGAGGTGGCGATAGAGATCCTCTTCGCGCCAGTAGTCGTAGAGATAGCCGTAGTAGCTCAGGTTCGTGTCCGGGAAGAGCTTCAACAGCTCGGCCGCTTCGGCGGCCGCACTCTGCTGGTCGCCGCGCTGGGCATAGGCCGACGCCAGATACTCCCGCACCGCCTCCGCCTTTGGCAAGGATGCGCCGGCCGCTTCGATCAGCGGGATCGCCTTCTCAAGGTGACGCGTCGTGTAATAGACGATGCCCGAAAGCAGTTGCAGGCTCGAAGATGGCGACGGATCAAGCCTCAGCGCCCGCTCGATATCGTCGAGCGCCTGCTCGTGTTCACCGGTCTGGGCCAGTATCAGCGCCAGATTGGCGAGCGCCTCGGCATCCCCCGGCTGCGCCGAGACGGCTCGAAGCGCTGATTCCTTTGCCTCAAGGGGACGGCCGTCCACCAGCTGCAGCAGCGCCAGCACGGTATGGGCGCGGGCGTTGTTGGCGTCGAGCTTCAGGGCCTGTCCCGCCGCATCATAGGCGATCTTGCGCGCCACGGCCGCGGACCAGAGATAGTTGTAGTCGTTGCGCCAGACGTCGACGGCGACCCGGGCGATACCGGCATGCGCATCGGCGAATTTCGGATCGAGATCGATCGCCCGCTGATAATAGGAAAGCGTCTGGCGATAGGTGTCGACGTCGCGCCAGATCAAGCCCTGCTGCTCGGCGCGCATGTAGTTGTCGTAGGCCTCGAGATTGTCCGTCGGAATGCGCGCCAGCTGGTCGCGTTCGCCCTCGCTGAGCTTGACCTCGAGCGCTGCGATGATCTTGCCGATCACGTCGTCCTGAACCGCAAAGAGGTCGGCGTATTGCCGATCGTAGCGCTCGGCCCAGAGCGAAAGACCGCTCATCGCATCGATCAGCTTGACGTTGATGCGCAACCGCTGGTCCGCCCGCTGCAGCGTGCCCTCCAGCACATAGTGTACGCCAAGCTCGGCGGCCACGTCCTGGATCTTGTCGGTACTGCCCTTCAGCGCGAACACCGAATGGCGCGCGATGACAAAGAGGCCGGACACTTTCGAGAGTTCTGTGATGAGATCGTCCGTCAGCCCCTCGGCCAAATGGTCGTGATCGCTGTCGCCGCTGACATTGATGAAGGGCAGCACGGCAACCGAAGGCTGGTCCGGCAGCGGATAGGCGAAACGCTGCGCCATCCCCTCCTGCCCGATCCACGTCCACGGCTGCCACCAGGCGACCGCAGTCGACAGCGCAATCGCGACGAGACCAACGACCGATCCCTTCACCCAGGCCGCATTGCGTCGAGGCTTCTCGACAACCGTCCTGCCGGCGGCCCCCGGATCGAGGAGGACCCGGTAAACCCGGATCGGCTCGGCAAGCCCCTTGACCGTCTGTTGACCCAGGGACGCAAATCCGACTTTCAGCTTGGAGCTGACCTGGTCGTAAGCCGTGCCGGAGATCGCAATACCACCCGGCTCGGCAAGTCCCTGGACCCGATCGGCGATGTTGACGCCGTCGCCATGGATGTCGTCACCCTCGACGATGATGTCGCCAAGATTGATGCCGATGCGGAAGTCCAGCCTCTCGCCATTTGGCGCCTTGTCGGCTTCCGCCTCCGCCTTGCGCCGCTGGATCTCGACTGCGCATTGGGTCGCGTCGACAACGCTGCGGAATTCGACGAGCAGGCCATCGCCCATCGTCTTCACCAGACGCCCGTGATGCTCGCGGAAAAGCGGCTCGAGAATATGGCCGAGATCCGACTGGAATCGCAAGCGCGTCCCTTCCTCGTCCAGCCGGCTCAAGCGGCTGTAACCGACGACATCCGCGATCAGGACGGCTGCGAGACGGCGCTCCATCGACGGGCTCTCAACGTGCGATGTACTCCAGCGGCAATGGTACCGCAGCTTGGCGGGCGGCGCCATCGGCACGCATGGATGAGACGCGTCGACCAGGCCGTAACCGTTACGTACTTGCAGGACCTCGCTGAAGTGCCACGATTACAGGCGATCATCTGAGGGAATGTGCCATGCTGAAAAGACGGTCACTGCTGATGTTCGGCGCCCTTGCAACGGCACTGCCGGCATTCAAGGTAACGCGGGCAGGCGCCGCCGATTCCGCACTCACGGCGGACGAGGCGCGCGCCATTGCCAAAGACGCCTATATCTACGGTTTCCCGCTGGTCGACAGCTACAGGGTGCAGCATTCCTATTTCGTCGATCACGGCAATCCCGAGTTCAAGAGCGGCTGGAATACGCTCAACAATACCGCGCGGGTCTATACGCCTGACGACAAGGCTATCCAGACGCCAAATTCCGATACGCCCTACTCCTTCCTGGGCGCGGACCTGCGCGCCGAGCCGCTGGTCCTGACCGTGCCGGCGGTCGAGAAGGAGCGCTACTACTCGCTCCAGTTCGTCGACATGTACACGTTCAATTTCGCCTATGTCGGAAGTCGCGCCACCGGCAGCGAGGCTGGCACCTTCCTGCTGGCGGGACCGGGCTGGAAGGGTGAAACCCCGCCCGGGATCAACGCGGTGATCCGGTCGGAAACGGAATTCGCTTTCGTGCTTTACCGCACGCAGATGTTTGATCCCGCCGACATCGAGAACGTCAAGAAGATCCAGGCGGGCTACAGGGTCGAGCCGCTGTCGAGCTTCCTTGGTCAGCCGGCTCCGGCACCGGCCGCGGCCGTCGATTTTATCACCCCGTTGAGCGCGGCTGACGAAAAGACCTCGCCTGACTTCTACAGGGTCCTGAATTTTATCCTGCAGTACTGCCCGACGCACCCGTCCGAAACGGCGCTGATGCAGCGTTTCGCCGATCTGAACATCGGTGCGGGCAAGACGTTCGACATCACGGCTTTCTCGCCGGAGATCCAGAAGGCGATCACTGACGGCATGGCGGACGCCTGGGCGGCGTTCAAGGAACACAAGGAAACCGAAATCGACACCGGCAAGGCTTCGAGTGCCGACGCGTTCGGCACGCGGGAGTTCCTGAAGAACGACTATATGCAGCGCATGTCCGGCGCGGTTCTCGGTATCTACGGCAACTCGAAGGACGAAGCTCTCTATCCCGCCTATTTCGTCGATGACCAGAAGAAGCCGCTGATCGGGTCGGGCCACTACACCTTGCGCTTCGAACCCGGGCAACTGCCGCCGGTCAACGCCTTCTGGTCGCTCACCCTCTACGAACTGCCGTCGAGCCTGCTCTACGCCAATCCGCTTAACCGCTATCTCATCAACTCGCCGATGCTACCGAACCTGCAAAAGGACGCCGATGGCGGCGTGACGCTCTACGTCCAGCACGAGAGCCCTGGGCCTGACAAGGAAGCAAACTGGCTGCCGGCGCCGAGCGGCCCGTTCTTCACCGCCATGCGGCTCTACTGGCCAAAGCCGGACGCATTGGACGGAAAATGGAAAGCGCCGCCGATGCGGCGCGCCAACTGATCAACGAGGATTTGAATATGAAACACTATCGTTCGTTCCTCATTGCCAGTGCACTGGCGATGGCTGCCGCAACCCAGGCAAGCGCCGCCGACCCCGTAACCGTCGGTGTCGACAACTTCGTTCGTGCCGAGAGCGACATGTACCTCGCCTCCATGGTCAAGGACGGCGCCTTCGGCAAATTCGTGCATCGGCGCGAACCGGCTTCGATCGACAATCAGACCGTCATTCGCCTCAACCGCGATACGCTCTATTCATCGGCCGTGTTCGATCTCGACGCGGGCCCGGTTACGGTCACCATGCCGGACGCGGGAGAACGCTTCATGTCGCTGCAGGTGGTCAATGAGGACCACTATGTGCCGGAGGTCGTCTACGGCGCCGGAGAGGTGACGTTGACCAAGGAAAAGGTCGGCACACGCTACGCCGTCGTCGGCGTCCGCACCCTGGTCGATCCGACCGACCAGAAGGATATCGCCGAAGTCCACGCCCTGCAGGATGCGATCAAGGTGACCCAGCAGAAGGAAGGCACGTTCGAAATCCCGGCCTGGGACCCGGCCAGCCAGAAGAAGGTGCGCGAAGCCCTGCTTGCGCTCGGCGCCACTATGCCGGACTTCAAGAAGGCCTTCGGCACCAAGGCCGACGTCGACCCGAT
The DNA here is from genome assembly GCF_001427045.1 of Ensifer sp. Root558. Lineage (NCBI taxonomy): Bacteria > Pseudomonadati > Pseudomonadota > Alphaproteobacteria > Hyphomicrobiales > Rhizobiaceae > Ensifer > Ensifer sp. Root558. The sequence continues at coordinate 453,449 of NZ_LMGC01000033.1, read as the reverse complement.
CCGCCATCTGATCGGCACCGCGACCGGTTGGGGCGGCAACCCCGACAAGGATGCGACCTATCTCAACGTCACGCCCGCCAAGAACGACGGCAAGACCATCTACAAGCTCGACGTCAAGGACGTACCGGTCGATGCCTTCTGGTCGGTCAGCGTCTACGACGCGCAAGGCTTCTACGAAAAAAACGCCTACAATGCCTACGCGATCAACAACATCACCGCCAAGAAGGGCGACGATGGCAGCGTCTCGATCCAGTTCGGCGGCTGCGACGGCAAGATCGCCAACTGCCTGCCCGTGGTCGACGGCTGGAACTATACGGTGCGGCTCTACCGGCCGCGCAAGGAAATCCTCGACGGAACCTGGCACTTTCCCGAGCCGCAGCCGGTAAACTAGGCGTGCCGCGAATTTGGCAGCGGAGGCCGCATGCATGGAACACAGCGATGACAACCTTGCGGCCTTCGCCGAGCATGGCGCAACGCCCCTGCCCGCGGCAACGGTTGAAGGCCGTGTCGAGCGTGACGGCGCACGAATCTGGTATGCGACCTATGGATCGGGCGAACCGGTTATCCTCTTGCACGGCGGCCTTGGCCACAGCGGCAACTGGGGCTTTCAAGTCCCGGCCCTGCTTGACACTGGCCACCGCGTCATCCTGATCGACAGCCGCGGCCATGGCCGCAGCACCCGCGACCGAAAGCCCTACACCTACGAACTGATGGCGGCGGACGTGCTTGCCGTGATGGACAGGCTGGATATTCAGAAGGCCGCCTTTGCCGGCTGGAGCGATGGCGCCTGCATCGCACTTACCCTCGCCTCACAGACGCCGGAACGCGTCAGCGGCGTCTTCTTCTTCGCCTGCAACATGGACCCGAGCGGAACGAAGGACATCGAGCCGAGCCCGGTGCTCGACCGCTGCTTTAGCCGTCATGCCGAAGACTACCGCGCGCTGTCGGCGACGCCGGACGATTTCAGCGCCTTCGTCGACGCCGTCAGCGAAATGCAGAGAACCGAGCCGAACTACACGGCAGAAGATCTCGGCAAGATCCGCGTGCCGGTCGTGATCGTCCAAAGCGAAAACGACGAGTTCATCAAACACGAGCATGCTGACCATCTCGCCCGCAGCATTCCCGGCGCCGCGTTCATCCTTCTCGACGGCGTCAGCCACTTCGCCCCGCTGCAGCGGCCCGACCGCTTCAATGCCGCGCTCACGGCTTTCCTTGTCGCACTCGAAGACGAGCCCAAAGGCGACGCGCAATGACGGCAGTGACGAGCCCTTGTCGGCTCGTCATCACGCCCTCCAGCGACGCTACTCGGCCGCTTCGGTCTCCGGCATCGGCACGTAGTTGAGGATCGGCGACAGCCAGCGCTCGACCTCGCGCACCGGCATGCGTTTACGTGTCGCATAGTCCTCGACCTGGTCGCGCTCGACCTTGGCGACACCGAAATAATAGGCTTCGGGATGGCCGATGTAGAGGCCGGAAACCGACGAACCCGGCCACATCGCATAGCTCTCGGTGAGGCTGACGCCGATCGTTGCTTCTGCGTCAAGCAGCCGGAAGAGCGTTGCCTTTTCAGTGTGATCGGGCTGGGCCGGATAACCCGGCGCCGGGCGGATGCCGGCATAGGGCTCCCCAATCAGCTCCACGGGCGTAAACGTCTCGTCCGCCGCATAACCCCAGAGTTCGGTGCGCACATATTCATGCATGCGCTCGGCAAAGGCCTCGGCGAAACGATCGGCCAGCGCCTTCACCATGATCGAGGAGTAATCGTCGTTGGCGCGCTCGAACCGCTCGGCGATCGCCACTTCCTCGATGCCGGCTGTGACAACGAAACCGCCGACATAGTCGTTGGAGCAGCTATCAACAGGCGCGACGAAGTCGGAAAGGGCCACGTTCGCACGGCCATCGCGCTTGCTGAGTTGCTGGCGCAGCGTGAAGAAGGTCGCAAGTTCAGCGGCCCGATCCTCTCCGGTAAAGAGCCGGATATCGTCGCCGACCGTGCCCGCCGGCCAGAAGCCGACGACCGCCTTCGGCGCGAACCACTTCTCCTCGATGATCTTTTTCAGCATCGCCTGTGCATCGTCGAACAACTGGCGGGCAGCCGCACCTTGCGCCTCGTCGTCGAGGATCTTCGGATAGACGCCCTTCAGCTCCCAGGTCTGGAAGAACGGCGTCCAGTCGATATATCGGGCGAGTTCGGCCAGGTCCCAGCTCTCGAACACGCGGCTGCCGAGGAAGGACGGGGCTTTTGCCTGGTAGCTCGACCAGTCAATCCGATGCTGATTGGCGCGTGCCTGCGACAGGGGAAGGCGGCGCTTTTCCGCCTCGTTGCGCGCATGCGCGTCGGCGACCTTGCGATATTCCGCCCGAACCGTCTCCATGTAATTGTCGCGCGCTTCGGGCGAGAGCAAGCTCGATACGACGCCGACCGCGCGGCTGGCATCGGTGACATAGACCGTCTGGCCGCGGTCGTAGCGCGGATTGATCTTGACGGCAGTGTGCACGCGGCTGGTGGTCGCGCCGCCGATCAGCAGCGGTACATCGAAGCCTTCGCGCTCAAGCTCTGAGGCGACATGCACCATTTCATCCAGTGAGGGCGTGATCAGGCCGGAGAGGCCGATGATGTCGACCTTCTGCTCGCGCGCCACTTCGAGGATCTTCGCCGAGGGCACCATGACGCCGAGATCGATGATCTCGTAATTGTTGCAGGCCAACACGACGCCGACGATGTTCTTGCCGATGTCGTGCACGTCGCCCTTGACCGTCGCCATCAGGATCTTGCCGGCACTTTCGCGCGCCTCGCCGCCATTGGCGAGCTTTTCCGCCTCCATGTGCGGCAAGAGCACGGCGACCGCCTGCTTCATAACGCGTGCGGATTTGACCACCTGCGGCAGGAACATCTTGCCCGAACCGAAGAGGTCGCCGACGACGTTCATGCCGGCCATCAGCGGGCCTTCGATGACATGCAGCGGCCGCGCTGCCTCAAGCCGAGCCTCCTCGGTATCAGCCTCGATGTACTCGGTGATGCCATTGACCAGCGCATGTTCGAGGCGCTTTGCCACCGACCATTCGCGCCAGGAAAGATCCTTCTCGCGGCCCTGCGAGCCGCCCTGTCCGCGATAGCGCTCAGCGATCTCCAGCATGCGCTCGGTCGAATCGGCGCGGCGGTTGAGCACCACGTCCTCGCAGGCCTCGCGCAGATCGGCATCGATGGCGTCATAGACGGCGAGCTGGCCGGCGTTGACGATGCCCATGTCCATGCCCGCCTGGATGGCGTGGTAGAGGAACACCGCGTGCATTGCCTCGCGCACCGGCTCGTTGCCGCGGAACGAGAAGGAGAGGTTGGAGACGCCGCCCGACACATGGACGTGCGGCAGCGTCTTGATGATCTCGCGCGTCGCCTCGATGAAGTCGACACCGTAGTTGTTGTGTTCCTCGATGCCCGTCGCCACGGCGAAGATGTTCGGATCGAAGATTATGTCTTCGGGCGGGAAGCCCGCCTGTTCCGTCAGGAGCTTGTAGGCGCGTGTGCAGATCTCGATCTTGCGCGCCTGGGTGTCGGCCTGGCCGACCTCGTCGAAGGCCATGATGACGACGGCGGCACCGTAGGCGCGGCAAAGCCTGGCGTGATGCAGGAACGCCTCTTCGCCTTCCTTCATCGAGATGGAATTGACCAGCGGCTTGCCCTGAACGCATTTCAGGCCCGCCTCGATCACTTCCCACTTCGACGAATCGATCATCACGGGAACGCGGGCGATATCGGGTTCGGAGGCGACGAGGTTCAAGAACTCGATCATCGCCTGCTTCGAATCGATCAGGCCCTCGTCCATGTTGATGTCGATGATCTGGGCGCCGTTCGCCACCTGGTCGCGCGCGACGTCGAGAGCGGCCGAATAATCGCCGGCAGTGATCAGCTTGCGGAACTTCGCCGAGCCAGTGACGTTGGTGCGCTCGCCGACGTTGACGAAGGGAATGTCGGAGGTGAGCGTGAAGGGCTCCAGCCCGGAGAGCCGCATCAGCGGCTCGACCTTGGGGATCTCGCGCGGCGGATGCTTGGCAACGGCCTTGGCGATCGCGCTGATATGGGCCGGCGTCGAGCCGCAGCAGCCGCCGACAATGTTGAGCAGCCCGTCGCGCGCAAAGGCTTCCACCTGGGCGGCCATCTGCTCCGGCGTTTCGTCGTACTGGCCGAACTCGTTCGGCAGGCCGGCATTGGGATAGGCGCAGACGAAGGTATCGGCAACGCTTGAAAGTTCGTCGATGTGGGCGCGCATCGCATTGGCGCCGAGCGCGCAGTTGAGCCCGATGGTGAAAGGCTCGGCATGGCGCACCGAGTGCCAGAAGGCGGTCGGCGTCTGGCCGGACAGGGTGCGGCCCGAGAGGTCGGTGATCGTGCCGGAGATCATGACCGGCAGGTCGATACCCTTCTCCGCAAAGACTTCCTTGGTCGCGAAGATCGCCGCCTTGGCGTTCAGGGTGTCGAAGATAGTCTCGATCAGAATGATGTCGGCGCCGCCGTCGATCAGACCGCGGATCTGTTCGGCATAGGCGACGCGCAAATCGTCGAAGGTGACGGCGCGATAACCGGGATTGTTGACGTCGGGCGAAATCGACGCCGTGCGGTTCGTCGGCCCGAGCGCGCCGGCGACGAAACGGCGGCGACCGTCTGCGGCTTCGGCCCGCTTGGCCGCGCGCCGAGCCACTCGGGCACCATCGCGGTTGAGATCATAGACCATGTCGTCCATGCCGTAATCGGCCTGGGCGATGCGGGTCGAAGAGAACGTGTTGGTTTCAAGGATATCCGCGCCGGCGATCGCATAGGCGTAATGGATGTCCTCGATCGCCTTCGGCTGGGTCAGCGTCAGAAGGTCGTTGTTGCCCTGTTGATGACAGGCGCAGCCGCCGAATCGGTCGCCGCGGAAATGCTGCTCGACAAAGCCGAGCTGCTGGATCTCCGTGCCCATCGCGCCATCCATGATCAGGATGCGTTCGCGCGCAGCCTGGGCCAGCGCCCGCTTGATCTCGGAGCCATCCGGCTTGGAGGAAACATCGCCGAAAAGGGCGTCGATGGCGGACATGGGAAATCTCCCGTTCTGAAAACGACAAACACTAGGGCAAGTCAATCACATAAAGATATCTTTATGTCAACATATGCAGCAATCACATTTACCCCTCGGAGCAAAGAAAATGGCCCGCCGCAATCGCGACGGGCCTTAACGAAAGCGATACTCTGGATCGGCAAATCAGATCCGGGCTAGGCAGTCCTCGGTTTCATAAATGGCGCAGAGGATATGGTAGAAGCTGCTCGCCGGCGCCGGCTCCTCGACGAAGGTGCCGTCGGCCTTCTGCTTGTCGCGCCAAAGGCCCCCAACCGGCGTCGCCAGAAACGTCTGAAGGGCCGCCGCTGCTCGCGCGGCCGAAGCAAGATAACGCTCGCGCTCGGCACCATTGGTGAGTGCGGCAAAGCGGACGGCCGCCTTCAGCCACTCGGTCTGCGGCCAAAGCCGCGCGATCGGATCGGCCACCGACAGATCGTCGAGAAGCGTCATGATCGCGACGTTGCGGTTCGCGCAGATGCCGTGGGCCTCACCGATATCGAACAGCCGCCGGGCCTTGACGATCGCCTCGGCGCTGCCGCGGCGCTCCGCCCAGCGCAAAAGCAGCCACGCCCATTCGAACAGATGTCCAGGCTCGACGATCCGGCCCTTTTCGCCTGCCATCGGCGCCCAGTCGTGATCGAAGAATTCGCGCAGCACACCGCTCTCGGCATCGATGAAATAATCCATCGCCAGATGCGCAATTTCGTCGGCGAGGTTCGCCCAGCCAACCCGATCGAAGCCCTCGACCGTCTCGCTCGCCAGGCACGCCTCAAAAAGATGCATATGCGGATTGGAGCAGAGCGGCAGGCGCGAGGGATTGTCTTCCTCGAAGCCGGCGACCGGATGCTTGACATGCGCCTCGATCCGCGAGCGAAGGTCATTGCTGCGCTCGATCATCTCGGCCTTGCGGGCCGGCACGACCTCGCCCAGATAGGCGAAGGCAAGCAGCGCGAAGGCCTGGTTGTAGAGGTCAAAGGACGGATCGAGCAGAATGCCGTCGGCATCGGCGAGCGCGCCGTAAAAGCCGCTCGGCTGCTTGAAAATGCGATCGAAATAGGCAAGCCCGCCTTCGGCGGCACCGCGCCAATCACCGGACCAGCCGCGCCGCCCGGCCTCGGCGAAACAGTAGACCTGCCGCGGCTGAACGCGTGCACGCCGGTTGGCGCGGGTCGGCTCGCCTGCCATATCGATCGTCTCGACGAAGCCGCCTGAATGATCGACACCCTTGTCGCGCCAGAGCGGCAGGGCCTTGTCTGCCAGCCAATCCGACAGCACGCGTGATCGCGAAATTATATCCAATGCCAATTCTCAGTCCTCGAGCTTCAAGGCGCCATGATCCTTGCCGAGCAGGGCCGAGAGCGCTTCGACCACCATGTTGTGGTCCTCGCGTTGCGGCAGGCCGGATACGGTGACGGCACCGATACAGCCGGTACCTTTGACGACGATCGGGAAGCTGCCACCGTGCGCCGCATAATCCGCATCGGCAAGGCCGAGCTTGGCCTGCAGATTGGTCTGCGCCTTGGCCAGCTCGCGGCCGGTGGCATAGCTGCTCTTGAACAGGCGGAACACGGTGTTGCGCTTGCGGCGCACCCAGTTCGGATTATCCGGCGTCGCCCCGTCGAGCGCGGCATAGAACACCTGCATCGAGAAGAGCGTGATGTCGATGACGACGCCAAGCTTGCGCTCGGCCGCCATCTTGCGCAGCAGTGAGCCAAGCTCCCACGCCGCATCGAGATCGAAGCGCTCGAACTGCAATTCCTGTTCCTGCCGCGCGATGCGGGCGAGGTCCTTGTCGATATTCATGGGGGTCAGTCCTTCCAGAGCCAGGCCGCACCGCGCACGCCGGAGCTGTCACCGTGCAGGGCCTTGCGGATGGGGGTTTCGAACGTGTCGCCGAAGAGGTAGTTGACCACCCGTGGCGGCACGTCCTGGTAGATCTCGTCGACATTCGACATGCCGCCGCCAAGCACGTAGACATCCGGGTCGACGATGTTGGTGAGCAGTGCCAGGCTGCGCGCCAGCCGGTCGACGAAGCGCTCATAGACGCCCGTTGCAACCAGATCGCCCGCCCGCTTCGCCTCGATGATATCGCGCCCGCGCTTCTCGACGCCGGTCGTCAGGCGATAGTCGAGCTCGACACCCGTGCCGCAGGCATACATGTCGAGGCAACCGTGCTTGCCGCACCAGCATTTGTGGCCAGGATATTCGTCCTGCGTCATCCAGGGCAGCGGATAATGGCCGATCTCGGCGGCAACGCCCTGGTAGCCGGCGTGCACCTTCTTGTCGATCGCAAGGCCGCCGCCATGGCCAGTGCCGACGATAACGCCGAAGACCACATGCTCATTCTTGCCGGCGCCATCGACCGCCTCCGAGACCGCCAGGCAATTGGCGTCGTTGGCAAGCCGGACCGGGCGGCCAAGCGCCGTTTCGAGGTCACGCCCAAGGGGCTTGCCATTGATCAGCACCGCATTGGAATTGCGCACGATTCCGGTGCGCGGATTGGGACTGCCGGGAATGCCGATGCCGATCGAGCCCTGTTCGCCCGCCGTCTGCTCGGCGGCAGCAACGAGATCGAGAACGGCGCGGATGCAATCGTCATAGCCGCTGGTCGGGGTCGAGACGCGATGACGGGCGCGTGTTTCGCCATCGCGGCCAAGCGCGATGACTTCCATTTTCGTGCCGCCCCAATCTATTCCGATGAACATATGTGGATCAGGTCTCTGATGAAGGACTCAATGGGGAGCGCCAGCTTCCTCGGGCCGGCGCTTGCTTTGCTTAGCATTCGGAGGACATGGAAGACCAGCCCCCGTTTCATCGTCGTTTTCAAGCCTGCCGGTCCGCGTCGGGACACCACCCGGACGAGACCACCCAAGCTCGCCGCCGCCTGCATTTCCTCGGGCACGCACGCGAAAACACTTGGCGAAGAGCCCTTGCTTTTGTATGGGTGCTATTCAAGTGGTCCCGTAGCTCAGCAGGATAGAGCACCAGATTCCTAATCTGGGGGTCCCGCGTTCGAATCGCGGCGGGATCACCATTCTCCAAGACCCCCCTTAATCGAATTGGACGCGGCGCACGCCGTGCTGACGCCGTGGATGACAGCAAAGCAACCCCCTCCGGAGAAAACACGGTTCATCTGCTCGTGACCTATATGGAAATGCTCGAACGTCCGGCGGACGATGCGTTTCCGGCACCGATCGCGCAAGCGGTGGTCGCGTCCGAACGTCCGGATGCCGCTGCGTTTCTTTCGCTCTATCGCGCCGTCGGCGAACCGTTGCGCTGGGATCAGCGGCTGCGCATGCCGACGGCCGATCTCGACAACTTTCTCAGAAGCGCCTCCACGATCCTCTACATCCTCCGGCTGGATGGCCGCGCAGTCGGGCTCTGTGAATTCGACCGCGCCGATACCGAGGATGTCGAGCTCACCCATTTCGGCCTGATCCCGGATGTTTACGGCCAAAGGCTGGGGCCATTTCTGCTCGATAGCGCGCTGCGCGCCGTCTGGGACCGAGGTGCAAACCGGATCTGGCTACATACGGACGAATGGGATCACCCGAAGGCGCAGGCTACCTATCGCCGCGCCGGCTTCAGCGCCTTTGCGCAGAAGCTCGAGGAGATCATGCCCTAACGCACGCTCACCGAAGCGGCTGCCACGCCGGGCCGCGCCAGGCTTTGAGTTCCTGCAGAAACACCTGCAGCCGCGATGGCAGGAAGCGCCGCGTCGGATAGACCGCATGCACAAAGACATCCGGCGCGGACCATCCCGGAAGCACGCGCAGAAGCTTGCCGCTCGCAAGCAGGCTGTCGCAGAAGATCGGCGGGAGCCGGCCGATGCCGTGGCCGCGCTCGGTCATGGCACTCGCCGACTGGATATCGTGGACCGACACCGCCCCGGTCACACGCAGGCTGGCCGCTTCGCCACCCTTTACCAGATGCCATTCGGCCTCGTTGCCCCGGGCATTGACCAGGACACAGCGGTGGCCACTCAGGTCTTCGGGTCGCGATGGGGTGCCATGTTTGTCGAGATAGCCGGGTGCGGCCACCAGGAAATGGGTGCTTCGACCCAAACGCTGCGCGACAAGCGACGAATCGCGCAAGTCTCCGAACCGCACTGCGACGTCGATGTTTTCGGCAACGAGGTCCATGAACATATTGGTGACGAGCAGATCGACCTCGATCTCGGGATACGTCTTCAGAAATGCGGACAGGAAATCAAAGAAGGGCGGCTGCCCGAGGGTCATGGGAACGGTGACCCGCAGCAACCCCTCCGGTCTTCTCTGCGCCTCGCTCAGCACCCGCTCCGCGTCGCGAAGCTGCTTCAGCGGTTCGCCGCATTCCGCATAATAGGCGCGCCCCTGCGCCGTGAGACTGAGCTTGCGCGTCGTGCGCTGGATGAGCGTGACGCCCAGTTGCTCCTCGAGCGCCGTGACCTTGCGGCTGACGGTGGAGACCGGCATGCCGAGCGAACGTGCCGCCCGGCTGAAACTCTCGAATTGGGCAACGGCCGCAAAGACCGCGATATCGTTCAGATCGACCATGGGAAGATTTTTGCATCGTTGGAAAAGTAATTCCAGATATTTCCGCCTAATCGCACAATCTGGCAGCAGCCATATTGATCTCACCGAAACCGTCCATCCACGGAGAGATCAGATGACAAACAAAGTCGCCATCATCACCGGTGCATCCCAGGGCATCGGCGCGGGCCTCACAAACGCTTTTCTGGCAGAGGGCTACAGCGTCGTCGCAACCTCGCGCAATGTCAGCCAATCGCGCGAAATCACCGAATCGGACCGGCTGGCCCGGGTCGACGGCGATATCGGCGATCCGGAGACGGCGAAACGCGTGGTCGAAACCGCGATCGCCCGGTTCGGCTCGATCGACGCGCTCGTCAACAATGCCGGCATCTTCTTCACCAAGCCCTTCGTCGACTACACCGCCGAAGACTACCGGCAGCTGAGCGCCACCAACATCGAGGGATTCCTCCACACGACCCAGCTTGTGATCAAGCAGATGCTTTCGCAGAAAAGAGGCGGCAGCATCGTCAGCATCACGACACCCCTTGCCGACAGACCGATTGCAGGCATGAACGCTTCGGTCGCCATGCTGACCAAGGGCGGCATCAACGCGATCTCGAAGAACATCGCCATGGAATACGCAAGGGACGGAATCCGCGTCAACGTCGTGGCCCCCGGTGTCGTCGACACGCCGCTCCACAAGGACAACCCGCGGGATTTCCTGAACACGCTCTCGCCGATGCACAGCATTTCCAGCGTGGCCGAGATCGCGGATGCCGTCCTGTTCCTGACCAGGGCGCCGCGCATAACCGGGGAGGTGCTGAACGTGGACGGCGGCGCGCATCTGGGCAAATGGTAGAGTGGGAGCGCCCGTTGCTGGCGCAGAGCAGCGCAGGGGAAAAGAAACGCGCTGACGTCATGCGCCTGTCACGAACGACAGCTAAACAACACTCACATCTTCCTGATGACCACGGATGAACTGGCATCGACGGAAGGTGATGAGGAAGGTCGGGTTTGCCCCGGCCTTTTTTGTTGGGCCGGTCCCGTTCCTTCGATCACGATCGCAAGGTTGCCGCGCTGGGCGGCTGGCTTGACAGGAGATGCAGTCTGCCTGACGGTGCGCGCATGACGGGAGGACACCATGGGTAAGCTTCTGCAAATCATCGGCATCGTCATCATCCTGGCCGCTCTGGCCGCCGCGATCGCGCTGCTCGTTGCCGATCCGGCAACGGCGCAGCTTCGGGCGCTCGTCATGCTCCCTTGGGCCTTGAGCGCGATCCTGAGCGGCATACTTCTCGCGGCTTTCGGCTCGATGCTGCGGCAGCTCAGCGCGATCCGCGCTGCGACCGAGCGTCAGGCCGCCCTGTTCCAGGCCATCCTTGACCGCAGAGCGCCGACGGCCGCGCAATAAGCGTTGCTATCCGCGTTCGGTCCACCAAAACCTGATGATTTCAATCATCGGGCCTGCACACGCGCAGCCGATGGCCATCCGGGTCAAGCGCGACGAAGGTGCGGCCGAAGACCGCCGTCTTCAGCTCCTGCTCGATCGTGATCCCTTTGCTGCGCCATTCCGCATAAAGGCGCTCGACCTCGACATCGTCCTTCACCATGAAGGCGACTTCAGAGCGGTGACCGCTTCCCGACGAAACGAAATCCCGTGCACCGGTGGACCAGAGACTGAACGTCAGCCCGTTTTCGAGTTGGAAGGCGACATAGGTCGGGAAGGATGCAACAGGTTCGCGTCCAAGCAGGCCGGTATAGAAGGCAGCGCTTCCGGTTGGGTCTTCGACATAGAGCAGGATGAGGTTCGGTGACAGCATCGTCGGGTCTCCTTTTCGATGCCCGGACCCTAGGCACTGCCGCTGTCAGATCCTGTCAGCATCAACCGGACAGCCAAAGGCCGCCGGGCCTTGCGATCCGGCGGCCTTTGGCTGGAAGGCGACACATCAGAAGACGGCGAGATATTTCAACAGAGAGATGATGCCGATGATGATGACGATGATCTGGACGATCTGCTTGGCGCGCGCGTCGAGCGGCAGACGCTGGACGAGATAGAGCACCAGCACGATGACGAGGAAGGTAATCAGAATTCCGATAAGCAGCCCCATGGAACACTCCCATTTTCACACAACAGCGCCGCGATGGCGTCGGGATTGTAACTAGGACGCGAAGGAAAAAGTTCCAATCGAGGCGACAACTTATGCCACTCGTTCACCCAGGCGCAGGCCGAGCCTGGTGTTTCCGCTCAGGCGAGAAGCCGGCTCAGGATGCCGGCTTGCAGGCGGTTCCCCGATCCTCGTCGCCTTTGGTGGCATCATACAGCGTTGCTTCCTCGCCCTTCGTCCACCAGACATATTGCCCGCCGGCATATTTGGCTCCGGACGCAGCTATCACGTTTGAGGCAACGACGAATGTGCCGTCGATGGTGAAGGTCACCAGCGAAACCGGGCCGGCATTGATGTATTCCGCCTCGATCGCCTTGCCGCCGCAGTCGTAGCGGACCGATTGCCGGTCCACCGCATCGGCGCCGGGAACGCGGATCGTCACGTCGGCGCCTCCAGACGCTGCCGTCATAGACGCCAGTTTCAGGGCGATGCCGCCGCCGGCCTTGCCAAGCACGAGCTTCGATCCTTCCACCGACCAGGAAAGCTCGTTGCTGAGCGCCTTGAGGAACTTCTGCTCCTGGTTCATCACCGCGGGCACGCACATCTTGCGTGTCGATGCCGCCGGGCCGAAGGTGATCTTCGAGCCGGAGAGACTGAAAGTACCGGTGAAATGGTTGCAGCCGGCCATGCCGCCATAGGTCCCGTCCTCGCGGATCTCCAGGGTCGACTGGAGATTGTCGATGACCCCACCCCCACCGATATCTTCGGCAAGCCAGGTGGCGACGAGCTGCGGCGGCACGTTTTCCGCCGCAACCGGCTGCATCGATGCCATTTCGATCGCGACACAGGCGCAGGAAACGGCGGTTATGATTTTCAGCATCGCGAACTCCTCCGGACCCCGACTCAAGGCACCCAATTCTTAGCCTGCGGACGAGACGGAATGAAGACCGCACCCTTGTTGCCGGCGGATTTCGCCTGTAGAGCCTAGCAAACAACATAAAAGACTCGGATCGATCTCGTGAAGATCATGCGCCCGCGGCGAAGGCTCAGCCGGGCATTCCGTCCGAAAAGAAGAACATGGGTATTGGCATGGCATCCCACGACAGTGCGAAGCGCCGACTGACGATCCTCGGCTCGACCGGTTCGATCGGCACCAACACGCTCGACGTTATCGAGCGCCTTGGCGGCCGTGAGCGCTTCGACGTCGTCGCCGTCACCGGCAACGGCAACATTCCCCTGCTCGCCGAGCAGGCCGTGAAAGTTCGCGCCGAACTCGCCGTCACCGCCAACGATAGCCAGTACGAAAACCTGAAGGCCGCGCTCGCCGGCACCGGCATTCAGGTTGCCGCCGGCAAGAGCGGCCTGATCGAGGCGGCCGAGCGCAACGCGGACTGGGTGATGGCGGCGATTGTCGGCAATGCCGGCTTGGCGCCGACGCTTGCCGCGGCCCGCCGCGGCGCCGACATCGCGCTTGCCAACAAGGAGTGCCTGGTTTCCGCCGGCAGTCTGTTCATCGACGCGGTGAAGAAAGGCGGCGGTCGGCTGCTTCCGGTCGACAGCGAACACAATGCCATCTTCCAGGTTCTGGAAGAACACCAGCGCCATGCGGTCGAGCGTATCATCCTGACCGCTTCCGGCGGCCCGTTCCGCACCAAGTCGCTGGAAGAAATGCGTCACGTGACGGCGGACGTGGCGCGCGCCCATCCGAACTGGTCGATGGGGCTGAAAATCTCGATCGACAGCGCCTCTATGTTCAACAAGGCGTTGGAGATGATCGAGGCAAAGCACCTCTTCGCGCTCGAACCCGCGCAGGTCGAGGTGATCGTGCACCCGCAGTCGGTGATCCACTCGATGGTCGGCTATACCGACGGATCGGTGCTCGCCCAGCTCGGCTGCCCGGACATGCGCACCGCCATCGGCTATGCGCTCTCCTATCCGAGCCGCTGCAGCCTGCCGATCGAGCGGCTCGATTTCGCCAAGCTGTCGCGCCTCGATTTCGAGGCGCCGGACGAAGTGCGCTTCCCTGCCATCCGCCTGGCGCGGCGCGCCATGGTCGAAGGCGGCGTGCAGGGTGCGGTCCTCAACGGCGCCAAGGAAACCGCGCTCGACGCGTTCATCGCCGGCCGCACCGGCTTTCTCGCCATGGCAGAGATCGTCGAAAAGGTCATGGACAAGCTTGCCGACCTGCCGGCGGCCGCAACGATGGACGACGTCTTTGCCGCCGACGAAAAAGCCCGGCACTTGGCGGCCGGGCTGCTTCGGTAATTCAGAGCTTTCTGACCGGCGCGCATGGCGCCGGCAAGATTGGCCTTACGCGACAGCGCGGGCCAGCGCACAGCGCGACCACAGCGAATGCAGCGCGCCGACGAGATGGTCGATGTCGGCATCCGAATGGAGCGGCGTCGGGGTGATGCGCAGGCGCTCGGTCTTCTTCGGCACCGTCGGATAGTTGATCGGCTGCACGTAGACGCCGAAATTGTCGAGCAGGAGATCCGAGATCCACTTGCACTTGGCAGCGTCGCCAACCATGACCGGCACGATATGGCTCGGGTTCGGCATGTGCGGAATGCCGCGCTGGTCGAGCAGCGAGCGCAGACGACGCACACGCTCCTGGTGCGCGAAACGTTCGACCTGGCTTTCCTTCAGGTGGCGGATCGAGGCGAGCGCACCGGCGGCAAGCGTCGGCGGCAGCGCCGTCGTGAAGATGAAGCCGGAGGCAAACGAGCGGATGAAGTCGCAGAGTGCGGCTGAGCCGGTGATGTAGCCGCCCATCACGCCGAAAGCCTTGCCGAGCGTGCCTTCGATCACCGTCAGGCGGTGCATCAGGCCTTCGCGCTCGGCAATGCCGCCGCCGCGCGGACCGTACATGCCGACCGCATGCACTTCGTCGAGATAGGTCATGGCGCCGTACTTGTCGGCGAGGTCGCAGAATTCCTTGATCGGCGCGATGTCGCCATCCATCGAATAGACGGACTCGAAAGCGATGAGCTTCGGCGCACGCGGATCGGCGGCAGCGAGCTTGGCCTCGAGGTCAGCGACCGAATTATGCTTGAAGATGACGCGTTCGCACTTGGAGTGACGGATCCCCTCGATCATCGAAGCGTGATTCCCGGCGTCCGAGAAGACGATAACACCGGGAATCTTGGAACAGAGCGTTCCGAGCGCGGCCCAGTTGGACACGTAGCCCGAAGTAAAGAGCAGCGCCGATTCCTTGCCATGCAGGTCCGCGAGCTCGCGCTCAAGCAGGACGTGGTAATGGTTGGTACCGGAAATGTTGCGGGTGCCGCCGGCGCCGGCGCCGCATTCGTCGATGGCGCGCTTCATCGCCTCGGTGACGACAGAATGCTGGCCCATGCCGAGATAGTCGTTCGAACACCAGACGGTGACTTCCTGAACGCCTTCAGCCGTATGGCGCGCGGCCTTCGGGAATTGGCCGCGATGACGGGCGAGGTCTGCGAAAACCCGGTAGCGGCCTTCCTGATGCAGCCCGTCCAGCTCGTTCTTAAAGAAATTCTCGAAATCCATCATTTTCTCCAGTGCCCGGCCGCTTTCTTCAATCAAAGCGACCTGGGGTCAACCTCGGAATGCCCGGCATCTGCCAACTGCGGCAAAAGGCCCTTGACGCGCTGCCTTCCCAGCGAGTGCATCCGAGATGATCTAGCATTTTTGAGCCTGAGCATCTTCGCTGCTTTCACTGAAACCGTTTCAACGGGAACAGCCCTAGTTTTGAAACATTCCAAAGAAAGCCTTAGTGCATGTTCATCACGTCAAGCTTGATCGAAGTCAAGCAAGGATGAAAAAAGGACGGCCGAAGCCGCCCTTTTTCGATGTTGGTGTGACGGCGAAGGCTGGTCATGCCGCCGCAACGGCGCGTTTGGCCATGACCTTCACCAGATTGGCGCGATAGGCCGCATCCGCGTGAATGTCGGAGAGCAGCTCCGAGGCATCGACGCTAATATTGCCAAGCGCATCCGGCGTCCAGTTGGCAGCAAGGGCTGCCTCCATCTCCGCCTGACGGAAAACGCCATTTGCGCCCGCACCCGTGACCGCGACCCGGACCTCGCCATTGTCGCGCTTGGCGACGAAGACACCGGTCATCGCGTAGCGCGAGGCCGGGTTGGCGAACTTCTGGTAGGCGGCCTTTGCCGGGGCGTCGAAGCTGACCGCGACGACGATCTCGCTGTCTTCCAGCGCCGTTTCGAACAGACCGGTGAAGAAATCGTCGGCCGCGATCTCCCGCCGGTTGGTCACGATCGTCGCGCCGAGCCCGAGCATCGCTGCCGGATAATCCGCCGCCGGATCGTTGTTGGCGATGGAGCCGCCGATCGTGCCCATGTGTCGCACATGCGGATCGCCGATATGGCTGGCAAGGCTGCAGATCGCCGGACAGACGGCTTTGAGCGCCGCCGACGAGGCGACGTCATAATGGGTCGTGGCCGCGCCGATCCGCACGGATCGGCCGTTGACTGAGATGCCCTGCATCTCGGCGATGTGCCGAAGGTCGATCAGATCGCTCGGCGACGCCAGCCGCTGTTTCATCGTCGGAATGAGGGTCATGCCGCCGGAGACGTACTTGCCTTCGCCGGCCGCATCCATTCGGCTGACGGCGTCCTGAACCGAGGACGCCCGGTGATATTGGGTCTCG
Source organism: Ensifer sp. Root558 (assembly GCF_001427045.1). Classification (NCBI taxonomy): domain Bacteria; kingdom Pseudomonadati; phylum Pseudomonadota; class Alphaproteobacteria; order Hyphomicrobiales; family Rhizobiaceae; genus Ensifer; species Ensifer sp. Root558. Next base: position 437,095 of record NZ_LMGC01000033.1, on the reverse strand, counting down.
TACATGAGGTGTCCTCCCGTTCACTTGGCCGCGTGCGCCGCCGCCCACACCTTCTGCGGTGTCGCCGGCATGGTAAGTGCGTTGTTGCCAATGGCATCTGTGATGGCGTTGATCAGCGCCGGTGGCGAGCCGATGGCGCCGGCCTCGCCGCAGCCCTTGATGCCCAGCGGATTGTTCGGGCAGGGCGTGTTCGAGGTCGAGACCTGGAATGACGGCAGATCGTCGGCGCGCGGCATGGCGTAATCCATGTAGCTCGCCGTCAGCAGCTGGCCGGATGGGTCGTAGTGCACGCCCTCGAGCAGCGCCTGGCCGATGCCCTGGGCAATGCCGCCATGCACCTGTCCCTCGACGATCATCGGGTTGATGATGTTGCCGAAGTCGTCGGCCGCGACAAACTGGATGATCTTGGTTCGGCCCGTTTCCGGATCGACCTCCACCTCGCAGATGTAGCAGCCGGCCGGGAAGGTGAAGTTGGCAGGGTCGTAGAAGGCCCCTTCCTTCAACCCCGGCTCCATGCCGGCCGGCAGATTGTGGGCGGTATAGGCGGCAAGCGCCATCTGGAACCACGGCACGGCCTTATCGGTGCCGGCGACCTTCAGTTCGCCGTTTTCGATGACGATGTCGCTTTCGTCCGCTTCCATCAGATGTGCGGCGATCTTCTTCGCCTTGGCTTCGACCTTGTCGAGCGCCTTGACGACGGCCGACATGCCGACGGCACCGGAACGAGAACCATAGGTGCCCATGCCCATCTGCACCTTGTCGGTATCGCCATGCACGATGTTGACGCTGTCGATCGGCACACCGAAGCGGTCGGCGACAAGCTGGGCAAAGGTCGTCTCGTGGCCCTGGCCATGGCTGTGCGAGCCGGTCAGGACCTCGATCGTACCGACGGCGTTGACCCGCACTTCGGCCGATTCCCAAAGACCGACGCCAGCACCGAGCGAACCCACCGCTGCCGACGGTGCGATGCCGCAGGCCTCGATGTAACAGCTCATGCCGATGCCGCGCTTCATGCCGCGACCGGCGGCTTCCGCCTTGCGACCGGCAAAGCCGTTCCAGTCGGCCGCCTTCATCGCCGCTTCGAGCGAAGCGTCGTAGTCGCCGGCGTCATAGTTCATGATGACAGGCGTCTGGTGCGGGAAGGAGCGGATGAAATTGACCCGACGCAATTCGGCAGGCGAGACGCCGAGTTCGCGGGCCGCCGTCTCCATCGTGCGTTCCAAGAGATAGGTCGCCTCCGGCCGCCCGGCACCGCGATAGGCGTCGACGGGCGCGGTGTTGGTATAGACGGTGCGCACATTCGCATGGATCGCCGGGATGTCGTACTGCCCGGAGAGCAGCGTCGCATAGAGATAAGTCGGCACCGCCGAGGAGAACAGCGACATGTAAGCGCCGAGATTGGCGATCGTATCGACCTTGAGCCCGATGATGCGATTGTTGGCGTCAAAGGCCATCTTCACCTTCGACACATGGTCGCGACCATGCGCATCGGTGAGGAACGCTTCGGTGCGGTCCGACGTCCATTTGACCGGCACGCCGGTGCGCTTCGACGCCCAGAGACAGACGATCTCCTCCGGATAGATGTAGATCTTCGAGCCGAAGCCGCCGCCGACATCGGGCGCGATCACCCGCAGCTTGTTTTCCGGCGCGACATTATAGAAGGCGCTCATCACCAGCCGCGCCACATGCGGGTTCTGGCTGGTCGTGTAGCAGGTATAGTGGTCGTCTCCGGCGTCGTAGATGCCGAGCGCCGCACGCGGCTCCATCGGGTTGGGCGAAAGCCGGTTGTTGTGGATGGTGATTTCGGTGACATGCGCCGCAGCGCCGATCGCCTTGTCGGTCGCCGCTTCGTCGCCGATCTGCCAGTCGAAGATCAGGTTACCAGGCGCTTCCGGGTGAAGCTGCGGCTGTCCCGCCTCAAGCGCCTTTGAGGCGTCGATCACGACGGGAAGCTCCTGGTATTCGACGACGACGGCTTCGGCAGCATCACGCGCCTCGGCGACGCTGTCGGCAACGACGATCGCCACAGCATCGCCGACGTATCGCACGGTCTCGTGCGCGAGCGGCCGCCAGGCGCCCATCTTCATCGGCGATCCGTCCTTGGAATGGATCATCCAGCCGCAGATCAGGTTGCCGATACCATCGGCGAGCAACTGCTTGCCGTCGAGCACGCCGATCACGCCTGGCATGCCGATCGCCGCCGACCCGTCGACTTTGAGGATCTTCGCATGCGCATGCGGGCTGCGCACGAACACCGCATATTTCATCCCCGGCACGGACATGTCGTCCGTATAGCGGCCCTTGCCGGTCAGGAACCGCTTGTCCTCCTTGCGCGCCACGCGCGCGCCAATGCCTTCAACGCCCATTGCCTATCTCCTCCCGAGATATCCAGCGACAGTCCCGACGGCCATGCATCGGTCCTGAGTGACATGCGTCAGGGGCGAGATCCCGCCCCCGTTCTGCCGCTATTCTGCGGCCACACGGGCGCCGCTCATCTCGGCGGCGGCGGCAAGGATCGCTTTCACGATGTTGTGGTAACCGGTGCAACGACAGATGTTGCCTTCGAGCTCGGCGCGCACCGTCGCCTCGTCCAATTGACCCTGATGCCTGCGGATCATGTCGACGGCCGTCATCACCATGCCGGGCGTGCAGAAGCCGCATTGCAGGCCGTGATTGGCCTTGAAGGCCGCCTGCACCGGATGCAGTTCGCCATCGGCCGCCAGCCCTTCGATGGTGGTGATCGTAGAGCCTGCGGCTTGCGCGGCGAGGATGGAACAGCTCTTGACCGACTTTCCGTCCATATGGATGACGCAGGCGCCGCACTGCGAGGTATCGCAGCCGACATGGGTGCCGGTCAGTCCGAGATTTTCGCGTATGAATTGCACCAGCAATGTGCGGTCGTCGCAATGACCGCTCACCTGACGGCCGTTGACCGTCATTGTTACTTTCGCCATTTCGCTCCTCCGGGGTCGGTCAATGCCAACACGAGCGCGGCCGGAAAGTCGGGTGAGATGGTTCACGCGACTAGGGTACGCGCCAACTGATATCGATGCCCGTCGCCCACGGATCCGCTCCTCCGGATTTTCGCAGGCTTGTTTGTATCATTTGTCTTTTTTTGGAATGCCGCAACCGCCCCTGCCCGCCGAACGACAAAATTTTTCCACGCCGGTTGTGCCGAAGGGAACTGCCTTCATGTCCCGTTCAGGAACGATATCATTATCTTGCCGGCAGGAAGAAACCGCAGCGCTCCCGTAGACTTTCGATGGGGACCGCGTATTTTCCGAACCGCAAGTTCCGGTGGAGCGGGATGTTCCCGGCTTCGCCATCATCCACGGGACGGACTGAGCGATAGGCTTGAGATCCGTAGACATCGGAGAGAACAACATGAAGAAAGCCATCGCACTTGTGCTGGTCGCCCTGGCGGTCGCAAGCTGCACCCAGACGGAAAAGGGCGCCGGCATCGGTGCCGTTTCCGGCGCGATCATCGGCGGCGCTGTTACCGGCGACGTCCGTGGCGCTGCAGTCGGCGCGGCAATCGGCGGTGTTTCCGGCGCAGTCATCGGCAACGTCACCGAGCAGCCCGGCCAGTGCTACTATCGCGACCGCTACGGCCGCCGCTACATCGACTCCTGCCCGCGCTAAGGCGACAGGCAGCCTGCCGTCGGCTGCAGCTTGAGCCGCCCGACGGTCTGGTTTGATGTTTCCCCCTCACGGCTGACCGCCCTGAGGGGGTTTTTCGTTGCGGCAACCGCATCCTCTGCCGCACACAACGCGCAGCGGCCAACGAAGGCGCCGAAATCGGGTGGCAACCGCCGAAGCAATCTCGTCTGCTGACCTCGACGTTTCATGATCGAGGTTCTTCCATGCCAAACCCACCACGCGACACCCTGCCACCGGCCTTCAAGCGCATCGGCTGGTCCAACCTGTTCGCACAGTTTTCCGAGCAGATGGCGCTGGCCGCCGCTCCGCTCGCCGCCGTGCTTCTGCTCGCCGCAGGCCCTGCGGAAACCGGATGGCTGCAGATGGCGCAGACGCTGCCATTCCTTCTGCTCTCCATTCCCGCCGGTCTCGTTGCCGACCGCGCATCGCGGCGCAGGCTGATGGTCTCCTCGGAAATGCTGCGCGCGCTGTCGCTGGTTGCCACGCTGTTGCTGATGCTCGGCGGCCTGCTGTCGCTGCCGCTGCTCGCCGTCATGGGCTTCGTCGGCGCCATTGGCACGGTCTGCTACAATGTCGCCGCCCCAGCCCTGGTGCCGGCGATCGTGCCCCGTCACCAACTCGCCGACGCCAATCGCTGGCTGGAGCTCGCCCGCAGTCTCGCCTATTCCGGCGGACCGGCGATCGGCGGCGCGATCGTCGCATGGACCGGCGCATCGCTCGCCTATGTCGCCGCCACATCCCTGTCCCTTCTCTCTGTCGTCCTGCTCGCCGGCCTTGGCGACCAGCAGCAACCGACCGCTCCCAGGCGCAACCTCCTTCAGGATCTCGCCGAAGGCGCCCGGTTCCTGGGCGGCCACCCGCTGCTCAGGCCCATTCTGGTGACCGCCATCGTCTTCAACACGGCCTGGTTCGTGCTGCAGGCGGTCTATGTCGCCTATGCCATTCAGACCCTCGGGCTGACGGCGACCGGCGTCGGCATCACGCTTGGCATCTATGGCGCCGGCATGATGATCGGCGCCTTCGCAGCCCCCGCCATTGCGCGCCGGATCCCCTTCGGCCTGATGATCGCCCTCGGCCCGCTCGGCGGGTTGACGGCTGCGGCCGTGATGCTCTCGACCATCTGGATTCCCTCAGGCGCCCTTGCCGGTCTGAGCTTCTTCCTGTTCGGCGCCGGCCCGGTGCTCTGGTCGATCGCCACGCTCACTTTGCGGCAGGCCGTCACCCCCAATGCGATGCTCGGGCGCGTATCGGCCTTCATCACCACCGCCACCTTCGGCGCCCGGCCGATCGGTGCAGCGCTCGGCGCCGTCGTCGCCACACGCTTCGGCGTCGAGGCGTGCCTTGCCGTCGCAGCGGTCGGTTTCCTCATCCAGTTCCTCGTCATCATCGCTTCCGGCGTACCGCAATTGCGGGCGCTGCCCGAGGCCGCGTAGCGGCTCGATACAGCGGACAAGGCGGCATTTAAGCCTCCCAAAAGGCGCAGCGCCCTGCTGGTTGTCGGCGGTGGTTGTGCTGCGCCGACAACATTTCCGCGCTTTTTCGACGGAATCGGCACCGAAATTCGGCATCAGGGGTGGATGCAGCGGATCGTCATCGTTAACAGATGGAAAACCTTAGGCATGCGATAGTGACCCAGCCGCATAAGCAGGCAGTTTGTATTGGGTCGCCTGAAGACGGGATGCGGAAGCGAATGTCCCCACCACGGTCGAGTATTGCGTACTGGAAGGCAGCGACTTCGCTTGCTGTTGCCTTTTCGTGCGCGCTCGGCCCGCTTTCCGCCGAGAAGGCCTATGCCTTCAAGCTCTTCGGCATGAAGTTTTTCGAGAGCGACGAGGAAGAGGCGCCGGTCATCGACCCGGTCAACTATACCCTCACCTTCGACGCCGGCACCGAAGACAAGGAACTGAAGGAAGCGCTGGAAAACAGCTCGCAGCTCGTGCAGGGCCAGGAAAAGCCTGTCTCCGGCGATCTTGGCCTGGCAATTCGGGCGCGTGACGACCGCGACCGGCTGCTTGCCGCACTCTACGAAAAGGCCCGCTACGGCGGCACCATCGCGATCCGCATCAACGGCCAGGATATCGACAGTCTGCCGCCGGATCCGTCTTTCCCGGATGGCAAGCCGATTCCGGTCACCGTCACCGTGACGCCGGGTCCGGTCTTCAACGTCGGTTCCGTCAAGTTCGAAGGCGATGCGGCCGGTTTCAGTCCCGCTGATTACGGCCTGCCCGGCGGCGCGCGTGCCGATTCCACCTTGATCATCAAGGCCGGCGAAAAGGTCGTGAACGATCTGCGCGAGCAGGGTCGCCCCCTGGCCAAGCTCACCGAACGCAGCGCTGTCGCCAACCACGCCAACTCGACCGTCGACATCGTCATCGGCGCCAGCGGCGGCCCGGTTGCCCCAGTCGGCGAAGTCAGCGTCGACGGAACGAAGACCGTCGACCCGGGTTTCGTGCGCGACTACTCACGCCTCAACGAAGGCCGTCCCTATTCGCCCGCGGACATCCGCAAAGCCTCCGAGCGCCTGCGCCAGCTCGGCGTCTTCTCGAGCGTCACCATCAAGGAAGCCAATGCGCTTTCGCCCGATGGATCTCTCCCGATGAAGATCGAGGTGTCCGAAGGCAAGCACAAGTATTTCGGCTTCGGCGCCCAGGTCTCGACCACCGACGGCCTCGGGCTTTCGGGCTACTGGGGACACCGCAACCTTTTCGGCCGCGCCGAATCGCTGCGCATCGAAGGATCGGTCGACCGCATCGGCGAGACCAAGGAACTGGACAAGCTCGACTATTCGGTTGGCATCCTGTTTGCCAAACCCGGTGCCTTCGGCCCGGCTTCCACCTTTACCGCGAGCGTCAAGGCCAACATCCAGGACCCAGACGCCTACCGCGCCAAGATCCTGACGGCAGCGGCCGGCGCCACCTTCGAGCTCTCGGACACCGACACCGTCTCAGGCGGCGGCGAGCTCAGCTGGGCCAACATCGACGACGCCTTCGGCTCGAACTCCTATCTGACGGCCGCGATCCCGCTCGAATATGTGCGCGATACCCGCAACGACAAGCTGAACGCGACCGAAGGCTACCGGGCGATGATCAACGCCAAGCCGAGCTACGAAATCAAGGGGCAGACCTTCTTCTCGTCCTTCGAAGCCTCGGCATCCGGTTACCATGCGCTCGGCGACGAGAAGCGCTTCGTGCTTGCCGGCAAGATCGGCGCCGGCATACTCGTCGGCGGCAGCGGGCTCGAAGACATTCCTGCCAACCGCCGCTTCTACCTCGGCGGTGGCGGCTCGGTACGCGGCTATTCCTACCAGGAGATCGGCCCGCGCAATTCCGACAACGAGGAGACCGGCGGACGTTCCTATGTCAACGCCTCGCTCGAAGCCCGCATCGCCATCACCGACACGATCGGGGTTGTTCCCTTCATCGACGCCGGTACGGTGTCTGCGAAGACGACGCCGGATTTCTCCGACATCCGCGCCGGCGCCGGCATCGGCCTGCGTTACGCCACGCCCTTCGGCCCGATCCGCCTCGACTTTGCCGTTCCGCTTAACAAATATCCCGGCGGCACCAAGTACGGCATCTATGCCGGTATCGGCCAATCCTTCTGATCCGGGCCGTTTCTTCCATCAGAACCGGCAAATCGCCGCCATTGCCGGATAGTTTCTGCCGGCGGAGATTCCGCTTGGGAGCAACTTGCGTTATGGGTAGATCATGAATCAGGTCGTCCGCTTCCTTCGCGCGACGCTGCGCTATGGCCTTCGTGTGCTTGGCGTGATTGCGGTCGTTGCCCTTCTTCTCGTCGCCTTCGTGGGCTTCACCACACCCGGCGCAAGGCTCGTCGCCTGGGCAATCGAGAAGTATGCGGCAACCCCTGACCAGATCGTGCGGATCGCCGATCCGAGCGCGCTGTTGACCGGCAAGTTCACGGCCGGAAGCATCACGCTGTTCGATGGCGAGGGCGTCTATGCCGAAGTGCGCGACCTCGATCTCACCTGGTCGCCCGCCGCCCTTCTCTCCTTCCGCTTCGAAGCCGCGGCGCTCTCGGCCGGCTCGGTGCGCGTCGAGCGCCTGCCGATCCCCTCCACCGAGACCAAGGAAGTCCGCTCGACCTTTGCGCTTCCCGTCGACGTCAAGATCGACGCGATCGATCTCAAGGAGATCATCATCGGCAAGGCGATCGCCGGCGAGGACCAGTTCCTGACCGCCAGCGGCAAGGTGAACGCGACCAACGAAAGCATCGCCCTTCAGCTTGCGGCCGCCCAGCGCGACCGGCCGGAAGCGCGCGCGGTTGCCGATATCGTCTTCAATCCGGCAGGCAACGAGCTGAAGCTCGAGGCGACCGTGGACGAGCCCAACAACGGCGTGCTGGCAAAGCTGCTTCGCCTGCCCAACGAGCCCGCAGTCAACATCAAGCTGACCGGCGAAGGCCCGCTTTCCGACTGGGTCGGCAGCGCCACGGCCGCACTCGACGGCAGCGAAATTCTCAAGCTCGACGGTCGCCACGTCCAGACGCCCGACGGAATGCACCGGCTGACCGTTAACGGCGGCGGCGGTTTCGGCTCGCTGATGCCGCCGGCGCTGCGCCCGATGTTCGAGGGTGACACCAGTCTCGACATCGCCGCCGCGTTCAACGACCAGGGGCTGGTTCAGGTCGACAAGGCTCATGTGACAACGGGCGCGCTCTCCTTTGCCGCTTTCGGTACTTACGACAGCAAGGGCGAGAACAACCTCAAGGCCAGGCTTGCCGGCACCAACGGCCCTGTCGACTTCCGCTGGCCGCTGCAGAAGGGTGAAGCGCAGGCCAAGATCAATGCCGTCGATTTCTCGCTGATCGGCGACGCGCAAGCCGCGATCCTCGATCTCACCGCAGACGTCACCTCCCTGGCGGTGCCCGACGTGGCGCTTGGCGCAGTCAAGCTTTCGGCACGCAGCGACGGCTTCAATCTCCAGGCGCAATCCGGTCCGGTGAAGGCGGCAATCGAGGTGGGCGAAGCCGGCTTCAACGACCCCAACCTCGCCCGCCTGGTCCAGGTGCCGCTGAAGGTGGACGCAATCCTCTCCGTGACGAAGGAAAACATCGCCTTCAACCCGGTGACGATCGAAAGCCCCGGTATCGGCGGTTCGCTCACCGGCGCCTTTTATCGCGACGAGAACACGGTTTTCGCGGCCTTCAAGCTCTTCGCCATTCCGGACGCGTTGCCGCCGGCGGCCGCCGCGAAATTCGATGGCACGATCGCACTCTCGGGCGAAGTGAAGACGGCAACCGACGGCGGCGTCACCGTGGAGGGCCTCGAGCTCAAGTCGGGCACGATCGAGGCCGCCGGCACCGTTGCGCTCGCGCAGAGCAACCTGACGGCCGACCTTAGGGGTACCCTGCCTGATCTCGGCAAGCTGCTTGCCGATGCCAAGGGCAAGGCCGACTTTACCGCCGCCGTGACCGGCCCGCTTTCGGAACTCGGCATCAAGGCCGAGTTGACGTCGAGCGGCGCGACACTGGCCGGACGCACGCTCAGCGACCTCAACGTCAAGGCCGACGCCAAGGCCAACCCTTCGAGCCCGCAGGCAAGCCTGACGGCGACCGGTGCACTCGACGGCCAGGCCATCGACGTCAAGGCCGACGTCGTCTCGAAGGATGGCCAGACCGCAATCCCGGTGCTCGAGGCCAGGATCGGCGAGAACAAGCTGACCGGGGCAATCAGCTTCACCCCCGATTTCAAGCCGGACGGCACGGTCAGCTTCGACCTGCCCGATCTCGGCCTCTTGGCCGCCATGGCCGGGCAGAAGGCCTCCGGCGACCTCAACGGCTCGGCGGCCATCAAGACCCAAAACGGCATCACCTCCGTCGTCGTCAAGGCCGGCGGCAGCGGCATCAAACGCGACCAGCTGACCATCTCCAGGCCGACCGCCGACATCACCATCGCCGACCTCGCGGCCCTGGCGATCAAGGGCAGCATCCGCGCCGAAACGGTGGCGCAGGGCGAAAACCGTGTTTCCGGACTTGCCGTCGATTTCGAGCAACGAGCCGGCCGCACCGGTTTTGCCGTCGACGGCAAATTTGACGGCGGACCGCTGACGGTGAAGGGCGACCTTGCGAGCGCCAAGGGCCGCACGGAAATCCGCCTCGCATCCTTTGGCGCAACGCCGAAGGGCATTGCCCTGAAACTGGCGCAGCCGACGGTGATTGCCATCGAAAGCGGCACCGTCCGTCTCAACGCGCTGACGATCCAGGCATCGAAAGGTACGATCGCCGTCAACGGCACGGCTGGCGAAAAGCTCGACATCACTGCGAAGCTCAACGCCCTGCCCGCAGCACTGGTCAACGCCTTTGCGCCGGATCTTGGCGCCGAGGGCACGATCGCCGGCACCGTCGATGTCGAGGGCGCAGCGTCTGCCCCGGTCGTCGCCTACGACCTCAAATGGTCGGGCGCCTCGCTCGCGGCAGCCCGCACCGCGGGCGTTGCGGCCTTCGATGTCACGGCGGACGGCAATTTTGCCAACAACAAAGTGACGCTCGATACGACGCTTTCGGGCGCCGGCGGACTTTCCTTCAAGGGCGGCGGCAATGTCGACATCGGCGGCAACATGCCGATCGCGATGAAGTTCAGTGGCAACGTCCCCTTCGCCCTCATCGCCAACCTGATGGCGGAGAAAGGCTTCACGCTGACGGGCCAGGCAAATGTCGATGTGGCAATCTCCGGTTCCGCGAAGGCGCCGCAGATCGCCGGCACGATCACCACGTCAGGCGGGCGCCTCGTCGACGTGCGTCGCAACCTGGCGCTCAACGACCTGACCGCCAATGTCGCGCTCGATGGCAAGCAGGCGACGATCTCCAGGCTCTCGGCCAATCTCGCGACCGGCGGCTCGGTCGAAGCCAGCGGTACCGTCGGCACCGTACCCGGTTCCGGCTTCCCGGCCAACCTGACGATCAAGCTGAACAACGCGACCTACGTCGATGGCACCCTGTTCAACGCCAACGTTGCCGGCGAGATGACCTTGACCGGTCCCCTGGTCGCGACCCCGACGCTCGGCGGCAAGGTGACGATCCGCAAGGCATCGATCACCATTCCGGAGAAGTTGCCGACGTCGCTTTCGGCCATCGACATCAAGCACAAGAATGCGCCGCCCAAGGTGCGGAAGATGGTCAAGGACCTGCGCAAGGACGAAGTGCCGGCCGCAGGTGCCAATGCCAGCGGCGTGATTGCCTTCGATCTCGGCGTCAACGCCCACCAGATCTTCGTGCGCGGCCGCGGCATCGACGCGGAGCTTGGCGGCGACCTGACGATCCGTGGCACCGCCGTGCAGCCAATTGTTTCCGGCGGCTTTGAGATGCGTCGCGGACGGCTCGAAATCCTCGGCAAGCGCCTGACCTTCACCGACGGCAATATCGGCTTTGGCGGTGACCTGATCCCGACGCTCGACCTCAAGGCGACCTCCAGCGTCGGCGCGACCACCATCACCGTCGCGGTCGCGGGCCTCGCCAACAATCCGCAGATCGCCTTCTCTTCCTCCCCGGCGCTGCCGCAGGACGAAATCCTGGCGCAGTTGATCTTCAACCGGTCGCTGTCAAACCTCTCGGCCTTCCAGATCGCCCAGCTCGCCTCGGCCGTCAGCCAGCTTGCCGGTGGCGGATCGACCTCGCTGCTCGACGGCCTGCGCAACAAGCTCGGCGTCGACGATCTCGACGTCACCACCGACGAGAATGGCGGCGCCTCCGTGCGCGCCGGCAAGTATCTCAACGACCGCACCTATATCGAGCTGCAGCAGGGCTCCGATTCCGCCTCCAGCAAGGCGGTCATCAATCTCGATGTCGGCAAGGGCGTGAAGCTCAAGGGCTCGGCCGCCGGCGACGGTTCGGCCTCGGGCGGCGTCTTCTTCGAAAAGGAATATTGAGCGGCGGCGGGCGTAAACACGCCTGTCCCGCCCGCATGACAAGGAAGCCGGTGGGTCGATCGCGATCCACCGGCTCCAGAGCCCCTGTGTTGCCCGCTCGACAGCAAACTCACTATGGTCTTTTGGAGGCACCGGCGGCGTCTGAAGCCGTGATCGGTCGCATGTCATCGGCGCGGAGCGCGCTGCCCTTCTTGCGCCTGTTTCAGGCCCAGCCATTCTCGGGGACGAAGGAGACCTCGCGGCGTGGGCGCGTCAGCTCGTAGCGGTTCCATGCGACGGCGTCAGGTGACAGGCCGGTCATCTCGGTTTTTCGGGCGAGCATGAGGAGTTCGTCGATCGACAGGGCATCGCCGCGCTCGATCTTCTGGAGCGCCGCATCGATCAAGGACAGGCTGTGTTCGACACGGTCGCGCAGGTCCAAGAACGCCGATTGCTGGACGGCTAGCGTTTGTCCGAGGGCCGGCGCAGTACCGGCGAGCATTTCGGTAATCCGGGTGAGGCTAAGGCCAAGCCGCCTCAAAGCCATGATTTCGGTCAGCCGCGCGATTTCGACCGCACCATAGAGCCGCCACTTCTTCTCCGTCCGCCGCGGCGTGATCAGGCCGCGGTCCTCATAGACCTTGAGAGCGCGGATGGTAAGGCCAAGACGGTCGGCGCATTCGGCCGCCGACAGCAGTTCATTGTGGTTCACGCCCATGAGCACCTCTTCGAAACACTTCTAAAAAGGTGACTTTGCGGTCGACCCGAGCGGGCTTTGCGAAGCTTTGATGGAGATTTGGCGAAGACGCACCGTGAAAGGCGATTTACCGGCACGCGCCGTCAAAACTTGCGGGACCGCTCCGTGGAAATGCCACTTTGCCAAACCTACATCGGCATCCAGGCGCGACCGCGCGCCCCGTTGTTTCATTCCTTTTTTCAGGTGATTGCCTTGCCCTCTTCTTTTCCGCGTCCCGAACTGCCCGAACCATTCCGCCCTCTTGTCGCTGGCTATCAGTGGAACCGTGATCTGCTCGGGCAATCCGACTCGAGCATCTTTCTTCTAAAGGCGCCCGATCGACCCATGCTGGTGCTGAAGCTCGAGGAAGCCGGCCCGTTCAGCGAGTTCGTCGACGAGGCGGCGCGGCTTGATTGGCTGGCATCAAAGGACTTGCCCTGCCCGCGGGTGATCGCTCGTGCCTTCGGCGCGGAGACGAACTGGCTGCTGCTGCAAGCAGTGCAAGGGACGGACCTCGCCTCCACGACGCTCTCGCCCAAGGACCAGATCGTCATCCTCGCGGACGCGCTGAAGCAACTGCATGCGCTGGATATCGCCAACTGCCCCTTCGATCACCGGATCGAAGAGCGCATCGCCATCGCGAAGGCGCGCACCCAGGCAGGCGTGATCGATGAAAGCGACTTTGACGAGACGCGGCTCGGCCGAACGGCGGCGGATCTCTTTGCCGAACTGCAGGCGCGCGTGCCCCAACCCGGCGAACTCGTCGTCACCCATGGCGACGCCTGCCTGCCGAACATCATCGAGAAGAACGGCCGGTTTTCCGGCTTCATCGATTGCAGCCGGCTGGGCGTCGCCGACCCCTACCAGGACATCGCTCTTGCCTGCCGCAGCATCGTCCACAATCTCGGCGAGGAGTGGGTTCAGCCGTTTCTGACCCGCTATGGCCTCGACAAGGACGATTCGGAGAAACGTGACTTCTACTGCCTGCTCGACGAGTTCTTCTGATCGTCAGGCAGCAGGCATAAAATCCACCCAGAGCACATGCCCGGGCAGCGAAAGGGCCCGCAACGCCTCAGGCGGCGTTGCGGGCCTCGATGCTCAGATCGACGACGTCGGCATCTTCCATAGCGTTGAACAACGCCCAGATGTGGCCGAAGGGGTCGATGAAGGCGCCGACGCGATCGCCCGTCGACAAGGTTTCGGCCGCATTGCGAAGGCTTGCGCCTGCGCCGATCGCTCGGCCGATGACGCGATCGACGTCGCGCACATGCAGCTCCAGGATCACCGCCGTGGTGCCGAGCGCATGCGGCGAGCGCGGCCCGCCGAGCTTGGGTTCCGCATCGCGGCGCGGATTGGCCCCGGCAATACGGAACACCGATTCCCCGATCCTCAGATCCGCACTCGTCAGAATGCCGCTCGGCCATTCATGCCTTTGCAGCAGTTCGGCGCCGAGTGCTTCGCGATAGAAGGCGATGGCGCGATCCTCGTCGCCATGCCTGACGAACAGCTTCACACAGATCTGCCGATCGGCAAGCCTGCCGCCATTGGCAACCATGACATCCTCCATCTTGGGTGAGGCGGCCATCATAGCGAAGTACTAGAACAAAGCAAGAACAATTCGACTCTGAGAGGCAATTTCCTCACCGCTTCGGGCGGCCAGAAATGCTCAGAACGCCCCGGTCATCTTACTGGTTTTCAACAGGATATTCGTCTCCGTAACGGTGATGCCGTCGATCAGGCGGATGCGCCGCAGCGTTTCGTCGAAAGAGACGAGATCGCGGTCCTGAAGCTCGGCGATGAAGTCCCAGCGGCCATTGGTGCTGTGCAGCGCCCGCACCTGCGGCAGTCCGCGCAATTGCTCGGCGACACGATCGGCCATCTTGCCGTGCACCTCGATCATGACCACGGCGCGCACCCCGGAGGTCGGGATTTCGGCACCGGTGCGGATGGTGAAGGCGGCGATCGTACCATTGGCCACCAGCCTGTCGATACGGGCCGCCACCGTCGCCCGCGACACGCCCGTCATTTCCGATAGCGTCGAAACGGGAATGCGCGCATTCTGGCGCAGAGCGCTTATCAGCGCCTGGTCGAGATCATCCATAGCCTGCCACTTTGTAAAATCGGACTTAGCAATCTATCGAATCTAGCTCACTAATCGGCAGTTTTCCATCTTTTTGCTGACGCCCATTTTGGCCATAATCCACACATCCCGGACTGGGTCACATCGGAATTATCTTGAGAAGGAATCGGGCGGACATGACGACTATCACGCTGATCGGCGCACCCATCGAGGAAGGTTCTGGACGACGCGGCGCGGCCATGGGTCCGACGGCCCTGCGCATCGCCGGCATCGACACGGTGCTGCGCGATCTCGGCCATACGGTTCACGACGAAGGCGACGTCAAGCCGCTGCCGGCGCGCGATCTCGCCAACCATCCCGGCGCCAACAACCTGCAGATCGTCGCAGCCTTCGCCCGCGCCCTGCATGATTCCGTGCACGACACCGTGCGCAAGGGCCATTTCCCGATCATTCTGGGTGGCGACCATGCGCTTTCGATGGGCAGCGTCTCCGGCATGGCGCGCCATGCCGCAGACGTCGGCCGGCCGCTGTTCGTGCTCTGGCTCGACGCCCATGCCGACTTCAACTCGCCGTCGACCTCGCCCTCCGGCAACATGCACGGCATGCCGGTCGCCTTCTTCTGCGGCCAGGCCGAATTCGCCCCGATCCTGCCGTCGGACCGTCCGCTCGTCGATCCGAAGAAGGTCTTCCAGGTCGGTATCCGCTCGGTCGACGACCGCGAGCGCGAAGAGATCACAGAACATGGCGTGCGCGTCTTCGACATGCGCGCCGTCGACGAACTCGGCATGGCTCACATCATGCGCCAGATCCTCGAAGAGGTCCGCGCCGCCAATGGCCTGCTGCATGTCAGCCTCGATGTCGATTTCATGGATCCAGAACTGGCGCCCGGCGTCGGCACCACCGTTCCGGGCGGCGCCACCTTCCGCGAGGCGCACCTGATCATGGAAGTGCTCTGGGAAAGCGGGCTCGTTTCCTCGCTCGACGTCGTCGAGCTCAACCCCTTCCTCGACGATCGCGGCAAGAGCGCGCGCATCCTGGTCGAACTGACGGCGAGCCTCTTCGGCCGCCGTGTTCTCGACCGGCCGACCCGCAGCGCCTAGATCACGGAGATCTTGGGTCGACTGGATCCAAGATCATAAGCGTGAACGGCTCTCATAAGTCTAAGCGGGATGCGGGCGGAAAACCGCGCACACTTTTCCTCTTCCCGCTCAGACAAAGAAACACCGGAGGACGATATATGAACACGACGGCTGCCCTGATCGAAACCGAATACCGGCTCGGCGCCCATAACTACAAGCCGCTCGACGTGGTGCTTTCGCGCGGCGAAGGTGTCTATGTCTGGGATATGGAAGGCAACCGCTACCTCGACTGTCTCTCGGCCTATTCTGCCGTGAACCAGGGCCATTGCCACCCGAAGATCCTGAAGGCGATGATGGAGCAGGCGCAGAAGCTGACGCTGACCTCCCGCGCCTTCCGCAACGATCAGCTGGCGCATTTCTACGAAGAGATCGCTGCGCTGACCGGCTCGCACAAGGTGCTGCCGATGAACTCCGGCGCCGAAGCCGTCGAGACCGCCGTCAAGGCCGTGCGCAAGTGGGGCTACGAGGTCAAGGGCGTGGCCGAGAACAAGGCCGAGATCATCGTCTGCTCCAACAACTTCCACGGCCGCACCATGGGTATCGTCGGTTTCTCGACCGATCCGGACGCCCGCACCGGCTTTGGCCCGTTTGCGCCGGGCTTCAAGGTCGTACCCTTCGGTGACATCGACGCCTTCCGTGCGGCGATCAACGAAAACACCGTCGCCTTCCTGGTCGAGCCGATCCAGGGCGAAGCCGGCGTCATCGTCCCGCCGGTCGGCTACTTCACGACGGTGCGCGAGCTCTGCACCAAGCACGGCATCACGCTGATCCTCGACGAGATCCAGACCGGGCTTGGCCGCACCGGCAAGCTGCTTGCCGAAGAGCATGAGGCGATCGAAGCCGACGTGACGCTGATCGGCAAGGCTCTGTCCGGCGGCTTTTATCCGGTCTCTGCGGTGCTTTCGAATTCCGAAGTGCTCGGCGTCTTGAAGCCCGGCCAGCACGGCTCGACCTTCGGCGGCAACCCGCTTGCCTGCGCCATTGCCCGCGCGGCGCTGAAGGCGCTGACCGAGGAAGGCATGATCGAGAACTCGGCAAAGATGGGCGAGCGCTTCCAGAAGGGCCTCACCGACATCCGTTCCAACATCATCAAGGAAGTGCGCGGTCGCGGCCTGATGCTGGCGGTGGAACTGGTGCCGGAAGCCGGCGGCGCGCGCAAGTATTGCGAAGCGCTGAAGCAGCTCGGCATCCTTGCCAAGGACACCCACGGCGACACGATCCGCATCGCGCCGCCGCTCGTCATCACCGCCGAGCAGGTGGATTGGGCGGTCGAACAGTTTGCCAGGGTTCTCGCCTCCGCTTGATCGCAAATCGCTTCCGCCCCGGGGTCACGCCCGGGGCGAGATCTTCGTAAGCACTTGCAAAAGCAAGTCTTAACGAATCCCGGCCTATAGTCCTTTCCCAAAGCGCAAAGCGGTTCCTCCGCGCATGATGCAGCTGCGCCCTGCCGGATGTGATCGGCGGACTGGAAGGATCTCTCCTTTACGGATCATTGACCGCGCCTGATGCGCCGTCAGCCATGCGGAGAGATCTGGAGTATGGCGGTGTCGCGCCCAGAGGCGTCGACCGGAAAGCTGGAAGGACCTTCGATGACAAGCACACTCAGGACGGCCGGGTTCGACGGCGAGACGCTGGAAATCATTGCGTTCCGCCTCCACGATCAGGAATTCTGCGTCAAGACGACGACGATCCGTGAAATCCGCGGCTGGGCGCCCTCGACGCCTATCCCGCATTCGCCGCCGGAAGTGATCGGCGTCATGAACCTGCGCGGCACGGTGATCCCGATCATCGACCTCGCCCACAAGCTCGGCATGAAATCGACCACCGCCAACGAGCGCAGCGCCATCGTCGTCGCCGAAGTGCACAACATGGTCATCGGCCTCGTCGTCGACCGCGTGTCGGATATCCTCACGGTCCAGGGCAGCCAGGTGCAGCCGGTGCCGGAAGTGACGGCCTCCTTCGACAAGAGCTTCGCCGAAGGCATCATCGCCAACGAAACCGGCATGATCTGCTTCCTGAACCTTGCCCGCATGTTCAAGGAACGCGAGGTCGAGGAACTGGCCGCCTAAAGCAACAGCTCAGCGATATTCAAGGCCGTCCGACGTCTCGTCGGGCGGCTTTTTTGTTGGTTATTTGCTCAGCCAGAGGGCAATACTTTAGAAAAACAGGAGAAACTAATTCAACTAAAATTGGGATCTACGAGTTCTTACAACTGAAATTTGATAGTTGCTATTTTAACACCTGCTTAATAGTCCTATCACTAACCTAGATTGCATAAACACGGCGCCTGGGCATGAAGCCCGCCAGTTCGAACTCCCCTCACGAAGCACTAAATCGCTGACCCGGTGGGCCGGCGCGGGACGACCAGACATGTTTCGGCAGGCCGGCATTTGTCTTAGTCCGGGAGTTTGCGCCGCTTCGGCTCCGCAAACCCTGTCAAAGAAGGCACGAAGCCCCCGGCTTGAGCCAACAAACGAGAAGAGGGTTACAATGTTCGCTCTCGGAAAAATTGCAGACGCGAACCAGATCATCGCCGCGCTCTCGAAGTCGCAGGCTATCATCCAGTTCGACCTGACCGGCAAGATCCTGACCGCCAATGAGAATTTCTGCCAGGCACTCGGTTACAACCTCAGCGAAATCGTCGGGCAGCACCACCGCATGTTCTGCCCCGCCGACTACGCCCAGACGCAGGAATACCGCGACTTCTGGGCCCGGCTCGGCCGCGGCGAATTCGACGCCAATGCCTACAAGCGTGTCGCCAAGGGCGGCCGCGAAATCTGGATCCAGGCGACCTACAACCCGGTGCTTCGGGGCGGCAAGCCCTACAAGGTGGTCAAGTTCGCAAGCGACATCACTGCCGCCAAGGCAAGGGCCACGGAAGATGCCGGCAAGCTCGACGCGATCTCCCGCTCCCAGGCTGTAATCGAATTCACCCCATCGGGCGAGATCCTGACCGCCAACGAAAACTTCTGCGCCGCGCTCGGCTACAGCCTCCAGGAAATCCAGGGCAAGCACCACAGCATGTTCTGCGAGCCCAACTATGCCCGCACCGCCGAATATGCCGACTTCTGGAAGCGGCTCGCCGCCGGCGAGTTCTTCTCCAACGAGTTCGTGCGCTACGGCAAGGGTGGCAAGGAGATCTGGATCCAGGCGGCCTATAACCCGATCCGCGACTTCAGCGGCAAGGTCTACAAGGTCGTCAAGTTCGCGACCGATGTCAGCGAGCGCATGAGCGCCATCAACAGCCTCGGCGCGGGCCTGCGGGCGCTCGCCGAAGGCGATCTGACGCGCAACCTCGACACGCCCTTCGTACCAAGCATGGAAGCGGTGCGGATCGACTTCAACGATGCCACCGCAAAGCTGCGCGGGGCGATGCGAACCGTCGGCGACAATGCCAGCGCGATCGCCTCCGGCGCCCGCGAGATCCGGGCCGCCGCCGACGACCTGTCGAAGCGCACCGAGCAACAGGCCGCTTCCGTGGAAGAGACCGCCGCAGCGCTCGACGAGATCACCACGACCGTCTCGGACTCCAGCCGCCGCGCCGAGGAGGCCGGAGGCTTGGTCGCCAAGACCAAGGCCGGTGCCGAACGCTCCGGCAATGTGGTCAAGAGCGCGATCGGCGCCATGGACCAGATCGAACAGTCGTCACGCGAAATCTCCAACATCATCGGCGTGATCGACGACATCGCCTTCCAGACGAACCTTTTGGCGCTGAACGCCGGCGTCGAGGCGGCGCGCGCCGGTGAAGCCGGCAAGGGCTTCGCCGTCGTCGCCCAGGAAGTGCGTGAACTGGCCCAACGCTCCGCCAGTGCCGCCAAGGACATCAAGTCGCTGATCGGCACCTCGACCGAACACGTCAAGAACGGCGTGTCGCTGGTCGGCCAGACCGGGGCGGCGCTTGAGGAAATCCTCGTCCAGGTCCAGGAGATCAACGCCAACGTCTCGGCGATCGTGGAAGCGGCACGGGAACAGTCGACCGGCCTCAAGGAGATCAACCAGGCGGTCAACTCGATGGACCAGGCGACCCAGCAGAACGCCGCGATGGTCGAGGAAAGCACGGCCGCAAGCCACGCCATGGCCCGCGAGGCCGAAGCCCTGCACGAACTGCTCCGCCAGTTCCGCTACGGCGAGCAGGCCCAGGTCGTCGACGCGAACCGCCACCTCGAAGATCGCGCGCAGCCATCACGCCTGCATGCCACCGCCCGCGCCATGCGCGGCGGACAACGAACAAGCCTGGCCGCGGCACCGGCCGCGGATGGCTGGCAGAATTTCTGAGCGCACATCCCTGCACCCCGCGCTCGGGAATGGGGAAGGCGGCGACCGGTAGCCGCCTTCCCTTAAATCTTTTCAGGAGAGTGCCCGCTTAGGAAAACACTCTCGATGAGCGCGCAGAAAGCGCTGGCGGGTAAGGAATGCAGGCTAGGCCGCTTCCGGACGTTTGATCTTTGCGGCCGCCTCCAGCACCAGCGGCGTCAGCCCCTCGCCGCCATTGTCGATATGCTCGAACAATTTGCGCCGCATGCGCGGCTCCCAGTACTTGTTGATATGGGTGGCAACGCCCTGCGCCGCCTCGCTCTCGGGCTGGCTCTTGAAGAAGGTGGCGATCTGGTTCGCCATATAGATCAGCTTGGCGTTGGTATTGTCATGCGACATCGACGGCAGCTCCGGACTTGATGCGTTCGGCATGGGTGAAAATCTCGAATTCGTCGCCGCGCACGAGCGCAATCAGCGTCATGCCCGCAGCTTCCGCCGTGCGAATGGCAAGCGCCGTCGGCGCCGAAATGGCGATGATCACAGGGCTGCCGACGACTGCCGTCTTCTGCACCATCTCGACGGACACGCGGCTGGTGACGACCACGGCGCCCTCGCTGCCCTTGAAGCCGGCGCGTGCGGCGGCACCGACCAGCTTGTCGAGCGCATTGTGGCGGCCGACATCCTCACGCACAGCGATCAGCCCGCGGCCCGGCACATAGAAGGCGGCACCGTGCACGGCGCGCGTTTCGAAATGCAGCGGCTGCTGGCCATTGAGCAGCGCTACGGCCGAAACCACGTCCTCCTGCGACAACGTCAGTCTCGAACGGGAAACGTCCGGCGTCGGCCGTACCGCCTGCTCGATCGATTCGATGCCGCAAAGACCGCAACCGACCGGCCCCGCCATGTGCCGTCGGCGTTGACGCAGCATGTCGTTCTCTTCGTCCTGAAGCACGATCTGCAAGTCGATGCCGAGATTGCCGGCGACCGTCTCGGAGACGACCTCGACCGTTTCAATCTGGCCGGGATCGGTAATGATGCCTTCGGTCAGGCTGAAGCCGACGGCGAAATCCTCGAGATCGCCGGGCGTCGCCATCATCACCGCATGGGTCGAACCACCATAGCTGAAAGCGACCGGCGTCTCCTCCGGCACGGCGCGCGCACCGTCCCGAAGCGCGCCGTTGCGGCGGGCGGCCTCGGGAACGGTCTTGGATGTCCTAAACGTCGCCATGATCGGTCGCAGCGAAAGGCATTACTCCGCCGCCTCCAGCTTACCGGAAATCCGGCGCGACTGGCGGGCCTGCTCGTCATAGTCGACCTGCCAGTCCGACGGGCCGTTCGACGGCATCACTTGCACCGCCGTCACCTTGTATTCCGGGCAGTTGGTGGCCCAGTCGGAGAAGTCGGTGGTGATGACGTTTGCCTGCGTCGTCGGGTGGTGGAAGGTGGTGTAGACGACGCCGGGCGCGACGCGATCGGTGATCAGCGAACGCAGGGTCGTCTCGCCGGCGCGGCTTGCGAGCCGGATCCAGTCGCCATCACGGATGCCGCGCTGCTCGGCGTCGTGCGGGTGGATCTCCAGCCGGTCTTCCGCATGCCAGACGACGTTGTCGGTGCGTCGCGTCTGGGCGCCGACATTGTACTGGCTAAGGATGCGGCCGGTCGTCAAAAGCAGCGGGAAGCGCGGGCCGGTGCGTTCATCCGTCGCCACATATTCGGTGCGGATGAACTTGCCTTTGCCACGCACGAAACCGTCGATATGCATGATCGGCGAACCCTCAGGATGCGCCTCGTTGCAGGGCCACTGCACCGAGCCCATCTTTTCGAGATAATCGTAGGAAACCAGCGCGAAGCTCGGCGTCGTCGCGGCGATCTCGTCCATGATCTCGGACGGATGGCGGTAGTTCCAGTTGAGGCCCATGGCCTGGGCGAGCTTCTGCGTGACCTCCCAGTCGGCATAACCGTTCTTCGGCGTCATCACCTTGCGCACGCGGTTAATGCGGCGCTCGGCATTGGTGAAGGTGCCGTCTTTTTCGAGGAAGGTCGAACCGGGCAGGAAGACGTGCGCGTAGTTGGCCGTTTCGTTCAGGAACAGGTCGTGCACGACGACGCATTCCATCGCGGCGAGGCCGGCTGCCACATGCTTGGTGTCCGGGTCGGACTGCAGGATGTCCTCGCCCTGGATGTAGAGCGCCTTGAAGGTGCCGTCGACCGCGGCATCGAGCATGTTGGGGATGCGCAGACCCGGCTCGTTGGAGATCTCGACGCCCCAGAGCTTCTCGAAGGTCTCGCGGGTGGCATCGTCGGAGATGTGACGGTAGCCCGGCAGCTCGTGCGGGAACGAACCCATGTCGCAGGAACCCTGCACGTTGTTCTGGCCGCGCAGCGGGTTCACGCCGACGCCCGGCCGACCGATATTGCCGGTGACCATGGCGAGGTTGGCGATCGCCATGACCGTCGTCGATCCCTGGCTGTGCTCGGTGACGCCGAGACCGTAATAGATCGCGCCGTTGCCGCCGGTGGCATAGAGCCTGGCCGCGCCCCGCACGAGATCGGCCGGCACGCCGGTATAGGCTTCGGTCGCCTCCGGGCTATGGTAGGGCTCGGCGACGAAGGCGGCCCAATCCTCGTACTCCGACCAGTCGCAGCGCTCGCGGATGAACTGTTCGTTGGCGAGGCCTTCGGTGACGATCACATGGGCGATCGACGTCAAGATCGCGACGTTGGTGCCGGGCTGGAGCGGCAGGTGATAGGCGGCCTCCACATGCGGCGAGCGCACGATGTCGGTGCGGCGCGGATCGATGACGATCAGCTTGGCGCCTTCGCGCAGCCGCTTCTTCAGTCGCGAGCCGAAGACCGGATGGCCGTCGGTCGGGTTGGCGCCGATGATGACGGCGACGTCGGTGAACTCGACACTGTCGAAGTTCTGCGTACCGGCCGAGGTCCCGAAGGCCTGGCCGAGGCCGTAGCCGGTCGGCGAATGGCAGACGCGGGCGCAGGTATCGACATTGTTGTTGCCGAAGCCGGCGCGCACCAGCTTCTGCACCAGATAGGTCTCTTCATTGGTGCAGCGCGACGAGGTGATGCCGCCGACGGAATCGCGGCCGTACTGATACTGGATCCGCCGGAACTCGGAGGCCACATGCGCGTAAGCCTCCTCCCAGGTGACCTCGCGCCAGGGATCGGAGATCTTCTCGCGGATCATCGGGTTGAGGATGCGGTCCTTGTGGTTGGAATAGCCGTAAGCGAAGCGGCCCTTGACGCAGGAATGGCCGCGATTGGCCTGGCCATCCTTCCACGGCACCATACGCACCAGTTCCTCGCCGCGCATTTCCGCCTTGAACGAGCAGCCGACGCCGCAATAGGCGCAGGTCGTCACTTCGGAATGTTCGGGCTGGCCGATCTCGATCACCGACTTTTCGATGAGCGTCGCCGTCGGGCAGGCCTGGACGCAGGCGCCGCAGGAGACGCATTCCGACGACATGAAGTCTTCCGCCATCCCGGCCGAAACGCGGCTGTCGAAACCGCGGCCGCCGATCGTCAGCGCGAAGGTGCCCTGCACTTCCTCGCAGGCGCGCACACAGCGCGAGCAGACGATGCATTTGGCCGGATCGTAGGTGAAATAGGGATTGGACTCGTCCTTCGGCATCCACTTGGCGTTGATCTCGCCATTGTTGCGCGCCGTGACGTGGTTCTCGCCCTCATAGCCGTAGCGCACGTCGCGCAGGCCGACTGCGCCGGCCATGTCCTGCAGCTCGCAATCGCCATTGGCAGCACAGGTCAGACAGTCGAGAGGGTGGTCGGAAATGTAGAGCTCCATCACCCCGCGGCGCACGTCCTTCAGCCGCGGCGTCTGGGTGGAGACCTCGATACCGGCTGCAACCGGCGTCGTGCAGGAGGCCGGCATGCCGGCGCGTCCCTTGATCTCGACGAGACAGAGCCGGCAGGAGCCGAAGGCATCCATCATGTCGGAAGCGCAGAGCTTCGGCACTTCTATGCCGGCATCCATCGCCGCGCGCATGATCGAAGTGCCCTCGGGCACGGTGACCTC
The DNA here is from genome assembly GCF_001427045.1 of Ensifer sp. Root558. Lineage (NCBI taxonomy): Bacteria > Pseudomonadati > Pseudomonadota > Alphaproteobacteria > Hyphomicrobiales > Rhizobiaceae > Ensifer > Ensifer sp. Root558. The sequence goes on along the minus strand of NZ_LMGC01000033.1, from coordinate 413,313 downwards.
GCGTCCGTCGATCGTCAGCGTCACCAGTTTTTCGGACTTGGAGGCCGGAGTGCCGTAGTCGATTTCATGAATGAGAGACATGGTCTTTTCCTCACTCCGCCGCTTGAACGCGCGGTGCCGGCTGAAAATCATCCGGGAAATGGGTCATGGCGCTCATGACCGGATAGGGCGTGAAGCCGCCAAGGGCGCAGAGCGAACCGAACTTCATCGTGTTGCAAAGATCGGCGAGCAGTTCGCGGTTCTTCTCCGGCTCGATGCCAGCGGCGATCCTGTCGGTCACCTCGACACCGCGCGTCGAACCGATGCGGCAGGGCGTGCACTTGCCGCAGCTTTCTACCGCGCAGAATTCCATCGCAAAGCGCGCCTGGTGCAGCATGTCGACGGTGTCGTCGAAGACGACGATGCCGGCATGGCCGATCAGACCGTCACGCGCGGCAAAGGCTTCGTAGTCGAACGGCGTATCGAACAGGGCACGGGGAAAATAGGCGCCGAGCGGACCGCCGACCTGCACGGCCTTGACCGGCCGGCCACTCGCCGTGCCGCCGCCGATGTGATCGATGATCTCGCCGAGCGCCAGGCCGAAGGCGGTTTCGTAGAGACCGGCATGCTTGACGTTGCCGGCGATCTGGATCGGGATCGTGCCGCGCGACCGGCCCATGCCGAAGTCGCGGTAATAGGCGGCGCCCTTGTCCATGATGATGGGGACGGAGGCGAGCGAGATCACGTTGTTGATCACGGTCGGACAGTCGAAGAGGCCCTTGTGCGCGGGAAGCGGCGGCTTGGCCCGCACGATGCCGCGTTTGCCTTCGAGGCTATTGAGCAGCGCCGTTTCCTCGCCGCAGACATAGGCACCTGCGCCCTCGCGCACTTCCATATCGAAGGCCCGACCGGAACCGAGCACCGAGGTGCCGAGCACGCCGGCCTTGCGGGCGATCTCGATCGCCTCAGCCATCGCCGCGATCGCATGCGGGTATTCGGAGCGGGTGTAAATGAAGCCCTTGGTCGCGCCGGTCGCGATGCCGGCGATCGCCATGCCCTCGATCAGCACGAAGGGATCGCCTTCCATGATCATCCGGTCGGCAAAGGTGCCGCTATCGCCCTCGTCGGCGTTGCAGACGATGTACTTCCGATCACCCGCCGCATCGAGAACGGTCTTCCACTTGATGCCGGTCGGAAAGCCTGCGCCGCCACGGCCGCGAAGGCCGCTTTCGGTCACCTGCGCGACAATGTCCTGCGGCGCCATGGCAATGGCATTGCGCAGACCGGCGAGCCCGCCATGGGCCTGGTAATCGTCGAGCGAAAGCGGATCGATGATACCGCAGCGGGCAAAGGTCAGCCGCGTCTGCTGCTTCAGGAAGGGGATCTCCTCGGTCTTCCCGAGACAGAGGGCATGATCGCCGCCGTCGAGCAGGGCGGCATCGAGCAGTGAGGAAACGTCATGTGCCTTGACCGGGCCATAGGCAACGCGGCCGTCAGCCGTTTCCACCTCGATCAGCGGCTCCAGCCAATGCATGCCGCGCGAACCGTTGCGCACGATCGTGGCGTCGAGGCCGCGTGCGCCGATCGCCTCGGCCATGGCCTTGGCTACCTTGTCGGCGCCGAGCGCCACGGCCGCGGCGTCCCGCGGAATGTAGATCTTTGCGGTCATCGACGCGCCTCCTGAACGAGCGCTTCGAGATCGGCGGCATCGACCCGGGCATGCACCTCTCCGTCCAGCATGGCGGAGGGTGCGCAGGAACAGAGCCCGAGACAGTAGACCGGCTCCAGCGTCACCGCGCCATCCGGGGTCGTCTGGTGAAAATCGATGCCGAGCAGCCGCTTCGCGCGCTCGGCCAGCTGGTCGCCGCCCATCGACTGACAGGCTTCGGCGCGACAGAGCTTCAGCACGTGGCGCCCCGCGGGGTGATCGCGGAAATCATGGTAGAAGCTCATCACCCCATAGACTTCGGCGCGCGAGAGGTTGAGTTCGCGGGCAATCACCGGAAGACATTCCTGCGGCACATAGCCGAACTCTTCCTGCAGTTCGTGCAGGATCGGCAGCAAGGGCCCTTCCAGCCTCTTCAGCTCCTCGACGATGGCGAGCGTGGTTTCCGCGATATCGGCGCGCGGCTGATGGATGTTCAACGGGAGCCCTCCCGGCTCATGGGCGAGGCGGCAGCACCCGAAACGGACGACCGGCCCAGCCGACATTTCACTTCTGGCGAAGGCCGTTCCTCGGCGGTCTCCGGCCATGATCAAAAAGCTTCGCGCTTATGGCCGCATGGGTCAATAAGGCTGTTCCGTCGATCGATAGAAAAAATCTATCGAGCCTGATTTCGCTCGCCGAGAATGCGTGCTTCGTGCAGCAAGGCCGACACCAGCGGCGTAAACGGCTCACGATGCGTCGCAACCAGGCCGACCGTGTGACGAGCGTCCGGATCGACGATCGGGATCATCCGGATATCTTCGTGAAAACCGAATGATTTCGCGACGTTGAATGGCATGATGCTGGCCCAGCGGCCGGTGCGCACATGCGAAAAAAGCACGATCATCGAGTTCGATTCGAGCGTCGGTTTGGCGACGGCACCGGCCTCCGAAAAATGCTGGTTGATGATGCGGCGGTTCTGCATATCGGCCGTCAATAGACAAAGCCGAACGTCGCTAACCTCTTTCCACGTCACGCTTTCCCGCTCCGAAAGCGGTGTTCCGGCGGCGGTGACGAGGTGATAGCGCTCGACCTGGAGCGGAACGCTCGTCACCCGGCCGAGCGGCTCGTTCTCCAGATAGGTGAGCCCCGCATCGATCTCGAGATTTTCGAGCAGCGCCAGGATCTGCACCGACGTCGTCGAGAGCACGGAAAAGGTGACATCAGGGTGCTTTTCCTGGAATGGCGCCGTGATCATCGGCACCATGGCAAGTGTCGTCGGCACCGCGGCCAGCCGGATATGGCCAGAAAGACCCTTGCGCGCCGCCCGCATCTCCTCACGCATGGTGCGGGTATCGCCGACGATGCGCCGCGCCCATTCGAGTACGCGCTGGCCCTCGGGCGTCAGGCCCTGAAAGCGCGACCCGCGGCTGACGAGCATGACGCCGAGCTGATCCTCAAGCTGGCGGATGGCCGCCGACAGCGTCGGTTGCGTCACCCCACACTCCTCCGCCGCGCGACCAAAATGCCTTTCGCGGGCGAGAACGAGGAACATTTCCAGCTTGTCGATCATGTCCGGCCTTCAGTTGTTGTGGCTCTGCCCCTCACCCTAACCCTCTCCCGCTCGCGGGACGTGGCGCTTCGCGAGGTCGCCCCTTCATGATGCAGGCCCCGAATGGAGTGGGGGACGCGAGCGGGCGCCGCAGCCTTCCTTCTCCCCGCAAGCGAGGAGAAGGTGCCGGTAGGCGGATGAGGGGCAGCCGACTTCATCTACCGCTCAAACGATCAGCTGCCCGCCATTCACCTCCAGCACCTGCCCGGTGATGTAACCCGACAGCGCGTGCGAGGCGAGGAAGAGATAGGCGGGCGCGCAGTCTTCCGCCGTCCCGAGCCGACCAAGCGGAATGGTCTTGCGGGTCGCCTCCAGCTTCTCCGGCGATGAGTAGCGCTCGTGGAATTCGGTGGTGATCGTCCCCGGCGAAACGCAGTTGACACGGATGCCATCGGGCGCGAGTTCCCGCGCCAAGGCCTTGGAATAGGTGGAAACGAACGCCTTCGTCGCTGAATAGATCGACGATCCGGCGCTGCCGCCGGTAACCGCAGAGATCGAGACGGTGTTGACGATCGCCGGATGCGTACCCTTGCGCAACAGCGGCAGCATCGCCCGCGTCATCTCGACGACCGCGGTCTGGTTGAGCTGGACGACGGTCTGGTACTGCTCGTCGGACAGCTCCGCCGCCGGGAAGCGGCCGACCATCGTGCCGGCATTGTTGATGAGGATATCGATGCTCTCGAAGCGGCTGCGCACCACGTCGGCCAGCCCCTCGACACCATCCGGCGCGAGAAAATCCGCCGTCGCCACATAGGCCCGGCCTTCCGTCGCCGCAGATTCGAGAAAATCGGGCAGGTCGCCGATCGACCGGCCGGCATGGACGAGTACATGCGCGCCACAATCCAGGAACTGCCGGGCAACCTCGAGCCCGATGCCGCGCCCGGCACCGGTGATCACGACGGTCATGCCCTTGAACAAGGCCGGATGAAACATGTCTTTCCCCTCTTCACTCCTAAGGCAGGGTCGCCTATCGCCGTAGCGAATGCAACGCGCGCCGACACCCTGGACCCGCTGCGAAAGCGATTTCGCCGCAAACGCCGATTCTGAAATTGCGCGGCTTTCGTTTTTGCATATTATGAAACAAAACGAAAATGGGGAGGATGGAATGTATTTGACCGGTCGGCAGGAGGAGATCCTGGAACTGGCAAAAAGCGAGGGCCGGGTACTGGTCGAGGAGCTGGCGCAGCGCTTTTCTGTCACGCCGCAGACCATCCGAAAGGACCTGAACGACCTCTGCGACGCCAAGATCCTGAACCGCATTCATGGCGGCGCGATCTTCCCGAGCGGCAAGGAAAACGTCAAATACGACGCCCGCCGCCAGATCGCGGCACCGGAGAAACAGGCGATCGGCAAGGCCGCCGCCGAACTCATCCCCGACAACGCGTCGCTGTTCATCAATATCGGCACCACCACCGAAGCTGTGGGCGAGGCCCTGCTCGACCACAAGGAATTGATGGTCATCACCAACAACATCAATGTCGCCAATCGCTTACGCGTTTTCCCCTCGATCGAGGTGGTGATCACCGGCGGCGTCGTGCGCGGCTCGGACGGCGGCATCGTCGGCGAGGCCGCCGTCGATTTCATCAAGCAGTTCAAGGTCGACTTCGCCGTCATCGGCGCCTCGGCGATCGACCATGACGGCGCGCTGCTGGATTTCGATTTTCGCGAAGTGAAAGTCGCCCAGGCGATCATCGCCAATGCGCGCCATGTCATTCTGGTTTCCGACTCGACCAAATTCGAAAGAACCGCGCCTGTTCGCATCGGCCATATATCGCAGGTCCAGACCTTCATCACCGACCGCTGCACGCTCGAAAACGTCAGGAAAATCTGTGTTGAACAGGACGTTCGCCTGATCGAAACCGACGCCTGACACGGGAGATTTAGCCACCCCTAAAGATTCGGGGAGCATTCGTTTGACATTCGATATGTTTTCGTTTTAACTGATTTCACTTTCGCTTATGCATCAATTTGTGCATCGCGAAATGTGGAGGGGAAACAGCAGTGTCAGAGCAGGCAATCTACGACGTCTTCGTCATCGGCGGCGGCATCAACGGATGCGGCATCGCGCGCGACGCGGTCGGCCGTGGGTACTCGGTCGCCTTGGCCGAAATGAACGATTTCGCTTCCGGCACGTCCTCCGGCTCCACCAAGCTCATTCACGGCGGCCTGCGCTACCTCGAACATTACGAATTCCGCCTCGTGCGCGAAGCGCTGATGGAGCGCGAGGTGCTGTGGGCAATGGCGCCGCACGTCATCTGGCCGATGCGCTTCGTGCTGCCCTATCACAAGGGCGGCCTGCGCCCGGCCTGGCTCATCCGCCTCGGCCTCTTCCTTTATGACCATATCGGCGGCCGCAAGCTGCTGCCGGCAACGGCGACGCTGGACATGAACCGCGATCCCGCCGGCAAACCGCTGAAGCGCCTGTTCAACAAGGCCTTCGAATATTCCGACGGCTGGGTCAACGACGCCCGCCTCGTGGTCTTGAATGCCCGCGACGCTGCCGACCGCGGCGCCGTCATCATGGCCCGTACCCGCGTCGTCGCTGCACGTCGCGACGGTGGGCTCTGGGCCATCGAAACCGAGAACCAGGCAACCGGCGAACGCAAGACGCTCAAGGCCCGCATGCTCATCAATGCCGCCGGCCCCTGGGTCGACGCGGTTCTCTCGGGCGCGCTCGGCAAGAACGACGTGCACAATGTCCGCCTCGTTCAGGGCAGCCACATCGTCGTGAAGAAGAAGTTCGACGATCCGCGCGCCTATTTCTTCCAGAACCCGGATGGCCGCATCATGTTCGCCATCCCTTACGAAGAAGACTTCACGCTGATCGGTACCACCGACCGCGACTACACCGGTAATCCGGGCGAGGTGCGCATCAGCGACGCGGAGGTCGACTATCTCTGCCGGGCAGCAAGCGAGTATTTCCTTGAGCCGGTGGAAAAGGACGACATCGTCTGGACCTATTCGGCCGTTCGCCCGCTTTACGACGACGGCGCCAGCAAGGCGCAGGAAGCGACGCGCGACTACGTGCTGCGGGTCGAGGGTGACAAGGGTGCGGCACCACTGCTCAACGTCTTCGGCGGCAAGCTCACGACCTATCGCCGCCTCGGCGAATCCGCGCTGGAAAAGATCGGCGAGGCGATCGGCGTCAAGGGTTCGAAATGGACCGCCGGCTCCAGGCTTCCGGGCGGCGATTTTCCCGCCCAGGGTTATGCCGACGAAGTCGCAAGACTGCGAAAGCAATATCCCTTCCTTGCGCCCCAGCATGCGCGTCGCCTCGTGCGCCTCTATGGCACGCGCGCCGCAGCACTTCTGGGTTCGGCGTCGAACGAGGCCGGTCTCGGCCACCATTTCGGCGCCGATCTCTACGAGGCCGAGGTCAAGTGGCTGATGACGCAGGAATGGGCGCGGCACGCCGAGGACGTGCTGTGGCGGCGCACGAAATTGGGATTGAAGCTGACGCCGGGCGAGGCGGCAGCGCTGGAGGAATACATGCGAGGCGCGGCCAACGCAGCCGCCTGACAACGCTCGCATTCAATGCATTTCCAACACGGGCGCGCGCGCCCGGAAATGCAGAAAACCGATGAGATAGAGCGTTTCCGCGCTGGGGTGGAAAACGCTCGGACTGCCGACAGGCTGGGTGGAGAATTCAATGCTTGAAATGAAGAAGATATCCAAGGTCGTAGGCGGGGAGACGCATATCTACCCGACCGACCTGGTGCTGGAGAGGGGGTCGCTGAACGTTCTGCTCGGCCCGACCCTTTCCGGCAAGACGTCGCTGATGCGGCTGATGGCCGGTCTCGACAAGCCCGCCTCCGGTTCGCTCCTTTTCGACGGCGCCGACGTCACCGGCCTGCCGGTGCAGAAGCGTTCGGTCGCCATGGTCTACCAGCAGTTCATCAACTATCCGGCGATGACCGTTTACGAAAACATCGCCTCACCGATGCGCATCAGCGGCGCCGACACCGCCACCATCGACCGCGAGGTGCGCAAGGCGGCCGATCTGCTGAAGCTGACGCCTTATCTCGACCGCACGCCCTTGAACCTCTCAGGTGGCCAGCAGCAGCGCACGGCACTTGCCCGCGCCATCGTCAAGAACGCCGATCTGGTGCTGCTCGACGAGCCACTCGCCAACCTCGACTACAAGCTGCGCGAGGAACTGCGCGAGGAACTGCCGAAGATCTTCGCCGCCTCCGGCGCCATCTTCGTCTATGCGACGACCGAGCCTTCGGAAGCGCTGCTGCTCGGCGGCAACACCGCAGCCCTCAGCCAGGGCCGCATCACCCAGTTCGACAAGACAATCGACGTCTATCGCCGCCCGGTCGACCTGATCACCGCCCGCACCTTCGCCGATCCGCCGCTGAACTGCATCGAGCTGGTCAAAGCGGGCTCGGCCTTCACGCTCGACGGCAAGTCTGTGCTCACCGTCCCGGCACATCTGGCTGGCATCGGCAACGGTCCCTGCACCGTCGCGTTCCAGCCGCATCACCTGTCGTTTGACCGCCCGCAGGGTGGCGGCGATGCCCTGACGGTGAAGACGGCGATCTCCGAAATTGCCGGCTCCGAAAGCTTCATTCACGTCGGTTTTGCCAATGCGCGCTGGGTGATGCTGGCGCCGGGCATTCACGACATCGAACCCGACGCAACCCTCGAGGTCTTCGTCGATACCCGCCATCTCATGGCCTTCGGGCCGGACGGACGCGCCATCGGCGGCACGGCCTAAAGGAGGCGCTGGGAGGAAAACATGGCACGCATCAATCTCAACCATATCCGCCACGCCTATGGCGCCAAGCCGAAGTCGGAAAACGACTACGCGCTGAAGGAAGTGCACCACGAGTGGAACGACGGCGGCGCCTATGCGCTGCTCGGGCCCTCCGGCTGCGGCAAGACCACGCTGCTCAACATTATCTCTGGCCTGATCAACCCGTCCGAAGGCGAGATCCTCTTCGACGGCAAGGACGTGACGCATCTGTCGACCCAGGAACGCAACATCGCCCAGGTGTTCCAGTTCCCGGTCATCTACGACACGATGACGGTTTACGATAATCTGGCCTTCCCCTTGCGCAACCGGCATGTGCCGGAGGCCGAGGTCGACCGCCGCGTCAAGGAAACGATCGAGATGATCGGCCTTGGCGGCTGGGCGAAGAAGACGGCTCGGGGCCTCACCGCCGACCAGAAGCAGAAGATCTCGCTCGGCCGCGGCCTCGTGCGCAACGACGTCAGCGCGATCCTCTTCGACGAACCGCTGACCGTCATCGATCCGGAAATGAAGTGGGTGCTGCGCTCACAGATCAAGCGCCTGCACAAGCAGTTCGGCTTCACCATGGTCTACGTCACCCACGACCAGACCGAGGCGCTGACCTTCGCCGACAAGGTCGTCGTCATGTATGACGGCCAGATCGTGCAGATCGGCACGCCGGCGGAACTCTTCGAGCGCCCGCGCCACACCTTTGTCGGCTACTTCATCGGCTCGCCGGGCATGAACGTGCTGCCGGTCAAGCTCGACGGCGGCACCGCGACGATCGGCGGCGAGCAGTTGGGCCTCACCTTCCAACCCAAGGTCAAGGCCGGCGCCAAGACCGAGCTCGGCATCCGCCCGGAATTCGTCTCGCTCGGTCGCGAAGGCATGCCGGTCGCGATCACCAAGGTCGAGGATATCGGCCGCCACAAGATCGTGCGCGCCCGTTTTGCCGACCAGCCGATCTCGATCATCGTCGATGAGGACGGCGAGATCCCCGCCGAGCCGCGCGTCACCTTCGATCCGAAAGCCATCAACATCTACGCCGATTCCTGGCGCGTCGGCGAGGAGGCCTGACCATGGAGAAAACCTGGAACAACAAGGCCTGGTTCATGGTGCTGCCGGTCCTCGTGCTCGTCGCCTTCTCGGCCGTCATCCCGCTGATGACCGTCGTCAACTATTCGGTCCAGGACACCTTCGGCAACAACCAGTTTTTCTGGGCCGGCACCGACTGGTACGTGCAGGTGCTGACGTCGGACCGCTTCTGGGACGCGCTCAGCCGCAACCTGATCTTCTCGGCGATCATTCTGGCGATCGAAATCCCGCTCGGCATCATCATCGCGCTCAACATGCCGAAGAAGGGTCTTGGCGTACCGGTCTGCCTCGTCCTGATGGCGCTGCCGCTCTTGATCCCGTGGAACGTCGTCGGCACCATCTGGCAGGTCTTCGGCCGCGTCGACATCGGCCTGCTCGGCCGTACGCTCGAAGCGATCGGTATCAACTACAATTACGTGCAGAACCCCGTTGCCGCCTGGGTCACGCTGATCGTCATGGACGTCTGGCACTGGACGAGCCTCGTCGTCCTGCTCTGCTATGCCGGTCTCGTCTCGATCCCCGACGCCTATTACCAGGCGGCCAAGATCGACGGCGCCTCGCGCTGGTCGGTGTTCCGCTACATCCAGCTGCCGAAGATGAAGCGCGTGCTTTTGATCGCCTTCCTGCTGCGGTTCATGGATAGCTTCATGATCTACACCGAGCCCTTCGTCGTCACCGGCGGCGGTCCCGGCAACTCGACAACCTTCCTGTCCATCGACCTCGTCAAGACGGCCATCGGCCAGTTCGACCTCGGTCCGGCGGCAGCGCTATCGATCATCTACTTCCTCATCATCCTGCTGCTCTCGTGGATCTTCTACACCGTGATGACCACGAGCGACGCGCAGGGCTGACAAAGGCGGGAGGAGAAACAAAATGCAAAAACAACCACTTACCGAACGCCTCTCCTGGCTGGTGCCGACGGTCTACATCGTCTTCCTGCTCCTGCCGATCTATTGGCTCGTCAACATGAGCTTCAAGGAAACGAGCGAGATCCTGAGCACCTTCTCGCTCTGGCCGGTCAATCCGACGCTCCGGAACTACCAGGTGATCTTCACCGACCCCTCCTGGTACAACGGCTACATCAACTCGATCATCTACGTCGTCATGAACACGGTGATCTCGGTGACGGCAGCGCTGCCGGCGGCCTACGCCTTCTCGCGCTACCGCTTCCTCGGCGACAAGCACCTGTTCTTCTGGCTCTTGACCAACCGCATGGCGCCGCCGGCCGTCTTCGCGCTGCCCTTCTTCCAGCTCTATTCGGCCTTCGGCCTGATCGACACGCACATCGCGGTTGCCCTTGCGCACTGCCTGTTCAACGTGCCGCTCGCGGTCTGGATCCTGGAAGGCTTCATGTCGGGCGTGCCGAAGGAGATCGACGAGACCGCCTATATCGACGGTTACTCGTTCCCGCGCTTCTTCGTGAAGATCTTCATGCCGCTGATCGCCTCGGGCATCGGTGTCGCTGCGTTCTTCTGCTTCATGTTCTCCTGGGTCGAACTGCTGCTTGCCCGCACGCTGACGACCACGGACGCCAAGCCGATCGCCGCCACCATGACCCGCACGGTCTCCGCCTCCGGTCTCGACTGGGGCGTGCTGGCGGCCGCCGGCGTGCTCACCATCATTCCGGGCGCACTCGTGATCTATTTCGTTCGCAACTACATCGCCAAGGGCTTTGCCCTGGGGAGGGTATGATGACCGCTCAACCCGTTCGCAACGCCCGCTGGCAACTGCCGTTTGCCGCCGTTCTCGTCGTCTACGCCGCCGTTGCCGGGCTGCTCTTCAGCATGCTGCCCATCAAGGACGGCGCGCGCGACTGGTTCGCGCCGCTCATCCCCGGTGGCTGGATGGCCTGGTCGTTTCCGTCGGCCATGTTCTTCCTGACGATCTTCGCACTGCTGTCGATGATGGCGGTCTGGGAATATGCCTCGCCCGGCGGCAACCCGCGCGTCGGCATCCTGCGCTTCGAGACGACACGGGGCGATCGCCTCTTCGTGTCACTGCTCGGCAGCGCCTTCATTCACCTCGCATGGCTCGGCTTCGTCGGCGGGCAGAACCTGTGGTGGGCGCTCGCGCTCTCCCTGGTCTATGCCGTCGGCGTCTTCCGCTACGTCTGAGGCGAACCGATTTGAGGGGCCGCCAGACGGGCGGCCCCTCGAAAGATAAAGAACCGCATTCGCAAACCTAAGGGAGGGAATTATGCGACGGCATCTTTTGACTACGACGGCAGCTATGCTGCTGGCTTTCACCGGCAGCGCTTTTGCCGGCATGGACGAAGCCAAGAAATTCCTCGACAGCGAGATCGGCGACATGTCCTCGCTCGACCGCGCCGGCCAGGAAGCCGAAATGCAGTGGTTCGTCGATGCGGCGAAACCCTTTGCCGGCATGGAAATCAAGGTCGTTTCCGAAACGATCACCACTCATGAATACGAATCGAAGACCCTGGCCAAGGCCTTCTCCGACATCACCGGCATCAAGATCACCCACGACCTGATCGGCGAAGGCGACGTCGTCGAAAAGCTGCAGACTCAGATGCAGTCGGGCGAAAACGTTTATGACGCCTACATCAACGACTCGGATCTGATCGGTACCCATTGGCGCTACCAGCAGGCCCGCAGCCTGACCGACTTCATGGCCAATGAAGGCAAGGACGTCACCAACCCGAACCTCGACATCGACGACTTCATCGGCAAGTCCTTCACGACAGCACCGGACGGCAAGCTCTACCAGCTTCCCGACCAGCAGTTCGCGAACCTCTACTGGTTCCGCTACGACTGGTTCAACGACGAGAAGAACAAGGCGGACTTCAAGGCGAAGTACGGCTACGACCTCGGCGTTCCGGTCAACTGGTCGGCCTATGAGGATATCGCCGAGTTCTTCACCGGTCGCGAAGTCGATGGCAAGAAAGTCTATGGCCACATGGACTACGGCAAGAAGGACCCGTCGCTCGGCTGGCGCTTCACCGACGCCTGGCTGTCGATGGCCGGCAACGGCGACAAGGGCATCCCGAACGGCAAGCCGGTCGACGAGTGGGGCATCAAGGTCGACGAAAACTCGCGCCCGGTCGGCTCCTGCGTTGCCCGCGGTGGCGACACCAACGGCCCGGCCGCTGTCTACTCCATCCAGAAGTATCTCGACTGGATGAAGGCCTACGCACCGGCAGCTGCGCAGGGCATGACCTTCTCGGAATCCGGCCCGGTTCCGTCGCAGGGCGAAGTCGCCCAGCAGATGTTCACCTACACGGCGTTCACCGCCGACTTCGTCAAGCCGGGCCTGCCCGTCGTCAACGAGGACGGCACGCCGAAGTGGCGTTTTGCTCCGAGCCCGCATGGTGTCTACTGGAAGGACGGCATGAAGCTCGGTTACCAGGACGCCGGTTCCTGGACGCTGCTGAAGTCCACGCCTGACGACCGCGCCAAGGCCGCCTGGCTCTATGCGCAGTTCGTCACCTCGAAGACCGTCGACGTGAAGAAGAGCCATGTCGGCCTCACCTTCATCCGCCAGTCGACGCTCGACCACAAGAGCTTCACGGACCGCGCTCCGAAGCTCGGCGGTCTGATCGAGTTCTACCGTTCGCCGGCCCGCCTGCAGTGGTCGCCGACCGGCACGAACGTTCCTGACTATCCGAAGCTGGCTCAGCTTTGGTGGCAGGCGATCGGCGATGCATCCTCGGGTGCCAAGACCGCTCAGGAAGCCATGGACTCGCTGTGCGCCGAGCAGGAGAAGGTTCTCTCCCGTCTCGAACGCTCGGGCGTTCAGGGCGACATCGGTCCGAAGCTCGCCGAAGAGCACGATCTCGAGTACTGGAACAAGGATGCCGTTTCCAAGGGCAACCTCGCTCCGCAGCTGAAGATCGAGAACGAGAAGGAAAAGCCGCAGACCGTCAACTACGACGATCTGGTCAAGAGCTGGCAGAAGTAAGAAACCAACGGCCGCCTGCAAAACGGGCGGCCCTCATCTCCTCGGGAGATGCGGCACCGGGGTCGGCAACGGCCCCGGTATTTCTTTGCCCATAGGCGTGAAAGGACCTGTCGCGCCTACATGTGGGCAAGCCGCAAGCGTCCGGATTTCTCGGATCGTCGCTTGTCGAAGATGGCCCTGACCGCCTGCGTCGAGCCATCATCCATCCGCACGCTCATATCCATGTGGAGATGCTCATCGACGATCGTGATGCGGATGTCGAACGGCTTGCCGCGATAGCGGCCGGCGCCGTCCTCGTTCCAGCGCCCGATGCCCGCAGCGCTCGAACCGCCGCCGACGCGCCCGAGATGGGTCACCGCGAACCATCCATCCCTCCCCGTCACCTTCAGCACGGGGCCGTTCCGCCGGATCTCGACCGAGCAGCTCTCGCAGTCACCGGCGCCGGACGTGACCTGCTGCCATTGCCCCTGGAAGCTGACGCCGCTCGCCCCGGCGACCGCCGGCCAGAGAACGATCAGCAGCACGAAAAGCGCACGGCAGGGAGACGAAAAGGCCACTCTGCAAGAATTCATCGACATGATCCCAAACGAACCGCGGCGGAGCCTTCGCACCCGGCGCGACGAACCATCGTCGCTTCGCATTGCAGCAACGTTGCATCGTTGCTAGGATCAAGCTGTTCGTTGGCGCGCCTTGAGGCCTTCTTCGGCAATACCTGCCCGGTCGGCGCCGTTCGACGGTCAAATCCGAACCTTTCCCGCCCCGATCACCCCTCGACAACTTCCCCCGAAATCCGGAAAGTGTTTTCGTTCCGGCGATACTTGCGACATTCTGTCTCGACAACCGAAGATAGCGTTTCCCCTGTTGGAGGACGGGGGGCCGGACTGGTCGATGTAATGGGAGGAGGAACCATGAGCGACGTTTCCAGCATACACCCGGTGGACGAGATGCTGCCCGTGGGCAGACTTGCGACCCTCGGGTTGCAGCATGTCCTTGTCATGTATGGCGGCGCCGTCGCGGTGCCCCTGATCGTCGGCCGCGCCTTGCAGCTCAGCCCCCAGGACGTCGCTTTCCTGATTTCCGCCGATCTTTTCGTTTGCGGCCTCGTCACCATCATCCAGTCGCTTGGCCTCGGCCGCAGCATCGGCATCCGGCTTCCGGTCATGATGGGCGTTACTTTCGCCTCAGTCGGCCCGATGGTCTCGATGGCGGCGATGACACCCGGGCAAGAGGGTGCCCGGATGATCTTCGGCGCCATCATCGGCGCCGGCCTCGTCGCGCTCCTGCTCGCGCCGGTCATGGGCCGGCTTCTGAGGTTCTTCCCCCCCGTCGTCACCGGCACGATCATTCTCGTCATCGGCGTTTCGCTGATGCGCGTCGGCGTGAACTGGATCTTCGGCAATCCCTTCGGTCCGACCGCACCCAAGCTCGTCGATCCGAGCCATGCGGAATGGCTGGCGGAGCTCAAGAAGGCCGCGGCCACCGGAGGCCCGGCGGTACCGGACGGCCTGGTGCTTGGCGCCAGCGTGCCGAACCCGCTTTACGCCGAGCCGAGCCACATCGCGCTGGCCGGCTTCGTGCTCCTCTCCATTCTCGTGATCGCCCGCTTCGGCCGCGGACTGATCAGCAACATCGCGGTGCTGACCGGCGTCGTCGTCGGCTGCGTCGTCGCCGCAGCACTCGGCATGATGCATTTCGACCGGGTGGCCGATGCCGGCTGGTTTGCCGTGGTCACGCCGCTGCGCTTCGGCATGCCGATCTTCGATCCGGTGCTGATCGCCACCATGTCGCTGGTGATGATCGTCGTGATGATCGAATCGACCGGCATGTTCCTGGCACTCGGCGAAATCACCAATCGCGAAGTCTCGCGGCAGCAGTTGACGGCGGGGCTCAGGGTCGATGGCCTCGGCACCATGATCGGCGGCCTGTTCAACACCTTCCCCTACACGAGCTTCTCGCAGAATGTCGGGCTTGTCGGCGTCACCGGCGTCAAGAGCCGCTACGTCTGCGTGATGGGGGGCGTCATCATGATCGCGCTCGGCCTCATCCCGAAGATGGGCGCACTGGTCGAAGCGGTTCCGACCTTCGTGCTCGGCGGCGCCGGCCTGGTGATGTTCGGCATGGTCGCTGCGACCGGCGTGCGCATCCTGTCGACCGTCGATTTCAAGTCGTCGCGCAACAACCTGTTCGTGGTCGCCGTCTCGGTCGGCTTCGGCCTGATCCCGCTGATCGCGCCGAACTTCCTGATCTGGCTGCCGCATGCGATCCACCCGATCATCGAGTCCGGCATCGTGCTTGCCTCGATCTCGGCCGTCGTGCTCAACGCCTTCTTCAATGGCCTCAGCTTCGAAAGCACAGCCAGCGTCAACGCGGCCAAGCTCGCCGACAGCCATTGAGCCACCCGCAATCACGGAACCCCGGCCCGCGAAAGCTGGGGTTTCGCTTTTCCACATCTCGGAGGATCCCGATACTTCGATCGCCAACGAAGCATCCGCCGTAAGCGTCGCGCTAGAACGATGGCAACAATGACGACACAAGGATGCGATCCCGATGGCCAAGACCAACCTTTCTCTCGAACTCCTGCTGCTTCTTGCGCTCGCAACGCTCTGGGGCGCCTCCTACACCTTCATCAAGATCGGCATCGAGACCATTCCGCCGGTCACGCTGATCGCCGCCCGCACCCTGATTGCCGGCGCGCTTCTTCTTGCCGTTCTGCGCTGGCGTGGTCTCAGCCTGCCGCGTGACGCGGCGACTTGGCGGCGCTTCCTGTTCCAGGCCTGCCTCAACAGCGTTGTGCCCTTCACGCTGATCGCCTGGGCCGAGCAGACGATCGATGCCGGCATCGCCTCGATCCTCAATGCGACGACACCGATCTTCGCCTTCCTGATGACGGCGCTGATCACCCGCCACGAAGCGGTCACGGCCCGCAAGCTCGTTGGCATCGTCGCCGGCATGACCGGCATCAGCCTGATCATCGGCATGGAGGCCTTCGGCGGCCTCGGGGAACAGTTGCTGCCACAGTTGGCCGTGGTGCTCGCCACCGTCTGCTACGCGGGCGCCGCCATCTTCGGTCGCGGCTTCAAGGGACTCGACCCGATGATGCCCGCCGCCGGCTCGTTGATCGCAGGTGCTGCCCTGCTGATCCCGGTAAGCCTCGTCGTCGACAGGCCCTGGACGCTTGCGCCGTCGACGGAGTCGCTGCTGGCACTGCTCGGCCTCGCCGTCTTCTCGACCGCCTTTGCCTTTGCCATCTACTTCCGGCTGATCCAGACACTGGGCTCGGTCGGCGCCACGGCACAGGCCTATCTGCGCGTGCCGATCGGCGTTGCCATCGGCGCGCTCTTCCTCGGCGAACGGCTGTCGGACACCGCCTGGATCGGCCTTGGCTGCGTCATCGTCGGGGTCGCGGCCATGACCATTCCGGCGCGGCGACGCGGCGACGCGATCGCCGACCGCGGCTGAGGCCACTTACGGATAAAGAGAAGAGATTGCGCGCGCCGTCTGGCGCGCCATTGCCGACGCCTCAGTCCTTGCGCTTGCGGCAGTAGAGTTCCAGCCGGTGACGTACGAGGTCATAGCCGAGTTCGGCGGCGATTTCCGCCTGAAGCTGCTCGATCTTGTCGGAGCGGAACTCGATCACCGCACCGGTGTCGATGTCGATCAGATGATCGTGATGCGGCGCGTCGGCGGTCTCGAAGCGAGCGGTCGCACTCTCAAAGGCATGGCGCTGCACCACGCCCTGTTGCTCAAGCGCAGACAACGTCCGGTAGACGGTCGATAGCGAGACGGTGGCGTCAATTTCCTTCGCCCGGCGATGCAGTTCGTTTGCATCCGGATGGTCTTCGGCGGTGGCGAGGATCTTCAGAATAGCGGCACGCTGGCGCGTCACGCGCACGCCGCCATCCCTCAACACGCCTTCCAGTTCTTCGACACGATTCTTGTTCTGTTTCATGGTCGTACACTAGCCAAGGGCACGGCCTTTGAAAATAGCCAGTTGCGAATGCTTCTCATTTGCATTGACTTATGCAAATCATTCCCCTACTCCTGTGAGCATCAACATCTGGGAGTAAAGAATGATCGATCAGACGAGGCGCGCGATCCTGGCGGCAATGACGGCCGTCGCAGCCATTGCGCTCGTTCCAGGCGCCGCTTACGCGCAGGAGAAATTCAAGGCAGTGACGACTTTTACGGTCATTGCCGACATGGCAAAGAACGTCGCGGGCGACGCGGCCATCGTCGAATCGATCACCAAGCCGGGCGCCGAGATCCACAACTACCAGCCGACGCCGCGCGATATCCTGAAGGCGCATGACGCCAAGCTGATCCTCTGGAATGGCCTGAACCTGGAGCGCTGGTTCGAGAAATTCTTCCAGAACTTCGACGATGTTCCCGGTGTCGTCGTCTCGACCGGCATCGACCCCATGGGCATTGCCGAGGGCCCCTATACCGGCAAGCCCAATCCGCATGCCTGGATGTCGCCATCGGCCGCGTTGATCTATGTCGACAACATCCGCGACGCCTTCGTGAAGTATGACCCTGATAATGCCGAGACCTACAAGGCCAATGCCGAGGCCTATAAGCAGAAGATCGAGGCGACCATTGCACCGATCCGCGCCGAGATCGCCAAGATCCCCGAGGACAAGCGCTGGCTGGTCTCGAGCGAAGGCGCCTTCAGCTACCTGATCCGCGATTTCGGAATGAAGGAACTCTATCTCTGGCCGATCAACGCCGACCAGCAGGGTACCCCGCAGCAGGTCCGCAAGGTGATCGACGCCGTCCGGGCGAACCATATCCCGGTCGTCTTCTCCGAAAGCACGATTTCGCCGGACCCGGCAGAACAAGTGGCGCGCGAGACCGGTGCAAAATACGGCGGTGTGCTCTACGTTGATTCCTTGAGCGAAGCGGACGGCCCGGTTCCGACCTATGTCGACCTGCTGCGCGTCACATCGGAAACCATCGCCAAGGGTCTTGCACAATGAACCTTCAGGTGAAGACGCGCTCCGGGCCAGCACCTTCTTCCGGTGAGCAAGGAAGCGGCATCCGCGTCGCGGGTGCCACCGTCACCTACCGCAACGGCCTGCGGGCGCTGCGTGACGCCAGCTTCGAGATCCCGACCGGCACGATCACTGCGCTCGTCGGCGTCAACGGCAGCGGCAAGTCGACGCTGTTCAAGGCGATCATGGGCTTTGCCCGCCTGTCGCGCGGCGAGATCGCGATCCTCGGTCTTTCCGTGCCGGACGCGCTGAAGAAAAACCTCGTCGCCTATGTGCCGCAGGCCGAAGAAGTCGACTGGAACTTCCCGGTGCTGGTCGAGGACGTGGTCATGATGGGCCGTTACGGCCACATGAACATGTTGCGCATCCCGAAGAAAGTCGATCACGAAGCGGTCGAGGCAGCCCTTGCCCGCGTCGGCATGAGCGACTACCGCAAGCGCCAGATCGGCGAACTCTCCGGCGGCCAGAAGAAGCGCGTCTTCCTCGCACGCGCCCTTGCCCAGGACGGCAAGGTCATCCTGCTCGACGAACCCTTCACCGGCGTCGACGTCAAGACCGAGGACGCGATCATTCGGCTTTTGATCGGCCTTCGCGACGAGGGCCGGGTCATGCTGGTCTCGACCCACAATCTCGGCAGCGTACCGGAATTCTGCGACCGCACCGTGCTTCTGAAGAACACCGTGCTCGCCTATGGCCCGACCGAGACGACCTTCACCCGCGAGAACCTCGAGCTGGCCTTCGGCGGCGTGCTGCGGCACTTCGTGCTCGGCGGCGATAGCCTGCACGACGACGCCGATCCCCGCCAGCTTGCCGTCATCACCGACGACGAGCGTCCGCTCGTCATGTATGGCGACAAGGACCGCATGGTAGCGCAGCCGGCAAAGCCCGAGACCAACGGGGAACAGAACGGCAAATGATCGCCACGCTCTCCGAACCCTTCACCTACGGCTACATGCTCAACGCCATGTGGGTGAGCGCACTGGTCGGCGGCGTCTGCGCCTTCCTGTCCTCCTATCTGATGCTGAAAGGCTGGTCGCTGATCGGCGACGCGCTCTCGCACTCGATTGTGCCCGGCGTTGCCGGCGCCTACATGCTCGGCCTGCCCTTCTCGCTCGGCGCCTTCTTCTCCGGCGCCCTTGCCGCCGGCGCCATGCTGTTTCTCAATCAGCGCACAAGGCTCAAGGAAGACACGATCATCGGGCTGATCTTCACCTCCTTCTTCGGCCTCGGCCTCTTCATGGTCTCGCTGTCGCCGACGTCGGTGAACATCCAGACAATCGTGCTCGGCAACATCCTGGCGATCACGCCCGCCGACACGCTGCAACTGGCGATCATCGGCATCGTCTCGCTCATCATCCTGACGGCCAAGTGGAAGGACCTGATGGTGACCTTCTTCGACGAGAGCCACGCCCGCTCGATCGGCATCCCGACGACCTTCCTCAAGGTCTTGTTCTTCACGCTGCTTTCGGCCTGCACGGTCGCGGCCCTCCAGACCGTCGGCGCCTTTCTCGTCATCGCCATGGTCGTAACACCGGGCGCCACCGCCTATTTGCTGACGGATCGTTTTCCGCGGCTGATCCTCATCAGCGTCGCCATCGGCACGCTGACGAGCTTCTTCGGCGCCTATTTCAGCTATTTCCTCGATGGCGCCACCGGCGGCATCATCATCGTGCTGCAGACGCTGATCTTCCTGACGGCCTTCGTCTTTGCCCCGAAGCACGGGCTTCTGGCCGCGCGCCGGCGCGGCGCCGAACCGGTGGAGGCCGGCCGATGATCTCGCTCGACATGATGCTTGCCGTGTTCGAATTCGAGTTCATGCGCAACGCGCTTTTGATCTCGGTGCTGGTGGCGATCCCGACCGCGATGCTCTCCTGCTTCCTGGTGCTGAAGGGCTGGTCGCTGATGGGCGATGCGATCTCACATGCCGTCTTTCCCGGCGTGGTGATCTCCTACATCGTCGGCCTGCCGCTCGCCGTCGGTGCCTTTGCCGCCGGCATGTCCTGCGCGCTGCTCACCGGCTATCTCAAGGAAAACAGCCGCATCAAGCAGGATACGGTCATGGGCGTGGTCTTCTCCGGCATGTTCGGTTTCGGCTTGGTGCTCTACACCAAGATCCAGAGCGACGTGCACCTCGATCACATCCTCTTCGGCGACATGCTCGGCATCGGCTGGCCGGACATTGTCGAGACCGGCGTGATCGCGCTCGTCGCCGCCGGCATCCTCGCGGTCAAGTGGCGGGATTTCCTGCTGCATGCCTTCGACCCGGCCCAGGCCAAGGCGGTCGGCCTGCCGGTCAACTGGCTGCACTATGGGCTGCTGGCGATCCTGTCGCTGACGATTGTCGGTGCGCTGAAGGCGGTGGGGCTGATCCTCGCCATCGCCATGCTGATCGCGCCCGGCGCCATCGCCTTCCTGATAACCCGGACAATGGGCATGATGCTCATCGTCGCCGTGCTGATCGCGATGACGGCGTCCTTCACCGGCGTCTATCTGTCCTTCTTCATCGACAGCGCGCCGGCGCCGACCATCGTGCTCCTGATGACCGCAATGTTCCTGATGGCCTTCGCCTGGTCGTCCTGGCGGACCTACCGAAACGAAGCCCGGCGCGTGGCGGCCGAATGAAAAAAAGGCTCCCCTTGGCGGGGAGCCTCCTTGCCTTATTTCAGTGGCTCGGATGCAGCGCGTCGTTGAGATACATGCAGGTCAGCATGGTGAAGATATAGGCCTGGATCAGGGCCATCAGCAGCTCCAGCCCCGTCAACGCCACCGTCATCAGCAGGGGCATGATCGCCGCCAGAATGCCCAGCGCGCCGAAACCGCTCAAGCCCACGACGAAGCCGGCGAAAACCTTGAGCGTGATATGACCGGCGAGCATGACCGCGAACAGACGGACCGAGTGGCTGACCGGGCGCGACAGGTAGGAGACCACCTCGATCGGGATGATGATCGGTGCCAGGATCAACGGCACGCCTGAGGGCATGAACAGCCTGAGAAAGCCGAGGCCGTGCCGGTAGAGGCCGTAGAGCGTGACCGTCAGGAACACCAGCATCGCCAGCGCGAAGGTGACGGCGATATGGCTCGTTACCGTGAAGGCATAGGGAAACATGCCGATCAGGTTGGCGGTCAGGATGAACATGAACAGCGAGAAGACCAGCGGGAAAAAGCGCATGCCCTTTTCGCCGGCATTGTCGCGCAGTGTTTTCGCCGCAAACTCGTAGAGGATTTCGGCCGCCGATTGCGCCCGGTTCGGCACGAGGCCGCGTCTCCTGGTCGACAGGATCAGGAACAGGCTGGCGATCGCGATCGTCAGCACCATGTAGGCGGCCGAGTTGGTAAAGCTGATCTGGTAGCCGCCGACTTCGGCGATCGGGAAGAGCGACTTGATCTCAAATTGTTCGATGGGTCCGGCCATCATCAACCTCGTGCGTTGGTGACGAAACGTCGGCGGCGCGCGCAGGCGGCCACCTGCGCGCTTCAATATGTTGGGAAAGCGATCGGCGGCCGAGATCGTTCCACGAAACGATGGCTTCCGGCGGGGCAATCGGGCTGCTCGATGAAGGAATTGGTCACGCGGACGTGCCGCGGGCTACGGGGCTGCATGGTACGATCGTCTCCAATATCTCGGTCGAGATAATGGGGCCGTCCCCAGGCGAAACACCGACGCGGGTCGTCCCGCGTGCGCCTGACCTAGAGGCAATTTGCGCCGGGGTCAAGTCGGCGCTTGGCCGCCGCCCAACCGGTCTCAGCCGTAGCGACGGTGATCCGCAAGCACCTCGTCGATCACCACGCGCTGCTTTGCCTTTTCGCTCGCGGGCGCGCCAGTCATGTCGGCAAGGACGATCAGCGCCTTCCACAGGGTCCAGCCGCGGCCGCGCGCCCAGGCGCCGCGATCGAGAGCCATGCCGTCGCGGAAAACCTCGCGGTTCTCGCCGTCGAAAAACGTCCAGGCGATCGCCAGATCGCAGGCCGGATCCCCGACGCCGGAGGTGCCGAAGTCGATGACGCCGCTCAAGCTGCCGTTCTCGACCAGCAGGTTGCCCCAGGCGATATCGCCGTGAAACCAGACAGGCGCTCCTTCGAAAGGCGCGGCAAGTGCGGCCTCCCACACCTCTGCTGCCACTGTCGTATCGACATTGTCCGCAAGCAGCGTGAGCGCCTGACGCGTCTGCGCATCATAGAAGGCGGGCGGTCCGCCGCTATGGAAATTGTGATCGCCGGGCAAGGGTGCCCCGATGGCATCCGCTTGCATCAGCGCGCGCAGGAACCGCGCCAGGTCCTTCGCCACCTGACTGACATCGTCGACCCGCTCGACAGCCAGTGTTTGCCCGGGGAGATAACGATAGACCGACCAGGGCCAGGGAAAACCTTCTCCCGGCACGCCCTTGCCGAGAGGCACCGGAATGGGCAGCGGCAGTTGCGACGCCAGCAGCGGCAGCCAGCGATGTTCCTTTTCGACCTGCAGAACGTAGTGTTCGGCGCTCGGCAACCGGACGGTCATCCGGTCGCCGAGGCGAAACGTCCGGTTATCCCAGCCGCCCGGGTCGATCGGCCGTACGTCGAGTTCCGACCATTGCGGAAACTGCGCCGCGAGCAGCCGGTGCACCAGTGGTACGTCGATCGAGGGAGTTGCGGATGTCGGCTCTGTCATGACGAACGTACGCCCCGTTTGAATGTCTGCGGACGCAAGCTATGCAATCGCTTCCGGATTTCAACTTTTTAGTTCACGCCGACAACCATTCACCGGCGCGTTGTGCCGAGATGCAACAGTCGCCGCGCGGTTATCGGCGGTTGCATATTGCCGCCGCGACGGATTTCGAGGATGAAGAAAGCTTGGACATCTTGCTAGCCTGAGATCATGGAAACCCGGCAGACCGATCGCCCTTCGCTGGAGGCTCCGCAGCTCATCGCCCATCATCGGGCGGGCGAGGCTGCATGAGCACGGCCAAGGGCAAGACGCCCGCCGGCAAGCCGGCCCGCAGCACCGGTCTGCGCTTCTTCATCGTGGCCCTGCTGCTGATCGTCACCGCCATCGTCGCGACGGCCCTGCTCGCCAACGAGCAGCGCAATCTGAAAAGGGTTCTGCTCGCATTCGGCCTGCCGACGACCTTCCTCGAACGGGGAAAGCCAGACGAGACGACGGGCACGAAGCGCGCGAGGCGCGTGCCACCGCGCATCGCCCTGCCCGCCTGGACCTTCCAGGATCTGCAGACGCCGGAGCAGCCGTTCCTGCGCGCCATCCGCAGCGACCCCAAGGCGCTTTGCGACGAGTTGCGCGACGCCGGCTTTCGGGAACTCGAATGGAAATCGAGCGCCGGCGAACAGGCTCAATGGGAATGCTCCTCGCTCATTTCCTTCCCCCGGCCGGGCGAGGACAAACCCTCCTCGATCTTCATCTTCGTCAAGGGCAGCGGCGAGGAAGAGATCTCATCGTTCCGGGTCAAGCTCAACATCGAGCGCCAGGAGGACAGCCAGGCGGTGACGACGGCGGCGGCGCGCGCGGCATCCGTGTTCCTCGACCACGTGCGCTGGGCGGATGCGGCCAGCGTCACCTTGCAGATCCAGGCGCTGAGGGAATTCGACCTCAAGCGCTTCGGCAGCCGCATCCAGCTCAAGCGTGAATCCGACGAGGAGACGCAGCGCTACAATTTCCTCGCCAATCAACCCGCCCGCGCCCGCCCGAAGAACATTGCCGAACAATATTTCGACCGCAGCAAGTGGCTCGCCTATGGCGATGGCAGCCTGCGCAGTTTCGTTCGGGGACCGAGCGCCTGGAACGCTCCAGCCAAGGTGCCCGACGGAACGGGTAGCAACAAAGAGGAATCCGCGCCGTCCGTTAGCCCACCCTGACGGCCGCGTCGCTTGTCGCTTGAGCCGAAGGACGGCCTAGCGGTCGATCCGCGTCGAGAGGATGATCGACGACAGCGTCCGGTCGACACCGTCGATTTCGCCGATCCGATCGATCAGCAGGTCGAGTTCGCTGATCGACATCGCGGCGACCACGGCGATCAGGTCGAAGCTGCCGCTGACCGAATGCAGCGTCTGGATTTCCCGGATGGCGCTCAGTTCCGGGGTCACGCGCGAGAGCGCCCGCGGCGCAATGGTGATCAGCACATGCGCCTTGACCAGCCCCTTCTCGTAGCTTTCCGAGAGGCGCACGCCATAGCCGGCGATGATGCCTTCGCGCTCCAACCGCTCGATACGGGCCTGCACCGTCGTGCGCGACAGACCAAGCCTTCGGGCAATCGTCGCCGTCGGCATGCGGGCGTTCTCGCTCAAGATGGCGAGAAGCTCGCGATCCTTGTCGGTGATCTGCATTTCGTCTGTCCTGTTGGGCAATCTGCCGAATTTAGATAGGCGATTTAGTCATATTAGCGCTTCAAATCAACGGCCCCTCCCTCGACAATAGAGACACAAACAGTTCTCATACCCCGGGGGAAAGAATGAAGAATATCGTCGTCATCGGAGCAGGCAAGATCGGCTCCACCATCGCTCGCATGCTGGCCCACACCGGCGACTACAGCGTCTGCGTCGCCGACCGCGCCGCCGAGCAGCTGGAACAGGTCGAAAAGCATGCCGCGATCACGACGGCAACCGTCGACATCGGCGACAAGAAGGCGCTCGTCGCCCTTCTCTCCGGCAAGTTCGCCGTGCTCAGCGCCGCTCCGTTCCACCTGACGGTCGCAATCGCCGAAGCCGCTGCCGAAGCCGGCATCCACTACCTGGATCTTACCGAAGACGTCGAATCCACCCGCCAGGTCAAGGCGATCGCCGCCAAGGCGAACACCGCCTTCATCCCCCAGTGCGGCCTCGCACCGGGCTTCATCTCGATCGTCGCCAACGATCTCGCCAGCCGCTTCCAGACGCTGGAAAGCGTGCGCATGCGCGTCGGCGCCCTGCCGCAGTACCCGTCGAACGCTCTGAACTACAACCTCACCTGGAGCACCGACGGCGTCATCAACGAATACATCGAGCCCTGCGAGGCGATCGTTGAGAGCAACCTGATCGAAGTTCCGGCCATGGAAGAACGCGAAGAATTCTCGCTTGATGGCGTCACCTACGAAGCCTTCAACACCTCGGGCGGCCTCGGCACGCTCTGCGAAACGCTGAAGGGCAAGGTCCGCACGCTGAACTACAAGACGATCCGCTACCCGGGTCACGCCGCCATCATGAAGGCGCTGCTGAACGACCTCGGCCTGCGTCACCGCCGCGAAGTCCTCAAGGACATCTTCGAAAATTCGCTGCCGACCACCACCCAGGACGTCGTCGTGATCTTCGTTACCGTTTCGGGCTTCCGCGACGGTCGCCTGATCCAGGAAACCTACGCCAACAAGGTCTATAGCGGCGTCGTTGCCGGTCGCATGCAGAGCGGCATCCAGATCACCACGGCCGGCAGCATCTGCGCCGTGCTCGATCTGCTCGCCGAAGGCAAGATCGCCCAGAAGGGTTTCGTTCGTCAGGAAGACATCGGCCTCGACACCTTCCTCGCCAACCGCTTCGGTCACTACTACGCCCAGAAGGGCGAGAGCGCGCGCGTCGCCGGCTGAGCCAATCAGTCCTGATGCGCCGACTTCAATGCCCGGGTTCAGCCCGGGTATTTTTCGTTTCACGGTCCGCCAACGATGCGATGCGCTTAGTTGCGGCCGAATTCGTCCTCGATGCGAACGGTGTCGTCGTCGCCGAGATAGGAGCCGGTCTGCACCTCGATCAGCTCCAGCGGAATCTTGCCCGGATTGTGCAGCCGGTGCACCGTGCCCTGCGGAATGAACACCGACTCGTTCTCGTGCAGGAGCCGCGTCTCGCCGCCCATGGTGACCTCCGCCGTGCCGCGCACGACGATCCAGTGCTCGGCGCGGTGATGGTGCTTCTGCAGGGAGATTTTCTTGCCGGGCGTCACACGTAGCCGCTTCACCGAGAAGCGCTCGCCGTCGGAAAGCGCGGCCACCGCGCCCCAGGGGCGGTAGGAGGTCGGGTGCACCTCCGTCAGCGCCGCGGTTTTGGGAGAACGCGCCAGCGCCTTGACGATATGGCCGACGCTCTGGCTGTCGTCCAGCCGCCCGACATAGACGGCGTCCTCGCCGGCAATGACGGCCACGTCTTCCAACCCCTGCACCGCCAGGTGAATGTCGCGTGACAGAACCAGCGAGTTGCGGGTGTTCGACACCGTCGCCCGGTCCGTGACGACATTGCCGTCGTCATCCTTGCGCCCGGTCTTCCACACCGCATCCCAGCTTCCGAGATCCGACCAGGGGAAGGACGACGGCACAACGGCTGCATGGTCGGTCTTTTCGAACACGGCGTAGTCGACGGAAATATCCGGAGCGGCTGCGAAGCTCTCGCCGTGCAGCCGGGTGAAATCGAGATCCTTGTAGGCACCTTCGACGGCAGCCTTCGCTGCGTCGAAGACTTCGGGCGCAAAGCGCTTCAACTCGTCGAGAAAGAGCGTCACCGGCAGCATGAACAGGCCGGAGTTCCAGAGATAGCGCCCGGTCGCGATCATCGCCTCGGCTTTCGCCCGATCCGGCTTCTCGACAAAACGCGCCACCCGGTTCGTACCTTCGGCCAGCTCGTCGCCACACTCGATATAGCCGTAACCGGTGGCCGGCTCGGTCGGCGTGATGCCGAAGGTCACCAGCTCTCCCCGCCCGGCGGCCGCCTGCGCTCTCAGGATGCAGTCCTCGTAGAGGACGCCGGCATCGATCTCGTGATCGGAGGCGAGCACCTGCATGATCGCCCCTTCGCCGTAGCGCCCAAGGACTGCAAAGGCGGCGGCCGCAAGGGCCGGTGCGGTGTTGCGCGCCACCGGCTCCAAGAGGATGTCGCCGAGCTCAGCCTCGATCGTACGGGCCTGCTCGGCGACGATGAAGCGAAAGTCGCTGTTGGTGACGACGATGGCCGGCTCGTATCGCGTGCGGTCGCCCACGCGTTCGAGCGTCTGCTGGAACAGCGATCGCTCGGAAAGAATCTGCAGGAACTGCTTGGGCGCGGCTGAGCGCGAGAGCGGCCACAGTCGGGTGCCCTTTCCGCCGGCCATGATGACAGGAACAATCTTCGACGTCATGCCAGCGGTCTCTCTTCCTAGGCTGAACGATGCCGGCTCAGTACAGCAGCTCTAATGAAGAATGGCTAAAGCGGCCGGTCCGGCTGCTATTGGTTACAAGATCGGGCAAAACAGGCAACAAAAAACCCCGCTCGAAGGCGGGGCTTTCTCATTCGCTTCACCCTTCCGGGTGTCCCTTTCAGGCCGGGATCACGATCTCGCCGAGCTTCGTCAGTTCGGCGACGAACTGCTCCAGACGGGTCTTCTTTTCGTCGCCGGCGCCTTCCAGCTCGGCACGAACCGCGTCGATACGGCTTTCGAGAGCCGTGCGGTCGAGTTCATCGACATGAACGGCGGATTCGGCGAGCAGCGTGCAGCCGGTCGGCAGGATGTCGGCAAAGCCGCCAAACACCGCAAAGCGCTCCGTCTTGCCGTCGGCCAGCTTCACCGTGACCACGCCGGGCTTCACCGTCGTCATCGTCGGCGCGTGATTGGCCATCACGGTCATCTCGCCCTCGGTCGCCGGAATGACGACTTCCGTCACCTTTTCGGAGACGAGCAGGCGCTCGGGGGAAACAAGCTCAAAGTTGAAATCGGCCATGACCATTCACTTCTTGTGGGCGCGCCACCTGAGAGGCGGCTGTGCATGTCTTCCCTATCCTTGCGAAAGGACAGGATGAAAGCCTCGGCGCTTGTGCAGCGCCGAGGCTTAACAGTGCTATCAAGCGGCTTCGGCAGCCAGCTTCTTGGCCTTTTCAATCGCTTCTTCGATCGAGCCAACCATGTAGAAGGCAGCTTCCGGCAGGTGGTCGTACTCGCCGTTGACCAGGCCCTTGAAGCCCTTGATCGTGTCTTCGAGAGCGACGAGCTTGCCCGGCGAACCCGTGAAGACTTCGGCGACGAAGAACGGCTGCGACAGGAAGCGTTCGATCTTACGAGCGCGGGCAACGGCCAGCTTGTCTTCTTCAGACAGTTCGTCCATGCCCAGGATGGCGATGATGTCCTGGAGCGCCTTGTAGCGCTGCAGGGTCGTCTGCACCTTACGCGACACTTCGTAGTGCTCTTCGCCGACGATCATCGGGTCGAGCATGCGCGAGGTCGAGTCGAGCGGGTCAACGGCCGGGTAGATACCCTTTTCGGCGATCGAGCGCGACAGAACGGTCGTTGCGTCCAGGTGGGCGAACGAGGTTGCCGGTGCCGGGTCGGTCAAGTCGTCGGCCGGAACGTAGATGGCCTGAACCGAGGTGATCGAGCCCTTGGTCGTCGTGGTGATGCGTTCCTGCATCTGACCCATGTCGGTCGCCAGCGTCGGCTGGTAACCCACGGCCGACGGAATACGGCCGAGCAGAGCCGACACTTCGGAACCTGCCTGGGTGAAGCGGAAGATGTTGTCGACGAAGAACAGAACGTCCTGGCCCTTGTCGCGGAAGTCTTCAGCGATCGTCAGACCCGTCAGAGCGACACGAGCGCGGGCGCCCGGCGGTTCGTTCATCTGGCCGTACACGAGGGCAGCCTTGGAGCCTGCGCCACCGCCGTGCTTGTTAACGCCGGACTCGATCATTTCGTGGTAAAGGTCGTTGCCTTCGCGGGTACGTTCACCCACGCCTGCAAACACCGAGTAACCACCGTGCGCCTTGGCGACGTTGTTGATCAGTTCCATGATGAGAACGGTCTTGCCGACGCCTGCGCCGCCGAAGAGGCCGATCTTGCCGCCCTTTGCGTAAGGAGCGAGAAGGTCGACGACCTTGATGCCGGTGACGAGGATCTGCGCTTCCGTCGACTGCTCGACGTAGGACGGCGCTTCCTGGTGGATGGCGCGCTTGCCCGAGGTGACGAGCGGGCCCGCTTCGTCAACCGGCTCGCCGATGACGTTCATGATGCGGCCGAGCGTTTCGTCGCCAACCGGAACCGTGATCGGTGCGCCGGTGTCGGTGACCGACTGGCCGCGGACGAGACCTTCGGTCGAGTCCATGGCGATCGTACGGACGGCGTTTTCGCCGAGGTGCTGTGCGACTTCGAGAACGAGGCGGTTACCGTTGTTGTCGGTTTCCAGCGCGTTCAGGATCTGCGGAAGCTGGCCTTCATCGAACGCGACGTCGACGACGGCGCCGATGACCTGCGTTACGCGACCGACAGCGCCGGTTGCGGCTGCTGCTGCGGTCTTGGCGGAAGCTGCCTTCCTCGGTGCAGCGGGCTTCTTCTCCGCTGCGGTTTCTTTCGGGGTAGCTGCCTTAGCCATAATCCTTACCCTCTTCTCGTGACCTTAGAGCGCTTCCGCGCCCGAGATGATTTCAATGAGTTCCTTGGTGATCTGAGCCTGGCGCTGACGGTTGTAGTTCAGCGTCAGCTTGTTGATCATCTCACCAGCATTGCGCGTCGCGTTATCCATCGCGCTCATCTTGGCGCCCATTTCGCCGGCGACGTTCTCGAGCAAGGCCCGGAAGATCTGCACCGAAATGTTGCGCGGAATGAGATCGCTGAGGATCGCGCCCGCGTCCGGCTCATATTCGTAGACAGCCGAAGCATCCGATGCTTCCGCTGCGACCGGGCCGGCCGAAGCGGGGATCAGCTGCTGAGCCGTCGGAATCTGGGCGATAACGGACTTGAACTCAGAATAGAACAGCGTGCAGACATCGAACTCGCCCTTTTCGAAGAGCGCGATGATCTTGTGGCCAATCTGGTCGGCGTTTTCAAAGCCGATCTTCTTGACCTCACGCAGGTCGACACGATCGATGATCAGCGACGCGTATTCGCGGCGCAGAATATCGAAGCCCTTCTTGCCGACGCAGATGATCTTGACCGTCTTGCCGGCTGCAAGCAGCTTGCGAACGTGGTCACGGGCATGACGGGCGATCTGCGAGTTGAAGCCGCCGCAAAGGCCGCGTTCAGCCGTGCAGACGACCAGAAGGTGCGTATCGTCCTTGCCGGTTCCGGTCATCAGCGCAGGCGCGCTGTCGTCCGCGCCAACCGCCTGGGCGATGTTGGCGAGAACGGCAGCCATACGCTGCGAGTAAGGCCGGGCGGCCTCGGCCGCCTCCTGCGCGCGCCGAAGCTTCGCCGCGGCGACCATTTTCATCGCCTTGGTGATCTTCTGCGTCGCCTTGACGGAGGCGATCCGGTTCTTCAGATCCTTAAGTGAAGGCATCCGTTATCCGTCCTAAATGAAATCCGCTCAGGCGAAAGACTTGGCGAAGCTGTCGATTGCAGCCTTCAGCTTGCCCTTGACGTCGTCGGAGATCGCCTTGTCCTTGCGGATGGTTTCCAGGATGTCCTTGCCTTCCGAACGCATGTACGAAAGCAGGCCCTGCTCGAACTTGCCGACCTGGTTGACCGGCAGCTTGTCGAGGTAACCGTTGACGCCTGCGAAGATGACAGCGACCTGTTCTTCCGTCTTCAGCGGCGAGAACTGCGGCTGCTTCAGGAGTTCGGTCAGGCGGGCACCGCGGTTCAGCAGGCGCTGCGTAGCGGCGTCGAGGTCCGAGCCGAACTGCGCAAAGGCGGCCATTTCGCGATACTGGGCGAGTTCGCCCTTGATCGAGCCGGCAACCTGCTTCATCGCCTTGATCTGCGCAGCCGAGCCGACGCGCGAAACCGACAGACCGACGTTAACGGCCGGACGGATGCCCTGGTAGAACAGGTCGGTTTCGAGGAAGATCTGGCCGTCGGTGATCGAGATCACGTTGGTCGGGATGAACGCCGAAACGTCGTTACCCTGCGTTTCGATGACCGGCAGAGCCGTCAGCGAGCCAGCGCCCATGTCGTCGTTCAGCTTTGCAGCGCGCTCGAGCAGACGGGAGTGCAGGTAGAAAACGTCGCCGGGGTAAGCTTCGCGGCCCGGCGGGCGGCGCAGCAGGAGCGACATCTGGCGGTAGGAAACAGCCTGCTTCGACAGGTCGTCGTAGCCGATCAGGGCATGCTTACCGTTGTCACGGAAGTATTCGCCCATCGCGCAACCGGCGAACGGTGCGAGGTACTGCATCGGAGCCGGGTCGGAAGCGGTCGCAGCAACGATGATCGAGTACTGCAGAGCGCCACGCTCTTCCAGAACCTTCACGAACTGGGCAACGGTCGAACGCTTCTGGCCGATTGCGACGTAGACGCAATACAGCTTGTCACCTTCCGGACCATTGTCGTGAATGGCCTTCTGGTTGAGGATCGTGTCGAGGATGATCGCGGTCTTGCCGGTCTGGCGGTCGCCGATGACGAGTTCGCGCTGGCCACGGCCAACCGGGATGAGGGCGTCGATGGCCTTGAGGCCGGTCGACATCGGCTCATGCACCGACTTGCGCGGAATGATGCCCGGAGCCTTGACGTCAACGCGCGAGCGCTGCTTGGCGTTGATCGGGCCCTTGCCGTCGATCGGGTTGCCGAGCGCGTCGACGACGCGGCCGAGCAGTTCCGGACCAACCGGAACGTCCACGATGGCGCCAGTCCGCTTGACGGTGTCGCCTTCCTTGATGTCGCGGTCCGAACCGAAGATAACGACACCGACGTTGTCGGCTTCGAGGTTCAGCGCCATGCCGCGAATTCCACCCGGGAATTCGACCATTTCGCCTGCCTGGACATTGTCGAGGCCGTAGACGCGGGCAATACCGTCACCGACGGAAAGCACCTGACCGACTTCGGAGACTTCTGCTTCCTGGCCGAAATTTTTGATCTGATCTTTGAGAATTGCGGAAATTTCCGCGGCGCGGATATCCATCAGCCGACCTCTTTCAGTGCAAGCTTAAGGGTAGAGAGTTTGGTGCGAAGGGAAGTGTCAATCTGGCGGGACCCGACCTTGACGATCAGACCTCCAAGAATAGACGGGTCGACGGTGACGTTGACCGCCACGTCTTTGCCGGTGACGCTCTTCAGCGTCGCCTTCAATTCAGTTTCCTGCGCCGCGGAGAGCGCATGGGCCGACGTGACGTCGGCGGAAATTTCACCACGATGGCGCGCGGCGATCAGGCGGAACGCCTTGATCATGCCCGGCAGCGCGAAGAGGCGGCGATTGCGGGCAACGACCTTGAGGAAGTTACCGACGAGCCCGGAGATGCCAGCCTTCGCGGCAACTGCCGAAATGGCCTTGAACTGGTCGTCTGCAGAAAAGACCGGGCTGGCGATCAGCCGCTTCAGATCGTCGCTGCCGTCGATCAGGGCCTGGACGCGGGTAAGATCCGCACCGACTGCCTCGACCGAACCGGCGCTGAGCGCGAGTTCAAAAAGCGAGGACGCATATCTTTCTGCAACACCGGAAATAAGCTGGGATGTGTCTGCCACGGGCACAAGCTTCTCTCAATTTCATCCAAGAACTGCGCTGGCGGTGGGCCGTCAACTTAAAATCTTGAATTTGCTGCAATAATTTGCAGGATATCGAGGCCTGGCGACCCACTTCCCCCGCAATTCGCGGTTCGTCTAGCATAGGATGTTTGGACTCGCAACACGCGAAGGGCAGGAATGCGGCATAAGTCGGCCACCTTTGGCCGAATTTTGCCGTAAATTCGGTCCTGCGCTGTGAATCGCGGGGAAGCCCGCAATCGCAATCAGATCATGCCGAAGACATAGGCGAGCGGAAGGATGGCGAGTGCCGCCTGAACGATGAGCGCCGCCCAGTTGTAGAGCGTGCTGCCGTTGTCGCTCATCATCGAGAGGATTCGGCCGAAGGCGGCGAGCGCAAAGGCCGCGCCGACAGCGAGATAAACCATCGGCTGGGCGAGCAGAATGGCGGCAAGACCGAGCCCCACATGCATGCCGCCCATGGTCGAGCGCGCCTCGGCAAGGCCGCCGCGCCGCCCCTCGGCAATACCGATGCCGGCTGCGCGAAAGGTCAGCCGCGGAGCAAACAGCATGACGACGCCGATCAACGCTGCTACCGCCGCCGCGCAGAAGGCGAGGAACTCGCCGGTTTCCGTCGGAATATAAAACTCCATGCCCGTTCCCGCAGATGAGCCCGTTGTCATGCTGCCCCGTCGTCGGCCGGAGCAATGCGTCCCTGACCTCTAGCGCATGTCGCCCCGGTTGTGAATCGCCCACGGGCTTCAGAATGCGGCGATCACAGGAAACTTGAACTACAGGAAGCTCTGCGGATCGATGTCGAGCTGGACGCTGATCGAGCCGCGCTCCTTGGGACCGGCGGCGATCATCGCCTTGACGAAGGCCTGCATGTCGCTGTTACGCCGGCCATGCACCAGCAGCCGGAAGCGATGCCGCCCGCGCACCAGCGCCAGCGGCGCCTCGGCCGGACCGAGAATACTGATACCCTCGGTGCGGGGGGCGGCCATCCGCAAGCCGCGCGCGTGGCCCTCGGCATCCTGGCGCGTGTCGGCCGAAACAATCAGCGAGGCAAGCCGGCCAAAAGGCGGCAGCAGCGCTTTCTCGCGCTCGGCGATCTCGCGGTCGTAGAAGGCGTCGGCATCGCCGGAAACGATCGCCTGCATCACCGGATGCTGCGGCTGATAGGTCTGCAGCAAGCCGAGGCTTTTGAGACCCGTTCGGCCCGCACGACCCGTCACCTGCGAGAGCAGCTGGAAGGTCCGCTCCGCCGCACGCGGATCGCCGTTCGCAAGACCCAGATCCGCATCGACAATGCCGACCAGTGTCATCAGGGGGAAGTTATGTCCCTTGGCGACGAGTTGCGTGCCGATGACGATATCGGCTTCGCCACGCGTGATGGCTTCAAGCTCCAGCCTCAACCGTTTGACGCCCATCAGGTCGGAAGAAAGCACGATGGTGCGCGCCTCGGGGAAATGCCGCTCCACCTCTTCGGCGATGCGCTCGACCCCCGGCCCGCAGGCCACCAGATGATCGAGCGTGCCGCATTCCGGGCAGGCTTCCGGCGTGCGCTCGGAGTAGCCGCACTGGTGGCACTGGATCTGCCCGCGGAAGCGATGCTCGACGAGCCAGCTCGAACAATCCGGGCACTGGAAGCGATGGCCGCAGACGCGGCAGAGCGTCAGCGGTGCGTAGCCGCGACGATTGAGGAAGAGCAACGCCTGTTCGCCACGCTCGACCGCCTTGCCGACCTGGTTCAAGAGCACCGGCGACAGAAAGCCGCCGCGTGCCGGCGGGTGCTGACGCATGTCGACGACGCCGAGCCGCGGCAGCGCCGCATCGCCGAAACGGGTCGGCAGGTGGATCGGCTTGTAACGGCCGACATCGCCATTGACCCGGCTTTCGAGCGACGGCGTCGCCGAGACGAGCACGACGGGAAAGCCGGTGATGCGACCACGAACGACCGCCATGTCGCGCGCATTGTAGAAGACGCGATCTTCCTGCTTGTAGGCGGGGTCGTGCTCTTCGTCGACGATGATGAGGCCCAGTTCCTCGAAGGGCAGGAACAGCGCCGAGCGGGCGCCGGCCACGACGCGGACGGTGCCTGTCGTCACCTGGCGCCAGACCTTTTCGCGGGTGCGGGGAGCCAAGTCCGAATGCCACTCGGCGGGCTTGGCGCCAAAACGATCCTGGAAGCGCTCGAGGAAGCTCGACGTCAGCGCGATTTCGGGAAGCAGGATCAGCACCTGCTTGCCGGCGCGAAGGGTCGCAGCGATCGCCTCGAAATAGACCTCGGTCTTGCCGGATCCGGTGATGCCGTCGATGAGCGACACCGAGAAGCCGCCCTCCTCTACCGCTGCCAGCAGATCGGCGGCCGCATCCTTCTGCGGGCCTTCGAGCCGGGGCGCGGTGAAATCGGGATCTGGCAAGGCGACGACAGGCGGCGGCGCCATGAAGACGGTCTCGAATACGCCTTGCTGGGTTAGCCCTTCGATCACACTCGACGACGTGCCGGCGGCATGCGCCAGCCCCGAGCGCGTCCAGGAAAAACCGTCACTGGCGGCAGCGATTACGCGCTCGCGCGCAGCCGTCATGCGCTCCGGCCGCATCTCGGTGAGACGCAGTGCCTCCACCATCGGTTCAGGATCGAACGCCGCCGGTGCGCGGAGCGCCATACGCGCCACCAGCCCCGGCGGCGTGACGGTATAGGCGGCCACCCAATCGAGAAAGGTCCGCATGTCGCGCGTCAGCGGCGGGCAGTCGAAAGCCTTCTCGATCGTCTTAAGTTTCTTGGCATCGACGCTCCCGTCATCATCGCCATCCCAGACCACGCCGACGACGAGACGGGGGCCCAGAGGCACCTGCACGATCGAGCCCGGTTCGACCGCCATGCCGTCGGGAACCGCATAGGAATAGGCTTTCGGCGCCGGCAAGGGCACCAGGACCGGCACGACGCGACGGGCCGAAACGGGCCCGAGCAAATCGCCGAATAAATCGGTTGAATCGCGAGTCATTTTGCCGTGACCTTGCCACGTGTTTCGGTTAAAGAAAACTGCGCTGCGAACCGCAGCCTTGCAGGCCGCAGGGTTTGTCACGGTTCCACCAGAGTTTCAACGCGCGCGATCTCTGCCAACGGAATTCCTCCCCGGTAGATATGCGCCGAACGGCAATCGTGCCCCAAGGGAGTGACCCCATGAAATTTTTCGTTGATACCGCCGACGTCAAGGAAATCCGTGAGCTGAACGATCTCGGCCTTCTCGATGGCGTCACCACCAACCCGTCGCTGATCCTGAAGTCGGGCCGTGACATCACGGAAGTCACCAAGGAAATCTGCGGCATCGTCGAAGGCCCGGTTTCGGCTGAAGTGACCGCAACCGAATACGCCGAGATGATGAAGGAAGCCGCCGTTCTCTCGAAGATCGCCGACAACATCTGCATCAAGCTGCCGCTGACGCTCGACGGCCTCAAGGCCTGCAAGGCGCTGACGTCTGACGGTCATCAGACCAACGTGACGCTGTGCTTCTCGGCCAACCAGGCGCTGCTCGCCGCCAAGGCCGGCGCGACCTTCGTCTCGCCTTTCGTCGGCCGCCTCGACGACATCGCGTTTGACGGCATGGACCTGATCCGCGAGATCCGCCACATCTACGACAACTACGGCTACGAGACCGAAATCCTTGCAGCTTCGATCCGCACCGTGAACCACGTCAAGGAAGCCGCCCTCATCGGCGCGGACGTCGTCACCGCACCGCCGGCAACGCTGAAGGCGCTGGTCAAGCACCCGCTGACCGACAAGGGCCTCGAAACCTTCCTGGCCGACTGGGCCAAGACCGGCCAGAAGATCGCCTGATACTTTCAGGAAAGTTCAGAAAGAGCCCGGCCACCGCGCCGGGCTTTTTTGTTGCCTACTCGTCATCGTCCATCAGCCCTGTCAGCCGCATGCCGTCGATCCAGGTGGCGCTGTCCTTGCGGATCACTCGCCGCGGACGAATGCCCGAGCGTTGACGCACTTCCTGCGCCAGCCGCTCCGAATGGGTGACGATCCAGATCTGGCTTTCGCGCGACGCGCTGGCGATCATGTCGGCAAGCGCCGGCAGCATGTCCGGGTGCAGGCTCGTCTCCGGTTCGTTGAGCGCGATGAAGCGCGGCCGGCGATAGGAAAGCAGTGCGGCCGCCAGCGCCAGAAAACGCATCTGGCCGTCGGAAAGCTCGCGCGGCGAAAACGGTCTGTTGGGAAAATCCGGAAAGACCAGCGAAAATTCGGCGAACTGGCCAGGTTCGGGAACATCGAGGTAAGCGCCGCCGAACGCATCGGCAATGGCCCGGTCGAGATCGACCGTGTCCTCGCGCGTGTGGCGGAGCGTTGCAAAGACGGCCGCCATATTGACGCCGGTCTCGTCGAGCATCGGCGCGGTCACCGCAAGGCAGGGCAGCCGCAACGGCGAATCGCGATCGGTGCGGAAGCCGTGAAAGAAGCGCCACTGCTCGACCGCTCGGCGGAAGGTGCCGACCTCCGGATAATGGCCGGCATCGCCGAGCAGCGAGATCGCCGTTTCGGACGTCAGCGCCTGCTCCGGATAATCCTCCATCCGCCCGCGTTCGCCGCGCACGAAGATGCCGGGGCCCACGCGTTTCATCATCGTCACCGGGCGGCGGCCGGTTTCGACCGTCAGTTCCTCTTCCTTGACCTGTGGCTCATAGGCGAACCCGGCCGCAGCCTTCGGCGGACGCAGCCCGGCCTCGATGCGGTAGCGGAAGGTGATGGCCCGCTCCTCGTCCAGAAGCTCGGTTTCGAGCCTTATGCGCGCCGGCTTGTCGGCACGCCGGCGGCCGCTCCAGAGCGCCGACGACATTCCGCCCTCTTCGGCAATCTCGCGCGCCAAAGTGCCCCGCGTGGCGGCTTGCACGAGTTGAAGCGCCCGGTAGAGATTGGACTTGCCGACGCCGTTTTCGCCGATGAACAGGTTGACCCCGGTCAGATCCATGCGGATCGACCTCAGCGAACGGTAGTTTTCGGCAAACATGGATTGAAGCTGCATGGCTCAGACCTAGCCGATCCGCCGCGCGGGGTGAAGCCCGCCAGCGTTTCCGTAAGCCACGACAGTCGCTAGAGCGCGGCCGCCGTTTGCAGCCGGGGCTTGAAGGCCGCGTCGGCATCCAGCGCCAGATCGAAGACCGTGTGTCGTTCGAGCGCCTTCGTCACCTCGCCCGTTTCACCTTCCAGCGCCTCCGGCGGGATGAGGTTGCCGATGCGAAAGTCGAAAAGATCGCCCTTCTTGTTCAGCAGTTCGTGGAACACGGTCATGTCGCGCAGCTCGGTCGACCATTTGGCGAACCAGTAGAACAGGCCGGAATTGCGGGCGCTCATATGCACCGGCAGGATCGGCAGGCCGTATTTGCGCGCAAAGCCCACGGCCGATGTCTTCCATGGCCGCTCGTTGAGACATCCTTCGGCCCAGTAGGCGATGCGTCCCGAGGGGAAGAGCACCGTCGCCTTACCCTCGCCGATCGCCCGGTTGGTCACCTGCAGCGTCTCACGCGCCTTCAGCTTGCTCTTGTGTTCCTCGCGCCATTCGACCGGGATGACCATTTCGACGAAGCGCGGATTGACGCGGATGGCGTCGCGATTGGCGAAGAACATCATGTCCGGCCGCCGGCTCTTCAAGAGGTCGAAAACGGCGATCCCATCGGCAATGCCGGTCGGGTGGTTGCTGACGAGCAGGAAGCCGCCCTTGGCGGGAATGCGCTCGGCCCGGTCGACCCGCACCTCCAGCGAAAGCAGCGAGCTCAGGTGCTCGAAGGCCTGGAATCCCGGCATATTGGCGACGGCATCGGCGAACTCGTGCGCCTTGCGATAGTTCAGCAACGTGTAGAGAAAGGGCCGCATCAGCGGCCATAGCGGGCTCTTGACGATCCGCTGGCCACGCTCCGCGATCAGGGTATCGACGATGTGGCCAGGCTGCCCCTGGGAGACCAGGGTGATTACTTCTGCAAAATGCGCGAATCCGTTCACCGAATCCCGTCCCGCCATAGTCCGATCCGTTTGTTTGCGGCTGACCATCGCAATTCTATATGATCGAAGGATGACAGATTCCAAGGGTGCATTAGCAAAAACCTAAGATGCGTCAGGGCATTGTCGCGGACCGACAAACTCAGGAAAACGACAATGAACGAGTTCCTCGTCATCGGCCATCCCGAGCTACTTGCCGAGCGTCAGCGCTGGCTGGACGGGCTCATGCGGGAGCGCCGCCTCTCCGACAATACCGTCGAGGCCTATGAGCGCGACACCCGGCAATTCCTGACATTTCTCACCGGCCATCTCGCCGGGCCGCCACGGCTTTCCGATATCCGCACGCTGAGGCCGGCCGACCTTCGCGGGTTCCTCGCCCAGCGTCGCAAGGGCGGCGCCGGCGCCCGCACGCTCGGCCGCGGGCTGGCCGGGCTTCGCTCCTTCCTGCGCTATCTCGAACGCAACGGCCTTGCCAATGCGGCCGGTGCGGCTGCGGTGCGTTCGCCCAAACAGCCCAAATCCCTGCCGAAGCCGCTCACCGATCGCGAAGCGCTGAATGTCGTGACGTCCGAGGCGCAACTTGCCGAGGAACCCTGGATCGCGGCGCGCAACGCAGCGGTGCTGACCCTGCTCTACGGCTGCGGCCTGCGCATTTCCGAGGCGCTCGGCCTCACGCCGTCAGCATTTGCCGGCGCGCCCTCGTCGCTGCGCATCGTCGGCAAGGGCGACAAGACCCGCATCGTGCCGCTGATCGAAGCGGCGCGCGAGGCCGTCGCCACCTACTTGAAGCTCTGCCCCTATCCGATCGCGGCCGATGCGCCGCTGTTCCTGGGCGCGCGCGGCGCCAAGCTGCAGCCGGCGATCATCCAGCGCGAAATGCAGAAGCTGCGCGGGGCGCTCGGCCTGCCCGAGACGGCAACGCCGCATGCGCTGCGCCACTCCTTCGCCACCCATCTGCTGGCCGGCGGCGGCGATCTCAGGACCATTCAGGAACTGCTCGGCCATGCCAGCCTGTCGACCACCCAGGTCTATACCGGCGTCGATTCGGCTCGGCTTCTGGAAATCTACGACCGCGCCCACCCGCGCGCCTGATTTTCGGCGAAAGAGCGGATTAACCATGCCCGTTAAGGAAGCCGTGACCGACCCGGGCCTAGGGTCGACTATCGACCATGCGACTGTCAGGGAAGAACGATGACCGCCTTTGCGAGACCTCAGCAAAACCTGCCGCGGCACCTGCTTGCGCGGCTCGCCGATGGCGCACTTTGGCTGGCCGCCCTGCTCCATGTCATGCTCGCCGCCTGCCTCCTCGTCGCTCTCGTCTTCGTCGCCGAGGCTGATGCCACGGAGGTCGAATGTGGCGGCGCGAATGTTCTGACCGCGCTTGCAAAATCCGACCCGACGAAACTGGCCGCACTCGAAGCGGAAGCTGCCGCCATCCCGAACAGCAAGGGCATCTTCTGGAAGATCGAGAAGGACGGTGTCGCGCCGTCCTGGCTGCTTGGCACGATGCATGTCACCGATCCGCGCGTGCTGGCCCTGCCGACTGAGGCGCCCGCCGCCTTTGAGGCAGCCTCGACCGTCATCGTCGAATCGGACGAGATCATCGACGAGAAGAAGTCGGCCGCCGCGATCCTGATGCGGCCCGATCTCACCATGCTTCCGGACAACAAGACGATCGCCGACTTCCTGAAGCCCGACGACCGCGAACAGCTCGAAACAGGCCTCAAGGCACGCGGCATTCCGCTGACCCTGGTTTCCCGCATGAAGCCCTGGATGATCGCGAGCTTCGTCGCGCTGCCCGCCTGCGAAATGAGCCGCAAGGCTGCAGGCGCCTCCTTCCTCGACAAGAAGATCGCCGAGGATGCCGTCAGTCAGGGCAAGAGGCTGAAGGGGCTGGAAACGCTGGTCGAGCAGCTCGCCGCCATGGACTCGCTGCCGACTGAACTGCATCTACGCGCCCTCATCGAGACGCTCGCGCTCGGCAAGACCATCGACGACGTCTTCGCGACGATGACCGATCTCTATCTCGTAGGCGACACCGGCATGATCATGCCGATGATGAAAGCCGTTTCGGACAAGAGCGCCGAGGATTTCGGCTATGCCGATTTCGAGCAGCGCATCATCGTCGACCGCAACAAAACCATGGCGACGCGCGCCGAACCGATCCTCAAGGACGGCGGCGCCTTCATGGCGGTCGGCGCACTGCACCTGCCGGGCAAGGAAGGTCTGGTCGAACTGCTTCGCGCCCAGGGTTTTACGGTCACGCGCGCCAACTGACGGGCCGGCCGTCAGCGAGCGCCCGCCGGCACGACGCTCCCTTCTCAGCCTTGCGCACCGGCACGGGAAACGACCTCGGACGCGCGCGCAGTGGTAGAATCACTCTCGATCCACGACAGACGGCGATAACCCCAGAACGCTGCGGCAAGGATCAAGGCCCCGGCGGCGAGCGCAATGGTGAAGCCGGCCTGAACGCCGAAGCGCGCGACCACGCCGCCTGACACCGCCGCGCCCGCCGCAACACCGATGCCGAGACCGGTGGTCAGCCAGGTCAGCCCTTCCGTCAGCTTCGACGGCGGCACGGCGGTTTCGCCGATGCTCAAGGCGACGATCATCGTCGGCGCAAAGAACACGCCCGAAATGAACATCATCGTCGCAAGGCTGCCGATCCCGTCGGCAAAGAGCAGCGGCAATGTGCTGGCGGCGGTCATGCCCGCACCGATCATGAACAGCTTCGCCAAAGGCAGGCCGATCCGGACCGCACCGAACGCCAGACCGGCGATGCAGGAACCGAGGGCATAGAGGGAGAGCACGAGGCTCGCCGCCGCTGGTCGCCCTTCGGCCTCGGCAAAGGCGACGCTGACCACGTCGATCGTGCCGACAATGATGCCCATGCCGGCAAGCGCGACAATCAGCACGCGCAGCGCCGGGTAACGAAGGACCGAACCGGGCGCCATCGTCTCGGCCGGCTTGACCGGTGGCTCGGTGCCTTTCTGCAGCACGAAGGCGGTGACCCCGATGGCCAGGCATGCCGCAGCCGCCAGCGGTCCGGCCTCGGGAAACAGGCCGACGCTTAAGCCCACGGCGATCGGCGGCCCGACGATGAAGCAGATCTCGTCGAAGACCGATTCGAGCGAAAAGGCGGTCTTCAGCTCCGGACGGCCGCGATAGAGCTCGGTCCATCGCGCCCGGGTCATCGCCGACATGCTGGGCGTGCACCCGGCAAGAATGGCAAAGACGAAGAGTGTCCAATCCGGCGCCCGCCAATGGGTGAAGACGAGGAGAGCCGAGCTGCCGAGAAGACTGAGTGCCGCGGCGACCGGCAGGACGTGGCTCTGGCCGAAGCGATCGACGAGCCGGGAAACCTGCGGCGCCAGCAGCGCCGAGGCCAGCGTGAAGGCGGCGGCCACAC
This sequence comes from Ensifer sp. Root558, assembly GCF_001427045.1. Classification (NCBI taxonomy): domain Bacteria; kingdom Pseudomonadati; phylum Pseudomonadota; class Alphaproteobacteria; order Hyphomicrobiales; family Rhizobiaceae; genus Ensifer; species Ensifer sp. Root558. Next base: position 371,632 of record NZ_LMGC01000033.1, on the reverse strand, counting down.
CGCCAGCCAGCCCGTAGCTGCCGCGGGACTGGGCCAGCATGGTGATGATGCCGATGCCCATCATCGACAACGGCAACCGTGACACCAATCCCGCCAAGGTGAAGCCCACCGTGCCTTTGGCAGCAAAGATCTGTGCATAGGGATTGGCCATGAAAACTCCTGCAATACATGTCTGAGCGTCGCGTCATTAACATACGCTGCGTATGGCAGTGATATTGACATACGCTTCGCATGTCAATTAACATACGAACCGTATGCAAAAGGAGGAGCTGCAAATGACAAGGCGCGCGCGCAGCGACATGATCGCGGAAACGAAGGCAAAGCTGATCGCCGCCGCCCGGGAAGCGTTCAGGCAACGCGGATATGCGGAGACTTCGATGGACGATTTCACCGCCTTGGCCGGGCTCACGCGTGGCGCGCTCTATCATCATTTCGGCGACAAGAAGGGCCTGCTGCGTGCGGTCGTGGAGACTCTGGACGGCGAGATGGACGCACGGCTCGACGCAGCCTCCGCGACCCCGGTCCCGTGGGACGGTTTCGTGCGCCGCTGCAGGCTGTATCTGGAAATGGCGCTCGAACCGGAAATCCGACAGATCGTGTTGAAGGATGCGCCGGCCGTACTCGGCGCAAGCGTGCTGGAACCGAGCCGGCGCCAATGCCTCGCGTCGCTTGCCACCAGGCTTTCGGCGATGATCGCCGCGGGCGTCGTACGTCCGGGAAATGCCGAGACATTGGCGCGGCTGATCAATGGCGCACTCTCCGATGCGGCGCTCTGGATTGCCGAGGCGGACGATCCGGCCATGCGCCTCACCAGCGCACGCGACAATCTCGACCTGCTTTTGTCCGGACTGAAAATTGAACCCCGGACTTAACCGCCGGGACCTGCCACCCGCGCCAGAAGTGTCGGCACGATCGCCTTGTGAAACGGCGTGACGGCCATGAGGTAAACCCGCCCGAGCGTGTTGTGCCTGCGCACAAGCGTGGTGACGCCGACGATCTGATTGACCGCCGACCCCGCCCGGACATCGACGACGATGCGGAAATCGAGATGCTTGTCATCGAAACCGAGCACCACTTCGTCATCACTCTTCGAAACGACAGGAAACGCCCCGATCAGTCCCAGACGGCTGGACGGCGCCGCCGACTTCAGGCCGATGATCGAGACGATGCGGTTGCGCAGGCGCAGCAACATGCGGACCCATCGTGGCGACCGGCCAAGCGAACGTTCGGCGGCTTCCGCCGCGGTCACGCCCTTGCCATCAAGGGCAAGCTCGAAGCGGTCGGCCCAATCGGCATTCGGTAGATGCCGGCTCGGCAACGATATGGCCACGGCTCTCGGTTTCATCTTTCCTCCTGACGCGCGCGTCGTCTGTCCTTGCAGACATGATCGCGCCCTCCCCCGTGCCTGGACAGAAGACCGCTTGTCGCAGCCCTCGGGCCAATCGTCACATCCCCTCTTCCAGATCCTCCGCCCTCCACCCCTTCCCTTCGCTCCGGCAAGCTGCATAACTCAGGCGGGACGCTGCAAAATCTGGAGATGGACAATGGAAACCAGCTACGACACACGCGAACTCGAGATGGTCGTACTGATGACGCCGGATATGGCGAACTTCAGCGGTAAGGTCCATGGCGGTGCGCTGCTCAATCTCCTCGATCGCGTGGCCTTCTCCTGTGCCTCGCGCTATTCTCAGCAATATGCCGTGACGCTCTCGGTCGACCAGGTCACCTTCCGCCAGCCGATCCATGTCGGCGAGCTCGTCACCTTCCGTGCAGCCGTCAACAATGCCGGCCGCACCTCGATGGAAATCGGCATCCGGGTCGAGGCCGAGAACATCAGGAGCGGCGAGCGCCGCCACACCAATTCCTGCTATTTTACCATGGTCGCCGTCGATGCCGACGGCAGCCCGACTCCGGTTCCGACCCTTGTCACCGACACGGCCGACCGCAAACGCCGGCAGCGCGCTGCCGAGGCCCGGCGCAGCCTGAGGCGCGAGTTCGAGGAGCGTTTCCACGCCCTCAGGTCTGCTTCAGAAGAATGATACGGTCGCTTGGCGACCGGAAACGCCGATAGCGGCAATGCGGGCGCTGACGCCGATAAGGTGAGCAATGGCCACAAGGGCCAGCCGGCACGCAGAAACGCGGCCGGAAACAGGGGGCCGCGTGATCGCAGCCCCCTGCATGATCCTTACATGTGGATCGGCTTGAAGAAGGTCGAAAGTGCCGCTTCCTTGACCGCTTCCGACATGGTCGGGTGCGCGTGGCAGGTGCGGCCGAGGTCTTCCGACGAACCGCCGAATTCCATCAGAACCGCGATCTCGTGGATCATCTCGCCGGCGCCGAAGCCGACGATATGGCCGCCGAGCACCTTGTCGGTTTCCTTGTCAGCCAGAATCTTGACGAAACCGTCGGTCGCCTGCATCGCCCGCGCGCGGCCGTTGGCCGTGAATGGGAACTTGCCGACCTTGTAGGCGACGCCAGCCGCCTTCAGTTCTTCCTCGGTCTTGCCGACGGAGGCGACTTCCGGCTGGGTGTAGACGACGCCGGGGATGACGTCATAGTTCACGTGGCCGGCCTGACCGGCGAGGATCTCGGCAACGGCAACACCTTCGTCTTCCGCCTTGTGGGCGAGCATCGGGCCGCGCACGACGTCGCCGATCGCGTAGACGCCGGCGACGCTTGTCTGGAAGTGATTGTCGATCTCGACGCGGCCGCGCTGGTCCATGACGACGCCCGCTTCCGCAAGGCCAAGACCGTCGGTGTAGGGCTTGCGGCCGGTGGCGATCAGCACGACATCGGCATCGAGCGTCTGGGCGTCACCGCCCTTGACCGGCTCGAACGTCACCTTGGCGCCCTTGCCGTCCTTGACGACGCCGGTCACCTTGGCGCCGAGCTTGAAGTCCATGCCCTGCTTGGCGAGCATGCGCTGGAACTGCTTGGCAACCTCGCCATCCATGCCGCCGAGAAGCGTGTCGAGATACTCGACAACGGTGACCTTGGCGCCGAGGCGGGCCCAGACCGAGCCGAGTTCGAGGCCGATGACGCCGCCACCGACGACGATCATGTTGGCCGGAACTTTCTCGAGCGCGATGCCGCCCGTCGACGAGATGATCACCTTCTCGTCGATATCGACCTTGACGCCCGGGATGCCAGCGACGTCGGAGCCGGTGGCGATCACGATGTTCTTGGTTTCGAGGATCTGTTCCTCGCCCTTGTCGTTGGTGACGGAGACCTTGCCCTGGCCGAGCACCTTGCCGGTGCCCTGGATGCCGTCGATCTTGTTCTTCTTGAACAGGAACGAGACGCCGTCGACATTGGCCTTAACGGTCGCGTCCTTGTGGGCCATCATCTTTTCGAGGTTCAGCTTCGGTGCCGCGACTTCGACGCCGAGCGCGTCGACGCCGTGGGCAACCTGATGGAACATCTCGGAAGCATGCAGCAGCGCCTTCGACGGGATGCAGCCGATGTTGAGGCAGGTACCGCCGTAGGTGGCGCGCTTTTCGACGACGCCGACCTTCAGGCCGAGCTGGGCCGCCTTGATCGCGCAGACATAGCCGCCGGGGCCGCTGCCGATAACGATGAGATCATAAGCCATTAGAATATCCTTCCTTCAGGACGGTTACCGTCCGCCGCTGACATTGAGAATTGCCCCCGTCACATAAGTCGCCTTATCCGACAGGAGGTAGAGAACCGCGTCAGCGACTTCCTCGGCCGTGCCGGGTCGCTGAACGGGTATGGTGAAGGCGAGATCACGCGCCCGGTCCGGCAAGCCGCCGGAGGCGTGGATCTCGGTATCGATGATGCCGGGCCGTATCGCGTTGACGCGAATGCCTTCGGTCGCGACCTCGCGCGAAAGCCCTGTCGTGAAGGTGTCGATCGCACCTTTCGAGGCGGCGTAATCGACATACTGCGCCGGCGAGCCAAGCGTGGCGGCAACCGAGGAGATGTTGACGATGACACCGCCCTGGTGCCCGTATCGTGTTGACATGCGCCGGACGGCTTCCGCTGCACAGCGGATGGAGCCGGTGACGTTGATGCGGAACATGCGCTCAAGCCGCTCGGGCGACATCTCGTCGACCCGTGCCGTCTGTCCGACGATGCCGGCATTGTTGACGAGCCCGTCCAGCCGGCCGAAAGCCGAATCGACGGCAGCAAAGATCGCTTGGACATCCGCCTCGGAGCCGACATCGCCCTGAACTGCGATCGCCGTGCCGCCAGCCCGCTCGATCGCGCCGACAACCGCATCGGCCGCATCGCGGTTCGACGCATAGTTGACAGCGACCCGCCAGCCGGCTTTTGCAGCGCCAAGGCAGATTGCAGCACCGATGCCGCGGCTGCCGCCGGTCACGAGAAGAACAGGGCTCGCACTCATGCGGCGCATCCCTTGAACGTGAAGGCATCCCAACTGTCGGCCTCGGCCTTGCCCTTGCCCCAGGCGGTCGAAGCGCGAAGCGACGGACCGAAGTCGGGAAGCAGCAGTTGCTCGGCCGCCGTCTCGCTCTCTTGCGGGATCTCGCTGATCGCGCCGGCCTTGTCGAGCGCGTAGACGACACCCTGCCACACAGTACAGGCGCGCAGTTCCTCGCCGGTCGCATCCCCCTCGGGGCAATTGTGCATGATCAGCCCGGTCGCCCGTTCCGGCTCGCCCGCCGGCATGACGACGCCATCGAGCAGCAGGCCGGGCTTGAGAACCGCCACCTTGAAGTGGTTGCTGGTCGCGGCGCTTGCCGAGCCGACCGGTTCGAAACGCAGCTCGTAGGCTCCGTCGCGGTCGCCGTAGATCGCGTGCGACTGCTTGCAGTCGGCGGCAATCGCCGGCGCGGCAAAGGCAAGACCGAACAGGGCTGAAAGGAGACGACCGGAGCGCATGATCAGGCAGCCTTCTCCGTCGCGAGCTTGAGGCCGAGCGCGATGAAGACCACGCCGCTGGCGCGGTCGATCCACTTGCTGGCGCGGGTAAACGCAGCACGCATGCGCGGCGTCGTCATGAACAGGCTGACGCCGACGAACCACGCGATCAGGCAGGTCGCCATGACAAGGCCGTAGCCGAACTTGATCATCATCGGCGTATGGGCGTGAACGACCGTCGAGAAGATCGACAGGAAGAAGAACACCGGCTTGGGGTTGAGCGCGTTGGCGGCAAAGCCGAGGCCGAAGGCCTTGGCCGCCGACTGGCCCTTGATCGACCGGTTGCCTTCCGTGTGGTCGACGTTGATCTCCGTCTGGCCGGCGCGAAGCGCCTTGATGCCGATATAGATCAGGTAAGCGACGCCGCACCATTTGACGATGTTGAACAGATAGATCGACTGCGAAATGATCAGGCCGAGGCCGAGGATCGTGTAGGTCACATGGAACATCAGCGACGTGCCGATGCCGAAGGACGTGATGATCGCCGGACGGCGGCCATGCACGATCGACTGGCGCATGACCATCGCGAGGTCTGCGCCGGGCGAGACGATGGCGAAGGCGAAGATCGCCATCAGCGATGCGAGTTCGAAGAAATACTGGCTCATGGGTTTGCGACCGGTGCGTTGAAGGCCCAGACGTGGCCGAAGGGATCCTGGATGCGCGCGTAGCGTGCGTGCCAGAAGGTATCCTGCGGCTCCAGAACTGTCGATGCCCCGGCGGCCACCGCCTTGTCGTAGGCTGCGTCGACATCGGCAGGCTTCGCCAGGTTGATGCTGATCGCAACGCCGGTACCGCCGATCGTGTTCGGCGAAAGCACGCTGCCGCCGAATTCGGGGAATTCGTCGTGCAGCATCACCTCGCCGCCGTAGATCGCCAGATTGGCGTGCATGACGCGTTTGCCGTCCTCGGCCATCGCGTGGAATGTATTCACCGCACCGAGCGCCTTGGCGTAAAAGGCGATGGCGGCAAGCCCGTCCTTGACGCAGATATGCGCCTGGATCGGCGGAACGTCGGGTCCGAATGCCATGCCAGTCTCCTCTTGCCTTGTCGCCAGGATGCTATGCCATGAGCCGGACGACCATCAGCAACAGCGCAATGATCGACACGAACCAGACGAGGGTGCGCAGCACGGGAACGCCGGCCGCGTAGAGAACGGTGTAAGCCAGCCGTGCCAGAAGCCAGGTCACTGCGCCGATGGCGCCGAGACCGCCGGTCTTGCCGGTCACCGCCAGGGCGAGCGCAAGCCCAACGAAGGCCGGATAGGTTTCCAGCATGTTGCGAAGCGACCGCAGCAAACGTCCTGCCACGATGCTCTTCGAAACGCGCTGTTCGTCGCGGGGGCCGAGCAGATATTTGAAACCGAGATCGCCGGCGAGATCGAGCGACAGCGCCTGCACCAGGATGTGCACGATCAGGAACACCACGCTCCAGCCAAGCACCCAGATTTCAGTCGACGCTGCGGCGGCTTCCATCATCCCTCGCAATCGCAGGAGCGGTTCGGATCGACATCATCGGCCCTGACGGCCAATCTCTCCGGCCAGGCCGCAGAGACGGTTTTCGCCGCGCGTGATCGCGGACGGCGAACGGCGGGGGCATGAAGGACGCCCCCGCTGTTTCCGGATATCAGAGATCGAGAACCAGGCGTTCCGGATCTTCCAGGCTTTCCTTGACGCGCACGAGGAAGGTCACGGCTTCCTTGCCGTCGACGATGCGGTGATCGTAGGAGAGCGCGAGGTACATCATCGGGCGGATGACGACCTGGCCGCCGATGGCGACCGGACGCTCCTGGATCTTGTGCATGCCGAGGATGCCCGACTGAGGCGCGTTGAGGATCGGCGAAGACATCAGCGAACCGTAGACGCCACCGTTGGAGATGGTGAAGGTGCCGCCCTGCATGTCGGCCATCGACAGCGCGCCGTCACGGGCAGCCTTGCCGAGGCGACCGATGTCCTTTTCGATCTCGGCGATCGACATCTGGTCGGCATCGCGAACGATCGGAACCACAAGACCCTTGTCCGTGCCGACGGCGACGCCGATGTGGCAGTAGTTCTTGTAGATGATGTCGGTGCCGTCGATCTCGGCGTTGACAGCCGGGATTTCCTTCAGCGCGTGGGTGACGGCCTTGGTGAAGAAGCCCATGAAGCCGAGCTTCACGCCGTGCTTCTTCTCGAAGATGTCCTTGTACTTGTTGCGCAGCGACATGACGGCGCTCATGTCCACCTCGTTGTAGGTGGTGAGCATGGCGGCAGTGTTCTGCGCATCCTTGAGGCGACGGGCAATCGTCTGGCGCAGGCGGGTCATCTTGACGCGCTCTTCGCGAACGACGTCTTCAGCCGTCGACGGCGCACGGGCCTGGACCTTGGCTGGCTCGGAAGCGGCCGGCGTCGAGATGCCCTTGGCGACGGCTGCAAGGACGTCGCCCTTCAGCACCTGGCCACGCTTGCCGGAGCCGTCGACCTGATCGGCCGAGAGGTTGTTTTCGGCAAGCAGCTTGCCAGCCGACGGTGCCGGCGGCATCGACGAAGCAGCCGGTGCTGCAGCAGCGGCCGGGGCAGCCGGAGCGGCAGCAGCCGGCTCGGCCTTCTTTTCGGCGGCAGCAGCCGGAGCGGCCGCTGCGGCGCCAGCGGCACCTGCAGCGATCTGGCCGAGCAGCGCGCCGAGACCGACGGTCTCGCCGGCCTGGGCGACGATTTCAGAGAGCGTGCCTGCGGCCGGAGCCGGAACTTCGATCGTCACCTTGTCGGTTTCGAGTTCGAGCAGGGGTTCATCGGCCTTGATGGCGTCGCCGACCTTCTTGAACCAGGTGCCGACGGTCGCTTCGCTGACGGATTCGCCAAGGGTGGGAACGCGGATTTCTGTTGCCATGATTTTTGTTCCGTTGATCAGATATCTGTTTCTATTGGCTCAGAGCGTGGGGAGCATCAGCCCCCCAGCGCGTCCTCGAGGAAGGCGGCAAGCTGCGCCAGGTGCTTCGACATCAGGCCGGTCGCCGGCGATGCGGCAGCCGGACGGCCGGTGTAGCGCACGCGCTGATACTTGGCGTCGATATGGGCGAGAACCCATTCGAGGTACGGGTCGATGAACGACCAAGCGCCCATGTTCTTCGGCTCTTCCTGGCACCAGACCATCTCCGCGTTGCGGAAGCGGCTGAGCTCGTTGATGAGCGCCTTGGCCGGGAACGGATAGAGCTGTTCGACGCGCAGCAGGTAGATGTCGTCGATGCCGCGCTTTTCGCGTTCTTCGAGCAGGTCGTAGTAGACCTTGCCCGAGCAGAGCACGACGCGACGGATCTTCGAGTCCTTCTGCAGCTTGATCGGGCCGTCCTTGATCACCTCGGCATCGTCCCACAGCAGGCGGTGGAACGAGCTCTCGCCGGCCATTTCCGACAGGCTGGAGATCGCACGCTTGTGACGCAGCAGCGACTTCGGCGTCATCAGGATCAGCGGCTTGCGGAAGTCGCGCTTCACCTGGCGGCGCAGGATGTGGAAGTAGTTCGCCGGCGTCGTGACGTTGGCGACCTGCATGTTGTCTTCCGCGCAAAGCTGCAGGAAGCGTTCCAGGCGAGCAGACGAGTGCTCCGGACCCTGGCCTTCATAGCCGTGCGGCAGCAGGCAGACGAGACCCGACATGCGCAGCCACTTGCGTTCGCCCGACGAGATGAACTGGTCGAAGACGACCTGCGCACCGTTGGCGAAGTCGCCGAACTGAGCTTCCCAGAGGGTGAGCGCGTTCGGACGGGCGAGCGAGTAGCCGTACTCGAAGCCGAGAACTGCCTCTTCCGAAAGCATCGAGTTGATGACTTCGTAGCGCGCCTGGGTCGGCGACAGGTTTGCGAGCGGGATGTAGCGCTCTTCCGACTGCTGATCGTAGAGCACCGAGTGGCGCTGCGAGAAGGTGCCGCGTTCGCAGTCCTGACCCGACAGGCGGATCTTGGTGCCTTCCGTGACCAGCGTGCCGAAAGCGAGCGCCTCAGCCATGGCCCAGTCGACACCCTCGCCGGTCTGGATCATGTTGGCGCGGTTTTCCATGAAGCGCTGGATCGTGCGGTGCGCGCTGAAACCAGCCGGGATCTCGGAGATTTTGCGGCCGACTTCCTTCAACTGCTTCATCGGCACCGAGGTCTTGCCGCGGCGCTGTTCGTCCTGGTTGTCGGCCGAGCGCAGGCCCGACCAGACACCGTCAAGCCAGTCGGCCTTGTTCGGCTTGTAGGACTGGCCGGCCTCGAACTCCTGTTCGAGATGCGCACGCCAGTCGGCCTTCATCTTCTCGACTTCGCCTTCGGAAATCAGGCCTTCGGCGATCAGGCGGTCGGAGTAGACCTGGACGACGGTCCTGTGGGCGCGGATGACCTTGTACATCTTCGGCTGCGTGAACGCCGGCTCGTCGCCTTCGTTGTGGCCGAAGCGGCGATAGCAGAACATGTCGATGACGACAGGCTTGTGGAACTTCATCCGGAATTCGGTGGCGATCTTGGCCGCGTAGACAACCGCTTCCGGATCGTCGCCGTTAACGTGGAAGATCGGCGCTTCGATCATCTTGGCGACGTCGGACGGATAGGGCGACGAGCGCGAGAAGGCCGGATTGGTGGTGAAGCCGATCTGGTTGTTGATGATGAAGTGGACCGTACCGGCAACGCGGTGACCGCGCAGGCCGGAAAGCCCGAGGATTTCAGCAATCACGCCCTGGCCGGCAAAAGCGGCGTCACCATGCAGCAGCAGCGGCATGACCTTGGAGCGTTCGCGCAGCGGAATGATGTCGCCTTCAAAGACGGTCGCCATCTGGTCCTGCTTGGCGCGTGCCTTGCCCATGACCACAGGGTTGACGATTTCCAGGTGCGACGGGTTTGCCGTCAGCGACAGGTGAACCTTGTTGCCGTCGAATTCGCGGTCGGAAGACGCACCGAGGTGGTACTTCACGTCGCCCGAACCTTCGACGTCGTCAGGCGCGTAGGAGCCGCCCTTGAACTCGTGGAAGATGGCGCGGTGCGGCTTTGCCATGACCTGGGAAAGCACGTTCAGACGGCCGCGATGGGCCATGCCGAGCACGATTTCCTTGAGGCCTTCCTGGCCGCCGCGCTTGATGATCTGCTCGAGCGCCGGAATGAGCGACTCACCGCCGTCGAGACCGAAGCGCTTGGTGCCCTTGTACTTGACGTCGATGAACTGCTCGAAGCCTTCGGCCTCGATCAGCTTCTGCAGGATCGCCTTCTTGCCTTCAGGCGTGAAGTCGACGCCCTTGTCCGGACCTTCGATGCGCTCCTGGATCCAGCCCTTCTCTTCCGGGTTGGACATGTGCATGAACTCGACGCCGATCGTCGAGCAGTAGGTGCGCTCGAGGATTTCGACCATCTCACGGAGGGTCGCGTATTCAAGACCGAGCACGTTGTCGATGAAGATCTTGCGGTCGAGATCCTTGTCCTCGAAACCGTAGTTCGAGGGCGAAAGCTCGTTGTAGTCTTCAACCGGGGCAGCCAGGCCGAGCGGGTCGAGCTTGGCATGCAGGTGGCCGCGGGCGCGATAGGCGCGGATCATCATGATGGCGCGGACGGAATCGCGCGTCGCCTGGTGGATGTCGGCAGCGCTGGCGACGGTGCCGGTGGCGGCCGCCGCTTCCTCGGCCTTCGCCTTGACCTTCTTCTCGATGACCTTCTCGACCGTGCCCCAGTCGCCATCGAGCGCCGAGACCAGTTCGCCATTGGCCGGGATCGGCCAGTTGTTCTTTTTCCAGGAGGCGCCCTTGGCTGCCTTCACCACATCTTCCGGCCGGTCGGCGAGCGCCTTGAAGAAGGCCTGCCATTCAGCCGACACGGACGCCGGGTCCGCCTCGTAGCGTGCATGGAGCTGCTCGATATAGGCGGCGTTGGCGCCGTCCAGAAACGAAGTGAGCTGGAATTGCTCGTTGGCCTCTTGCCTTGTCATGGTCTCACGCGGACTGATCTGTCCGCCTCCTGACTGAAGTTGGGTTGCCGGGTATCCCGGTCGTTCATGTTCGTTCGGCGCGTCCGGGCGCCGGGCCTTTTTCCTACGGCGCCGCGCATCGTCAGGACGCGCTGGGTCACCGTGGCAGTCATTGCCGCATGTCCTGATCTTCAATCAGCCAAGGAAACAGGCGGCAGGCACGTTGTCCGGGCCGGATCGACCGGCCCGGACAAATGGTTTGAGATCAGCCCTTGAGGACTTCGACCAGCGTCTTGCCGAGACGAGCCGGCGAAGGCGATACGCGGATGCCTGCCTGCTCCATCGCAGCGATCTTGGATTCCGCATCGCCCTTGCCGCCGGAAACGACAGCGCCGGCGTGACCCATGGTACGGCCCTTCGGAGCGGTACGGCCCGCGATGAAACCGGCCATCGGCTTCTTGCGGCCCTTCTTGGCTTCGTCGATGAGGAACTGTGCAGCATCCTCTTCGGCCGAGCCGCCGATTTCACCGATCATGATGATCGAGGTCGTGGCTTCGTCCGCCAGGAACATCTCGAGCACGTCGATGAACTCGGTGCCCTTCACCGGGTCGCCGCCGATGCCGACGGCCGTCGTCTGGCCGAGGCCTTCGTTGGAGGTCTGGAACACGGCTTCATAGGTCAGCGTGCCGGAGCGCGAGACGATGCCGACCGAACCCTTGCGGAAGATCGAGCCCGGCATGATGCCGATCTTGCATTCTTCCGGCGTCAGGATACCGGGGCAGTTCGGGCCGAGCAGACGCGACTTGGAGCGGTCGAGGCGAGCCTTGACGCGTACCATGTCGGCAACCGGGATGCCTTCGGTGATGCAGGTGATGAACGGGATTTCCGCATCGATCGCCTCGATGATCGCGTCCGCGGCACCTGCCGGCGGAACGTAGATCACGGATGCGTCCGCGCCGGTCTTTTCACGGCCTTCGGCAACCGAGGCGAAGATCGGCAGACTTTCGCCCTTGGAGCCGGTCCAGGTTTCGCCGCCCTTCTTCGGGTGAATGCCGCCGACCATCTGCGTGCCGTAATAGGCAAGCGCCTGTTCGGTATGGAAGGTGCCGGTCTTGCCGGTCAGGCCCTGAACGAGGACCTTGGTGTTCTTGTTGACGAGAATCGACATGTGGTCTGGTCCTTCAGTTAGCCGTTGATCGCGGCGACGATCTTCTTGGCAGCATCGTCCAGATCGTCGGCGGCGGTGATCGCCAGGCCGGATTCGTTCAGGATCTTCTTGCCAAGCTCGACATTCGTGCCTTCGAGACGAACGACCAGCGGAACCTTGAGGCCGACTTCCTGCACGGCGGCAACGACGCCTTCAGCGATGACGTCGCACTTCATGATGCCGCCGAAGATGTTGACGAGGATGCCCTCGACCTTCGGGTCGGCCGTAATGATCTTGAAGGCTGCCGCAACCTTCTCCTTGCCGGCGCCGCCGCCGACGTCACAGAAGTTCGCCGGCTCCTTGCCGTAGAGCTTGATGATGTCCATCGTCGCCATGGCAAGGCCGGCGCCGTTGACCATGCAGCCGATGTTGCCGTCGAGCGCGACATAGGCGAGATCCCACTTCGAGGCCTCGATTTCCTTGGCGTCTTCTTCGGTCTCGTCGCGCAGAGCCTTGATGTCGTCGTGGCGGAAGAGCGCGTTGCCGTCGAACGAGACCTTGGCGTCGAGAACGCGCATGCGGCCGTTCTTCATGACGATCAGCGGGTTGATCTCGAGCAGGCTCATGTCCTTCTCGACAAAGGCCTTGTAGAGGATCGGGAAGAGCTTTTCAGCGTCAGCCTTGGCTTCGCCTTCAAGCTTCAGGGCCGCGGTGAGCTTGGCAAGATCAGCGGCGGTGACGCCGGCTTCCGGGTTGATCGCTACGTTGACGATCTTTTCCGGCGTGTCGTGCGCAACAGCCTCGATGTCCATGCCGCCTTCCGTCGAAACGACGAAGGCAACCTGGCCGACCGAGCGGTCGACGAGCAGCGATAGATACAGTTCGCGGTCGATGTCGGCGCCGTCCTCGATGTAGAGGCGGTTCACCTGCTTGCCGGCCGGGCCGGTCTGGGCAGTAACGAGCGTGTTGCCGAGCATTTCCTTGGCATGGGCCTTGGCTTCGTCGATCGAGAAGGCAAGACGAACGCCGCCCTTGGCGTCGGCGGACAGTTCCTTGAACTTGCCCTTGCCGCGGCCGCCCGCATGGATCTGGCTCTTGACCACGTAGAGCGGGCCCGGGAGCGACTTGGCAGCAGCTTCAGCTTCGTCAGCCGAGAAGATCGCGACACCTTCCGCGACCGGTGCGCCATAGCTCTTCAGGAGAGCCTTGGCCTGATATTCATGAATGTTCATGGTGTTTTTCCTGTCTGAGCATTGTGCGGGCAGGTGGGGCACCTACCCGCACCAATGCGGCAAAAACAATGAGGTCGAGCGGATCAGCGTCCGCCCGACGGGAGGCGATTACTGCTTGAGGCTCGGCGCAATGCCGATGCAGGCTTCGCAAAGACCGGCGACCGAAGCAACGGACTTGTCGAACGCTTCCTTCTCGGCCTTGTTGAGATCGATCTCGATGATGCGCTCGACGCCGCCGGCGCCGATAACGGTCGGAACGCCGACATACATGTCCTTGACGCCGTACTGGCCGGTCAGGTGTGCCGCGCAGGGCAGAACGCGCTTCTTGTCCTTGAGGTAAGCTTCAGCCATTTCGATCGCCGAGGCGGCCGGTGCGTAGTAGGCCGAACCGGTCTTGAGCAGGCCGACGATTTCGGCGCCGCCGTCACGGGTGCGCTGGATGATTTCTTCGAGGCGTTCCTTGGTGACCCAGCCCATCTGCACGAGGTCGGTCAGCGGGATGCCGGCAACGGTCGAGTAACGGGCGAGCGGCACCATGGTGTCGCCGTGGCCGCCGAGAACGAAGGCGGTGACGTCCTGGACCGAGACGTTGAATTCCTGCGAGAGGAACAGGCGGAAGCGCGAACTATCGAGAACGCCGGCCATGCCGACGACCTTGTTCTTCGGCAGGCCCGAGAACTTCTGCAGCGCCCACACCATGGCGTCGAGCGGGTTGGTGATGCAGATGACGAAGGCGTTCGGGGCATACTTCTTGATGCCGGCGCCGACCTGTTCCATGACCTTGAGGTTGATGCCGAGCAGGTCGTCGCGGCTCATGCCCGGCTTGCGAGCGACGCCGGCGGTGACGATGCAGACATCAGCGCCTTCGATGGCGGAATAGTCGCTCGCACCCGTCAGGTTCACGTCGAAGCCTTCGACCGGGGAGGACTGGCCGATGTCGAGACCCTTGCCCTGCGGAATGCCGTCGGCGATGTCGAAGAGGACGATGTCGCCCAGTTCCTTCAGGCCGGCGAGATGCGCCAGCGTGCCACCAATCATCCCTGAACCGATAAGTGCGATCTTGTTGCGAGCCATGAAAGTGCTTCCTTTGTGATCCCAATATGATCAAGGCCTGAAACGCGGCAAACGCCAAACCTTCGCCGGAAGCCATTAAACGGCAATCGGTAAAATATCAATCGATACTTTTTGGTGGAACAATTTCAATCGGTTAGATCATAAAATTCTTACGTAAACGTAAGAGTTTGCGCCACATCTGCGTCACGAAACAGCAACATTTGCGGGATGCGCAGCGGCATATTCCTCGCTTTGCATCTCGATCAGACGTGAAACCGTGCGGTCGAACTCGAAGCCTTCCGTGCCCTTTTTCTGGGTCAAAAGATCCTGCGGCTCTGCCGCCGCCGAGGCAAAGAGCCGGGCGCCGTTGTCGTAGAGCGTATCGACCAGCAGGATGAAGCGCTTGGTCTCGTTGCGCATATGCGGACCGAGATGCGGTACGTGGTCGACGAAGATCGTCGAATAGCGCTCGAGGATGGCGAGATAATCGGCAGCCCCAAGCGGTTGCTGGCAGAGGTCGGCGAAATTGAAGCGGGCACTCTTTCCGGACGCGGCCGGTACGGGGATCTTGCGCCCCTTACGCGGCACGTCCGCCGGAGCGGCCGGCGCATTGCGGGTCTCATGGGCCCAGGCGCGCGCCATCGCCGCATCCGCCTCAGGCCCGAGCGGCGAGAGCCACACCGGGCTGCCGTCGGTCTTCGTCAGCCGGTAGTCGGTGTCCGTGTCCAGCGAGATAACCTCGGCATTTGCCTTAAGGAGTTCGATGAACGGCAAAAACAGGCTGCGGTTGAGGCCATCGCGATAGAGATCGTCGGGCGCCACGTTCGAGGTGGCAACCAGCACGCAGCCCTTGGCGAAGAGTTCGCCGAACAGGCGGCCGAGGATCATCGCATCGGCGATGTCGGTCACGGAGAATTCGTCGAAGCAGAGCAGCCGCGCTTCACCGAAGAGCTCGGAGGCGACGGGCGGGATCGGATCGGCCTGCTTGGTCTCGCCGTTCTTCAGCTTCTGCCGGTGCTTGTAGATGCGCTCGTGCACATCGGCCATGAACTCGTGGAAATGCGCCCGGCGCTTGCGCTGGATCGGCACCGCCTCGAAGAACATGTCCATCAGCATGGTCTTGCCGCGCCCCACGCCGCCGTGGATGTAGAGACCCTTGACCGGCGGATGGTCCTTCTTGCGCGAGGCAAACAGCCAGCCGAGCGCATTGGTCTTGCGCGACGGGCGGCTGGCGAGCAGCTCGGCCGAGAGATGATCGAACCGCCGCGCGATCGTAAACTGCGCCGGGTCACGCTTGCGCTCGCCGTTCGCGACGAGCGCTTCGAGCTTGCGGTAAATGCTGTCGTCAGGATTGAGCACGTCTCACCCGAGATGGGACGGAAAATAAAAGCCCGGCACGAGACCGGGCTGGAGAAGCGTCAGCGGCTGAGGCTGACTGGCTGGCCGCCATTGGTCGAGCCGTCGAAACGCGCGTCGGCCGTCTTGTAGAGGCGGGCGATGGCATTGCCGCTGCGGTCCTTGAGGACCACCTGCTTGCCGGCCACTTCCCAGGAGCCCATGGTCGTCAGCTCGCCGGCGCAACCGCGGGTGCCGCCGCGCGAACCAGAACCAAGATTGGTGAGCGTCAGGAACATGTCGCAGGAGCTGCCGGCGCTGGAGACGCGCCAGTTGCCAACCATCGCTTCCTTGGTGACGTCGAGCCCGCCACCTGCAGCCGCGGCGACCTGCGTGCCGGGCTGCTGGACAGCGCCGCCGGCAACCGCCGTGCCGCTCGCCGGTGCAGCCGGGAATTGCGACGTGTTTCCGGTTGGTGCCGGAAGCTGGTTCGACGAAACCGAAGGGACCGGTGCGGCCTGGATGGGAGCGGGCGAGGCGTCCTGGGAGCTGAAACCGCCCATCGACGTCCGTTGGCATCCGGCCAGCGCAAGCACAACCGCCAGCCCCGCCGCCGCATGAATTACCCGCATATCCCTACTCCTGTTCGTGTCCGCGAACCATGATGCAACGCGATAATATAGGCCGAAATACAGCAAATCCACCTGACAAATCAAGGGACGACGATTCCTGGCGACCTGTTGCAGGATTGAAACGTCCGCAGGGCCGGATCGCGCGCCACGTCCTCGCTGCGTATCATCGCCTCCTGCCGTCGGCCCGCCTCTCCCGCATCGGCACAATCACGAATTGTCCGCCGCCCTGGAGAGGCGCAAAACAGAAAACGGCGAGCCAGGGCCCGCCGTTTCCAAAACTTCATGTCCGGTCCGGCCGATTACACACGGCGCTCGACCAGCATCTTCTTGATCTCGCCGATCGCCTTGGCCGGGTTCAGGCCCTTCGGACAGGCCTGGGCGCAGTTCATGATGGTGTGGCAACGATAGAGGCGGAAGGGATCCTCGAGGTTGTCGAGGCGCTCGCCGGTCGCTTCGTCGCGGCTATCGATCAGCCAGCGGTAGGCCTGCAGCAGAACCGCCGGACCGAGGTAACGGTCGCCGTTCCACCAATAGCTCGGACAGGAGGTCGAGCAGCAGGCGCACAGGATGCACTCGTAGAGGCCGTCGAGCTTGAGGCGGTCCTCGTGGCTCTGCTTCCATTCCTTGGCCGGCGTCGGCGATACCGTCTTCAGCCAGGGCTCGATCGAGCGGTGCTGGGCGTAGAAGTTGGTGAGGTCAGGAACCAGGTCCTTCACGACCGGCATGTGCGGCAGCGGATAGACCTTTACCGCACCCTTCACCTCGTCCATGCCCTTGGTGCAGGCGAGCGTGTTGGTGCCGTCGATGTTCATGGCGCACGACCCGCAGATGCCTTCGCGGCAGGAGCGGCGCAGCGTCAGCGTCGGGTCGATCTTGTTCTTGATGTAGAGCAGACCGTCGAGCACCATCGGGCCGCAATCGTCGACATCGATGTAGAAGGTATCGATGCGCGGATTGGCACCGTCATCCGGGTTCCAGCGATAGATGCGGTATTCGCGAACGTTGGTCGCGCCGGCAGGCTTCGGCCAGACCTTGCCTTCCGTCATCTGCGAGTTCTTGGGGAGAGCGAGTTCAACCATGTGGCTTGTTCCTCAAGATCAATAGACGCGGGCCTTCGGCTCGATCTTCTTGGGATCGATGCCGTCGGCGATCAGGTCGGTATGGACGGGGCGGTAGTCGAGCTTGACGTCGCCGGCCTCGTTGACCCAGGCGAGCGTGTGCTTGCGCCAGTTGACGTCGTCGCGGCCGCCGAGCGGACCCTCGGTGTAGTCCTCGCGGGCGTGCGAACCACGGCTCTCCTTGCGCGCTTCGGCGCCGTAGATCGTCGTGATGGCGTTGGCCATGAGGTTTTCGAGTTCCAGCGTCTCGACGAGGTCCGAGTTCCAGATCATCGAGCGGTCGGTGACCTTGATGTCGGGCATCTCCTTCCAGATCGCCGAAATGCGCTTGCAGCCCGATTCCAGCGATTCCTGGGTGCGGAACACGGCCGCGTCTTCCTGCATGGCGTGCTGCATCTTTTCGCGCAGCACGGCGGTCGGCGTGGAGCCATTGGCGTTACGCAGGCGGTCGAAGCGGTCCATGATCCGTTCGCAGGCGGCCCTGTTGAGTTCCGGCACCGGCTCGTTGCGGTCGATGACCTGGCCGGCGCGGATGGCGGCGGCACGGCCGAAGACCACGAGATCGATCAGCGAGTTGGAGCCGAGGCGATTGGCGCCGTGCACCGAGGCGCAGCCGGCTTCGCCGACGGCCATCAGACCGGGCGCAATGCGCTCCGGGTTCTGGCTGTCGGCATTCAGGACTTCGCCCCAGTAGTTGGTCGGCACGCCGCCCATGTTGTAGTGCACCGTCGGCAGAACCGGGATCGGCTCCCGGGTCACGTCGACACCGGCAAAGATCTTCGCCGATTCCGAGATGCCCGGCAGGCGCTCGTGCAGGACGGCCGGATCGAGGTGATCCAGGTGCAGGAAGATGTGGTCCTTGTTCTTGCCGACGCCGCGGCCTTCGCGGATTTCCATCGTCATACAGCGCGAGACGACGTCACGCGAGGCAAGGTCCTTGGCGGACGGCGCATAGCGCTCCATGAAGCGCTCGCCTTCGGAGTTGACGAGGTAGCCGCCTTCGCCGCGTGCGCCTTCGGTGATCAGGCAGCCCGCACCGTAGATGCCGGTCGGATGGAACTGGACGAATTCCATGTCCTGCAGCGGCAGGCCGGCGCGTGCAATCATGCCGCCGCCGTCGCCCGTGCAGGTGTGCGCCGAGGTCGCCGAGAAGTAGGCGCGGCCGTAACCGCCGGTCGCCAGCACCACCATCTTGGCGGAGAAGCGATGGATCGTGCCGTCGTCGAGGTTCCAGGCGACGACGCCGGTGCAGCGGCCGTCATCCGACATGATCAGGTCGAGCGCGAAATACTCGATGAAGAACTCGGCGTTGTTGCGCAGAGACTGACCATAGAGAGTGTGCAGGATCGCGTGGCCGGTACGGTCGGCAGCAGCACAGGTGCGCTGGACCGGCGGGCCTTCGCCGTAGTTCTGCATGTGGCCGCCGAACGGTCGCTGATAGATCTTGCCTTCCGCGTTACGCGAGAACGGCACGCCGTAGTGCTCGAGCTCATAGACCGCCTTCGGCGCTTCCATGGCGAGATACTGCATGGCGTCGACGTCGCCGAGCCAGTCGGAACCCTTGACGGTGTCGTAGAGGTGCCACTGCCAGCTATCCGGCGTCATGTTCTGCAGCGAGGCGGCAATGCCGCCCTGGGCGGCAACCGTGTGCGAGCGGGTCGGGAAGACCTTGGTGATGCAGGCGGTCTTCAGACCCTGCTCGGCCATGCCGAGCGTCGCGCGCAAGCCCGCACCGCCGGCGCCGACGACGACGACGTCGAAGGCGTGATCGACATATTGATAGGCCTTGCCGTTTGCAGCGGGTGAACTGTTCGATGCCATGGCGAAATTACCCTGCAAAAGCGATCTTCAGGATGGCGAAGAGACAGAGCCCGCCAACCGCGATCGTGAAAAATGTATTGAGCATGAGAAGCACGATCTTCATGCCTTCGCCATGCACGTAGTCTTCGATGATCACCTGCATGCCGAGCCGCATGTGAACGAGGCCCGAGAGCACGACGAGCGCCATGACGACGGCGACGAAGGGGTTCGCGAGCGCGGCGACGACATCCGCATAGGGCGCGCCTGCGTAGCGAACGAGAAAGATGACGAAGAAGATCAACAGCGGAACGTTGGCGACGGCCGTCAGGCGCTGGCGCCAGAAATGATCCGTGCCTTCCTTGGCCGAGCCAAGACCGCGAACCTTGCCGAGAGGAGTGCGCATATCCATGAGTATTCTCCCTCAGTCAGCGAACGAGATAGCCGACCACCCAGATCAGCAGCGTCAGCGCCACCGAACCGATGATCGTTGCCTTGGCCATCTTGGTGGCGAAGTGCTTCTCGTAGCCGTAGCCGAGATCCCAGGCAAAGTGGCGCAAGCCGCCGAGCATGTGGTGCACCAGGGCCCAGGTATAGCCGAACAGCACCAGCTTGCCGATCAGCGTACCGAACAGCCAGCTGACCCAGTCGTAATAGGCAGCACCCGACGCAGCGGCGATCAGCCACCAGGCGACGAGGATGGTCCCGAAGTAGAGCGCACCACCGGTGATGCGGTGCACAATGGACATGACCATCGTCGGGATAGGTTTATAGATTTGAAGATGCGGCGAGAGTGGCCGGCTTCTTGTGACATTCGTCATCGGAACCTCACGGAATGCCCGGATTTCCGCCCAAAAAACTGGACGATTTTAGTCCGGTATCGCACCTGATTGTGCGCAATTCAGTCATTCGGACCTTTAATCACCATAAAGCTTAACGACAAGTGTGTTTGCGGTGCAAAATCAATTTAATCGATTAGACGAATTGCGCCATTTTCCTGCCAGCCGGAGACATGGGCCGGCGTTAACGATAGCGACAAAAAGCCAAGCAATTCCGTGACTTTCCCGACGATGTGGCCCAGAGTGCCCTTAACGATTTGTTAAGCGTCACCCGGAGGGCGGGCAGAATGATTCTGTTCAGGGCAATCCATGCGACCAAAGTGCTAGCGCTTGCCGGCCTGGTCATCGCCACCAGCTACATTCCGATGGAAGCTCGAGACCGGGGCGGACTGCCGGAGGCGCAGACGCGAACACGCCATGTCAGGATGAATGCCGATCGTTTCTATCCTCGTCACGATTTCGATCGCATGGGTTATCGCAACGACTGGGACCGCCATCGCGGACCGCGCCGCGACTGGGCGTCCAACGGTGGCCCGCCGGAAGTGAACACGCGCACCCGGCACGTTCGCCTGCCGCGCTACCGCCCCTACCCCGGCGCTTATGCCGGACGGTGGGAGCAGCGTGGCGGATGGGTGCGCGACGGAGCCGGTCGCGACTACTGGACATCCGACGCCCGCAGGCACGACGGTCGCCCAGGCATCTATGACGTGCCGCCGCAGGTCTCGACCCGCACCCGCCATGTCCGCCTGCCGCAATATCGGGCCTATCCCGAGCGGTGGGGCAATGGCGGTGGATGGGGGCGCGATCAGGCCGGGCGCGAGATCTGGACATCGAGCAACCAAGGCCGAGACTATCGCCCGAGCTATTACGGCGGTGATGAATATCCGGACATCATTCCTGGTATCGGCACCTATGTCGGCGGCATTTCGGCCTATGTCGACGTCGGCAATGGCATCTATTTCAGCCAGGAAGGCGACTACGGCTATGCGGATGAGGCAGATACTGCGCCGCCGCCCGAGGCGAAACGCGGCAAGATCATCAACGTCACGCCACAGACCATGAACGGTTCCTGCGCCTACGAACACGGCGTCTGCGTCATCCGCCGGTAATCGCGGCTACAGCGATATCAGCCCGTCAGGCCAACGGCTTCGATGATCGGGCGCATCGTCGGAAGTGCAGGCATCGTCAATTGCAGGAGGTGGTGCCGAAGCGCCAGACGGTGGTGCGCTTGACCTCGCTGTCCTCCAGCGCCCGGGTGACGGGAACCTCGTAGGTGGCAAGCGCCGTCATCATCTCGCGCGGGCAATAGGAACGTCCGGGATCGCCGACGATCACCGAGGCGCCGTTCGCGGCAAGTCCCGAAAACCACGGTTTCAACCGGTCGGCAAAAGCCTTGTCGTAGAAGACGTCGCCGGCGAGATAGACCTCGGCTTCAAGATCGCGGCCAGTGATGTCCTCGCCGGTATAGGAAAGCGTGACCCCGTTGAGTGCGGCATTGAGCCGGACGGCCGTTTCCGCCCAGGGGTCGATATCGGCGGCCAGCACCGATACTGCACCCGCCTTCATCGCCGCGATCGCCACCAGACCCGAACCGGAGGCAAAGTCGACGACACGGCGGCCGCGCACAGCTTCGGGGTGATCGAGGATGTAGCGGGCGAGCCCCTGCCCGCCGGCCCAGGCGAAGGCCCAGAACGGCGGCGGCAGGCCGATCTCCTGCAGCTCTTCCTCGGTCTTCAGCCAGAGCTCATGCGCTTCGGTCGCCAGATGCAGACGGATCTCCGGCACATGCGGCGGCGTGAGCACATCGGTGTTTTCGAGGATGAAGCTTTCCGGATCGGTCTTCACAAAACTCTCCGCGCCTGCCCGAGCGTCCCGGACAGGCGGAAAACAAGACTAGCGCGGCGGATTGTCGAGCCCGCCCATGCGGCAGACCTCGAGCCATTCGTCCTCGGTCACCGGCTGCACCGACAGGCGCATGGAGGTGACGAGCGACATCTTGGCGAGCTTCGGATTGTCCTTGATCTCCTTCAGCGTCACCGGCCGCGGCATGTCGGCAACCGCGCGGATATCGACGCAGTCCCAGCGGGCGTCACCCTCGGCAGTCGAATCCGGATGCGACAGCGCGCAGACCTCGGCGATGCCGACGATCTCAAGCCCTTCGTTCGAGTGGTAGAAGAAGCCCTTGTCGCCGATCTGCATCGC
The DNA here is from genome assembly GCF_001427045.1 of Ensifer sp. Root558. Lineage (NCBI taxonomy): Bacteria > Pseudomonadati > Pseudomonadota > Alphaproteobacteria > Hyphomicrobiales > Rhizobiaceae > Ensifer > Ensifer sp. Root558. The sequence continues at coordinate 349,475 of NZ_LMGC01000033.1, read as the reverse complement.
CCGCATGTTGTTGCGCGCCTGATAGTTGCGCACGCCGGTCCATTCGGTGCCCTTGGCGCCGGCATCCTTCTGCATCTGCCAGGACCATTTGAACGGTTCGGATTTGTAGAGCCAATGCGCCATCTTGGTCTCAAGCCTCCGGATTGTTGAAGACCCAGTTGAAGGCCTTGATCTCGACATTGGAAAAGAGCCCGGCCTTGGCATAGGGATCGGCTTCGGCGATCGCACGCGCCTCGTCGATCGTCTCTGCCTTGACGAGCACCAGGCTACCGGTCGGCTTGCCGTCGTCGCCGAGGAACGGACCGGCCATCTTCAAAATGCCCTTGGCGTTAAGATCGTTGAGATAGGCGACGTGATCAGGGCGGGTATCGAGCCGAAGCTGCAGCGCGCCTGGCTTGTCGGTACAATGAAGTGCGAAGAGCATGCTTCCTCCTAGAGTTTTCGTTGGTGCGGGATGCGGGCGGAAGATCGCCGCTCCCTTCATTCCTGAGTGATCGGGCGGGTCATCAACTGTTCGAGCGCGGTGCGGACATCGAGCTTGCCGTCGATGATCGCCGCCACCGCTTCGGTGATCGGCATTTCGACGCCGAGATCATGGGCAACGCGGGCAGCAACCGATGCGGCGAACGCGCCTTCGACCAGTTCGCCCTTGCGTCCGCTGGCGCGACCATCCTTGCCGAGCGCGATGCCGAAACGCAGGTTGCGCGACTGGTGGCTGGTCGCCGTCAACACCAGATCGCCAAGGCCGGAGAGACCGCGCACAGTATCGGCCTCGCCGCCCTCGGCAGCAATGAAGCGCGACATCTCCGCAAGGCCACGCGAGATCAGCGCGGCACGGGCGCTGTCGCCAAGGCCTGCGCCCTCGACGATGCCACAGGCGATCGCCAGCACATTCTTCAGCGCGCCGCCGAGCTGCACGCCGATGCGATCCTGCGAGGGATAGAGCCGGAAGGTCGGACCCGAGAGCACCTCGGCCAGCATCGTCGCCGTCTGACCATCGGCCGCGGCGACCACCATAGCCGTCGGTAGGCCCTTGGCGATATCGGCGGCGAAACCCGGACCGGAGAGCACGCCGACCGCATGGCCGGGCAGCTCCTCCGCCAGCACGTCGGTCAGCAACCGTCCCGTCGCCTGCTCCATACCCTTGGCGCAGGTGACGATCGTGGCAGCCGCATTGATATGAGGACCATACTGTCTCGCCGCATCCCTATGCGCCTGCGACGGCATCACGAAGAGCACGACCTCGGCATCGGCAAGAACCGAGACATCGGCCGTATGTTTCAGCGCCGGCGGCAGGTCGATGCCCGGCAGGGCGTCCTCATTGCGGCCGGTGTCGCGGCAGGATTCGGCAATCTCCGGACGACGGGCAAGCAGCGTCACGTCGCTGCCTTCGGTCGAGGCGGCAACCGCGGCGAGCGCGGTGCCAAAGGCGCCTGCGCCGACCACGACGATCTTCGGCCCGTTCTTGGAAATGTCGCTCATGCTCTATCCGTATGCTTTAGATCTTGTCACGCCTTGGCGCCGCGTTTGCCCGAACCGAGCAGCGCCTGCGCCTGGGCGTCGAGCGGCCAGCGCGAGCGCGGCGCGACATCGAGGCCGTCGGCCGCCATGCCTGCCGCCAGCCGCTCGGCACCGGCCCAGGCGATCATTGCCGCGTTGTCCGTGCAGAGCGAAAGCGGCGGCGCGATGAAGTCGAAACCGGACTGCGCGCACAAGGCCTGCAGCGTCGAGCGCAGCACCTGATTGGCGGCGACACCGCCGGCAACCACCAGCGCCGGGCGCGCCACACTGCCATGCTCCGCCTTGAAGCGCTTCAGGCCGCGCCCGACCCGATCCTTGAGCGTGCGGGAAATCGCCCGCTGGAACGAGGCGCAGATATCGGCGATGTCCTGCTCCGTTACCGGCTCCAGCGATTGCGCCACCTGGCGCACCGCCGTCTTCAATCCCGAAAAGGAAAAATCGAGCCTGGCGTCACCGACGAGCGGTCGCGGAAAATCGAAACGCTGCGGATCGCCGGCAAGTGCTGCCCGCTCGACCGCCGGACCACCCGGATACGGGAGGCCGAGCAGCTTGGCCGTTTTGTCGAAGGCTTCGCCGAGCGCATCGTCGATCGTCGTGCCCCAGCGTTCGTATTCGCCGACGCCCTTGACGAGGATCAGTTGCGTGTGACCGCCGGAAACGAGCAGCATCAGATAGGGAAAGGAGAGCCCATCGGTCAGCCGCGCGGTCAGCGCGTGGCCTTCGAGGTGATTGACGGCATAGAGTGGCTTGCCGGTTGCGCGCGCGATCGCCTTGCCGGTCATCAGCCCGACGATCAGGCCGCCGATCAGACCGGGACCACTTGTCGCAGCAATGGCGTCGATGTCGGAAAGCGTGACGCCGGCCCTGAGCAGCGCTTCCTCGATCAGCGTGTCGAGCGCCTCCACATGGGCGCGCGCCGCGATCTCCGGAACCACGCCGCCATAGGCGCTGTGCTCTTCCAGCTGGCTTAAGACCACGTCGCCGAGGATATGGCCCTTACCGCCGGAATCGCGCAAAATGACGGAAGCGGCGGTTTCGTCGCAGCTTGTTTCTATGCCGAGGATGCGCAGGGGCGGAGACATCGGGAACTACTCAAAGATTGCGGTCGCACCGAAAGGTGGGTACACGGAACTCCGGTAACAATGGATAGCCTTTGATGCAAACAAAACCTTTCCGGATCGGCACGCGCGGCAGCCCGCTGGCGCTCGCTCAAGCCCATGAAACGCGCGATCGCCTCGCAGCGGCGCATGGTCTGGCGCCGGAAATGTTCGAGGTCGTCATCCTCTCGACCAAGGGCGACCGGATCACCGACCGCTCGCTCGCCGAGATCGGCGGCAAGGGCCTGTTCACCGAAGAGATCGAGCAACAATTGCTGTCGGGCGAACTCGATTTCGCTGTGCATTCGTCCAAGGACATGCCGACGAAACTGCCTGACGGCCTCTGTCTTTCCGCCTTCCTGCCGCGTGAGGACATTCGAGATGCCTTCATCGGTCGGACGGCAAAAAAACTGCTGGAACTGCCGCAGGGCGTGACGGTCGGCTCGTCGTCGCTGCGCCGCCAGGCGCTGATCCGCCGGCTGCGTCCGGATATCAATGTCATCACCTATCGCGGCCAGGTGGAAACACGGCTGAGAAAGCTCGCCGAGGGCCAGGTCGATGCCACACTGCTTGCCTATGCGGGCCTCAAGCGTCTCGGCATGACCGACGTTCCGACCGAACTGCTCGACCCCCAGGAATTCCCGCCGGCGCCGGCCCAAGGCGCGATCTGCATCGAGAGCCGCATCGGCGACAGCCGCATCAACGACCTGCTCGCAGCCATCGACGATCCCCGCACCCATGAGGCAGTCGCCTGCGAGCGTGGCTTCCTCGCGACGCTCGACGGCTCGTGCCGCACGCCGATCGCCGGTCTCGCCACCTCGGACGGCACCCATCTCAGCTTTTCCGGCATGATCCTCACGCCCGACGGCCAGACCCATCACCGGGTTACGATCGAGGGCAGGGCCACCGACGCCGAAGCGCTTGGGCAAAAGGCCGGCGAAGAGATCCGCGCCAAGGCCGGCCCCGGCTTCTTTGCAAGCTGGACTTAAAGCCATGCGCGTGCTCGTCACCCGGCCGCTTCCCGCCGCCGAGGCGACGGTACGCCGGCTGGAAGCCGCCGGCCACCGGCCGATCCTGCTGCCCCTGATGCAGGCGACACATCTTGCTGCCGTCTCCGTTGCCGCGCTTGAAGTGCCGCATGCGGCGATCGTGCTCACCAGCGCCGAAGCCATTCGGATGCTCGTATCGTCAGATGCAGACCTGTCACAGCATCTGGCGACCCCGTGCTTCTGCGTGGGCGCCGCCACGGCGCAAGCAGCAGCCGGGCTCGGTTTCTCCGATCTGCGCATAGCGGAGGGTACCGGCCAGTCCCTGGCGGAACTGATCGGCGCGACCATCGACACGCTGCCGCCACTTCCCCTGCTCTATCTGGCAGGAACGCCGCGCTCCGAAGGGCTGGAAAAGGGGCTGAGACAACGCGGCATAGAGCACCGGACGGTCGAGTGCTACCGCATGGAGCCGATCGCCCATTCGCGCGCCGCGATCGAAGATCTGCGGCGGAGCAGCCGTCCCGACGCCGTGCTTTTATACTCGCGAGAGACCGCGCGACAGTTCGTTCGCCTGCTTTCCGAAGCCGGTGTCGATGCTGCTTCCTTTGCGCCGCGCTACCTCTGCCTCAGCCCCGTGGTGGCCGAGGCGCTGCCGGGTAACGTCGTGGCGGAGACCGCCGCAAGGCCCGATGAAGACAGCCTTTTCAGTCTTCTCTAACATCGAATTCATCCAAAAACGGAACGGAGGGGCTTTCCCTCACCGTTCCGGCTGACTAGGTTTGAAGGAAGAGCCGACAGGCACTAACGGTAAGAGGTCACCATGGTATCGGAAAACCCGCCGCGCCGCTCGAAGTCCGAGAAGGAACCGCTGACGATCGACCTCGAAGCGGAGAAAACCGTTGCGGAACCGGCCGGCCCGGAAGCAACCGGCGAGACGCTGGCAGACGCTGCGGCCGAGAACACAGCGCACAAAGCCGAGACGGATGAGCCGATAAGGGACACCAGCGACGACAGCGCCGCCGGATCCCGCCTGGACGAAGAAATCGAGGAGCAGCGCGCCGATGCCGCCGCCGACGCGGCCGCGGCCGTCTTCGCCGAAGAGCCGCCGCATGTGGCCCGCGAGCCCGAACCGGCACCGCCGCAGAAGCCGGTATCGAACTCCGGTGCGCTCGCAGCCGGCATCGTCGGCGGTCTCGTGACGCTGCTCGGCTTCGGCGGCCTGCAATATGCCGGCATCGTGCCTGGACTTGGGCCGACCCGCGGCGTCGAGCAGAACATTTCCGGCGAACTGCAGGCCCTGCGCGACCAGATCGCGGCGCTGCCCACCCCCGCAGCCGTCGTCGACAACACCGCACTCGAAGGTCGTATCGCCGCGCTCGAACAGTCGGCCTCCCAACCGGCTGCGAGCGGCGCGCCGAGCGCCGAGGTCGAGACGCTGAAGGCGGAAGTCGACAATCTCACCAAGGAGCTTGCAGGCCTGAAGACGGCGCTCGCCGATGCGCAGCAGTCGGCAACCGCCGAGAAGGCGGAACTGACGAGCCGCATCGAGACCGCCGAGCAGAAGCTCAACGAGCCGGTCAACGATATCCAGATGGCGAAAGCCGTTGCGGTCACTGCACTGAAGTCGGCGATCGATCGCGGCGGGCCTTTCCTCGCCGAACTCGACGCGCTGCGCAGCATCGCGCCGGATGAACAGGCCGTCGCCGCGCTCGCCCAGGATGCCCAGGTCGGCGTGCCGACCCGCACGGATCTGCGCCGCGAGTTCCCGAAAACCGCCGACGCCATGCTCGACGCTCTCAACCAGCCCGACCCGAACGAGGGTATCTTCGACCGGCTAGTGTCCAGCGCCATGTCCGGCATTCGCGTGCGTCCCGTCGGCAGCGTCGAGGGTGAAACGCCCGAAGCCGTCATCGCCCGGATCGAGGACAAGCTGAACAATGGCGACCTCAAGGGCGCCGCTCTGGAATGGAATGGTCTGCCCGACACCGCCAAGCCGGCGGGCGAGGCTTTCAAGGCCAAGCTCGACCAGCGTTTGCGGGTCGAAGCCGCGATCGATGCCGCCGTCGCTGCGACGATGGCAAAACCAGGCACGGAAGGCTGAGGGAACCAGATATGATCCGCATTCTGATTTTCATCCTGATCGTGCTTGGTCTCGGCCTCGGCTTCGCCTGGCTCGCCGACCGGCCGGGTGAACTCTCGGTCGTCTGGCAGGGCCAGTTGATCGAGATGAGCCTGATGCGCGCGGCATCGCTGCTGATCTCGCTGATTGCCGCGGTGCTGATCGTCGTCTGGCTGGTGCGCACCATCTGGCTTTCGCCGCACACGGTCACCCGCTATTTCCGCGCCCGCAAGCGCGACCGCGGCTACCAGGCGCTGTCGACCGGCCTGATCGCCGCCGGCGCCGGTGACGCCAATCTTGCCCGCAAGATGACCGCCCGCACCCGCGGCCTGATCAGCGCCGACCAGGAACCGCTGATCCACCTGCTCGAAGCCCAGACCGCACTGATCGAAGGCAAGTACGACGACGCCCGCCGCAAGTTCGAGCTGATGGCCGACGATCCGGAGACGCGCGAACTCGGGCTTCGCGGCCTTTATCTCGAGGCCAAGCGGCTCGGCGCCCACGAGGCCGCGCGGCAATATGCCGAGCGCGCCGCCGAAAAGGCGCCGCACCTGCCCTGGGCAGCGCTTGCAACCCTCGACAGCCAGAGCCAGGCCGGTCAATGGGACGATGCCCTGCGTCTGCTCGACCAGAGCCGCATCGCCCACGTGGTCGATCGCAAGGAAGCCGATCGCAAGAAGGCAGTGCTGCTGACGGCGCGCGCAATGACGAAGCTCGAGGGCGACGTGAAAGGTGCACGGGACGATGCGCTTGCCGCGCTGAAGCTCGACGAACATCTCGTGCCGGCGGCGCTGACGGCCGCCAAGGCGCTGTTTCGCGAGGACAACCTGCGCAAGGGCACCTCGATCCTGGAGAAGAACTGGAAGCACGAGCCGCATCCGGACGTGGCCCGGCTCTACGTGCGCGCCCGCGGCGGCGACACTGCGGTCGACCGGTTGAAACGGGCGCGCAAGCTCGAAGCCTTGAAGCCCAACAATGCCGTGGCGATGGCTGCCGTCGCCGAAGCCGCACTCGAAGCGCGCGAACTGCTTCTGGCTCGCACCAAGGCGGAAGCCGCCGCCCGGCTCGACCCGACCGAGAGCATCTTCCTGCTGCTTGCCGACATCGAAGAGGCCGACACCGGCGACGAGGGCCGCATCCGTCACTGGATGGCGCAGGCGCTGAAGAGCCCGCGCGATCCGGCCTGGACCGCCGACGGCGTGACCTCGCCGACCTGGCTGCCGGTCTCGCCGGTGAGCGGCCGGCTCGATGCCTTCGAATGGAAAGCCCCGCCGCATACGCTTTCGGCCACCGTCGACCACGACCAGTCGAACGCCGACGAGGCGATCCGCAGCCTGCCCGCCGTGGTGGAGGCGCATGTGCACCAGCCCGCACCCGCGGCCCGGCGCAGCGAGACGCCCGTGATCCTCGAGGCCGAGCGCGAGGAGCCGCGTCCGGCACCGCAGCCGATCAAGGTCGCCGAGCGCAAGGCGCCGGAACCGGTTGCCGACAAGCCTCCGGTCAAGGCGGAGAAGGAAGAGGGCGCGAATGGCGAGCACAGGCCCGATCCCTTCTTCGGCCGCCCGCCGGATGACCCCGGCGTGCGCGATCCGGCCGCTGGCGAGAAGGCGCCGGAAAAGACGACTTTCCGATTGTTCTGAGTTCTCAAGGGGCTGTGGCAAAATACATGTTTGAACGCTTACGGACGTTTCTCGATGGTCTGACCGGCCCGGCGAAGCGCATAGAGCATGGCGATCCGCGCGTGGCGGTCATCGCTCTCTGTTTCCAGGTGATGGAGGCCGACGGCCGGATCCTCGCGTCCGAGCGGCGCAAGATGCGCAAGGTCATCAAGGAGCATTACAAGCTCGACGATGCCTCGCTCTCCGCTTTGATCGAAGCCGGCGAGACTGCCGAGAGCGAGGCGATCGACTTCTACCAATTCACTGCCGAGCTCAAGCGTCACCTCTCCGAGGAGCAACGCGTCGAACTCGTCGGCATGCTCTGGGACGTTGTCTATGCCGATGGCGAGCGCAGTGAGATGGAAGATCACGTGATCTGGCGTATTGCCGATCTGCTCGGCGTTTCCGGTCGCGACCGGGTGTTGCAGCGCCAGGAGGCGGCGGCCAGAAGCGACACGGTCGAGAAAGCCGAGTCACAACAGGATAACTGAAATGCCGATGCCCGACGACAGCGCCCGAAAACCCGTCCTGATCATCCTGCATCAGGAGCGATCGAGCGCCGGCCGCGTCGGCCAGATACTCGAGCAGAAGGGTTTTGGGCTCGACATCCGTCGTCCGGCGCTCGGCGACGATCTGCCGGAAACGCTGGAACGGCACAGCGGCACGATCGTCTTCGGCGGTCCGATGAGCGCCAACGACGAGGAAGAGTTCGTCCGCCGCGAGATCGACTGGCTTTCCGTGCCACTCAAGGAAAACAAGCCCTATCTCGGCATCTGCCTCGGCGCGCAGATGCTCGCGCGCAACCTCGGCGGCTCGGTGGCACCCCATCACGAAGGCATGACCGAGATCGGCTGGTATCCGCTGGTTGCGACCGAAGCGGGCAAGGCGCTGATGGACTGGCCGGCCATGGTCTACCATTTCCACCGCGAGGGCTTCGACCTGCCTTCCGGCGCCGAGCTGCTCGCAACCGGCGACACCTATCCCAACCAGGCCTTCCGCTACGGTGACAATGCCTGGGGCATCCAGTTCCACGGCGAACTCACTCGCGCGATGATGCATCGCTGGGTGGTGCACGGCGCCCATCGCTTCGAGATGCCCGGTGCCCAGGTGGGCAAGGCCCATCTCGACGGCCGCATGCAGCACGACGGGCCGTTGCGCACCTGGATGGAGAACTTCCTGGAACTGATCTTCCTGCGCGATGAACGGCCGGGAGAAAGGGCGGAAAGCGCGTAACGTGCTGTCCGCTCGCACCGCTTACTTGTGGTGATCGGGCACGTCGAGCGTATCGATCTTGCGCAATTGCGGAAAGCCAAGCGCCCAAAGCCCTGAGACGAGCAGCGTGCCCATGCCACCGAAGACGACGGCAAAGACCCCGCCGAAGCCGGACGCCATCATGCCGGCGCGGAATTCGCCAAGTTCGTTCGACGCGCCGATGAAGACCATGTTGACGGCGTTGACCCGGCCGCGCAGTTCGTCCGGCGTCCAGAGCGTGATCAGCGTCTCGCGCACATAGACCGAGACCATGTCGGCAGCACCCATGACGACGAGGGCCGCGATCGAGACCCAGGGGGTCGCTGAAAGGCCGAAGATAACGGTGCCGAGACCGAAGAGCGCCACGCCGATGAACATGTAGAAACCGGCGCGATGGCGGATCGGGTGCGCCGCCAGCCAGACCGCCATGGCAACGGCGCCGACACCCGGGGCCGCGCGCAACAGGCCGAGCCCCCAGGGGCCGAGGTCGAGGATATCGCGGGCAAAGACCGGCATCAGCGCCACGGCGCCGCCGAGCAGCACTGCAAAAAGGTCGAGCGATATGGCGCCGAGCACCACCTTCTCCGCCTTGATGTAGCGAAAGCCGGCGGTGATCGTCTGCCAGCTTTGCGCCGAGGCCTGGGTGCGCGTCGCCGGCTTCGGAATGGCAAAGACCATGAATGCGGAGGCGAGGAAGAAGCAGAAGCCGATGGCATAAGGAAAGACCGCGCCAAGCGCGTAGATGAGACCACCCGCGACCGGGCCGACGATCATCGCGATCTGCCAGGAGGTGGAGTTCCAGGCGATCGCGTTGGGCAGATCTTCCGGCGGCACCAGGTTTGGCGCCAGCGATTGCGACGCGGGTGCAAGGAATGCACGCTCGATGCCGAAGACCACGAGAACCGCATAAACCGGCCACGGCGAAAACAGCCCGGTAACTGTCAGCGCGAGCAGCGCCGCTGCGCAAAGCGTGCTGACCACCATGCAGACGCCCATGATCATGCGCCGGTTGTAGCGGTCGGCCACGGATCCTGTGACGAGGATCAGCACCAGCGATGGCAGGAACTGGAAAAGGCCGATCAAGCCAAGATCGAAGGGATCGCGCGTCAGATCGTAGATCTGCCAGCCGACGGCGACAGAGATGATCTGGATCGCGAAATAGGCGAGGAAGCGCGAGAAGAAGTAGCGACGATAGCCGACATGCCGAAACGCGGCAAAACGATGCGAGGCATGGACGGCGGACATGAGGAAGTCGCTCCTGAAGCGGGTCGCGCAAAACTGGGTCGCGGTTTTGCGATAACGACAAGTGAAACGTCAATATTCAAAAGGCAGGCAGCGCATCTGAAGGATCGCGACATGCTCTCGTCGGCACCGACTGTCGAGCGGCCACACGTTAAACATGATCGCGCCCGATAAACCGGCGTACTTGCTCGTTTAGGTCTCAATGTCTACATGTCTGTCAATAACGATTTGGAGACCGGCATGCTTGCTGTTATCGGCACCTTGAACTTCATCATCAACATCGCGTGGTTTCTGGTCATCGCGTCGGCCATCTTTTCCTGGCTCTACGCGTTCAATGTCATCAACGTGAACAACCAGGCGATCAACATGATCGGCCGCTCGCTTTACCAGTTGACCGAGCCGCTCTACCGCCCGATCCGCCGCATCCTGCCCGACATGGGCGGCGTCGACCTTTCGCCGCTGGTCGTTCTGGTAATCCTCTATTTCATCCAGCTTTTCCTGAACACGACGATCGCGCCGGCCTTGCTGGGCTGACGACGGCCGGCCAGGTGCAGGGTGAGTAGCACGGCCTTCACCGCGCATGGCGACCATGTTCGCCTGACGGTGCGCCTGACGCCGAACGGCGGCCGTGATGCCATCGACGGGCTGGAAGCGGCTGCTGATGGCGAAGAATATCTGAAAGTGCGCGTCCGCGCGGTCCCGGAGAAAGGCAAGGCCAATCAGGCACTGCTTGCCTTTCTTGCCAAGACGCTCGGGCTTGCCAAGAGCAAGCTCTCCCTCATCTCAGGCGAAACGCAGCGCAAAAAAATCCTCCGGATCGAGAGCGACCCGGAGGAGCTGATGAAACGCCTTGCCGAACTGGCCGGCAGATAAAGCTTACTTGGCGCCCTTGGCGCGCTCGACGGCTTCCTTGATCAGCTGGCGGGCGGTGGAAGCATCCTTCCAGCCGTAGATCTTCACCCACTTGCCGGGCTCCAGATCCTTGTAGTGCTCGAAGAAGTGCTCGATCTGCTTCAGCGTGATTTCCGGCAGGTCGGTGTACTCGTGAACCTTGTCGTATCGCTGCGTCAGGTGACCCGACGGAACGGCGATGATCTTCTCGTCCTGGCCGGAATTGTCTTCCATCATCATCACGCCGATCGGGCGCACATTGATGACGCAGCCCGGAACCAGCGGACGGGTGTTGCAGATCAAAACGTCGATCGGATCGCCATCGTCCGAGAGCGTATGCGGCACGAAGCCGTAGTTGCCCGGATAGGTCATCGGCGTATAGAGGAAGCGGTCGACGACCAGCGTGCCGGCTTCCTTGTCCATCTCGTACTTGATCGGATGGCCGCCGACGGGAACCTCAACGATCACGTTGACATCTTCTGGTGGATTCTTTCCGATGGAAATCGCGTCGATGCGCATGGATCTACTCCAGGGTCGGTTTGAGAAGTTTGCCCGTCGGATAAAGGGAAACATGCCGCGATGCAACATAACTTTCGTCCGTAGCGCAGATTCAACCGGTCGTTTTGCGCCTGCCCATCGACCTCTACAGGTCTGCCAATCGCGTTTGAGGGAGTTTTGTATGAACGGAAGGGTTGCATGCCTGGCGCTGGTGCTTTTGTCCGCCGGCCCCGTCTTGGCCAATGAGAGCGTCTATACCGACATCGGCCGCGACAAGTGCAAGACGATCGCCGAAGAAGAGGGCATGTACGCGTTGATGACTTGCCCTGGTCATGCGGACTATCCCGTTCGCTTCAAGGAAGCCGACATCCGCCAGAGTGTCTCGTTCGGTCACCTGAACCAGCGCTATGCCGACGACGCTTTCGAGAGTTTCATTCCATTCAACCACGCCGGCACGACCGTGGAGTGGCGGGTTGCCAAGGATGGCAAGGCCGTAGCGACGATCCTGCGCTGGTTCATCGAGAACACGGACGAGTCCGGCGCTTCGGTTCCTGCACTTCAGGGGCAGGTGCTCGTCATTTCCAAGGTGGCCGAGAAGGATGACGGCAAGGGCTGCGTCGCCGGCTATGTCGATGCGCTTGCCAATCCCGATCCGAATGCGTTCGCCCGCAAGATCGCCGACGAGGTGGCACCGACCTTCCGCTGCGGCGTCGACAAGCCCGCCTATCACGGCACGCGGGGCGACAAGGCGGCCGATCCCAACAACGAACTGCCTGAGTAAGTCTTTGATTTCAGTGTCGCGGAGGCGTCGGGCCTAGTTCCAGGCGAAGCCGACCTTCTTCAGGTGCTTGTCGCCGAAATCTTCCATGCCTTCGGCGATATCGGTGCCGCCGGCACCCTGGAAGAACTGGTAGGCATGCTCGCTGTCTTCGAGGCACCAGACGACGAGGCCACGGCAGCCGAGCGAACGCAGCAGGCTCTTGGCCTCGCCGAAGAGAATGCGCCCGAGGCCGATGCCCTGGTATTCCGGCCTCAGGTAGATCTCGTAGATCTCGCCTTCCTGCGGCAGGGCCTTGGCGCGGCTGAGGCCGAGCGTTGCGTAGCCGGCGATGGTTCCGGCGACGTCGACGACGAGCAGCGTGGCAGGACCGCGGGTCGCCTTGCGCCACCAGGTCTCGTCACGGCGATTGACCATCTGAACGAGCGGACGATGGGGAATGAGACCGCCATAGGTCTGCAGCCACGAAACGCGGTGCACATCGGCAATTGCCGACGCTTCCTGCGGCTCTCCGGGCCGAATCTCTATCGAAACAGTCTTCATGACTCGCGACTCTAAACACACACAAGGCGAACAGGAATCCCGCCCGGTTGCCAGCCTGCGTTAACCCACAGGCAACTTTAACGGCACCCAATGGAAGGTTAACGCCTTTTTAACTTTATCCGCAAGTCGCCCATCGGTGGCACACACAGCAAAAAACCCCGGATCGCTCCGGGGTTTTTCTGAAAGTCGTAGGATCGATCAGGATCGATCAGGCAGCGCCAGCCGTGCGGGCCTTTTCGAAGCGCTTGCGATCGTTCGGGTCGAGGTGCAGCTTGCGCAGACGGATCGACTTCGGCGTCACTTCGACCAGCTCGTCGTCCTGGATCCAGGAGAGCGCGCGCTCGAGCGTCATGCGGATCGGCGGCGTCAGGCGAACAGCTTCGTCCTTGCCGGCAGCGCGCATGTTGGTGAGCTTCTTGCCCTTGAGCACGTTCACTTCCAGATCGTTGTCGCGGGTGTGGATGCCGATGATCATGCCGGCATAGACCTTCTCGCCGGCGTCGATGATCATCGGGCCGCGGTCTTCCAGGTTGAACATCGCGTAGGCAACCGATTCACCGGCGTCGTTCGAAAGCAGAACGCCGTTGACGCGACCACCGATCTCGCCCTTGTAGGGCTGGTAGGCGTGGAACAGGCGGTTCATGATCGCCGTGCCGCGGGTGTCGGTCAAAAGTTCCGACTGGTAGCCGATGAGGCCGCGGGTCGGAGCGAAGAACACCAGACGGACGCGATTGCCGCCAGACGGACGCAGTTCGACCATCTCGGCCTTGCGCTCGGACATCTTCTGCACGACGACGCCCGAATGCTCTTCGTCGACGTCGATCACGACTTCTTCGATCGGCTCGAGCATCTGGCCGTTGTCATCCTTGTGCATGACAACGCGCGGACGCGAAACGGCAAGCTCGAAGCCTTCACGACGCATGGTTTCGATGAGAACCGCAAGCTGCAGTTCGCCGCGGCCCGATACGAAGAAGGAGTCCTTTTCCGAGGATTCTTCGATCTTCAGCGCAACGTTGCCTTCGGCTTCCTTGAACAGGCGGTCGCGGATGACGCGGCTCGTGACCTTGTCGCCTTCGGTGCCGGCAAGCGGGCTGTCGTTGACGATGAAGGACATGGTGACGGTCGGCGGGTCGATCGGCTGCGCAGTCAGCGCTTCGGCGACCGACGGATCGCAGAAGGTGTCGGCGACGGTGCCCTTGGTAAGGCCGGCAATCGCAACGATGTCGCCTGCCTGCGCTTCTTCGATCGGCTGACGCTCGATGCCGCGGAAGGCGAGGATCTTCGAGATACGGCCGGTTTCAAGCAGCTTGCCATCCTGGCCGAGAACCTTGACGGCCTGGTTCGGCTTGACGGTGCCCGAGTGAACGCGACCGGTGATGATGCGGCCGAGGAAGGGGTTGGCTTCGAGGATCGTGCCGATCATACGGAACGGGCCTTCGGCAACCGTCGGCTCCGGCACGTGCTGCAGCACCAGGTCGAGCAGCGGCGCCATACCCTGGTCCTTCGGACCTTCCGGGTTGACGTTCATCCAGCCATCGCGGCCCGAACCGTAGAGGATCGGGAAGTCGAGCTGCTCGTCGGAGGCGTCGAGGTTGGCGAAGAGGTCGAAGACTTCGTTGATGACTTCTTCGTGGCGACCGTCCGGACGGTCGATCTTGTTGATCGCCACGATCGGCTTCAAGCCGACCTTCAGCGCCTTGCCGACAACGAACTTCGTCTGCGGCATCGGGCCTTCGGAAGCGTCGACGAGAACGATGGCGCCGTCCACCATCGACAGGATGCGCTCGACTTCACCGCCGAAGTCGGCGTGGCCAGGGGTGTCGACGATGTTGATGCGCACGCCCTTCCACTCGACCGAAGTCGCCTTGGCGAGGATGGTGATGCCGCGTTCTTTTTCGATGTCGTTGGAGTCCATGACGCGTTCGGCAACGCGCTGGTTTTCGCGGAACGAGCCCGACTGCTTCAGGAGCTCGTCAACAAGGGTCGTTTTCCCATGGTCGACGTGCGCGATAATCGCGATGTTACGAATGCTCATTTTTCGTCTCGGAAGGTTCAGGGCAAGCCCCGATGGGCCACGCCGCTTTTTCAATGGTCGCGCTCATACAGGTTTTTTTGCGATTGCGAAAGGGGGGCGCGCGCATGAGCGTCGTGTTCAAATGCCGGTAGGCCATGGGTTTGCACTCGTCAGGGGTCTCGCGAACGCCGTTTGCAAAGCTGTTGGCCGCGACCGAATTCCTCATGCAATTGCGGCCGGATCGAGCGTCACGCGCCAGAGTTCCTGGTCCTGCCGGTCCATCAGCCGCACCGTCATCTGCTGCGTCTGGCCGTTGATATCGACGATGCCGAAAAACTGCAGACCAGCTGATGGCGGCAGGTTCTGGTCGATGCCGCCGCCGGATGCCTTGATGAAGCGAACCTCCGGCCCGAAGGTCATGTCGAGGTCCTTCGGCCCATAGGTGCCGGAATGCAGTGGACCGGACACGAACTCCCAGAACGGCGTGAAATCCTTGAATGCGCCGCGCCCCGGATCGTAGTGATGCGCGGCGGTGTAGTGCACGTCCGCCGTCAGCCAGACGAGGTTGTCGATGCCGTTGTCGCGGACGAAGCGCAGGAGATCGGCAAATTCGCGTTCGCGCCCCGCGGGCGGACCGTTGTCGCCGTTGGCGATCGCGTCCGAGCCGCGCCGGTTGGTGTAATCGTCCCAGACGACGAGACCGATCGGCATGTCGCAGGCGATCACCTTCCAGGTGGCCCGCGAGGCAGCAAGTTCGCGCTTAAGCCAGTCGACCTGCCGCCAGCCGAACAGGGCGCCGCCGCCGTCTTCTCCCTGGTTGGCGCCGCGATAGGATCTGAGGTCAACGAAGAACACGTCGAGCAACGGACCATAGCCGATCTTGCGGAAGATGCGGCCGGGCTGCGTTGCCGGCATGCGGATCGGCGTCATCTCGTTGAACGCCCGCGCCGCCCGCTCCGCATAGACGGCAACATCCTTTTCCGGATAGCGCGCGTCGTCGCGCAGGTCGGTCGAGGCCGACCAGTTGTTCAGCACCTCGTGGTCGTCCCATTGATAGAAAGTGGGGCACACGGCGTTGAGTTGCCGCACATGCTCGTCGAGCAGATTGTATTTCCATTGCCCGCGATATTCTTCCAGCGTCCGCGCCACGTCGCGCTTCTCATGCGTCACCACGCGGTTCTTCCAGACACCGCCATCACGTAGCGCTATCTCGTCAGGGATCGGGTTATCGGCATAGATCGTGTCACCGGAATGAATGAAGAAGTCCGGCTCGTGCTGGCGCATGGTCGAATAGGTCTTCATGCCGACATCATCAATGCCCCAGCCCTGCCCGGCCGTGTCGCCAGACCAGACGAAGCGGATCGAGCGCTTGCGCAAGGGCGCGGTGCGAAACCGGCCGGTGACCGGCGCGGAGACGCGGTTGACGTCGTAGAGATCCGTGGCGGTGAAGCGGTAGAAGATATCCTGGTCCGGCAGCAGCCCGTCGAGCGAACATTTGATCGCGCAATCCGTCTGCGGCGTCGCCGTCAGATCGGAAAGGCGAAGGGGGTTAGAGAAGCTCTCGGTGGTCGAGTATTCGACCGACACCTTCGACGGGCGATCCACCCGTGTCCAGATCATGCCGGAGGACGTATCGACATCGCCCGATTGCACGCCGTGAATGAATTCCGGCCGGCCGTAGCCGCGTGCATAAAAGGGTGTCGCAAGACCGGATGAGGCCACGAAGCCCGCGGCACCGGCGGAAAGCAGGAAAGAACGCCTCGAAAGCGTCTTGAGGATATCGGCCAAACAGACCTCCGATTCGGCAGCGCCACCGCGCGTGCCGGACCTTTGGTCATCTGGGTGTCAGCGACGTAACAGGCGCATGAAACTATTTGAACGGTTTGGCGACAGTTCGGTGAAGGCCGGAGCTGGCCGCGGCGACAATGGGACGATGGCAAACGCCGCCAATGCTGTTATCAAAGGCGATCAGCGTTGGCCTTGGTGAATCCGGGCAACGAACCCGCCTCCTGCCCCCGTTCGGTGGCCACACAAATCGACAGGTGATCATCGTGTCCCATGCCGCCAACGTCTCCGTCCGCGACCGCCTGGAACAGATCCTGAGCCGGCTCAACAATCGTCGGCACGAGGAAAAGGCTTTTGTCCGGCTCTACGAAGAGCGCGCGCGGAGCGAGGCAGACGCGGCCGACCACCGCCGGCGGGCGGGGGACAGCCTTGGGCCGCTCGACGGCAAGATCGTTTCAATCAAGGACCTGTTGGATATCGCCGGCGAACCGACGCTTGCCGGCTCCATCATCCGCCGCGACGCGCCGCCGGCCCAAAAAGACGCGCTCGTTGTCCAGCGGCTGCGTGCTGCCGGTGCGGTCATTATCGGCAAGACGCATATGACCGAATTCGCGTTTACGGCCGTCGGGCTCAATCCGCACTACCCCGTGCCCGGAAACGCCACAGACGAAAGCCTGATCCCCGGCGGTTCATCCTCGGGCGCTGGCGTGTCGGCAGCAGAAGGCACCTGTGACATTGCCATCGGTTCAGATACCGGTGGCTCGATCCGCATCCCCGCGGCGCTGAACGGCATCGTCGGCTTCAAGCCGACGGCGAACCGCATCCCGCTCGATGGCGCCTTTCCGCTCTCGCCGGTTCTGGATTCGCTCGGACCGCTCGCCCGGACCGCGGCCGATTGTGCAGCGACCGATGCTGTGATGGCCGGCGAGCAGCCAAGGCCGCTTGTCGCCCGTCCTGTCGCAGATCTTCGTATCGGCATCCCCCGTGGCAGGCTGTTTGAAGACCTCTCCCCCGAAGTCGCCGACGCCTTTGCGGCAAGCCTCGACCGACTGGCCAAAGCGGGTGCCAAGATCGTCGACTGCACCATCGATGACTTGATCGAGAAGCTCGGCCAAGCGACGCGGATCGGCTCGATTGCGGGCCTGGAGGCAAGCCGTATCCACGCCGGATGGCTGGGTGATGCGGCCGTCCCAGTCGACGAAAGGGTCAAGTTCTCGCTTCGCCGCCGCCTTTTGGTGCCCGACGCGACGATCTCGGCCCTGCTGCAAACCCGGCATGCGCTCGCTGCCGCCATGGACGAGCGGCTCTCGCCCTACGATCTCATCGCACTGCCGACGACGCCGATTGCGGCCGTGTCCATCGCAAGCGTCGACACCGACGCGGCGGAATACGACCGCGTGGAGAGCCTGCTGCTGCGCAACTGCCAGGTCGCCAACCAGTTCGATCTCGCCGCTATCACCCTGCCGATGCCGGGCCTTGTGCGGCCGGCCGGACTGATGCTGGTTGGGAGAAACGGAACCGATGCGACCGTACTGGCGTCAGCCCTTTCAGCCGAGGCGCTGCTTCAGGAAGCTTGAACGGCGCGCCCGATGGTCATCGAATGAAACACCAGCCTGCAAGCAGTCCGGTTCGGCAGTCGTCGTCGAAGGACATCAAGCGGGCATGGATCCCGTTGAAATCGGAACTCCGCAACGCCTTGTTCTCTACGGCCAATTGCTCGCGCCTTGATGCGCCAAGCATGCCGAGCGATGTGCGCGCCGATTTTGCGACAGCGATATGCGATGAAGCAGACTTGATCTGCGACGCGCTTTAGCGTGAGCGCTTCGAGGCCTGAAGGATCAGCCAGACCGGTACGCCGATGACCGTATGCCAGATAGAAAATGTCATGCTTGTGCGTCTCCCCTAGCGCAAGCGATACGTGGCCGCGAACTCTCCCGACATCCGACGCGTCGCCGATTGAAACCCGGTCAGAACAGGACATCCCTGATTCGATTCGCAACCGATGGTGGATTACGTTCGAAAAATAGTTCGTGGAGGAGACGCGCTCCGCTCAATGCATCGTTTCGCCGGAGATCTCGTCACGGAGGATGCGGAAGGCATCTTCAAGCGCGGCGACCAAGACATCGGTCAGTTCGTCGCCGTCATTGTTCGCGAGATAGAGGGCAACCATCGTGTCGGATGGGTCGCGGTAATGCTCGATATCGTTTGACATATCATTGTCCTTCATTCGCCGTGTCACATCCCGGCCATTGAGGTGACTATAGGCGAAGGGACTTGCGTAAAGCTGGATGCATGACATCAGGCGAAGGGCACAGCACGCAGCGTCGCGTTATTCTCCATGCGCTCCCTAACGGGGTCGACCGACAAAGGATAGAGGATAGCGACCTATTTCGCTCGCGCCGGGCGCACGAGCACGCTAGAGCATGTCGCCGACGAACGACGCGGGAATGAGCATGTCGAAGAAAACCAAGAGCGACGAAACCGCGGACGTGCAGCGCCTGAAACTCGATTTTCCCGACATCCATGCGGATCTGATCGCCGGCCGCATCCCGTCGCTACGCAAGGCGCTTATCGCGGCAGGGCTTAAGGACGAGCGCACGCGCCTCGACAAGCTCAAGAATTCCTGGACCAAGGCAAGCCCCACCGAGCGTGAAACGTTCCTCAAGTGGCTGAGCAGCAATGGCGGCCCGGACGGGCTTGCCCCACACGCTCATATCGATCCGCCGCTCGCAGCGCCCCCCGCGATTGCCAGCGGTCGCTACCTGCTCCCCGAAACGATCGCCGAAATCCGCACGATCATGAATCGCCGCCGGATGCGGGCGAACGACATCATGGCCGAGATGGGATTTGCCGGCGACGACCTGTCCCTCACCCGCGCCCTGTCCAAGGGCGCAAGCCTGCGGCTCTCGGTGATTGCCGCGCTGGAAACCTGGTTGCGCAACAACGCGGCGGAGTGAACCCGCCGGACAATCGTCCGCTTTCAACGCGCCCCTCTTCCGCCCGCTGCAACCCGCATTGCCGGCGCGCGACCGTTGCGCGCGTTCAGCAGAAGAAAATTGCAACTTAAACCTGAGCCAATCCTTGAAAGCACGAAAGTGGTGCTTTATGTTATTGCTCATGGCTCAGGGCAACCACACGTCGATCTTGTACTACGATCTCGCGCCGGACGCGGAGGCCAGACGTGCGCTGGAAGAAACCTTCGTTGCCTACGGCGACATGCTGGCGATGCTCGATGAACTCGCCGGCGAAAAGGCGGGCGCCAATCTCGTAACGTTGCATGAACTTGCCTACGAAACGGTCCGGGAGCGCACCGGGCTTCCGGCGCGCATGGTCACGCTTGGACTGCGTGACTTCGCGGCAAACCGCGGACAGCAGGCCAATGCCGAAAGGCTGCCGCTGGACGACAAGCTTTTCGCAATCAAGGGACCGTCGGATCTGACCGTCGCCACCGTGCGTGGTCGCGTCGCGATCCCATACGACGTCGCCGGCTATTCGCCGGGCACTCTGAATATCTTCGCCGCCCAGCTCGTTGCACAGCACGGCGGCTATCAGATCCACATTGGCGTCACCACGCATTCCGACCGAACGGAGAAGAAAATGATGACGAATGAAGGCATCCTATCCCGTATGGGCCGCTTGATCGCCGGTCTCGCCAATGCCGCCGTCGACAAGGCGGAAGGCAGCAACAAGATCGTGATCGTCGAACAGGCACTCCGCGAAATCGACGCGGCGGCTGAAGAGGCCCGGGTCGATATCGGCCAGGCACGCGCCGAGGAGTATCGCATCCTCAGCCGCCGCGACGAAATCGGCGCCGATCTCGAAAAGCTGGACGAAAAGATCAGCACCGCCATCTCTGCCGCCCGGGAAGACCTTGCCAAGGCCGGCGTCGCCCGCCAGATCGACCTGGAATCGCAGCTCGCCGCCCTGGACAAGGCGCTCGCCGGCGCCCGCACCGATCTCGAAGAGGGCCAGCAGGCGCTGCAGGCGGTGCTTGCCACCCGCCGCGAGGCCGAGGCGCGGCTCGCCGATCTCAAGCGCAGCATCGCCCAGTTCCCCGAGAGCAAGGTTTCGGGCCTGGCGAAGCCCAGCCCGGTGGACGGTGCCGCCCGCGCCGCTGCCGCCGTCTCCCGCGCCACGGGCGTACCGGGCGGAGAACACGGCAACAGCGCCGAGCTGGACGAACTCGACCGCCTGCATCGCGATCGGGCGATCGACGCGAGACTGGCCGCACTCAAGGCAAAGCAGCACTGACGCCGATGCTGTTCTTCCTCGCCCCGGAATCCCTACCCTTCGCGGTTGCGGCGGTGATGTTGGCCGCCTTCACCGGCATCGAGCTCCTCTGCCTGCTGCTCGGCTTCTCACTGGGTGAGGCGATCGACAAGGCCTGGCTGGACGACCACAACGCATTGGGCGGGCTGATGTCCTGGTTCAATGTCGGCGGCGTACCGCTGCTCGTGCTGCTGATGCTTTTCCTCGGCCTCTTCGCGATGATCGGTTTTGTCATCCAGGCGGTGGCCGGGGCCCTGTGGGTGCCGCTGCCTGCCCTTGTCGCGGCGCTACCGGCACTCGCCGTCTCGCTGCCCGCAGTTCGGATGTCGAGCCGATGGGTGGCAAAGATCGTGCCGCGTGACGAAAGCTATGCCGTCGATCTCGGCGATTTCGTCGGCCGCAGCGGCGAAGTCACCGTCGGCCCACTGGACCAGGGCCTGCCGGGACGCATCCGCCTCAAGGATCGCCACGGCAACTGGCATGTGCTGCGCGCGCGCGCCGCCCGCAACGAGCAACCGATCGCCATCGGCGCGCAGGTGCTCGTCGTCGATCGCGTTTCCAACATTTTCATTGCGATATCGGCGCCGGCAGACCTGCTGACGCCGCCCAATCCTTAAAATTCCCACGTCTTAAAGTCTCACGGAGCAACCATGTTTTATGAACTCTTGGTGCCGGCCGGCATCGGCATCGTCCTGATCCTCGGCATCGGCTTTGTTCTTGCATCGCTCTATACCCGCTCGAGCCGCGACGAAGCCTATGTGCGCACGGGCCTTGGCGGCCAGAAGGTGGTCCTCGACGGCGGCTCCATCGTGCTGCCGATCTTCCACTCGATCGCCCGCGTCAACCTGAAGACGCTGCGCCTTGAAGTCCGTCGTGGCGAAGGCGACGCGCTGATCACCAAGGACCGCATGCGCGTCGATATCGGCGCGGAATTCTATGTCCGCGTGAAGCCCGATGCCTCCTCGATCGCGCTTGCAGCCCAGACACTCGGCGACCGTACCAACGATGCCGAACAGCTGCGCGTGCTGATCGAGGCCAAGTTCGTCGACGGTCTGCGCTCGGTCGCCGCCACCATGAGCCTCGACGCGCTGCAGGAACAGCGCATGGATTTCGTCAAGGCGGTGCAGGAAGCGGTCGGCGCCGACCTGCAGTCGAACGGTCTCGAACTCGAATCCGTTTCGCTGACCCGTCTCGACCAGACGGATATCAAGCACTTCAACGCCAACAACTTCTTCGACGCGCATGGTCTTGCGGCGCTGACCCGCATTACCGAGGGCCGCAAGAAGGAGCGCAACGAGATCGTGCGCGATACCGAAGTCGCGATCGCCCAGAAGGATCTGGAAGCCCGCCAGCAATCGCTGACGATCGAGCGCACCAAGCGCGAGGCGGAGCTGAACCAGGAACGCGACATCGCCAACAAGTCGGCCGCCACCCGCGCCGAAACCGCGCAGCAGGAACAGGCGGCCAAGCGCGCCGAGGAAGAAGCTCGCATCGCCGCCGAGCAGGCGATCGCCGAACGCGAGGCGCTTGCCAAGCAGGCGCGTGAAAGCGCCAACATCGACGCCACCCGCGCCGTGCAGCAGCGCGACACGGAAGCCCGCCGCGACCTGCAGATCGTTTCGCAGGAAAGCGCCATCGCGGTTGCCAACAAGAGCCGGGAAGAGTCCGAGGCGAAGGCCCAGGCTGAAACCGCCCGCGCGCTCGCCATCGCCGCGGAAGAAAAGGTGGAGACGGCAAAGGCCGTGGAAATCGCCGAACGCGAACGCCAGATCGCCGTCATCGACGCCCGCAAGAACGCCGAAACCGAAGCGACCGCCGTGACCGTCGGCGCCGAAGCCGAAAAGCAGGCGGCCCTCGACCAGGCCGATGCGATCAAGACGCTGGCCACCGCCGAGGCCGACGCCGCGATCATCAAGGCGAAGGGCGTGCTCGAAACCGGCAAGGCCGCAGCCGAGAGCGAGGCGCTGCTCAACGAGGCCCGCAACAAGCTGAGCTCCGCCATCATTGAATTCGAGATCCTGCGCGAACGCATCCGCATCATTCCCGAAGCGCTGGCAGAAGCGGTCAAGCCGATCGAGAAGATCTCCGACATCCGCATCTTCGACACCGGCGGCATGCTCGGCCGCAACGGCGGCGGCGACGGTGCTGCCAACGGCATCGGCCTTGGCGACGGGTTGGCGGGCCAGCTCCTGTCCTACCAGGCCAACAAGCCGATCGTCGACCAACTGCTGAAGGAAGCAGGCTTCAACGGCGAAAATGCGATCTCGTCGCTGCTCGGCAACCTGCAGGCGGCACCGTCGCCGGCGGAGAAATCGCCGAAGAAGTAACGCGAAACCGACGGGATCCCTGGCCTCGCGGCTGGGGATCAGACTATGGGTGCGGGCATCAGGTCAGGCCGGCCCGCGCGTGACCGCAAGCATCCTGCGGCGCTGTCGTCGCGACCCTTAAACCGGCCCTGCGGCCGACGGTCCGCCTGCTTCCCTCCTGCCTCGGCTGCCGGGTCACGGGCCGCTCAACATGCTGGCGCACTAGCGCGCGTGTTCAATGCGCCACGTTCTGCCGTTTCCGCAAGTTGCCGAGAACTGGCCATTTACATCCACAAGTGCTAATATTTTTGGGCCGAAGGTTCCAGAGGAACCCGCCTCGCGACCGACAATCAGATAAACGCGAATTGCTTGCAGCCAATTGCCGCGCCGTCGGACGACCGCTCCATGAGCGCCGTCGATGTCCGACGACATCAACGTGGAGGAAAAGCCAATGGCCAGCAATCTTGTTTCGTATATCGCGCAGATGCTTACCCCTGACATGATCGCACGCATCGCTTCGGCGCTCGGGCTCGACAGCAGCAAGGTGCAGGGCGCCGTCAGCGCCGCCATTCCCGCGGTGCTGGCGGGACTGACGGGTGTCGCCGCGCAACCGGGCGGGGCGCAGAAGATCGCCGATACCGCCAGTCAACAAGGCGGATCGCTCGACAGTCTCATCGGGATGCTTCAGGGAGGCGATCAGGCGACGCTTAGCCAGAACGGGTCACAGATCATTTCGTCAATCTTCGGGGCAAAGGACGGCAGTGCGCTGGCAAGCGCCATCGGCGGGATCTCCGGCATGGACCCGCGGGCGAGCGGTTCGTTGCTGGCGACGCTTGCTCCCCTCGTGCTGGGTGGCCTTGCCCGGCAGAGCGGCGGCGATCTCAGCGCCAATGGCATTGCCGGACTGCTCGCGAGCCAGAAGGACAACATCGCGGCCGCCCTGCCCTCCGGCGCAAGAGAACTGCTTGGCGGAACAGGCTTGCTCGGCGGGCTCGGCGCTTCGGCACAGTCTGCCGCGGCCTCGGCGAGCCAGGTCGCCCGCAACGCCGCGACAGCGGCTTCGTCCGTCGGTGGAGCCGGTCAGCGCGCAGCCGAGGCGGCGACGCCGTCCGGGTCGCGCAACTGGCTCTACTGGGTGATTGCCGTGCTCGCGCTTGCAGCCGTGCTCTTCTATCTGTTCGGCAGACCGAGCGGAGAGGTCGCGCCACAGGCTGGCACGGCGGGGCAAAGCTTGACGGTCGGCGGGGTCGACATCGGCCGGCAGGTCCAGGACAGCATGGCGAGCCTGCAGACAACGCTGACCGGTGTCACGGACGCCGCCTCGGCCACGGCCGCCCTGCCGAAACTGGAGGAGATTTCAGCCGGGCTCGACAAAGTCACGGGCGCCACCGGGCAACTGTCTGCCGAACAGAAGGCAGCCCTTTCCGCGCTCGTCGGGCCGATGATGCCAACGCTCAACGGGCTTTTCGACAAGGTGCTGGCG
Source organism: Ensifer sp. Root558 (assembly GCF_001427045.1). Classification (NCBI taxonomy): domain Bacteria; kingdom Pseudomonadati; phylum Pseudomonadota; class Alphaproteobacteria; order Hyphomicrobiales; family Rhizobiaceae; genus Ensifer; species Ensifer sp. Root558. The sequence continues at coordinate 325,031 of NZ_LMGC01000033.1, read as the reverse complement.
ATACCCGGCGCTTCCGACATCGTGAAACCCGCAATCGATGCATTGAAGACCAAGCTCGCCTCACTGGCGACCTGAAGAACCAGCCCAAGCATGAGCTGCCGGCCCTGCATTCCGCACGGACCGTTGGCGATTGTCATCGACGAAACCGGATAGGAAGGAAGACGGCCATGGCCGACAAATCGACATTCACCCCGGAAGAATGGACGCTGCTCCTGGAGAGCGTGATGATGGCCGGCATTGCCGTGACGGCCGCGGAGCCGAGCGGCCTCTGGGGGATGATGAAGGAAGGCATCGCCAACAGCAGCGCACTTCTGCAGGCAAAAGCCGATGCCGCAGCAAGCCCGCTCGTCAAGGCGCTGGTCGCCGACTTCGAAACCTCGGAGGGCCGGACCGCCGCTCGCGATGGGCTGCAGACGAAACTCAAGGGTGCCAAGCCGGAGGACATGAAGGCCAGGTGCATTGAAACGCTGAATCAGGCCCGGACACTCGTCGAGACCAAGGCGCAGGGTGATGTCGCAGCCTTCAGCACATGGCTATACCAGATCAGCCAGAAGGTGGCGGAAGCCGCCAAGGAAGGCGGCTTCCTGGGCTTCGGCGGCGTCGCTGTCAGCGATGCTGAGAAGGCCACCTTGTCGGAAATTTCCGCGGCGCTGAAAGTCGCCTAGGCAGCTGCGTTTCGCCGCGGAAGCACGAACGTGCCGTCAGCCCGGCCGCCGACGCCCTTGCCCGGTTCGCAACGGCATCGATGGCTATAGTTCGGCAAACCGCAATCGCTGGCGACAACGCCGCGACATCGTTGTCAGATGGGTCACCCTTTGACGCGGCGCACGACCCGCGATCGCCATATCAGGGTGGGCTATCGGAAGCGCCGGATGACCGCTGGCAAGGAGAACGATCGATCGCCCCGCCTCCGACACAACAGGGACGTGCCCGCCCCCATCCTGAAACAGATATCGAGCCTGCTGGCGATTTTGTTTCCTGGACGCCGAAGTCGAGTTGATAGAGACGCGCGTTTAAACAACGAACCCCGGAAGCTTCCGTGAACCGCCCTGAAGTCGGGCTGCTTCGCATAGCACATGGTGGTGAGATAGATTATGGCGGAGAGGGTGGGATTCGAACCCACGGTACGGTTGCCCGTACGCCGCATTTCGAGTGCGGTGCTTTCGACCACTCAGCCACCTCTCCGCTTTGCTGGTCGGCGCTTGTTCGGCGCGGTCGGGTTCATAGCGGCAGATTCGGGTGCTGGCAAGGGCCTTGTTTGAAGAATATGTAACGGCCTCGTTGCTTTCGCCTTGACACGCCTGTGCAAATCCTTGTAATCCGCGCAATGAAGTGGTGTGGCCTAGCTTCACCGCAGCGGGTGTGATTTGCGCCCTTTCACCGGTGGATATCCGAAAAGGAGATCCACTCAACTGTCGACTGAGAAAAAGACGGCCTTGTCTTCGGGCAGAGAGCCGGATCGAACATGAAAGGATAAAAAATGTTCGCAGTCATCAAGACCGGCGGTAAGCAGTACCGCGTGGCCGCCAACGACGTCCTCACCATCGAAAAGCTGGAAGGCGTTGCAGGCGACAAGATCGAATTCACCGAGATCCTGATGGTCGGCGTTGGCGCCGATGCAACCATCGGTGCTCCGTTTGTCGAAGGCGCCGTTGTCAGCGCTGAAGTTGTTGAGCAGGGTCGCGCCAAGAAGGTCATCGCCTTCAAGAAGCGTCGCCGCCAGAACTCCAAGCGCTCGCGCGGTCACCGCCAGCACCAGACGACCGTCCGCATCCTGGACATCGCTGCTGCCGGTGGCAAGGCAAAGAAGGCTTCGAAGAAGTCTGAAGCTGCCGCTGAAGCCGCTGCAAACTGAGTTCAGGGATCTAAGGTTTAAAGGAGAACACCAATGGCACACAAAAAAGCTGGCGGTTCGTCGCGTAACGGTCGCGATTCTGAGTCCAAGCGCCTTGGCGTGAAGAAGTTCGGCGGCGAGAACGTCATTGCAGGCAACATTATCGTGCGCCAGCGCGGTACGAAGTGGCATCCGGGCGCCAATGTCGGCCTCGGTAAGGACCACACGATTTTTGCACTTACGGCCGGCAACGTGGACTTCCGTACGAAGGCCAATGGCCGCGTGTACGTGTCTGTAATGCCGAAAGCCGAAGCAGCGGAATAAGCCGGTAGCGCTCTAAAACAGCCGGCGTCTCATCGACCCGGCTGACGCACCTGATGGTTCCAAGCCAGACTTCAAAGGGGAGATGGGGCAATACCCAACTCCCCTTTTTCGTTTCTGGAGGAAACCATGCAAACCGAGTTGTTGAGGGAAGACCAATCCCGGTCTCCCGAGCAGAGGCTGAGGCCCCAACGGTCAAGGACCGATTGCCCGATATTGTTGTCACCCCGGCTCGTTCTGCGCGCGCCCCATGAAGACGATATCGACGCCCTTGCCCATCTTGCCAACAATGCCAATGTCGCGACCATGGTTTCGCGCATGCCGCACCCGTATACGACGGCCGATGCCGCCGACTTCGTGCGACGCGCGAAAGCCGGCACGATTGGCAAGTGCGTCTACGCGATTACCAAAGCGGACAATGGCGCATTTCTCGGTTGTTGCGGTATCGAGCCGCATCCCGATGGCAAGACGGCGGAGCTCGGCTATTGGCTGGGCGAGCCCTATTGGAACCAGGGCTATGCCACCGAGGCCGCCCAGGTCCTGACCGACATGGCCTTCCGCACCCGCGACATCGACCAGATCGATGCGCGCTGCCGGGTCATGAACTTGGCATCGCGCCGGGTCATCCAGAAGTGCGGTTTCCAGTTCCAGGGCAGCGGCATGGTCGGCAGCCTGGCGCTCGGCGGCTCGATCGCCGTCGAATGGTACCGGCTCGACCGCAAGACCTGGGTCTCCTTGAGAAGCTGGGGAGGCATGCGATGAACGCGCTCGCTTCCGAACGCCAGCGGATCGTTGCCCGCCCCGGTCCCGGCCCCTGCCCGGTCATCGAGACCAAGCGCCTGGTCCTGCGCCCGCATCGGCGAAACGACGCCGAGGCGATCGCCCAGTCGCTCGGCGATTTCCAGGTGGCGCGCATGCTGGCGCGCGTTCCCGCGCCCTACGATCAGCAGGACGCGCTCGACTGGCTGACGGCGCAGACTTCGGGGCTGACGCCCGACTGGACCTTCGCCGTCACCACCGGTGACGACGTGCACATCGGCTGCGTCGGCATCGAGCTCCGCCACGGCCAATGGCATGTCGGCTACTGGCTGAACCGCTTCTACTGGGGCAAGGGCTTTGCCTCGGAGGCGACCTATGCGGCGGTCGAGCGCTTCTTCCGCCGCATGCCCGAAACGACCCTGCATTCCGGCGTCTTTGCCGACAATCCGGGATCGCTGAAGGTGCAGGAGAAGATCGGCTTCCAGATCACCGGCTGCGCCCAGGTCTATGCGCTCGCGCGCAACGCCATGGTCGCCCATATCGAGACGCGGCTGACCGCCGCCGATCTGCGCCGACCGCACTAGAGAACATCCCCGCGAAGCTCGGGCTTCGCGGGGACCTTTTTTGTCATGCGAGCGTGAAACCGACAGGCAGGTGGTCGGAACCCTTGGCCTCATAGTCGGTCCAGGCATCGGTGAGACGAGACGCAAGGCCGGCGCTCAAGAAACAATAGTCGAGATGCATGCGTTTTTCGGGGTTTTCGGGATGGATCCAGCTATAGCTTTCAGGCGTCAGGCGGCCGAGATGGGCAAGCGCATCGACCGGATTCTCAAGCCGCAGCGAACGGCCGTAGAAGGCGTCGCGCGAGCCGGTCATCGCGCAGTATTCCGGCGTCTCCGGCTCCATGTTGAAATCGCCCATGACGACGAAGTCCTCCGGATGCGGCGGCTCGGCCATGCCGAAATCGGCCGCCCCGGTGATCGCGCCGCCTTCGAGCGGATAACCGAGCAGCCGCTCCTTGAGATAACGGATCTGGGCAATACGCTCGGCCGGCAGCACATGATCGAGATGCACGGAATAGACCCGGAGCGGACCGTCGGGCGTTGCGACCAGCGCTTCCGTCGCCCCGCGCTGCAGGTTCATCGGGCTGATCGTGCGGGTGCGCGGCAAGGGGATGAGCCGGGTTGCAAGGATCGGCCAGCGCGACAGGATCATGTTGCCGAACTGGAAGCGCCGGCTGACGGCGCGTCCATCCTCGATCGCCGAACCGATGTCGATGTCGCAAGGCGCGTGGAAGGCGGAGAAATGGCCGGGAAACAGCTTTTCGAAGCGGGTGACGAGATCGACATGGCCGTTGCGGTGAAAGCCGCGCGTCACTTCCTGAAGCGCGATGATGTCGGCGTCCCCGATCGAAGCGGCGATACGCTCGGGATCGAAGCGACCGTCGAGGCCGATGCCGTATTGGATGTTGTAGCTAACGAACCGCACGATATTCTTTGACCTCCGAATAAACCGCCTATATCGATGGCGGCAAATTACAGCGCCGCGCATCCTTTAGGACCTGCAAAGGTCGCTGTAACACTTTCTAAGACCGCGCACTTACACCGAACAGATGGCAGCCCAATGAAATTTCTCGACGAAACGAAAGTCTATATCCGCTCCGGCGACGGTGGCGCAGGCGCCGTCTCGTTCCGGCGCGAGAAGTTCATCGAGTTCGGCGGACCGGACGGCGGCGACGGCGGCCGTGGCGGAGACGTCTGGGTTGAGGCCGTCAACGGTCTGAACACGCTCATCGACTTCCGTTACCAACAGCACTTCAAGGCCAAGACCGGCCAGCACGGCATGGGCCGCAACCGCACCGGCGCCGGCGGCGACGACGTGACGCTGAAGGTCCCGGTCGGCACCCAGATCTTCGAGGAAGACAACGAGACGCTGATCGTCGACATGGTCGCCGAGGGCCAGCGCTATCGGCTGGCCGCCGGTGGCAATGGCGGCTTCGGCAACGCCCGCTTCAAGTCCGCGACCAACCAGGCGCCGAACTGGGCCAACCCCGGTCTCGAGGGCGACGAGAAGACGCTCTGGCTGCGGCTGAAGCTGATCGCTGATGCCGGTCTCGTCGGTCTGCCGAATGCCGGCAAGTCGACCTTCCTTGCCGCCTGCACGCGCGCTCGCCCGAAGATCGCCAACTATCCGTTCACGACGCTGCATCCCAATCTCGGCGTCGCCACCATCGACGGCAACGAGTTCATTATCGCCGACATTCCCGGCCTGATCGAAGGTGCGCATGAAGGTGTGGGCATCGGCGACCGCTTCCTCGGCCATGTCGAGCGCACGCGTGTGCTGCTGCACCTCGTCTCCGCCCAGGAGGAAGATGTCGCCAAGGCCTATAAGACGGTCAGGCACGAGCTCGAAGCCTATGGCGGCGGGCTGGAAGACAAGCCGCAGATCATCGCACTGTCGCAGATCGACGTGCTCGACGAGGACGAGCTGAAGATAAAAGCCAAGGCGCTGGCCAAGGCCTGCGGCGAGCAGCCCCTGCTGCTCTCTGCCGCCGTCGGCAAGGGCATGACCGAAGCGCTGCGAGCGTTGCGCAGCGTCATCGTCGCCGCCAAGGCCGGTGAAGGCTATGGCGAGGAGAACCTCTGAGATGACCAAGACCCGCAAGCCGCTTTTGAAGTATCGCCGGGTCGTCATCAAGATCGGGTCGGCATTGCTGGTCGACCGCGCCACCGGGCTGAAGAAGGCCTGGCTTGACGCCATGTGCGCCGACATCGCCGGCCTGAAGTCCAAGGGCGTCGAAGTGCTGGTCGTCTCCTCGGGCGCGATCGCGCTCGGCCGTACCGTGCTCAACCTGCCGGCAGGTGCCCTGAAGCTCGAAGAGAGCCAGGCGGCCGCCGCCGTCGGCCAGATTGCGCTCGCGCGCGCCTGGTCGGAGAGCCTTTCGACCGATGCCATCGTCGCCGGCCAGGTGCTGCTGACACTCGGCGACACGGAAGAGCGCCGCCGCTACCTCAACGCCCGCGCCACCATCAACCAGCTGCTGAAACTCGGCGCCGTGCCGATCATCAACGAGAACGATACGGTCGCGACCACAGAAATCCGCTATGGCGACAACGATCGTCTCGCCGCCCGTGTCGCCACTATGGTCGGCGCCGATTTGCTGGTGCTGCTCTCCGATATCGATGGGCTCTACACGGCCCCGCCGCATCTCGACCCGAACGCCCGCTTCCTCGAAACGATCGCCGAGATCACCCCTGAGATCGAGGCCATGGCCGGGGGTGCGGCATCCGAGCTTTCGCGCGGCGGCATGCGCACCAAGATCGATGCCGGCAAGATCGCCACGACCGCCGGCTGCGCCATGATCATCGCCTCAGGCAAGCCGAACCATCCGCTGGCGGCGATCGAGGACGGTGCCCGTTCGTCCTGGTTCGCACCATCAGGCTCGCCGGTGACCGCGCGCAAGACCTGGATTGCCGGGCAATTGCTGCCGGCCGGAACGCTTGCCGTCGATGCCGGTGCCGAAGAGGCGCTGCGCTCGGGCAAGAGCCTGCTGCCGGCCGGCGTCCGTGACGTGACGGGCAGCTTCAGCCGCGGTGACACCATCGCCATTCTCGGCACCTCCGGCCGCGAGATCGCCCGTGGTCTTGCCGGCTACGATGCCGACGAAGCCCGCCAGATCGCCGGCAAGAAATCGGCCGAGATCGCCGCGATCCTCGGCTATGCCGGCCGCGCCGCCATGGTGCACCGCGACGATATGGTGATGACCGGAAAACGCGCTGAGGCCGAGGGCAGCCGGAAGGATGAAGTCCATGCTTGACGAGGTGAAAAACAAGGGCGACGTCGAGACCGTCATGCTGGAGATCGGCCGCAACGCCAAGGCCGCCAGCCGACCGCTTGCCATCGCCAGCGCCGAACGCAAGCACGCCGCCCTGATCGCCATGGCCGATGCGATCGTCGCCCGCACGGACGAGATCCTGGCGGCCAATGCGATCGACCTTGAAAACGCCCGAGAAAGCGGCGTCGCCGCCTCTTTCATCGACCGCCTGACGCTGAGCGAAGGCCGCATCCGCGACATGGCAAACGGCATTCGCGCGATTGCCGAGTTCAAAGATCCGGTCGGTGACATCATTGCCGAATGGGACCGGCCGAACGGCCTGCACATCGAGCGCGTCCGCACGCCGCTCGGCGTCATTGGCGTCATTTATGAAAGCCGGCCGAACGTGACGGCTGATGCCGGCGCGCTGTGCCTCAAGGCCGGCAACGCCGTGATCCTGCGCGGCGGCTCCGACAGCTTCCATTCCTCCAGCGCGATCCATGCCTGCCTCGTCGAAGGCCTCAAAGCCGCCGGCCTGCCGGAACATGCGATCCAGATGGTGCCGGTCTCTGACCGCGCGGCCGTCGGCGCCATGCTCTCGGGTCTTGGCGGCACGATTGATGTGATTGTACCGCGCGGGGGCAAGAGCCTCGTTGCCCGGGTGCAGAACGAAGCGCGCGTGCCGGTCTTTGCCCATCTCGAAGGCCTCTGCCACATCTATGTCGATGCCTCTGCCGATCTCGCCATGGCGGAAAAGATCGTCGTCAACGCCAAGATGCGCCGCACCGGTATCTGTGGTGCTGCCGAAACACTGCTGATCGACCGCAACGACGCCGACCGACTGGTCAAGCCGTTGCTGAACGCCCTGCTGTCAGCGGGCTGCGAAGTACGCGTCTCCGACGAGCTCTCAGGCGCGGTCGACGGCCTGAAGGAAGCGACCGACGAGGATTGGGCAACGGAATATCTCGACGCCATCATCTCCGTGAAGCTGGTTGACGGGATCGCCGGTGCGATCGAGCACATCGGGACCTGGTCGTCGGCCCACACGGAGGCCGTCATCGCTGAGGATCCCGAGGTCGTCGAGCGTTTCTTCTCGGAGATCGATTCCGCGATCTTGCTGCATAACGCCTCGACCCAGTTTGCCGATGGCGGCGAATTCGGCATGGGCGGTGAAATCGGCATCGCCACGGGCAAGATGCATGCGCGCGGACCGGTCGGCGTCGAACAGCTGACCTCTTTCAAGTATCGGGTGCGTGGTGCTGGACAGGTCAGGCCCTGAGGTGACGGCAGGCAGGGTGAACACCCGCTACCTGCGCATGCCCCATGTCGAAGCCGGCATGGTGGTGGGCCTCTTCGGCGGATCCTTCAACCCGCCGCATGAGGGCCATGTGCTCGTTGCCGACACGGCGATCCAACGGCTCGGGCTCGACCAGCTCTGGTGGATGGTGACCCCCGGCAATCCGCTGAAGGACCACAACAATCTGGCGCCGCTTGCCGACCGCATCGCCATGAGCGAAGCGATCGCGCACAACCCGCGCATCAAGGTGACGGCCTTCGAAAAGGCGTTGAGGCAGAGCTATACCGCCCGCACGCTCGAAATCGTGCAGGCGCGAAACCGCGACATTCGCTTCGTCTGGATCATGGGCGCCGACAACCTGAAGAGCTTCCATCGCTGGCAGAACTGGCAGAAGATCGCCCGCACTTTTCCGATCGCCGTCATCGATCGGCCGGGCTCGACGCTCGCCTATCTCTCCTCACGCATGGCGAAAACCTTCGACTATGCTCGCATCGACGAGGACGACGCGCGGCGCCTCCCCTTCCACCGCGCGCCAGCCTGGACCTTCATCCATGGACCGCGCTCATCGATGAGTTCGACGGCGCTTCGCGCCGCCGGTGGAGTATGATTTCCAGGGATTCAGTTCTGCTGTCTTGAAACAGCTACGGTTTGATGCCTACATTCATGGACGGTTCGATCTTTGTTCGAATCGGAAGTGCCTGTTCTGTTCATGTGGAAAGGAAAGACCCTGACAACAGCACACGCCAAGGGATATGCGGTTACCGCATTCCCGCGCAGCACGGGATCTAGCGACGAAGCCGCTGTCCGTGCGCTTCAACTGGTCCTCGAGAGCCTAGAGGACTCGAAGGCAGAAGACATCGTCAGCATCAACATTGCCGGAAAGTCGGCGCTGGGAGACTTCATGGTCGTTGTCTCCGGGCGATCGAACAGGCATGTGATGGCCATTGCAGATCACCTGACGACCGACCTGAAAGACGGGGGCTTTGGCAATGCCCGTGTCGAAGGTCTGGAAGGCGGTGACTGGGTGCTGATCGACACCGGTGATGTGATCGTTCACATCTTCCGGCCGGAAATCCGGGAGTTCTACAACATCGAGAAGATGTGGGCGGCTCCCGAGATCGAGGACGGCACCTTGCATTGAGACCGACCGGGTCGCCGCGCAGCTGAATGCCGGACGAGCCGAGTTGCGGTCATGCATGAATGTGAAGGGCTGGCGCCGCCTTGGGCGGCGTTGTCAGCCGGATATTTGTTGCGACTGATCGTAACCTGCAGGCCCGTCAACCGGACAAGGCGCGCAACGACGCTGCAAGGCTCCAGGAACGCGGTATAAGATTCTCCTTGAATCGACCCGATTTCAGGAACTATGCAGTGCGCGTTGCAGCGCAAGCGAGGACGGACAAGGTCATGCGTATCGGACTTTTCGCAGTCGGCCGCCTCAAGGCGGGGCCGGAAAAGGATCTTGCGGCCCGTTATCTCGATCGCTTCTCCAAGGCCGGTCCGGCGATCGGGCTTGAGCTTTCCCGCGTCGTCGAAGTCAACGAAAGTCGTGCTTCGAACGCCGAGACGCGCAAGCGCGAGGAAGCCGCACAGCTCGAAAAGGCACTGGCCGAAGGCAGTCTGCTCGTGCTCTTGGACGAACGCGGCAAGGCGCTGGATTCGGAAGGCTTCTCATCGCTTCTCGGCACGTTCCGCGACAGCGGCAAGCGTGACCTGATGATCGCGATCGGTGGCGCCGATGGTCTCGATCCGAGCCTTCATCCCCGCGCCGATGCGGTGCTGAACCTTGGAAAGATGACCTGGCCGCACCAGCTCGTGCGCATCCTGATCGCCGAGCAGCTCTATCGGGCCGTCACCATTCTCTCCGGCCACCCCTATCATCGGGTCTGAAGCGGCGGGGCTGCTTTTCGGGCAACCTCTCCCGGTACACGCGGCGATAACGAGAATATGCTTGGTCGTGCGCGCCAAATCAGATTAGGTTTTTTCCTCATATTTTCGGATGGACGCACGCAACGGATGACGCCCCGAGGCAGGACCAGCGTTTTCGGCATGGGAAGAGACGACGCAGGACGGCTTGCCCGTACTGCGGCGGCCTTTGCGCTTGCGCTTGCGATCGGCCTGCCGGCGAGCGCCCAGGAGGCCACGCCGCCCGCCGCCGCGACCGGTCAGGAGCAGGGCCCGCCCGACCCCGCCGCCGACCTCACGCTTCGCCGCAACAGTACGCGCAGCGAACTGGATGCGCTCTCCAAGACGATCACGCTTTCCCAGGAGCGCGCCAATGCGCTGACGGAAACCATTGCCGAAATCGACAAGACCAACGAGACGCTGCGCGCCGCAATCGTCGAGTCCGCAAAGAAACGCCAGGATCTCGAACAGCAGATCGTCGATGGCGAGAAGAAGCTGAGCGACCTTAGAACCAAGGAAGACACGGTCCGTCGCTCGCTGCGCTCACGCCGGGGCGTGCTTGCCGAGGTGCTCGCCGCCCTGCAGCGGATGGGACGCAACCCGCCGCCGGCGATCCTGGTGACGCCTGAGGATGCGCTCGGCTCCGTGCGCAGCGCCATTCTGCTTGGCGCCGTCGTGCCCGGCCTGCGCAAGGAAACCGAAAACCTGGTGGCCGACCTCAAGGCGCTCGCCGACATCCGCACCGGCATCGACCGGCAGCGCGAGGACCTGACTGCGGCAATGACCGCCAATGTCGAGGAAGAGCGCCGCATGTCGATGCTGGTTGCCGAAAAGGAAAAGCTGCGCCAGACGAGCGCCAGCGAACTTGCGGCCGAGCAGCGCAAGGCGCAGGAACTGGCCTCGCAGGCGACCAATCTCCAGGGCCTGATCGGCTCGCTCGAGGACCAGATCTCCTCCGTTCGCGAGGCTGCCGAAGCGGCGCGCGCGCAGGAGGAAGAACGCCGTCGTATGAGCGAGGCAGAGCGCGAGGCGGCGCGGGAACTCGCCCGCAATGCGGTGCCTGACAAAAACCGCATTGCGCCCGCATATGTGTTTTCGGAGCTGAGGAACAAGCTTGCCTATCCGGCCGCGGGATCGCTGTTGCGCAAATTCGGCGATGCAGACGGCACGGGGCATTCCCTGCAAGGGATCATGTTGGAAACCAATCCCGGCGCGCTGGTGACTGCGCCGTCAGATGGCTGGATCGTCTATGCAGGCAATTTCCGCAGTTATGGGCAGATGATCATTCTCAACCCGGGCGACGGCTACCACGTCGTGCTTTCGGGGATGGAGAAGGTGAGCGTTCAGACTGGGCAGTTCGTCGTCGCCGGAGAACCGCTGGCGACGATGGGCGCAAAAAGAGTGGCGAGCGCTGCGGCCTTGGCGCTGGAAACGGACCGGCCGACGCTTTACATTGAATTCCGAAAAGACGGAAAACCGGTTGATTCCCGACCATGGTGGACCGCAGCAGAGGTTGGAAAGGCGCGAAATGATACGTAGGGCTTCACTTGTTCTGGTCGGGGCGCTGATGGGCGCGACCGCGATGGGCGTGGTTTATTCGGCTGTCGTTCCGGCCGTCGCTGCCAACACCTCGACCTATCGCGAACTGGCAATCTTCGGCGACGTGTTCGAACGCGTGCGGGCGCAATACGTGACGCCGCCGCAGGACGACAAGCTGATCGAGAACGCGATCAACGGCATGCTTTCCTCGCTCGACCCGCATTCGAGCTACATGAACTCGACCGATGCCGAGGACATGCGCACCCAGACGCGCGGTGAATTCGGCGGCCTCGGCATCGAAGTGACGATGGAAGACGACCTCGTCAAGGTCACGAGCCCGATCGACGACACACCTGCGGCCCGCGCCGGCGTGCTTGCCGGCGACTTCATTTCCAAGATCGACGGTGCGGATGTTCGCGGACTGAAGCTCGAAGACGCCGTCGAAAAGATGCGCGGCGCCATCGGCACCCCGATCAAGCTGACGATCCTGCGCAAGGGCGCGGACAAGCCGATCGAACTGACGATCGTCCGCGACGTCATCGCCGTTCGTGCGGTCAAGTTCCGCACCGAAGGCGACGTCGGCTACCTGCGCGTCATATCCTTCACTGAAAAGACCTATGACGACCTGAAGAAGGGCATCGAGAAGATCAAGGCCGAAGTGCCGGCCGATAAGCTGAAGGGCTACGTGCTCGACCTGCGCCTCAACCCGGGCGGTCTGCTCGATCAGGCGATCAACGTCTCCGACGCCTTCCTGGAACGTGGCGAAGTCGTTTCGACCCGCGGCCGCAACCCGGACGAGACCCGTCGCTTCAACGCCACGCCGGGCGATCTGACCGATGGCAAGCCGGTAGTCGTTCTGGTCAACGGCGGCTCGGCCTCCGCTTCGGAAATCGTCGCCGGTGCCCTGCAGGACCTGAAGCGCGCGACCGTGCTCGGCACGCGCTCCTTCGGCAAGGGTTCGGTCCAGACGATCATCCCCCTCGGCGAAGCCGGTGCGCTGCGTCTGACGACGGCGCTCTACTACACGCCGTCAGGCAAATCGATCCAAGGCACGGGCATTACGCCCGACATCAAGGTCGAACAGCCGCTGCCGCCGGAACTGCTCGGCAAGGTCGAGGCTCAGGGCGAGTCCGATCTGCGCGGCCACATCCAAGGCCAGAGCGAGACCGACGAAGGCTCCGGCTCGGTCGCCTATGTGCCGCCGGAAGCCAAGGACGACCTGCAGCTGAACTACGCGCTCGACCTTCTGCGCGGCAAGAAGACGGACCCGTCCTTCCCGGCGAGCCCCGAGCAGGCACAGTTGAAGAAATAAGCCTCACAGACACGAAACGAAGCGCCGCATGTTCACCCGAACATGCGGCGCTTCGCATTTGGCCCCATGACTCGGCCGGCCGATGCACTGGTCAAGCCTTCGCCACTAAATTATAGGGTTAGCAAGCGCTGCCGCGGCCACTGATTCTTTCGAAGGCATACGGCGTGCGACGGGAGAGGATCGGCACGCGTCCTGGCGCCGGCCTCGCTCTAGCGGCAACATCCCACAGCTCGACCGAGGCTTCGTTTGGGAACTGATCTCAATGCTCCGCTCGGCCAGAACCGGCGGGCCAAGCCAGTGTCGAAGCGCAATCCCCAGCGAACGCTCGGGTTTTCTCTTGCCGGCCTTTGCATCGCCGCGGTGATTGGCATTTCCGCCTGGAACACGCTTTCGCCGGACGGTTTGCGGCGTGATTCCGCATCGCCGGTCGTAACGGCCGAGAAAGCGAAGAGCCCAGGCGACAAGGCATCCAACCCGGCCAGCGGCCAGACGGGCGTCGGCTCCGGAACGATGGCACCGGGAACGGCCTATTCCGGCGCCGATGTCGAGCGCACGCTTACCGACGACGGCTCCACCGTCACGACGTTCTCGCCGCGCAGCCGCGACGGCAAGGGACCGGCCCTCATCAATGTCGGTCCGATCCGCGGCCAGGATCCGCGCATGGCGGCGATGCCCAATGACGACCTGCTGGAAGAAAGCCCCGCCGGACGCCTGCCGATCATCGGTCCCGACGGGCTGCGGCCGCTCGATCAATATGCGCGCCCCTGGTCGGGCGCGCGCGGCACACGCATCGCACTTGTCGTCGGCGGGCTCGGCCTCAGCCAGACGGGAACCCAGAAGGCGATCCGCGACCTGCCGGGTGAGGTGACGCTCGGCTTTGCCACGGCTGGAAACAGCCTGCAGCGCTGGATGCAGGAAGCGCGCCGCAGCGGCCATGAGATCCTGTTGCAGCTTCCGATGGAGCCGTTCGACTATCCGGCCAACGATCCAGGCCCCAATGCGCTGCGCGTCGGCCTCGGCGAAAAGAAGAACCTCGCGGAACTGCACCGCAACCTCGCCGAGATCACCAATTATACCGGCGTCATGAATTATCTTGGCGGCCGCTTCCTGTCCGATGCCGATGCGCTGGAGCCGGTCATGCGCGATCTCGGCAAGCGCGGCCTGCTGTTCCTCGACGATGGCACCTCGGCGCAGTCGCTGTCCGGCAAGCTTGCCGGCGCCTTCGACGTGCCGCACGGCTTTGCCGACCTGACGCTCGACAGCGAACTCAGCCGCAACGCGATCCTGAAGAAGCTTGATGAACTCGAACGCATCGCGCGCCGCAACGGTACCGCCATTGGCGTCGCTTCTGCCTTCGACGAGAGCGTCGGCGCGATTGCCTCCTGGATCGGTGAAGCGCAGGGGCGCGGCATCGAGATCGTCGGCGTTTCCGCGCTCGTCAAGGATCCGCAACAGAACTAGCTTAAAGCCGTCCCCACGGGACCAATGAACGTTTGCACAGAAGAGGCAGCCGATGAGCAAGGACAAGAAACTGAAGGCGGATGACCTTCCCTATCGCCCCTGTGTCGGGGTGATGGTGCTGAACCGGGCGGGCCTCGTCTGGGCCGGTCATCGTATCGCCGTCGGCAATTCCGAATATGACGGCTCGCCGCAGCAATGGCAGATGCCGCAGGGCGGCATTGACAAGGGAGAGGATCCGCTGAAGGCCGCCTATCGCGAGCTTTACGAAGAGACCGGCATGAGCACCGTCTCGCTGCTGGCCGAAGCGCCCGGCTGGATCAACTACGACCTGCCCGAACATCTGATCGGTATCGGCCTCAAGGGCAAGTATCGCGGCCAGACGCAGCGCTGGTATGCCTTCCGCTTTGAAGGCGAGGAAAACGAGATCGCCATCAACCCGCCGCCGGGCGGACATGAGCCGGAGTTCGACGCCTGGGAATGGAAGCCGATGCGCGACCTGCCGGAGCTGATCGTGCCGTTCAAGCGCAAGGTCTACGAGGAAGTGGTTGCGGCTTTCGCGCATCTGGCGCCGTGAACCGGACCTGCCCGTTCCTGAAACGACAAAGGCCGGCGATATCGCCGGCCTTTATGTTTGCAAGCTTTTACCAGGCTCAGTCGGCTTCGGCCTCGTTGGCCGGAGCGGCATTGAGCTGGCCGTATTTCTCTTCGCCGATCTTGTCGAGCAGCTCGAGCTGGGTTTCGAGGAAGTCGATATGGCCTTCCTCGTCGGCAAGCAGCTCTTCGAAGAGCTTCATGGAGACGTAGTCTCCGGCGGCATGACAGATGTCGCGGGATTTCTTGTAGGCGGTGCGGGCGTCGTATTCGCCGGCGAGATCTGCCTTCAGCACTTCCTTGACGTTCTGGCCGATGCGCAGCGGCGCGACCGTCTGCAGGTTGGGATGGCCTTCAAGGAAGATGATGCGCGCGACGAGCTTGTCGGCATGTTGCATCTCCTCGATGGATTCGGCCCGCTCCTTCTTGGCGAGAAGCGTATAGCCCCAGTCTTCGAGGAGGCGGTAGTGCAGCCAATACTGGTTGACGGCACCGAGTTCGAGATAGAGCGCTTCGTTAAGCTGCTCGATGACTTTTTTGTCGCCTTTCAAGATCCGCCCTCCGGTTGTCGTCGTGGAATTGTCTGAGGCGGGTCATGAAATCAAATATCTCTGCGTCCGTCGAGTCGCGGTGCGCGTGATATTGCTCGGTGGTGCGGATGATGATGTCGACGACATTGGGGAAACAGCCGCAGCAACGGCCGCGTTTTTCCATCGCGTGGTAGACTTTCGCCGGCACGATCAGCTGCCAACAGTCCTCGTCGAGGAGACCAATGATCGTGTCCTCGATCTCTTTTTCCGTGATGAAATTGCAGCTGCAAACCAGCATGTCGTCTCGCCTGTCGTACGCAACGCCCTGTATCAGCGCATAAAGCAAAACAGGACATTTAGTGTCAACTAAAAACTCCGCGAGCGGAAGTTGCGGGTGGATTAGAACGACTCTAAACTTGACAAAAAACTTCGCCTTTTCAGAATTTTAGAGATTCCTGAGCGACTGCGCCTGCAAACCCTGAATGGGTCATGAGGCGCACAGCCTGCGACATTTTTACACACCTCCGGTCGCGACGGCGGGAAACCCTGCCCATGACCCCGCGCCGGAAGCATTCCATGGAATCCCTCCGACGTATCTGGCCGTCCCTTCGCCAAACCGCCCCACACAATCGGGAGACAGCAAAGCCGGGTCGGGCTTTCAATGGAAATTGCGCCCCTTCGGCATCACGTCGGCCACCTCGGCTGTCGCTCGATCCGGGTTGCTGGAACTGCTGCCGGAATGGCGGGGGATCGGTAGGCGCTGGTCGCCTTGCGCCCGCTTCATGCGCGCGTCGCCGGTCGGTCTCAGTGCCTCATCGGCACGCTCGCTTGCGCCGAACCGCCGCGCTTCCTTGCGCAACAACCCGAGCATCGGCGTGATATCCTCGATGTGCTCGGCGACCACATGGATGACGCTGCTTTCGCGCTGCAGCCGGCCGCGGATCTTCACGAGACGCGCACCCATGACCACCGGCCGATAGGTCGCAAACACCTTCGGCCAGACGATCGCATTGGCAACACCGGTCTCGTCCTCGATCGTCATGAAGATGACGCCCTTGGCCGAACCCGGGCGCTGGCGGACGAGCACCAGCCCGGCAACGGTCACCCGCCGCCCGACCGGAGCGGTCGCAAGCATGCGGCTCTGGACGATCCCTTGCGCGGCAAGCGTGTCTCTGAGGAAGGAGACCGGATGCGCCTTCAGCGAGAAGGAGAGATAACGATAGTCGTTGATCACCTGCTCGCCTGCCAGCATCTCCGGCAAGATCATCGCGGGCTCCGGCCGCAACTCCTCTCTCGCAGCCCCCTCGAAAAGCGGCAGCCGCTCGGCCGCACTTTTTTCGTCGAGCGCCTTCACCGCCCAGAGCGCCTTGCGACGATCGAGCCCAATCGAGCGGAAGGCATCCGCATCCGCAAGCCTTTCGAGCGCGGAACGGGAGAGGCCGGAGCGCAGCCAGAGATCGCGAACCGATCCGTAACCGGCCCCCCTATTGGCGACGAGCTTGTCCTCGAGTTCCCTTTGGTTCAGCCCCTTGATCGAATTGAAGCCGAGGCGCATCGCCTTCGTCGTCCTGATCACAGTCTCCATCTCGCGGTGGCGCGGCTCGATGGCCCTCTTGTCGAGCCCCCCCTCTTCGAGATCCGCATCCCAGACCGAGTGGTTGATATCGACAGGCAGCACCCGGACCCCATGCTCGCGCGCATCGCGCACCAACTGACCGGGCGCGTAAAACCCCATCGGCTGCGAGTTCAAGAGCGCCGCGCAGAAGACATCCGGGTAATAGGTCTTGAGCCAGGACGAGACATAGACGAGCAGCGCAAAGGACGCGGCATGACTTTCGGGAAAGCCGTATTCGCCGAAACCCTCGATCTGCTTGAAGCAACGCTCGGCAAAATCGCGCGGATAGTCGTTCCTGACCATGCCTTCGATCATCTTTTCGTGGAAGGTATGGATGGTGCCGGTGCGCTTGAAGGTCGCCATGGCCCGGCGCAACTGGTCAGCCTCGCCGGGCGAGAAGCCTGCGGCGGTAATCGCGATCTGCATCGCCTGCTCCTGGAACAACGGCACGCCCAGCGTTCGCTTCAGCACGGCCTCCAGTTCAGGACTTGGATATTCGATGGGAATTTTTTTATCCCGCTGCTCCCGCCGCTTCAGATAGGGATGCACCATGTTGCCCTGGATCGGCCCGGGCCGGACGATCGCCACCTCGATGACGAGATCGTAGAAGATGCGCGGCTTCAGCCTTGGCAGCATGCTCATCTGCGCCCGGCTCTCGATCTGGAAGACGCCGATCGTATCGGCGCGACAGATCATGTCGTAGACGTCTTTCTGGTCATCCTTGAAGAGCTGATGCAGCGTTTTCTGCTCGTTGTAATGCCGGTCGAGAAGCTTGAAGGCACGGGCGATGCAGGTCAGCATGCCGAGCGCCAGTACATCGATCTTCAGGATCTTCAGCGTGTCGAGGTCGTCCTTGTCCCACTCGATCATGTAGCGGTCGGGCATCGCCGTATTCATGATCGGCACCACCTCGTCGAGCCGGTCGCGGGTCATCACGAAGCCGCCGACATGCTGGGAAAGATGGCGCGGGAAACTCATCAGCTCGGTGGCGTAATCGAGCACCTTCACCGTCGTCGGATCCTTCGTATCGAGCCCGGCCGCCTGCGCCTCGCGCTCCGAGAGATCGGCGACCGACCAGCCCCAGACGGAACCGGCAAGCGCCGATTGCACGTCTTCTGAGAACCCGAAGGCCTTGGCGGTCTCTCGGCCGGCCGAGCGCGCCCGGTAGCTGATGACAGCCGCCGTCAGTCCCGCATGCTCCTTGCCGTAGGTGCGGTAGATATGCTGGATCACCTCTTCCCGCTTCTCATGCTCGAAATCGACGTCGATATCCGGCGGCTCGTCCCGTTCGGTCGAAAGGAAGCGATCGAAGAGCAGGGTGGTCTTAAGTGGATTTACCTCGGTGATGCCAAGGCAATAGCAGACGGTGGAATTCGCCGCCGACCCGCGGCCCTGGCACAGGATGTCGGCGCCGCGCGCGAACTGCATGATGTTGCGCACTGTCAGGAAGTAGGGCTCGTAGCGTTTCTCTGCGATCAGGCCGAGTTCGTATTCGATCTGCCTGGAAACCTGTTCGGAAATTCCTTCGGGATAACGCTCGCGCGCGCCCTCCATCGTCAGCCGCCGCAGCGTCTGCGTCGGCGTCTCGCCCGGAATGCTCTCATCCGGATATTGATATTCGAGATCCGACAGCGAGAACTTCAGCCTCTCGAAGAAATGCCCGGTATTGGCGATCGCTTCCGGATAGTCGCGGAAGATGCGGATCATTTCGGCGGGCGTCTTCAGATGCCGCTCGGCATTGGCATGCAGCCGATAGCCTGCGGTCGCGATCGTCACATGCTCGCGGATGGCTGTAACGACATCGGCAAGCGGCCGGCGGCCGGCGGCATGAAACAGCGGACTGTTGGTGGCGACGAGCCTGACCGACGCATGGCGGGCAATGGTTGCAAGCCCGGCAAAGGCGAACTGATCGAAGCCATCGTAACGCGGCACCAGCGCCAGATAGAGCCGATCGGCGAAATGCGGTTTCAGTCGCTTGAGAAAATCGGCAAGCAGGGTTGCCTCCGGCGCGCCGATGACAGGACCCGGCAGCACCGCGAGAAGCAAATCCTCGCCCCATTCGATGAGATCGGTCTCGTAGAGCGTGCAGGTGCCCTTCTTGGCCCGCAGGTTTCCGGCGCTCAGCATTCGGCAGAGATTGCCCCAGCCGCGGCGGTTTAAGGGATAGGCGAGCACGTCGGGCAGGTCTTCGGCAAAGGTGAGCCGCGCACCGGGCTGGAAAGCCGACTTCTCCACCTTGGCCTGCGCATGGGCGCGCACCACGCCGGCGACCGTGTTGCGATCGGCAATGCCGAGGCCGCCAATACCGAGGCGGCTCGCCGCAACGACCATCTCACCCGGATGGGAAGCGCCTTCGAGGAAGGAGAAATTCGACCAGGCACCGATCTCGAAATAGGGGGTAGCGTCGCTCATGCGAAGACTCCATGCATGAACCAGCGCGGCGGAGCGCTCGCGCCATAATGCCCCTCGCGAAACAGCCAGAACCGCCGGCCGCTATCGTCCTCCACCCGGAAATAATCACGCTCCAGCGCCGGCTCGCCATCAAGCCACCATTCGCCGGCGATCCGCTCCGGCCCCTCAGCGCGCGCGATACGGTGCAATGTGCGCCGCCAGCGAAAGCTTCTCGGCGGCCCCTCCGGCACTTCGGCCACCGCCTCCACCGGTTCGGGACTTGGAAAGAGCCGCTGCGGCCGGGCGGCGGCAGCAAGCAGGGGCGCCGGGATGTTGTTACCCGGTTCCTCTGCCTTGCCGATCAGCGCCAGATCCGTGAGCGGCCGGAAGCTTGCCGCCCGCTCCGGCACATGGCTTTCCGAGAGCGCCGGCACCATGAGGCTTTCTGCGCCGAAGCGCGCCATGACCCGGTCGGCGAAGGCGGCAAGCGGACGCTCGCGATCCGGCGTGCCAGAGAAATCCTCCTGCATCACCTCGTATTTTTCGCTCTTCGGCACCGAAAGCCTGAGGATTTCGAAGCCGAAGCCGGCATCGAGATCTTCGTGCACCGCCTGCAGGCGTTCGCGGAAGAGACCCGCGACGCGACGCGGCTCGTTGAGCGGCGAGGACGTGCCGGCGGCGATGCGAAAGACCGCACCGTCGACGCGGAAAAGCAGCAGTTCGAACAGGCGCCCGCCCTCGCCGCGCTTCTCCAGTTCCGGTTTCAGCCGCAACGCCAGTTCTTCCGTCAGGCCCAAAATATCGTCTTCACCCTGGACCGGCTCGCCGAGCCGCCGCTCTGCCGAAAGGGCAGCGACGGGCAACCGTGGCGACAGCGGCTCGTCCTCGCGCCCGAGCGCCTGGTCGAGACGCAGAAGCAGGGTTGCGCCGAACCGGCGGGCGAGCGGTGCGCGCGGCGCCTCGATCAGGTCGCCGATCTGCTTGAGCCCGACCCGGCCGAGTGTTTCGATCGTTTCCTGCGGCAGCCGCAGCGCCGCCATCGGCAAGGGTGCCAGCGCTCGCACCGCCTCGTCCTCGGCAAGGATAGCGTCGGAGCCGAAACGCGCCACCGCCCAGGAGAGCCCGGCGGACGAAGAGATCGCCGCCCGGGCCTCGACCCCCAGATGAAAGAGGCGAGCGAGCAGATCGTCGAGCAGCGCTTTTTCCCCGCCGAGAAGATGGGCGCAGCCGGTGATGTCGAGAAAGAGGCCGCTGTCGCCATCGAGCGCGACGAGCGGCGTGTAGCGGCAACACCAGGCCGCCAGCCCTGCAAGCAGCGCCCGGTCGGCGGCGGGATCGGCCGGCAGCACGTCGATCTCGGGACACATGGCCCGCGCTTCGGCGACACCCTGGCCGATATGAAACCCACGCTTTTCAGCGAAACCATCGAGCGCAACGAGACGCATTGCGCTCTTCACCTTGTCGGCGAAGACGACGGGCGGATGCTCAGGACGCCCGCGGGAAAGCCACGAGTTCCCCCAGCGCTTGCGCGCGACCCGATCGGCCGGAAGATGCGGAAAGGCGAGCGACAGAATGCGCTGATTCTGGATCTGCCGC
The DNA here is from genome assembly GCF_001427045.1 of Ensifer sp. Root558. NCBI lineage: Bacteria > Pseudomonadati > Pseudomonadota > Alphaproteobacteria > Hyphomicrobiales > Rhizobiaceae > Ensifer > Ensifer sp. Root558. The sequence goes on along the minus strand of NZ_LMGC01000033.1, from coordinate 304,069 downwards.
AGCAGCGGCTGGTAGGGGCTCGACGGGGTAAAGGCGGCGGTCATGGGGGTTCCACTCCAGGAAGAAGCCGAGCGGCGCAGGAGCCCTGCTCTTCTCGGCAATGACGTGAAAGACGGGATGGCCGATGCTGCCGCGAAGCATCGATCCATCCGGTAGCGGTCGCTCACGCGCCGGTGCCGGCTCGACGAGGAAGCGGAAGAAGGCGCTGCTCGCCTCCTCGTGTCCGGATTGGCGCAGAAGCAGAAGGGGGACGTGGCCAGCGCGCGAGCGCACATGCAGGCGTCGGCTCTCGCTGAGTGCCAGGGCAGCCGGGTTGCCGCGAATTTCAAGGATGACGGCACAGAAGCTCGGCACGGAAAGCGCGGCCTCGGCGATCCAGAGCGCATCCTTTATCGTGCGTGGCAGGCTGAAGACGAGGCCGCGGACATCGAGACCAAAGGCCTTCAGACCCAACCCATAGGGCATGCCCGCCTCGGTGGAAGCCATCGACTGGCTGATCCAGAGAACGGGGGCGGCCGGCTCGCCCTTTTCAAGCCGCGCCCGTTGACAGAGCACGCTGAGTGCTGCGGCAAAACCGGCGGCTGCACCGGCATCGCGCGTCTCGGCATTGCGGATTTCCGTCATGCCTTCGAGCGGCAGGCCGCCTTCGAGAAGATCGTCCAGATCGGGAACGCCGAGCGCCAGCGCCTTGCGGCCAGGCTCGTCTTCTTCCCGTTGACGGAAGCCGCCGGGATCGGCCGCCTTGGCGGCGCGCACGACGCCCGGAAGCCGACGGTTTTCGATCCTGGCTATGGTTTCTCGGAGCGAAAGTACCGTCTCCCGCTGCACGGCTGTGTCGGCCATGACGGTCAACTCCCATCAGAATGTTCATGTTATGTTCTATTAGATTCCAGAGCTTCCTAAATGAGTCAACAGCCAATTCTAAGAATTTATTCCTGTCCCTGTGGTCAAGGAATTCAACACTCGAAAAACAAAGGCAAAATCGCTATATGGAGGGCAACAAGGAGTGCCTATGGCCCGCATTGACCAGACCGATGATTGGCGGGAACGCCACGCACCGACGCTTACCACTTTCGAGCAGCTTGCGCTGGAGGCCTATGGCCACCTGCCGCAGGAATTCCGCCAGCTGACGACCGACCTTATCATCGAAGTTGCCGACTTCCCGAGCGACGACGTTTTCGAGGACATGGCGCTGGAAACGCCTTTCGACCTGCTCGGCCTCTTCGAAGGCCGCGGCATCAGCGAACGCTTCACCATGGAAACCGGCCAGTTTCCGAACCGCATCACCCTCTACCGCCGCCCGATCATCGACTATTGGGCGGAGAACGAGGAGACGCTGGGCGACATCATCACCCACGTGCTGATCCACGAGATCGGCCACCATTTCGGCCTCTCCGACGACGACATGGAACGGATCGAGGCCAGCGTCGAGCACGTCGGCGGCTGACACTTCATTTGCCTATCATCGCGCGGTGAGGAAGCCTCTCATCCGCCTGCCGGCACCTTCTCCCCGCAGGCGGGGCGAAGGAAACTCGCGATACGCATCCCAATCGGAGCACGACCGATTCCAGAAAGCAGGCCTCACACGCCGATTGTGAGCATCAACCGCGTCCCCTCGCCCCGCCTGCAGGGAGAGGGTTAGTCCTCGGGCTAAACCCGAGGAGAGGGGCAAACCTGCACGACGGCAAACAGCCTCGACTACTGCTCCGACAGCTTGATATCCGGGGTGTATTCCTTGCCTTCGACCTCCTTGACCACCGCCTGGCCGCACTGCATGTGCTGCGTGTCGGCATTGAAAGCATAGGTGGGCGAGCCATGCAGGCTCCAGCCCTGGTTTAGCGCCGCCGTCACCTTGTGGCAGAAGGAAGCGTCGTCAGGGCCGGTCAGGAAGCAGAAGAGTTTCAAGATCTTGTCTTTCGTTTTTCGATGAGGTCCGCCTTGGCGGCAAGCGTGACGGCCTGGTCGAGGTGCAGCCGCTCGACCATCCGCCCGCTGAGGTTGATGACGCCCTTGCCGACGTTTTCGGGCAGCGCAAAGGCGGCGATGATCGCGCGCGCCTCGTCGACGGCGATCTGATCGACGCCGAAGCGCTCGTTCGCCGGGCCAATCTGCGCTGGATGGATCAGCATTTTGCCGTCATAGCCCATGTCGCGGCCCTGCCGGCATTCCTCGTCGAAACCGGCACCATCGCGGAAATCGTTGAACACGGCGTCGATGACATCGAGCCCGCCGCCGCGCGCGGCAAGCAGGATCTGCATCAGCCAGGGGATGAGATAGGGCCGGCCCGGACGATCCGGAACGCCGGTCTCCTTGCGCAGGTCGTTGAGGCCGACGACGAAACAATCGAGCCTGCCACTGAAGGTACGGCCGGCCTCGGCGATTGCCGGCGCGTTGATCACCCCGCGTGGCGTCTCGATCATTGCCCAGAGGCGCAGCGTCTCCGGCGCATCGTTCTCGTCGAGCCAGTCGGCCGCCGCCTGGATATCCGCCGGGCTTTCGACCTTCGGCAACAGGATGGCGTCGGGATTGGCCGCAAGCGCCGCAGCAAGATCGCCCTGACCATAGTCGGAGCCGATCGCATTGATGCGAATGACAATCTCGCAATCCGGCCGGCTCGCCGTCAGATACTGCACAAGCGCCGCACGCGCTTCCACCTTGCGCTCGGGCGCTACCGCATCCTCGAGATCGAAGATCGCGACATCCGTCGCGAGTTCCGCGACCTTGGCAAGCGCGCGGGCATTGTCGGCCGGCACGCAAAGCACCGAGCGGCGCAGGCGTACAGGGTGATGTTCGCTCGATTTGTTCATGCTTCAGTTGTGCCCGCCTTTGCCGCGTTCCGCAAGACGAGGCGAACCGCCGCACCCCTTTCGAAAGCCCGCCTCTTGCAAGTCCGAAGGCGCGCCCCCACATCGCCATCAGAAAGGTGACGATTATGCAAAGCATTCGCTCTGTTCTCTTTACGGCCGCAGCCCTGACCATCACGTTCGCGGCCTTTGTGCTTACCGCCTCGCTGGCGCTGGCACTGGCCGGCATCGCCGCCGTCGTCGTGGTCGGCAGCGCCATTGCCACCCGGCTGAATTTCAGGCCTGCCCGCGCCACCGCGCGCCCGGCTGCCGCAGGTGCGACCCAGAGCCAGCGCGAGATGCGCATCTGGAACGACGGCCGCGGCACGATCATCGACCTCTGATCCCCCTGGGTGTCGAAATCGATCCCCGGGCGTCGGAATCGATCCCCGGCGATCATTGCAATCGGGCCGATCCGTGATCGGCTCGAACCCTGTTGGTGGCCTTCAAAAACCGTCATGCAGCCGGCCGCGATTTTTTTTCGACCCCATGTCGGATCGGAGATTCCATGTCCGTCCTTGAGGCAGGCCAGCACGGTCCTGGCTCTTCGAACAGGATGGAGAACGATATGGATACCCAGACGCAGCAGCCGGCACCGGTCCTCAACGGCCTTCTGCCCTATCTTCAGGTCGATGGCGCCGCCAAGGCGTCCGAATTCTACCAGCGCGCCTTCGGGGCCAAGGAAGTGGGCCGGCACCCGCTCGACGAGCAGGGCCGCACGATGCACATCCACCTCTATGTCAACGGCAGCTCGCTGATGCTCGCCGATGCCTATCCGGAATACGGCCATCCGCTGGAAAAGCCGCAGGCCTTCACCCTGACGCTCACCGTCGACGACATCGATGCCTGGTGGGACCGTGCGGTTGCCGCCGGCACCGAGGTCGTGATGCCGATCGAGGTGATGTTCTGGGGCGACCGCTACGGCCAGCTCCGCGATCCCTTCGGCGTTCTCTGGGCCATGAACAGCCCGGTGAAGGCAAGCTAAGTCCCTGCAGACAATCGAGATCCGGACGAAGCTCTCGCCGGGCGGGCATTTTCACCCGCCCGGCGAAGCGTATTTGAACAGATTTTCCTTCATTTCGGCGCAAAACTCATCTAAACGCTAGCGCAACATTCTTCTGAAATCGAAGGCCTGAAGTTATGGAAAAATTCGTCAAGCTCACCGGTGTCGCTGCCCCCCTCCCCGTCGTCAACATCGACACGGACATGATCATTCCGAAGGACTACCTGAAGACGATCAAGCGCACCGGCCTTGGCAAGGGCCTCTTCGCCGAAGCCCGCTACAATGAAGACGGCTCGGTCAACCCCGACTTCGTGCTCAACAAGCCGGCCTACCAGAACGCCAGCATTCTCGTTGCCGGCGATAACTTCGGCTGCGGCTCCTCGCGCGAGCATGCTCCGTGGGCGCTGCTCGACTTCGGCATCCGCTGCGTGATCTCCACGTCCTTTGCCGACATCTTCTACAACAACTGTTTCAAGAACGGCATCCTGCCGATCGTCGTCAGCCAGGCTGACCTCGACAAGCTGATGGACGACGCCTCGCGCGGCTCCAACGCCATCCTCTCGGTCGACCTGGAATCCCAGGAAATCACCGGTCCGGACGGCGGTTCGGTCAAGTTCGAGGTCGACGCCTTCAAGCGTCACTGCCTGCTGAACGGCCTCGACGACATCGGCCTGACGCTGGAAAAGGCAACCGCCATCGACAGCTTCGAAAAGACGGTCGGCGCCGCGCGCCCCTGGGCTTAAAACGAAGATATGGCGCGCAAGCTCATCTCCTCGGGCTCGCCCTTCGAAAAGACGGCAGGCTATTCGCGTGCCGTCGCGATGGGTGACTGGTGCTTCGTCTCCGGCACGACCGGCTATGACTACGCCACCATGACCATGCCCGAGACGGTGGAAGAGCAGGCGCGCAATTGCCTGAAGACGATCGAGGGCGCGCTGAAGGAAGCGGGCTTCTCGATGAAGGACGTGGTGCGCAACCACTATTACGTCACTGATGCCAGCTTCGCCGACCGGGTGTTCCCGATCTTCGGCGAAGTCTTCGGCGAAATCCGCCCGGCCGCAACGATGATCGTCTGCGACCTGATCCGCCCGGAAATGCTGATCGAGATCGAGGTCACCGCGCTTCGCGGCTGACCCCTTGATCGCGCCCACCCTCAAAACGATTCCGATTTAAGCCATTATGCGATAGTCCATAGGGCATGACTTCGCCTGACTTACGCTGAACCGGAAGACGCCCATGCAATTTCAAGGCACCGCCGACTATATCGCCGACAAGGACCTGATGATCGCCGTCAACGCCGCGATCCGGCTGGAGCGCCCACTGCTGGTCAAGGGCGAGCCCGGCACCGGCAAGACCGAGCTTGCCCGCCAGATCGCCGCCGCCCTTGGCCTCGAACTCATCGAATGGAGCGTCAAGTCGACGACCAAGGCACAGCAAGGCCTCTATGAATATGACGCCGTGTCGCGGCTGCGCGACAGCCAGCTCGGCGACGAGCGTGTCAACGAGGTCCGGAACTATATCCGCAAGGGCAAGCTCTGGCAGGCCTTCGAGGCCGATCGCCGCGTGGTGCTTCTGATCGACGAGATAGACAAGGCCGACATCGAGTTTCCGAACGACCTGTTGCAGGAGCTCGACCGCATGGAATTCCATGTCTACGAGACCGGCGAGATGATCGGCGCGCGTCACCGGCCGATCGTCATCATCACCTCCAACAACGAGAAGGAGCTGCCGGACGCGTTTCTGCGCCGCTGCTTCTTCCACTATATCCGCTTCCCCGATGCAGACACGCTCGCCCGCATCGTCGAGGTGCATTATCCCGGCATCCGCAAGACGCTGCTTTCGGCGGCGCTCGCCGCCTTCTACGACATCCGCCAGGTGCCGGGCCTGAAGAAGAAGCCCTCCACGTCAGAGGCGCTCGACTGGATCCGCCTGCTCGTCGCCGACGAGGTCGATCCGGCCGACCTCAGGGCCGATGCCAAGACCATGCTGCCGAAGCTGCATGGTGCGCTCCTGAAGAACGAACAAGACGTGCACCTCTTCGAGCGCCTCGCCTTCATGGCCCGCCGCGACGGATGAGGCCGGACGCGCACAAGGTCCTGATCTACGCCACCTGGCAGGACCGCCTGCTGGTCTTCGACGAGCCGGATTTCCCAGACATCGAGCTGCAGGTGCCCGGCGGTACGATGGAACCAGGCGAAAGCCCGGAGACATCGGCTCAGCGGGAATTCATCGAGGAAACCGGGCTGACGCCGCCGGAAGCACTCACCCATCTCGTCACGCAGGACTACCACTACCCGAAGGACGGCAGGACGATCTGTCATCGGCGGCACTACTTCCACATCGCCCTTGCCGGCGAGCAACGGCAGACCTGGATACATCAGGAAATGACGCCCTTTGGCGGCGGTGACCCGATCCGCTTTCGTTTCTTTTGGCTCGGTATCGATCAGGCTGACCGCCGGCTGGGTTATGGCATGCGGGATGCTCTACGCCTGCTGCAGACCAGCCACTCTCCCTGACCCTCTCCCCGCAGGCGGGGAGAGGGGACGAGGACGACGGCTGCCCCCAAGCCGAGACGTGCCGACAGCGAACCCGGCTACCAAGATGGGCCGAACGGCCGCTGAGCTTAACTCGTGGAACGATCGGGTGCGGCAAGGCCACTTCTCCCCGCCAGCGGGGAGAAGTCGCAGCAGCGGGATGAGGGGCAGCCGCCCCCAACGCGAATCGTTTTTCTTGACCCCCGCGGCCCACTCGCGCTATCAAATTCTCCGTGGTGATTTGGCCGGCCGGCTTGCAGCCACGTTAAACAAGTCGCTAAAGGGCCGAGGAAAGTTGGATTTCCGAGGACCGGTCGCGATCAATCGCTGCCGGTTTTTTTGTATTGATCGAGTGGAAGCCCATGCCCATCAAGATTCCCGATACGCTGCCCGCCTTCGAAACCCTCGCGCATGAGGGCGTGCGGGTGATGACCGAGACCGTGGCGATCCGTCAGGATATCCGCCCGCTCCAGATCGGGCTCCTGAACCTCATGCCGAACAAGATCAAGACAGAGATCCAGATGGCGCGCCTGATCGGCGCTTCGCCGCTGCAGGTGGAACTGTCGCTGGTGCGCATCGGCGCGCACCGCGCCAAGAACACCTCGGAAGATCACCTGCTCTCCTTCTACGAGACCTGGGAAGAAGTGCAGGGCCGCAAGTTCGACGGTTTCATCATCACCGGCGCCCCGGTCGAGACGCTCGAATACGAAGACGTCACCTATTGGGACGAGCTGAAGCGCATCCTCGACTGGACCGAGACCAACGTGCATTCGACGCTCAACGTCTGCTGGGGCGCGATGGCGGCAATCTATCACTTCCACGACGTGCCGAAGTATCCGCTGAAGGAAAAAGCCTTCGGCGTCTATCGTCACCAGAACCTCAACCGCTCCTCCGTCTATCTCAACGGCTTCTCCGACGATTTCGCCGTCCCCGTTTCGCGCTGGACCGAAGTGCGCCGCGCCGACATCGACAAGGTGCCGAGCCTCGAAATCCTGATGGAATCGAAGGAGATGGGCGTCTGCCTCGTGCACGAGAAAAAGGGCAACCGGCTCTACATGTTCAACCACGTGGAGTATGATTCGACCTCGCTGTCGGACGAATACTTCCGCGACGTGGATGCGGGCGTGCCGATCAAGATGCCGCACGACTACTTCCCGCACAACGATTCGACCCTGCCGCCGCAGAACCGCTGGCGCAGCCATGCACATCTCTTCTTCGGCAACTGGATCAACGAGATGTACCAGACGACGCCCTACGATCTCGCGGAGATCGGCACCGGGAAAAGCTGAGGTCAGATGTTCATTCCCTTCTTCCTCGAACTCAAGGCAGCGAAGGTCCCGGTCACGCTCCGGGAATTCCTGTCCTTGATCGAGGGGATGGAGGCGGGCATCGCCACCTTCGACGTCGAAGCCTTCTACTATCTGGCGCGCACGGCACTGGTGAAGGACGAACGCCATATCGACCGCTTCGACCGGGTGTTCCAGCACTGCTTTTCGGGTCTCGAAGCAGTCAACCCGATGGAAGCGAGCGAAGAGGCGGTCATCCCCGAGGATTGGCTGCGCAAGCTCGCAGAGAAGCATCTGAGCGAGGAAGAAAAACGCCTGATCGAGGCACTCGGCGGCTTCGACAAGCTGATGGAGACCTTGCGCCAGCGGCTGCAGGAGCAAAAGGGCCGCCATCAGGGCGGCTCAAAATGGATCGGTACCGCCGGCACCTCGCCCTTCGGCGCCTATGGCTACAATCCCGAGGGTGTGCGGATCGGCCAGGACCAGTCGCGCCACCGCCGCGCCGTCAAGGTTTGGGACCGGCGCGAGTTCAAGGATTATGACGACACGATCGAGCTCGGCACGCGCAACATCAAAGTTGCGCTGAAGCGGCTCCGACGCTGGGTGCGCCAGGGTGCCGCCGACGAACTCGACCTCTCCGGCACCATCCGCGCCACCGCCGAACACGGCTATCTCGACGTGGTGACGAGGCCGGAGCGCCGCAATGCGGTGAAGCTTCTGATGTTCTTCGATATCGGCGGATCGATGGACGATCATATCCGCATCGTCGAGGAGTTGTTTTCAGCGGCCCGCAGCGAGTTCCGCCATATGGAGCATTTCTACTTCCACAATTGCGTCTACGAGGGCCTGTGGAAGGACAATCGCCGCCGCCGTGTCGACATTACCCGTACGACGGAAGTGCTGCGCACCTACGGCGGCGACTATCGCGCCATCTTCGTCGGCGACGCTTCGATGAGCCCCTATGAAATCAGCCACCCCGGCGGCTCGGTGGAGCACTGGAACGATGAGGCGGGCGCCCTCTGGCTCTCTCGTCTGACGGCTCATTTTCCGCGCTCCATCTGGCTCAATCCCGTGCCCGAGCAGCACTGGGGCTATACCCAGTCGATCACGATGGTGAAGAGCCTGTTCGAGGGACGCATGTTCCCCTTGACGCTCGCCGGCCTGCAGGAGGCCACCAAGCAGCTGTCGCGCTGACATGTCTGCCGAGAGGTCGCTGTAGCACCTTGAATAGCTGGATGTTTTCGCTCTCAGGCCGGAGACGGCGCCAGGCCGCATTTAGTATGATTTTCCGGTTGCCGTGCCTTTGGAAATGACGCAGGTTGCTGCGATCGCACCGTTGCATGTTTCCTTGGATCCTAACCGAGCCAAGGACAAAACATGCAGCAATTCAAAAGTGTACGGCGACCTTTGTGCGTCTGGGGAGACGCGCAGCGCTGTAGTGGGAGCCAGCGGTGAATATGCATCAGAACACGGAAATCTTCGGCCACCTGCCATCCGGCGAGCCGGTCCATCGTGTGGTGCTCTCCGGTGGCGGCCTCACCGCCCATGTCTTGACCTGGGGCTCGGTGATCCAGGACCTGCGCCTGGAAGGCCATGAGCCGCCGCTGGTGCTCGGTTTCACCGATCTCGAAAGCTATCTCGCCCATTCGCCCTATCTCGGCGCCACGCCTGGACGCTGCGCCAATCGCATCGGCAACGGCCGCTTCACGCTCGATGGCGAGGCCTACCAGCTCGAACTGAACGAGAAGGGCGTCACGCATCTGCACGGCGGCAGCGACAATATCGGCAAGCGCAACTGGACGATCCTAAAGCAGACGCCCGACAGCATCACGCTCGCCATTACCGACCCGGATGGCCGCGCCGGTTATCCCGGCAACTGCAAGGTCACCTGCACCTACCAGCTGAAGCCCGGCGGCGTCTTGAGCGTCGTCTACGAGAGCGAAACCGACCAAGCGACGCTCGCCAATGTCTGCCAGCACAGCTATTTCAATCTCGACGGCAGCGCCGACGCCCTCGGCCACGACATCATGATCGCTGCCGACCATTATCTGCCCACCAGCGAACGCCAGGTGCCGACGGGCGAGATCCGCCCGGTCGAGGGCACTGCCTTCGATCTGCGGGAAATGACGCGGCTCAGCCGCCAGACCGAAGGCGAGCGTATCGCCTACGACCATAATTTCTGCCTTTCGAACGAACGCATGGCGAAACATTCGGTGGCGCTTGCTCGCAGCATCGATTCGGGTGTCACGATGGAAGTGCTGACGACCGAGCCCGGCGTGCAACTCTATACCGGCGCAAAGCTGAACATCCCCGTCCCCGGCCTCGAGGGCCGCCGTTACGGCGCCTTTGCCGGCTTCTGTCTCGAAACCCAGATCTGGCCGGATGCGGCCAACCACGCCGGCTTCCCGAACGCGGTACTTCGCCCCGCCGAGATCCGCCGGCAGGAGACGGACTACGTGTTCATGAAGAGCTGAGCGCGGAAACGGCGACCGGCTTTACCAACAAAGGCAAAATGCAAAAGGAGCCGTCTCGGCGGTCCGAACCACATGGTGCGGACGGCACTATCGGCGCATGGAATGCCTGACGGCAAATGCCGTTTCATTCCAGAAATGACTGTGAAATGAAGTGGTTGGGAGAAATTGGAGCGGGTGAGGCGATTCGAACGCCCGACCCCAACCTTGGCAAGGTTGTGCTCTACCCCTGAGCTACACCCGCTCATCATCCAAGGTCCGGGGGTAGTCGGTGGACCGTGGCGTCGGCGCTGTCTTGCGGCGACGGGCGGTATATGGCCTAAGCGATTTTGGAATGCAACAGGGAAATGACGAGAAATCGAATATTTTTTTGGACACCCTTCGCAAAGCCCGGAAATGCCGCGTTTTCGGCCGGCCTCGCCGCCTGTGAGATTGCGTCCTGACGGCCTTCTCCCCTAAAGCAGAGACGAAACGAACGCCGTGGGGATGAGAATCATGCGTGAATCACAGCCGAAAACCGCCGAAGACCTCTTCAATTTTCTCGATGGACTTGGAATCGAGTATAAGACGAAGAACCACGCTCCGGTTTTCACCGTGGCCGAATCGGTGGCGCTTCGTGACGAGATGCCCGGTGGCCACACGAAAAACCTCTTCGTGAAGGACAAGAAGGACAACTATTTCCTGCTCACCGTCGAGGAGCACGCGACGGTGGACCTGAAGACCGTGCACCAGGTGATCGGCGCGGCAAGCAAGGTATCCTTCGGCAAGCCGGAGAAGCTGATGGAGTATCTCGGCGTCATTCCGGGGGCCGTAACCGCCTTCGGCGCGATCAACGACACCGGAGGCAACGTCAAGGTCATCCTCGACGAGGCGCTGATGACGTTCGATATCGTCAACTGCCACCCGCTTTCCAACGACGCAACGACCTCGATCGCTTCGAAGGATCTGTTGCGCTTCATGGAAGCGACCGGACACGAACCGCTTGTCTTGAAAGTCACGGCCTGACATACGATCTTTGGCGCGAATGCAGTAAGCTGGCGGACGAGCCGGCGAGGAGAGAAGAATGACGGGCAGCGACAATCCCTATGCAGGGTCTTTCGGCACTCAGATGACGGCTTCGGCCTCCTTCGGCCAGCCGGCGCCGGCGGCCGCGTCGGGCGGTGACCTGATCAAGGAAACCACCACTGCCAACTTCACCAAGGACGTGCTCGAAGCCTCCAGGCAGCAGCCCGTTCTCGTCGATTTCTGGGCGCCCTGGTGCGGTCCCTGCAAGCAGCTGACCCCTGTCATCGAAAAGGTGGTCACGGAAGCCGCAGGCCGCGTCAAGCTCGTCAAGATGAACATCGACGATCATCCCTCGATCGCCGGCCAGCTCGGCATCCAGTCGATCCCGGCCGTCATCGCCTTCGTCGGCGGACGCCCGGTCGACGGCTTCATGGGCGCAGTTCCGGAAAGCCAGATCAAGCAGTTCATCGAAAAGATCGCCGGTCCCGCCGTTGACGACAGCAAGGCCGAGATCGAGGCGGTTCTCGCCGACGCCAAGGCGCTCATCGATGCCGGCGATGCCGAGAACGCCGCCGGCCTCTATGGCGCCGTGCTGCAGGCCGACCCGGAAAATGTCTTGGCGATCGCCGGCATGGTCGATTGCATGATCGCGCTCGGCCAGCTTGCCGAGGCCCGCGAGGCGCTGTCCAGCCTACCGGAAGATCTTGCCAAGGATGCCGGCATTGCCGCCATCGGCAAAAAGCTCGACCAGATCGAGGAAGCCCGCAAGCTCGGCGATCCCAACGAGTTCGAACGGCGCCTCGCCGCAAACCCCGATGATCACGAGGCGCGCGTGCTGCTCGCCAAAATCCGCAACGTCGAGGGCGACCGGATGGCTGCGGCCGACCATCTGCTCACGATCATGAAGCGCGACCGGGCTTACGACGACGACGGCGCGCGGCGCGAGCTGCTTTCGTTCTTCGAGGTTTGGGGCCCGAAGGATCCGGCAACCATCGCCGCGCGACGCAAGCTCTCGTCGATCCTGTTCTCCTGAGCCGTCAGACATGTTTTTGAAAGGGGCGCTATCTGCGCCCCTTTTCGTAAGCGGATCCGATCACGATCCATCTTCACCTGTGAAGATCGACGGGCTCGTCCCTTGAGATTTTCAAGCAGCGCACCATCTTTTGATCTGGTTGACCACGCTTCCTTGGCGGGGCAAAGCGAATACCGGCAGGGTCTATCGGAAATGCACGTCGGAAATGCACGCTATCTCGGTCCGAAGGACTTGCCGGAGATCATTCCGGTGTTTCCGCTGACCGGTGCATTGCTGCTTCCCGGCGCCCAGCTTCCCCTCAACATCTTCGAGCCGCGCTACCTCGCCATGCTCGATGACGCCCTTTCCGGCAACCGCCTGATCGGCATCGTACAGCCGTCCTTCTGCGAGGGCCGCAACGACACCGCCACCGGACCGATGCAGGCGCTCTGCGAGGTCGGCTGCATCGGCCGCATCACCTCCTTTGCCGAGACCGGCGACGGCCGCTACATCACCTCGCTCACAGGCGTCTGCCGCTACCGGCTGTTTTCGGAAGTCGGGGGCACCCGCGGCTACCGTCGCTTCCGTATCGGCCCCTTTGCGGCAGATCTCGAAAACCGCGACGACGAGACCCTCGTCGACCGGGCAGCGCTTCTGGCCGCCTTCAAGGCCTATCTCGAAGCCAACAAGCTGAAAGCCGACTGGGAAAGCGTCGAGCGGGCGAGCAACCGCACGCTCGTGAACTCCATGGCGATGATGTCGCCCTATGGCCCGGCGGAGAAACAGGCGCTGCTCGAGGCTCCCGATCTCAAGACCCGCGCCGAAACCCTGATCGCCATCACCGAAATCGTGCTTGCGCGCGACTTCGGCGATATGGACAGCATTTTGCAGTGAGCAACGGATAGATGGATATCAACGCCAGCAAGGTCGATCCGAAACTGCTCGAACTGCTCGTCTGCCCGCTGACCAAGGGACGCCTCAGCTATCACGCCGAAGCCAATGAACTGATCTCGGAAAAGGCGCGCCTCGCCTATCCCATCCGCGACGGCGTACCGATCATGCTGATCTCGGAAGCACGCAAGATCGAGGATTGAGGGCCGCGTCGGCCCGTTACCCGTAGAGTTCTCGACTGCCCCTCATCCGGCCTGCCGGCCACCTTCTCCCCGCAAACGCAGCGAGGCGTCCCCTCTCCCATCCTGCGAGGAGAGGGCTAGTCCTCGGGTTTAACCCGAGGAGAGGGGCAACCCCAACCGTAAAGCCTCAGATCGGCTGACCCGACAACAACCGCGGATCGGTCTCCCCGGCAATACCGGCCGCCTGGCGGATAAAGAAGCTCTTGAGAGATGGCAGCCGGTCGACGAGGCCCAGGCCGAAATCCCTGGCGATCCGGACCGGGGTGATGTCGTTGGAAAACAGCCGGTTGAGCACGTCGGTCGTAACACCCATGCGGAACGTGTCGAAACGCCGCCAGCTCTGGTAGCGCTCAAGCACCGCGAGCGAACCGATGTCGAGCCCGAGACGATCCGCCTCGACGATGGTTTCGGCAAGTGCTGCCACATCCTTGAAGCCGAGATTGAGCCCTTGCCCCGAGATCGGGTGAATGCCATGGGCGGCGTCACCGGCAAGCGCGAAGCGTGGTTTCACGAAATCGCGGGCAAGCGTCAGGCCGAGCGGAAAGGCCCGCCGTCCGCCGACCACCTTCAGGTGACCAAGCTTGTGGCCGAAGCGGCGCTCCAGTTCTTCCTCGAACAGGAAATCGTCGCCCTTGACCAGGCGTTCGGCGTCCTCGGTGCGCTCGGTCCAGACCAGTGACGAGCGATTGTTCTTGAGCGGCAGGGTGGCGAAAGGCCCGGCCGGCAGGAAATGCTCCTCCGCCGTGCCCTCGTGCGGCCGCTCATGCTCGACGGTGGTGACGATGCCGGACTGGCCATAGTCGAATTCGACGGTCTTGATGCCGGCGGCATCGCGCAGCTTGGAGCGCACGCCGTCACAGGCAACCAAAAGACGGGCCTCCAGTTCTTCGCCGCCGGCAAGCGTAACGGCAACTGCGTGGTCGCCGCTCTTGAAGCTCTCGACCATGGTCGACTGGCGATTGACCACGCCGAGCGCCGAGCAGGCACCGCGCAGTGCGCCGACCATCGCCGTATTAGGCACCATATGGGCAAACGGACGACCCTCGCCGCCGTCACCGTCGAAGGTCAGGAACACAGGCCGCACCGGATCGGCCGCCTTCGAATCGGTAATCACCATGCGGCGGATCGGCTCGGCCTCCGGCGCGATCTCATCCCAGACGCCAAGCACGTCGAGCATGCGCTCGGCCGCGGACGCAACGGCGGAAGCGCGCTGGTCCTTCTTCCAGGCGCCTTCCGGCGCGCCGTCGATCACCATCACGTCGAGATGAGGCGCCGCCTTCTTCAGCGAAACCGCGAGCGAAAGGCCGACATAGCCGCCACCGGCAATCAAGACATCGAGCATCGGCTTTCTCCGTCGCACTTGAGCATCGTTTTATGTCTATATAGATCAATGCCATCGACGTTCCTACCATCGGAGAAAGCCGAAATGTCGCGCCCCACCGAGACCGCCACCCCCATGGATGCGCTGCTGGCCATTCTCGATCTCGAAAAGCTCGAGGAAAACCTGTTCCGCGGCCGTAGCCCGCAGGTCGGCTGGCAGCGCGTCTTCGGCGGCCAGGTGATCGGCCAAGCGCTGGTCGCCGCGCAGCGAACCGTTGATGAGGGGCGTTACGTGCATTCGCTGCACGCCTATTTCATGCGGCCGGGCGATCCTTCCGTACCTATCATCTATGAAGTCGACCGCATCCGCGACGGTTCGAGCTTCGCCACCAGGCGGGTGGTCGCCATCCAGCACGGCAAGGCGATCTTCTCGATGTCCGCCTCTTTCCAGTATGACGAAGATGGTTTCGACCACCAGATCGACATGCCTGATCTCGCCATGCCCGAGACGCTTCCGGGCGAACAGGAACTCAAAGAGAAGTTTCTCGTCCACGCGCCCGAAGCAATCCGGCGCTATTGGGAAAGGCCGCGGCCGATCGAGATCCGGCCGGCGTCGCTGCAGCACTATTTTACCCGCAACGACGGCAAGCCGATCCAGGATGTCTGGGTCAAGGCCGTCGGCACGGTTCCGGACGAGCGCCATATCCAGGCAGCGATCCTTGCCTATCTCTCCGACATGACCCTGCTCGACACCTCGCTCTATGCGCACGGCACTTCGGTCTTCGACCGGAACCTGCAGGTGGCGAGCCTGGATCACGCCATGTGGTTCCACCGGCCCTGCAAGATGGACGACTGGCTGCTCTATACCCAGGACAGTCCGAGTGCGCATGGTGCCCGCGGGATGACCAGAGGCAGCCTTTTTACGCGTTCCGGTGTGCTGATCGCCTCCGTCGCCCAGGAAGGGTTGATCCGGAAAAAGGCATCTGAATAGGAAATAAGCAGAATCTTCGTTCTGCCTATTTTTTAATCTTCTAAAGTGACGATTTTTTGATGCGCCGCAGCAATCGTGCTGCGGCTTTCTTTTTTTCTATTTGTTTTCATTACTTTAAGTCGAGCGTCAGAATCTGGCACGCCCCTTGAATGTCATGGTTCGGTTGCACGGCGCTCTGGCGCTCCGCAGCAAGGAGAGACGGCCTCCGCCGGAGGCGAACAAGGATGAAACCAGATGAAAATTGTGATGGCCATTATCAAGCCGTTCAAGCTCGATGAGGTTCGCGAAGCCCTCACTGCTGTCGGCATCCAGGGCCTGACCGTGACCGAAGTCAAAGGCTACGGCCGCCAGAAGGGACATACCGAAATCTACCGCGGTACCGAATATGCCGTGAGCTTCCTGCCGAAACTGAAGGTCGAGATCGCCGTTCCTTCAGAACTCGTCGACAAGGCCGTTGAAGCGATCGCCGCAGCCGCCAAGACCGGCCAGATCGGCGACGGAAAGATCTTCGTCTACGCCATTGACCATGCGGTGCGCATCCGCACCGGCGAAACCGATTCAGAAGCGTTGTAAACCACGCCGTTCAGGGAGCACTACCTCGATGTCATCACTTAAGCTTTCCACCTCTCTTGGACGCCTGGGCGCAATGACCGCCGCCCTGCTTGCGCCGGCCGTGGCCTTCGCGCAGGAAGCGGCACCGGCGGCGGCCGCAGCTGTACCGGTGCCGGACAAGGCCGATACCGCCTTTATGTTCATCTCGACGCTTCTCGTCTTCTTCATGCTGATCCCGGGCCTCGCGCTGTTCTACGGCGGCCTGGTGCGCGCCAAGAACATGCTCTCGGTGCTGATGCAGTGCACCGTGATCGGCGCGACGATGATGATCGTCTGGGTCGTCTACGGTTACTCCTTCGCCTTCGGCGGCTCGACCAGCCCCTATTTCGGCGGCTTCGCCAAGATGTTCCTCGCCGGCGTCACCACTGAGAGCACGTCGGCCACTTTCTCGGAAGGCGTCGTCATTCCGGAATACATCTTCATGCTGTTCCAGATGACCTTCGCGGCACTGACCCCGGCGCTGATCGTCGGCGCCTTTGCCGAGCGCATCAAGTTCTCCGCAGCCGTGCTCTTCTCGGTACTCTGGGCGACCTTCGTCTACTTCCCGATCGCCCACATGGTCTGGGACGGCAACGGCCTGCTCTTCGGCATGGGCGCGCTTGACTTCGCCGGCGGCACCGTCGTTCACATCAATGCCGGCGTGGCTGGCCTGATCGGCGCGATCATGGTCGGCAAGCGCACCGGCTACGGCCGCGACATGATGGCACCGCACTCGATGACGCTGACGCTGGTTGGTGCTGCCATGCTCTGGTTCGGCTGGTTCGGCTTCAACGCCGGCTCGAACCTCGAAGCCTCGGGCGGCGCCATGCTCGCGACCGTCAACACCTTCCTTGCAACCGCAGCCGCCATCCTTTCCTGGTCGGCCGTCGAAACCTTCACCCGCGGCAAGGCCTCGATGCTGGGCGCCGCCTCGGGCATGATCGCCGGTCTCGTCGCCATCACGCCCGCCGCCGGCATTGCCGGCCCGATGGGCGCGATCGTCATGGGCGTGCTCGTCTCGCCGCTCTGCTACTTCTTCGTCTCTGTCGTGAAGAACAAGTTCCACTATGACGACACGGCAGACGTCTTCGGCGTCCACGGCGTCGGCGGCTTCTTCGGTGCGCTTGCCACCGGCATCTTCGCCTCCTCGTCGCTCGGCGGCATCGGTTATGCCGACGGCGTCACCATGGGCGGCCAGTTCATGACCCAGCTGACCGCGGTTGCCATCACCATCGTCTGGTGCGGCGTCGTCTCCGTCATCCTCTACAAGCTGGTGGACTCGATCGTCGGCCTGCGCGTCTCCGTCGAAGCCGAACGCGAGGGCCTCGACCTCTCGTCGCACGGTGAAGCCGCCTACCACAGCTAAGCGGATCGCGGCGCCGGCAATCCGGCGCCGCCTACAGTCCCGTCGCGATCCGCCCCACGCGGATCGCCCTTGGCCCGGATCGGAAGCTCCGGGCCTTTTTCGTGCCGATCGGTCCGGCTGCGACTGCTATTTTAGCGCCAACTACGCATGGTTAATGTCGCATTAACCGTACACCGCTTAGGTTGATTCCATGGCGCGCAATGCGCCGTGAAGATCGAGACGGGCAGCAGGCAACATGAGCAGAAGCAATCCGGCAGCGCTTGACAGCCGTTCCAACCGGTTCGTGCTAACCACCTTCGTTTGGCGACAGATCGCGTCGCTGGCGGGCTTTGCGCTGTTCGGCGCATTGGCGCTGGCCGTCGCAGCGCTCTCGACATGGAACGTCGCCGATCCCAGCTTCTCCTACGCTACGTCACAAGCGCCGACCAACGTGCTCGGTTACACGGGTGCTGCCTTTGCCGACATCTTCATGCAGTTCTTCGGGCTGGCCAGCGTCGTCGCCCTCCTGCCGGCCGTCGCCTGGGCCCTGGTGCTGATCGGCGGCAAACGTTTCGACAAGGTCTTCAAGCGCCTCGGTCTCTGGTTCGTCGGTTCCGTCCTAGCCGGCGCAGCACTCAGCTGTGTTCCCGCCCCCATCACCTGGCCGCTGCCCAACGGCCTTGGAGGCGTCTTCGGCGACATGATCCTGCGCTTCCCCGCGCTCTTTACCGGCGCCTTTCCGACCGGCACGCTTGCGACCATTCTTGCCTGCATCTTCGCCGTCCCCGCCGCCTGGTGCCTGGTCTATAGCGCCGGCCTGATCGGCGTCAGCGACGAGGAGGAGGAAGAGGAAATTGCCGAGCCGACGCCGAGCAAGGCGCGCACCGTGCGCGACGAACTGGACGAGGACGACAGCGAAGGCCCCTTCACCCTGCTGATGGGCTCCTTTGCCCATATGCGCTACACCATGCACGCGCGCATGCGCCGCATTTTCGGCATGAGCGGCACCCGCGCCACGCCCAAGCGCCAGTACGACGAACCCTATGATTTCAACAACGACGAGTTCGGCACGCTGAACGAACCCGCCCGGCCGAAGCCGATGGCCGCCGGCGACCGCATCGAGCCCTCGCTCGACCGCTCCGAGCGCCGCATCCTCACCCCGCCGCCGATCATGGCCGACGACGAGGATGACGACCTGCCCTTCGACATTGACGAGCGCCGCCCCGCCGGCATTCTGCCTGACGACGAAGACTACGATGCAGCCGCCGACTGGGCGCCGAAGGCGGCACCGCCGAAGCAGGGCCTGCCCAAGGGCGGCTCGCGCGGTTCGACGCCTGCTCCTCGCCCGAAGACGGGCCAGCGCGTCGAGCGCGAAGCCCAGCGCTCCTTCGTCGACGACAACGATGGCGACTTCACGCTGCCGCCGATGCATTTCCTTGCCGAGCCGAAAAACGTCGGCCGCGACGCCTCGCTCTCGCCCGATGCGCTGGAGCAGAACGCCCGCATGCTCGAAGGCGTGCTTGAAGATTTCGGTGTCAAGGGCGAGATCATCCACGTTCGCCCTGGCCCGGTCGTTACCCTCTACGAACTGGAACCGGCGCCGGGCATCAAGTCCTCCCGCGTCATCGGCCTTGCCGACGACATCGCCCGCTCGATGAGCGCGATCGCCGCGCGCGTCGCCGTCGTTCCCGGCCGCAACGCCATCGGCATCGAACTGCCGAACCAGCGGCGCGAAACCGTCTATCTGCGCGAACTCATCGGCTCGCGCGATTTCGAGACCTCCAAGGCCCGCCTTGCCATGGCGCTCGGCAAGACGATCGGCGGCGAGCCCGTCGTCGCCGATCTCGCCAAGATGCCGCATCTGCTCGTCGCCGGCACCACCGGTTCGGGCAAATCGGTCGCGATCAATACCATGATCCTGTCGCTGCTCTATCGGCTGAGCCCCGATCAGTGCCGCCTGATAATGATCGACCCGAAGATGCTCGAACTTTCCGTCTATGACGGCATCCCGCACCTGCTTTCGCCGGTTGTGACCGACCCCAAGAAGGCGGTCGTCGCACTGAAGTGGACGGTGCGCGAGATGGAAGAGCGCTACAAGAAGATGTCGAAGATCGGCGTGCGCAACATCGACGGCTTCAACAGCCGCGTCGAGCAGGCGCTTGCCAAGGGCGAACAGATCACCCGCACGGTGCAGACCGGCTTCGACCGCCAGACCGGCGAAGCCATGTACGAGACGGAAGAATTCGATCTGGCGCCGATGCCCTACATCGTCGTCATCATCGACGAAATGGCCGACCTGATGATGGTCGCCGGCAAGGACATCGAGGGCGCCGTGCAGCGACTCGCCCAGATGGCCCGCGCCGCCGGCATCCATGTCATCATGGCGACGCAGCGCCCCTCGGTCGACGTCATCACCGGCACGATCAAGGCCAACTTCCCGACCCGCATCTCGTTCCAGGTGACCTCGAAGATCGACAGCCGCACCATCCTTGGCGAACAGGGCGCCGAACAGCTGCTCGGCATGGGCGACATGCTCTACATGGCCGGCGGCGGCCGCATCCAGCGCGTCCACGGCCCCTTCGTCTCCGACACCGAGGTCGAAGAAGTCGTCGCCTACCTGAAGACGCAAGGCGTACCGCAATATCTCGATGCCATCACCGAGGATGACGACGAGGATGGCGAGGGCGGCGGCCCGGCCGGCACCTCCAATCTCGCCGATTCCGACGATCCTTACGACCAGGCGGTTGCGGTCGTCCTGCGCGACGGCAAGGCCTCCACTTCCTACGTGCAGCGTCGCCTCGGGATCGGTTACAATCGTGCCGCATCGCTGATCGAGCGCATGGAGCAGGAAGGCATCATCGGGCCGGCGAACCACGCCGGCAAACGCGAGATCCTCGTTCCGACCGAAGAGTAAGTCACCGGACCACAGGGCAATTCCCGCAGATTCGCGTGAGGCGAATGCATTGATAGAAAAGACGCCCGGCGGATGCGGGCAGAGGCTCTGCATAAAGGGCCAAACCGGTAACAGTCATGTGAGAGCGCGAGCGAAAAAGCTCGAAAATGGCGCCTTGAAGGCGCCGCACTTGCGCTCCAGATGATTCGTAAATGAAGGAGACCGAGATGACAGAGACTAAGACTGGCGAGCGCAACCACCCGGTGATGTCGCGCCGCCTCTTCGTGTGCGGGCTTGCGGCACTTGGCGGCATCGGCGGCACCGGTCTCGACCTCGGCCAGGCCTTCGCCCAGGCCCCGAGCGCTGCCCAGAAGATCGCCGACCATTTCTCCTCGGTGAAGACCATGGCCGGCGAATTCGTCCAGTTCGGCCCGCGCGGCGAGCAGACCGGCGGCAAATTCTATATCCGCCGCCCCGGCCGCATCCGCTTCAACTACGAGGCCCCCTCGCCGATGCGCGTCATCGCCGACGGCAAGTCCGTCGTCATCGGCAACATGAAGCTCAAGACCTGGGACATCTATCCGCTGTCGAAGACTCCGCTCAACCTGCTGCTCAGCGAGAGGATCGACCTGACCGGCAAGATGGTGCGCGACGTCAAGGAAGAGTCCGACCTCATCACCATCGTGCTTGGCGACCGTTCGATCTTCGGCGATTCGACCATCACCATGATGTTCGACCCGAAGACCTACGATCTGCGCCAGTGGACCATCACCGACGCGCAGAAGAAGGACACCTCGGTCATGATCTTCAATGTCAAGACCGGTATGGCGCTGGACGACAAGGTCTTCCAGATCCCCTATGACGAGGTCCGCAACAAGCGCGGCGGCTGAACGACATCACGCGCCAAGCCGACCTTCGCGCGTCCATAGGACGCGCGGTTTTTAGTGCGGCCTCGTTCAGGCATTCCTTGTCCCGGCGCGCCGGACCTGCTTAAAGCTCGGGTCAAACATCCATCCCGAGCCGGCCTTCCCTTCGCGAGCGTCCGGCCCCAGCCGATCAGGGAATGACGCATGGCCCTTTCCGTCGCCACTTGGAACATCAACTCCGTTCGCCTGCGCATGCCGCTGGTCGAGCATCTGCTGCAGACCTGGCAGCCTGACATCCTCTGCCTGCAGGAAACCAAGTGCCCGAACGACCAGTTTCCGTCCAAGCCCCTGAAGGCGCTCGGCTACAATCATATCGAGATGCACGGCCAGAAGGGCTATCACGGCGTGGCGACGATCTCGCGCCTGCCGCTGCATGAGCTTAGCGATCGCCGCGACTATTGCGGCATCGGCGACGCCCGCCATCTCTCGGTCGTTTTCGAGGCCGGCGGCAAGAAGATCCGGCTGCATAATTTCTACGTGCCTGCCGGCGGCGATGAGCCGGACCGCACCATCAATCCGAAATTCGGCCACAAGCTCGATTTCGTCGAGGAGATGAAGCTGCTGCACGCCGAAGCCGAAGCCGGCATTTCCTCGATCCTCGTCGGCGACCTCAATATCGCGCCGCTGGAAGACGACGTCTGGTCGCACAAGCAGCTCCTGAAGATCGTCAGCCATACGCCGATCGAAACCGAGGGGCTGACCACGGTCATGAACGGCGGCGGCTGGGTCGACCTGATGCGCCAGCACACGCCATCCCCGACCAAGCTCTACACCTGGTGGAGCTACCGGGCGAAGGACTGGGAAGCTGCCGACCGTGGCCGCCGACTCGACCATATCTGGTCGTCCGCCGACCTCGCGCCGGCGCTCAAGAACGTCGATATCCTGCGCGAAGCCCGCGGCTGGGAGCGCCCCTCAGACCACGTGCCCGTCATCGCGCACTTCGACATCTAGGACGTCATTTTCTGGGCGGCGGCACGCACCTTCGGCGCCCGCTGTTCCATCAAGAAAAACATGACTAAAAGAATCATATTTTTCTTGATGCGCATTTCCAAACGGACTATCCCTCTTGTCGGGCGGCGGGGACACCGCCTCCGATGGCCGCTCAGCCGTCGTTTTCACTGATATTCGGGTGCTTGGCTCTGGCTTTGGCCGGAGGGTTTTCGTGCGCCCGCAAGAGGGCCAGAGATGCCAAAGACCTTGCCGACCACCTTCCTGCGCGCCTCGCGCCGCGCGCTGTCCGCGACCACCGTGCTCGCCGCAAGCGCTGTCGCCGTGATCCTTTCGCCGACAGCGACCCATGCGCAATCGGCCGAAAGCCAGAAGACCACCCGTCTGGAAAAGATAGAAGCGACGGCCGGCAAGGCAGCTGCGGCGATCGCCGAGGATAACGACACGATCGTGCCGACACGCAACGTCTCGGCGCTGAAGACCGACACCCCGCTGATCGAAACGCCCCGCTCGGTCTCGGTGGTCACGCGCAAGGAGCTCGAAGAACGCGGCGTGCAGGACATGATCCAGGCAACGCGTTATGCCGCCGGCGTCACGACCGGCGCCTTCGGCTTCGATCCGCGTTTCGACCAGATCTATATCCGCGGCTTCGAGACGACGACGACCGGCGATTTCCGTGACGGCCTGCGCCAGCCCTACATGAACTACGGCACCTTCCCGACGGAGGTCTACGGCCTCGAGCGGATCGAGATCCTGAAAGGTCCGGTCTCGGTCATGTACGGTGCTGCCGGCGCCGGCGGCATCGTCAACCGCATCTCGAAGATGCCGGAGGAGGAGCCCCACCGCGAGGTCGAGCTGCAATATGGCACGATCGGTCGCGCCCAGGCCGCCTTCGATGTCGGCGGACCGGTAACGGCTGACGGCGACGTCCTCTATCGCATCGTCGGGCTTCTGCGAAACGGCGAGACCAACTACGACGTTGCCGACGATCGTTACCTGCTGCAGCCCTCCTTCACCTGGAAGCCGGACGAAGGCACGTCGCTGACGGTCTATGGCCTGGCGCAGAAGGGCGAAAGCGACGCCAGCCCGCGGGTGCTCGAGCATGACGGCCGGCTGCTGCGCTACAGCGACCCGGACTATGACTACCAGAAGGTCGGCCAGGTCCAGGCCGGTTACAAGTTCGAGCACGAGTTCGACAACGGCCTGACCTTCCGCCAGCACGGCCGCGTCAGCGATCTGGACCTCAAGGCCCGTTACCTGCAGTTCGGGACGGAGGTCGCGCCCGGCGTCTTTGACCGCTCACCCGTCGCCATCAAGGACGACCAGCGCGCCTACCAGATCGACAACCAGCTCGAAGCCAACTTCGACACCGGTGCGGCCTCGCACACGCTGCTGACCGGCCTCGATTACACCTGGATCACCTCGGACTTCGGCCTCGGCTTCGGCGCCGTCGATCCGGCCTATCGCTTCGATCTCAACAACCCGACCTTCGGCGTCGGCGGTCCGACGCCAGCACTTACCAGCTTCAGCGGGCGGGACCTTCGGCAGACGGGCATCTATGTCCAGGATCAGCTGGAGGTAGGCAACTGGCGCGCCGTTGGTGGCCTTCGCTACGACTGGGTCGACCAGACCAGCACCAACAAGAACACCGGCGTCGTCGATCGCAAGGACGATGGCGAACTCACCGGGCAGGCCGGTCTGCTCTACCTCTTCGACAACGGCATCGCGCCCTATGCCAGCTACAGCACCTCCTTCGTGCCGCGCACAGAGCTTTCGGCCGATGGCCGCGTGCTCGATCCGACGACCGGCGAGCAGGTCGAACTGGGCGTGAAGTACCATCCGGAAGGCGAAGCCTATTCACTGAGCGCGGCCTATTACCGGATCGTCGAAAGCGGCGCGCCGCAATACGTGTCCGACCCGTCCCTTCCCGTCGGCTACTACTACAAGTCGGCCGGCGAGGTGACGACCAATGGTTTCGAGGTGGAAGGACGCCGGGAGTTCGACAACGGCCTGAGCTTCATCGCCGCCTACAACTACAACGACGCTGAAATCACCGGAAACGTCGATCCGTCGCTGATCGGTAACGTGCCGTCGACGAAGCCGCGCCATGTCGCATCGCTGTGGGTGAACTATCTTTTGCCCGAAGACAAGCAGCTTGCGGGCCTCAGCCTCGGCGGCGGCGTACGGCTGGCGTCAAGCTCCTACACGTCCGATGCCAACACCGCCAAGAACGGCGGCGCCGTCTATTTCGACGCCTCGATCGCCTACGACTTCGGCGTCAAGAATCCCGAACTCGACGGACTGTCGCTCGCCGTCAGCGCTACCAATCTCGGCGATCGCCGCGAAGAGGTCTGCACCGATGGCTACTGCTATTTCGGCCAGGGCCGCACCGTGCTCGGTTCGCTGAAGTATCGGTGGTAGCGGGAAACCGTAGCGCGGTTCAAGCAAAACGGCCGGCGAGCGCGCCGGCCCGGCGGATCATCGCCTGCAGGTTTTCGCGGATGCGCGCTTCGACGAGCTCGGCCACTTCAGGATATTCCTCCAGCATGCGGCGGAAGAGCGGCCGATTGATGCGAATGACTTCGCTGTCTTCCTCGGCCGTTGCCGTGAACTTACGCTCGACCATCGAGATCAGCGCCAGTTCCGACAGAAGCGCTCCGCGACTGACGGTCGAGACCGTCGTCTCAGAACCGTCGAAACCGGCCTTCGACAGGGACAAGCTGCCGCTGGCGATCGCATAGGCGCAATCGGCCGGCGCCCCCTCGCGAAACAGCTCCTGTCCCTTGAAGATGCGGCGCCGCTCCGCGCCGAAGGCGATCAGCCTCAGCTTGTCCTCGCTGATATCGGCAAACAGCGGCACGTTGGACAGAAGCACGATATCGTCGTTGAGCGCCAAGCGGCTAACCTCCCACGGTCACGCCAGTGCCGGTCCCGATGGACCGGATCGCGCACGCGACCCATGCAAACAACAGTCTACGGAGAACGCGCGAGAAGTGGATTGCCACCCTGCGCACCCCGGCTACGGAACGATCTTGTAGCCGCCGTTCTCTGTCACCAAAATCTCGGCATTGGAAGGGTCCCGCTCGATTTTCTGGCGCAGACGATAGACGTGGGTTTCGAGCGTGTGGGTGGTCACACCGGAATTGTAGCCCCAGACTTCTTCCAAGAGCACGTCGCGCGTCACCACCTTCTGGTCGGCGCGGTAGAGATAGCGGATGATCGCCGCTTCCTTTTCGGTAAGCCGGATCTTCTGGCCGTTTTCGAGCGTCAGCAGCTTCTGGCTCGGCTTGAACGTGTAGGGCCCGACGCTGAAGGTTGCGTCCTCGCTCTGCTCGTGCTGGCGCAGCTGCGCGCGGATGCGGGCGAGCAGTACGGCGAAACGGAACGGCTTCGTCACATAATCGTTGGCGCCGGCCTCAAGGCCCAGAATCGTATCGGAATCGGTGTCGTGGCCGGTCAGCATGATGATCGGCGCCTTGAAGCCGCCCTTGCGCAGCAGCTTCACCGCTTCGCGACCGTCCATGTCCGGCAGGCCGACATCCATGATCAACAGGTCCACCTGCTGGGCACGCGCCGTCTGGATGCCCTTGCCGGCAGTCGCTTCCTGGATGAGGTCGAATTCCTCGTAGAGCGAGAGCTGCTCGACCAGGGTCTCGCGCAGGTCATTGTCGTCATCGACAAGAAGAATGGTACGGGTCGCCATGGGACAATTCCTGTTTGCTTCCGTTTTCAAACTAGCTCAAATGCCTGTGTTGGCAAGCGAACCAGCGTTGCTACCTCTTTATATCCGTAACCGTGCTTATGGTGCCCCCCAAATCACGGGCAAAGCAAAAATCCGTGAGAATGATGCTCAAGAAAACGTCGGGAAGAAGACCAGCCAAATCTGTCATCACCGTGCGCGCCGCACCGCGCGATCGCAAGCGAGCACTTGTCTCGTTCGACGGCCGCGTCGAGCACGCCGCCATCGGGCGAAGTGGCATTACCAGCCTGAAGCGCGAGGGCGATGGCGCCACGCCACGCGCCGCGATGAAGCTGATCGGCGGCTATGTCAGGCGCGACCGCCTCCTCCTGCCGTCGACGCCGCTGCCGACCCGGACGACGCGCACGGGCATGCTGTGGTGCGACGCGACACGCCACGCGCTCTACAATCGCCCGGTCAAGGCACCCTTCCAGCCGAGCCATGAGGAATTAATGCGTGACGACGGGCTCTACGACATCTGCCTGGTGATGGACTGGAACCTGCTCGCGCGCCGGCGAAATGCCGGTTCGGCGATCTTCTTTCACCTGATCCGGCCGGGCTACGAGCCGACGCAGGGCTGCGTCGCCGTCAGCCTGCCGGCGATGCGTCGGCTGATCCCGCATATGCGCCGCGGCACCGTCGTGAAGGTAATCTGACCTCGACGTCCGATCGGCTCAATCGAGCGAACGCGGCGTCACGAAGCGCGCGAGCCTGGCCCCGCCGGACAGAAGCTCACGCCAGCCAGTCGCTTCGAATTCAAGGACGGCAAGCGCCGCCGTCGGAAACTTGTCCGCCATGCGCATACGCAGATCCGCATCGCCGGAGCCGACGAGTTCATGCGCCAGGTCCTCCATGCCGGGATTATGGCCGACGATCAGCAGCGTCCTGATGGCCGGGTCGGTTGCACGAAGCACGCTGAGGATCTGGGCGGCCTCCACCTCATAGATCGCCCGGGTGTTTTCGACCGTGATGCCGGGCGGCAAGGCAGCGGCTACCAGTGTCCAGGTCTCCTGCGCCCGTTTCGCGGTCGAGACGAGGGCGAGATCCGGCACGAGCGCATGCCGAGCCATATAGCCCCCCATCAGTGGCGCCGCCTTGCGGCCTCGCTCGCCGAGCGGTCGGTTGATGTCGGCAACGCCGTCCGGCCAGGCGGACTTGGCATGGCGCAACAGCAGCAGACGGTAGCGTTGCACAGGCAGATCGTCGCTCATCCCATCGTTCTCCCCAATGTGCCTCGGCCCGCACAGCTTAACCCATTTCAGGCGCGCGGGCGGGGAGAGCGCCAAATAAAAAAGGCCGCCCCGAAGGGCGGCCATTGACGCCGGAAAAGCTCAGACCCGGCCTATCTCCATTCGCGGATATCGACGAAATGACCCGCGACCGCAGCGGCTGCCGCCATCGCCGGCGAGACCAGATGCGTGCGGCCCTTGAAGCCCTGACGGCCCTCGAAGTTGCGGTTCGATGTGGAGGCGCAACGCTCGCCAGGCTTCAGCCGGTCGTCGTTCATCGCCAGGCACATGGAGCAGCCCGGCTCGCGCCAGTCGAAGCCCGCTTCGCGGAAGATCTTGTCGAGGCCTTCGGCCTCGGCCTGTTCCTTCACGAGGCCGGATCCCGGAACAATCATCGCCGAAACGGTCGAGGCGACCTTGCGGCCTTCGACCACCTCGGCCACGGCCCGGAGGTCCTCGATGCGGCCGTTGGTGCACGAGCCGATGAAGACGCGGTCGACGGCGATGTCCGTGATCTTCGTGCCCGGCTTCAGGCCCATATAGTCGAGCGCGCGCCACTTGGAGGCCCGCTTGTTCTCTTCCTGGATCTCATCCGGATTGGGAACGATGCCCTGAACCGAGATGACGTCTTCCGGCGACGAGCCCCAGGAGACGATCGGCGGCAGGTTGGCGGCGTCGAGCACGACGACGCGATCGTAATGCGCGCCCTCGTCCGTGTGCAGCGTCTTCCAGTAGTCGAGCGCCATGTCCCAGGCCTTACCCTTCGGTGCGCGCGGCTTGTCCTTGATATACGCGAACGTCGTTTCGTCAGGCGCGATCAGGCCGGCGCGGGCGCCGCCTTCGATCGTCATGTTGCAGATGGTCATGCGGCCTTCCATCGACAGCGAGCGGATCGCTTCGCCGGCAAACTCGATGACGTGGCCGGTGCCGCCGGCAGTGCCGATCTCGCCGATGATGGCGAGGATGATGTCCTTGGCGGTGACGCCCGGCGGCAGCTGGCCGTCGACGCGCACCAGCATGTTCTTCGCCTTCTTCTGGATCAGCGTCTGGGTCGCGAGCACGTGCTCGACTTCCGACGTGCCGATGCCGTGGGCCAGCGAACCGAAGGCGCCATGTGTCGAGGTGTGGCTGTCACCGCACACGATGGTCATGCCCGGCAGGGTGAAGCCCTGCTCGGGGCCGACGATGTGCACGATGCCCTGGCGCTTGTCGTTTTCCGAGTAGTATTCGACGCCGAAGTCGGCGGCGTTCTTGGCGAGCGCCTCGACCTGGATGCGGCTTTCCTCGTTCTTGATGCCGAGGTGACGGTCGGCCGAAGTCGGAACATTGTGGTCGACGACAGCGAGCGTCTTTTCAGGCGCACGGACCTTGCGGCCGGCCATGCGCAGACCTTCGAAGGCCTGCGGACTCGTCACTTCGTGAACGAGGTGACGGTCGATGTAGAGAAGACAGGTGCCGTCGTCCTGTTCGTTGACCAGGTGATCATCCCAGATCTTGTCATAGAGGGTACGCGGTGCGCTCATGGCGGTATATCCATCGAGTTTTCAGAAAAAGTAGGAAAGCCGGCGGCAAGGCGGCCGGAAGCACTGATCAGGAGATCAGGATAGGCGGCTTGTAAGCGCCCCGTGGACGCGCGCAAAGAAGCGTGCCGGCAGGCGCTTGTGGTCCTGCAGCACGACGATTTTCTGCTCGCTACATCCGAATTTGGATTCCATGGCCGTGTTCATATCAATTTTCTGACAGGTCGGCAATTGCCGGAAACGGACTCAGCGCTGCTCCGCGCGCCTGAGCCGCCGCTCCAGCCCCCGCAATCCCAGCGACAGACCGATGGTCAGCACGAGATAGACATAGGCAACGATCGAATAGGTCTCGAAGAAGCGAAAGGAGCCGGAGGCATAGACCTTGCCCATCTGCGTGATGTCGGCGACGCCGAGCACCGAGACGAGCGAACTGTCCTTGACCATGGCGATAAAGTCGTTGCCGAGCGGCGGCAGGATCACGCGGATCGCCTGCGGAAAGATGACGAGACGAAAGCGCTGGTAGCGTGAAAGCCCGAGCGCCTTAGCGGCTTCGACCTGCCCCTTGTCTACCGAGAGGATGCCCGCCCGGAACACTTCGGCGATGAACGCAGAATAGCCGATCATCAGCGCCAGGATCGCCCGCCACATCAAGGAGATGTCGCGCACGACAACCGGCTCCATCCAGCCGGCGCTAATCAGCGGTGCTGAGATGAAATTGGCCGCGACGACGAGCCCCGGCGCGCCGACGAAGGCAATGTAGAACAGAAGCACCAGGATCGGCACGCCGCGGATGACTTCCGTATAGAAGCGGGCGATCTGCCGAAGGGACGAGTGCTCGGAGAGCGCCATCAGCGCGATGCCGAGGCCGAGCGTCGTCGCCAGCACGAAGCCCATGAGGGTCACGAAGACGGTGACGCCAAGGCCCTTGAAGACGACGGTGAAGACTTCCGAGAAGATGTCATTGCTGATGATCACGGCGGCGAGCGACACAGCGATCACAACAAGGGCGACCAACCACCAGGGATAGTCGCCCTTGCCGGACATGTCTGAAGATTGTGGAGCGGCCATAGCCTGCTATCAGCCGCCCATCTTGTATTCGAGGAACCACTTCTTATCGAGGGCGTCGAAGGTACCGTCTTCCTTCAGCGCCTTGATCGCGGCGTTGACCGGAGCCACGAGATCCGAGCCCTTCGGGAAGATGAAGCCGAAATCCTCGGTGCCGAGCGGCCCACCGACGACCTTGAGCTTGCCTTCGGAGGAATCGACATAGCCCTTGGCGGCGACGCTATCGGTCAGGACCACGTCGACGTCGCCGGCCTTCAGCGCCTGAACGGTCGCGCCGAAGGTCTCAAACAGCTTGATGCGCGGGTTCTGCTCGTTGCCATCGAGCATTTCGTAGACGGCGGTGTAGAACGGCGAGGTACCCGGCTGTGCGCCGACGAGACCGTCGGCAAAGGCGCCGAAGCTCTTGCCATCGTTGAAGCGGGCCTCGTCGCTGCGCACCAGCATGAACTGCTGCGAGCGCATGTAGGGGTCCGAGAAATCGACCTTTTCCTTGCGGTCGTCCTTGATGGTGATGCCCGTCATGCCGATCTGGTACTGACCGTCATGCACCGCCTGGATCATCGCGTCCCAGCTGGTGTTCTGGTATTCGACCTTGAAATTCAACCGCTTGGCGATCTCGTTCATCGCGTCGTACTCCCAGCCCTTGGCTTCGCCGGACTTCGGATCGACAAACTGCAGCGGCGGGTAGGCGTTCTCCGTGACGACGACGACCGTCTTGCCGCCGAGGTCAGGCAGGTCGGCGGCCAGCGCCGGTGCAGAAAACGCAAAAGGTGCTGCAAGTGCGGCTGCGATGCCCGCAAGCACGTGGCGACGGATTGTCATTGGAGGAGCTCCCGAAAAGTGTGGCAGCGGAAAATGTCACAAATTCCGTCGAAAAGACAAGCGGATAGTACCAAAAAAGAAAGGCGGCCGAGGCCGCCTTTCCAACAATCCCTAGGGATTGAAATGTTATTCTGCTGCGGCTTCCGCTGCTGCCTTTGCTTCGGCGGCTTCGGCTGCTGCCTTCTCGGCGGCGAGCGCCTGAGCTGCTGCAACCTTTTCAGCCTCGATGCGTGCCTTTTCCTCGGCAAACGCCTGACGCTCGGCTTCGTTCAGCTTGCGGGCGCGCGTGCCGGTGTTCTCGACGATACGAGCCGACTTACCGCGACGGTCGCGCAGGTAGTAGAGCTTGGCGCGACGGACCTTACCGCGGCGAACCACTTCGACGCTCTCGACGAGCGGAGAGTAAACCGGGAATACGCGCTCGACGCCTTCGCCGTAGGAGATCTTGCGAACGGTGAAGCTTTCGTTGATGCCGCCGCCCGAACGAGCGATGCAAACGCCTTCATAGGCCTGGACGCGGGTACGGTTGCCTTCGACAACGCGGACGTTGACGCGGAGCGTGTCGCCTGCGGAGAATTCCGGGAGCGTGCGCTTGGCGGCGATCTTGGCGGCCTGTTCGGCTTCCAGCTGCTGGATGATGTTCATCGGTCTAACCTTTCAAGTTCTTCTGAAACAGCCAGAGCGCTCTCGATGAACCTGTCGGGCCAGCCTTCAGGTCTTGCCGGATACCGGCAGGAGCGGATTCGCCATTCTTTGTTTTGGTCGACGGGCATGCAACCCGAACCGGGGCGGCACTTACACCAATCGCACTGCCTTGTCATCCCCGAAGGCCATAATTTCTAAGGCATCCGCGCCAGGAAAGCCGAATTTATCAGAAAATACGCAAACACGCGCGTGATCATTGTCCGATGCAACGGACTTGCGGCCGGCACAACCACCGGCTATCCCGAGCATGAGGGGTCGGGGGAGACCATGAACATCTTCGAAATACTCATGCTGTTTGCGGCCGGCTTCCTGTCCGGCGTCGTCAATGCCATTGCCGGCGGCGGAACCTTCCTGACCTTCGGGGCGATGACGCTTGGCGGTCTCTCGCCAATCGTCGCCAACGCGACCTCGTCGATCATCCAGTTTCCAGGCTACATCACCTCGGCGCTCGCCTATGCCAAGGAGATCCGCGCCGACAAGCGCTATGCGATCCTGCTCGGCGTCATCTCCGCACTTGGCGGTCTGGCCGGCGCGCTGCTGCTCATCTCGCTCTCCAATGCCTCCTTCCGCGCGCTTGTGCCCTGGCTGCTGCTGGCCGCGACGGCGATCTTCGCTGCCGGGCCGCTCCTGAAGCCCAGGGCCCGCGTCGACGAGCATGCGATCAATCCGGTCGGCATCGGCGCCCAGTTCGTCACCTCCATTTACGGTGGCTTCTTCGGCGCCGGCATGGGCATCATGATGCTGGCAGTGCTGGGACTTGCGACCGGCGGCGGCTATCACCGGCTGAACGCGCTCAAGAACTTCATCTCGATCGTTATTGCCGCGATCGCCATCGTCGTCTTTGCCGCCGGCGGGGTCGTGTCCTGGCTGCACGCGGCAATCATGGTGCCAGGGGCCGCCCTTGGCGGCTACAGCGGCGTCTGGGCAGCAAGACGCGTGCCGCAGGCGGTCATCCGCGCGCTGGTCGTCGCCGTCGGTCTGCTGCTTGCCGCCTATTACTTCTTCACGGGTTGATTAAGAAGATCGGGCCGGCGCTCGGCGGTCAGCCGCCGCGCCTCCGCCTCGCGCCATTTGGCAATGGCGCCATGATTACCCGAGGTCAGCACTGCCGGGATTTCGCGGCCTTCGAAGACCTGTGGGCGGGTGTAGTGCGGATGCTCGAGCAGCCCGCCTTCGAAGCTCTCATGCACACCCGAAAGCTCGTTGCCCATGACACCCGGCAGGATGCGCACCACCGCATCGAGAAGCGTGAGGGCCGCCGGCTCGCCGCCCGAAAGAATATAGTCGCCGATCGAAACCTCTTCGAGGTCGCGGGCGTCGATCACCCGCTGATCGACACCTTCGAAGCGTCCGCAAACGATGACGACGCCGGGGCCGGCGGCGAGTTCACGCACCCGCTCCTGTGTCAGCGGTCGGCCACGCGGGCTCATCAGCAATCGCGGCCGATCGTCGTTCTCCGAGACACGATCGATCGCGCGCGCGAGCACATCCGGCTTCAGCACCATGCCGGCGCCGCCGCCAGCCGGCGTGTCGTCGACTGTGCGATGCTTGTCTTCGGCGAAATCACGGATCTGCACCGGCTCGATCGACCACTGGCCACGCTCGAGCGCCTTGCCGGAAAGCGAGGCGCCGAGATGGCCCGGAAACATTTCGGGATAGAGCGTCAGGATGGTGGCGCGAAACGTCATGGCCGCGATGCTCACTTGCGCTTCGCGGAAAACGGACTACCCGGATCCTGGTCCTTGTCGTCGGTAAGGCCGGCCGCAACCGGATCGACCAGCAGCCGCCCCGCTTCCAGATCGATCTCCAGCACCGACCATTCGGTAAACGGGATCAGCACCGGACGTCGGCCTGGCCCCTTCAGCTCAAGGAGATCGCCGGCGCCGAAATCGAAGACACCGCTGACCTTGCCGTAGCTCGTGCCATTGCCGTCGATCGCTTCCAGGCCCTCGAGATCGGCATAGAAGAACTCGTCCTCGTCGAGATCGTCATCGGGCAAGTTGTCGCGCTCGATGAACAGGTCGAGGCCGTTGAGCGCCTCGGCGGCATTGCGGTCATTGACGCCGCGAAAGCGA
Source organism: Ensifer sp. Root558 (assembly GCF_001427045.1). Taxonomy (NCBI): domain Bacteria; kingdom Pseudomonadati; phylum Pseudomonadota; class Alphaproteobacteria; order Hyphomicrobiales; family Rhizobiaceae; genus Ensifer; species Ensifer sp. Root558. Next base: position 270,613 of record NZ_LMGC01000033.1, on the reverse strand, counting down.
ACGATGACGACGTTTTTCGCCTCGCGAATCTCCAGCACCTCGAACACACGGCCGTCTGCGCTGTGCAGATTGCCATACTCGCCGAGCGCCGTCGGATCATCGGTAAAGGACTTGACCCTGACCTCGCCGCGCAGGCCCTGCGCCGCGCCGATCGTCGCCATCAGAACCGGGTTTTCGAGTTTGCTCATCGTCCGCATCCGTTTCGGTATATCTCGGTGCACATAACGGAAAACGGGCGGCATGGAAATGCCACCCGTTTCCTTAAGCCACGGCTAGCCGGAGAGCTGCGTCGGCAGATGACCGCCGATCACTCTCCGGACCGTTCGCCGGCTGTTATTCAGCAGCAGCAGCAGCGGCGTCTTCAGCCTTCTGCTTGGCTTCAGCAGCGCGCTCCTGAGCCTTCTTGCCCGGGGCACCCTTGGTCGGGTTGCTGCGAGCCGGGCGCTTTGCGAGACCGGCCTGGTCGAGGAAGCGCAGAACGCGGTCGGTCGGCTGGGCGCCCTGGGCGATCCAGTGGTTGACGCGCTCGGCGTCGAGCTCGACGCGCTTTTCGTCGTCCTTGCCGAGCATCGGGTTCCACGAGCCGATCTTCTCGAGGAAGCGGCCGTCACGCGGGCTGCGGGCGTCGGCAACGACGATCTGGTAGTAAGGACGCTTCTTGGAACCGCCACGGGCGAGACGAATTTTCAGTGCCATTTGAGTAACTCCTTGCAGGCTTTCTTGACCGCTTGGTTCAAGCGGAATGGTTTGTGCCGGCGTTGCCCGCGGAATGCGAGCGATCGGCGGCGATGGCTTCATGATGCCGGATGACTTCCTTGATGATGAAGTTCAGGAACTTCTCGGCGAAATCCGGATCCAGATTGGCATCCTTGGCCAGGCGGCGCAGGCGTTCGATCTGGTATTCTTCGCGCGCCGGGTCGGCCGGCGGCAGTTCGTGCTTGGCTTTCAGAACGCCGACTGCCTGGGTGCAGCGGAAGCGTTCAGCCAGCATGTGGACGAGCGCGGCATCGATATTGTCGATCGACTGCCGGTAGCCCGCCAATTCCTTTTTGATTTCGGGATCAATCATCTTTTAAGCGATCCTCACTTCTTCTTCGGCAGGCCGGGAAGGCCGGGGAAGCCGCCACCAAGACCCGGAAGCTTGGCGCCACCCAGACCTGGCAGGCCACCGCCGCCAAGGCCAGGCATACCGCCCGGCTTCAGACCGGCGGCTTCCGCCTGCTTCTGCAGGGCTTCGAGCTGCTTCGGGTCGAGCTTCGAGAGATCAGGCATGCCGCCGCCACCGAGGCCGCCAAGGCCCATCTTGTTGGCAAGGCCGCCCATCATCTGCTTCATCATGCCGCCTTTGCCCTTACCGCCCATCATCTTCATCATGTCCGCCATCTGGCGGTGCATCTTCAGAAGCTTGTTGATGTCGGCGGCATCGGTGCCGGAACCGGCGGCGATGCGCTTCTTGCGCGAGTGCTTGAGCAGATCCGGGTTGGCGCGCTCGGCCTTGGTCATCGACGAAATGATGGCGAGCTGGCGCTTGAACAGGCTGTCGTCGAGGCCGGCCGCGGCCATCTTGTCCTTCATGCCGGCCATGCCGGGCATCAGGCCCATGATGCCGCCCATGCCGCCCATCTTCTGCATCTGGCCGAGCTGGTCTGCGAGGTCGTTCAGGTCGAACTTGCCCTTGGCCATCTTGGCGGCCATGGCGGCCGCCTTCTCGGCGTCGATGTTCTCGGCAGCCTTCTCGACGAGCGAGACGATGTCGCCCATGCCGAGGATACGGTCGGCGACGCGGCGGGGGTGGAACTCTTCGAGTTCGCCCATCTTTTCGCCGACGCCGATGAGCTTGATCGGCTTGCCGGTGACCGCACGCATCGACAGCGCTGCACCGCCACGGCCGTCGCCGTCCATACGGGTGAGCACCAGGCCGGTGATGCCGACGCGTTCGTCGAAGTTGCGGGCGAGGTTGACGGCGTCCTGACCGGTCAGCGCATCTGCCACGAGCAGGATTTCATGCGGATTGGACTTCCGCTTGATCTCCGCCATCTCGATCATCAGCGGCTCGTCGATATGGGTACGGCCCGCCGTGTCGAGAATGACGACGTCGTGGCCGCCGAGCTTGGCAGCCTGAACGGCGCGCGCAGCGATATCGGTCGGCGACTGGCCGGCAATAACAGGCAACGTGTCGACGCCGGTCTGCACGCCGAGCTGGCGCAGCTGCTCCTGGGCTGCTGGACGACGCGTGTCGAGCGAAGCCATCAGGACCTTCTTCTTGTCCCTGGTCTTCATCCGGCTGGCGATCTTGCCGGTGGTCGTCGTCTTACCGGAGCCCTGCAGACCGACCATCATGATGACGACCGGCGCCGGCGCATTGAGGTCGATGGTGACGCCCTCGGAGCCGAGCATCTCGACGAGCTGGTCATGGACGATCTTGACGACCATCTGGCCGGGCTTGATCGACTTCAGGATCTCGGCGCCGACGGCCTTTTCACGAACCTTTTCGGTGAAGGAGCGCACGACGTCGAGCGCGACGTCGGCTTCGAGCAGCGCACGGCGAACCTCGCGGAGCGCAGCGGAAACATCGGCTTCCGACAATGCGCCGCGGCCGGTCAGTCCATTCAATATGGAACCAAGGCGGTCCTGGAGGCTCTCGAACATTCTCACTTCCTTCTGGTTTCCGGTGGCGATCAACTCGCCGGAAACGTGGGTTCCTTCGCGCAGAAAACAAGGCGCAAAGCCAAAAACCACCCGAGGGCGCCACGCGCTGTCGGGTGTTGACCTCCGGGTTCTCTTTATACCTTTACGGGACCCGGTCGGTGGCTTCGAAGACTTGAGCTTGCGAAGGAATTGGCGCGGATAAACAGGAAAGCGCGGCAAAAGTCAAGGACGGCAGGCAAATGAGGCGCTTTCGGCTCAGAGCGCCTCGTCCTTGCCGGCGTCGTCGAGTTCGCCAGCCAGCTGCTCGAAGGCGGTCGACACCCGCGTCATCACCCGAAGTGCGGCCACCACTTCGGTCTGGTTGATATCGCCGAGCAGGGCATGCAGCAACTCCACCTCGCGGCGATGGATTTCCGCGAACAGATCACGCCCGGCCGCCGTCGGCGCACAAAGATAGGCGCTGCGGTGTTCCGGGTTCGGCCGTCTTTCCAGCAACGTCTTGTCCATCAGCCCGTTGACGACCCTGAGCACGAACTGCCGTTTCATCGACAGGCGCCGTCCGGCTTCCGGCACCGTCAGCGGCATTTCGCAAAAAAGTTCGAGAACCGCCCGCTCCGCCACTGATATGCCGGCACCATCGAGCATATGTTCTGCCGAGCGCTGCATATTGAGATGGATGGAGCGGACCAGCTTCAGGGTCTTGTAGAGACGTTCTTGCGGGTCGAATCGAACGAGCATGGAACCACGATAGCAATCCAGTTGCTGTCTTCAAGAATTTATTAAACCTTGACCTTTCAACCAAGGCGAACCGCCCGGATGAAGACACGCAATCCCTATTACCAAGGTCCCGTCACCGATCATTTCGACGGCACCAGGTTCTTCAATCCCGACGGCAAACCGCCCAAGGGCGCGGCAGATCTCCTGCGCTGGCAGTTCGGCAGCGGCAAGGTGCGCTGGCCCGCGCACAATCCAAGCCCGTTCGCGCCGGTGAAGCCTGAACTCAGCGTCGAAGGCGATCGCCTGCGCGTGACGATGGTCGGACACGCGACGCTGCTCATCCAGGTGCATGGGCTCAACATTCTCACCGACCCCGTCTGGTCGCATCGCGCCAGCCCGTTTGCCTTTGCCGGCCCGCAGCGCCGCAACGCGCCCGGCATCGAACTCGACGACCTGCCGCCGATCGACATCGTGCTCGTCACCCACAATCACTACGACCACCTCGATGTCGAGACGCTGGCAGCCCTTCACGAGGAACATGCTCCCCGCATCGTCACGCCGCTCGGCAACGACACGATCATCCGCCGCGCCGTTCCCGACGTCGAGATCGACGTGGTCGACTGGGGCGACCAGCTCGATTGCGGCGATGACGTCATTCTTCACGCCGAGCCCTGCCACCACTGGTCGGCGCGCGGCTCGCGCGACCGGCGCATGGCGCTCTGGGCCGCCTTCGTCGTGGAGACGCCGGCCGGCAAGATCTACCACGTCGGCGATACCGGCTTTCACGACGGCATCAACTATCGCGCCGCCCGCGAAAAACACGGCGCCTTCCGCCTCGCCAACCTGCCCTTCGGGGCCTACGAGCCGCGCTGGTTCATGCAGGACCAGCACCAGAACCCGGAGGAAGCCGTGCGCGGCATGGTCGATTGCGCCGCCGCCCATGTCGCCGGCCACCATTGGGGTACGTTTCGCCTGACCGACGAAGGCGTCGAAGAGCCGCGACAGGCGCTGGAACGGGCGCTCGATGCGGCGGGCATCGCCCGCAGCCGCTTCCGGCCGCTTCGCCCCGGCGAAATCTTCGATGTACCGACCGGCGGCGAGGGAGCCGAATAAAGGCGGCACTGGTATTTTCCGGGCTTTTCCGCCATATACAGCCCGAATGAAGGATGGCCCGCCCGGAGCGGGCCCGTTTGGACAATCGCGACATGACCGACAACGTGCAATTTGCCAGGATGAACGGGCTTGGAAACAAGATCCTCGTCGTTGACATGCGCGGTCGGAAGGATCGGGTGACGCCGGCCGCTGCGATCGCGCTCAATGCCGATCCGGCAACCGCCTTCGACCAGATCATGGCGATCCACGACCCCAAGGCTCAGGGCACCGACGCCTGGATCGATATCGTCAATTGCGACGGCTCCATGGCCCAGGCCTGCGGCAACGGCACGCGCTGCGTCGTCCAGGCACTGGCCGCCGAAACCGGCAAGAAGGCCTTCACCTTCCAGACCATTGCAGGCATCCTCAACGCCACCGAGCATGAGGACGGCACGATCTCGGTCGACATGGGCAAGCCGGTCTTTGCCTGGGACAAGATCCCGCTTGCCGAGGAATTTGCCGATACGAGCCGCATCGAACTGCAGATCGGACCGATCGACAATCCCGTCCTGCACTCGCCCTCGGCCATGTCGATGGGCAATCCGCACGCCGTCTTCTGGGTCGACAAAGACCCGATGTCCTTCGATCTCGATCGTTTCGGCCCGCTGCTCGAAAACCATCCGATGTTTCCCGAGCGCGCCAACATCACGCTGGCGCAGGTGCTTTCGCCCTCGTCGCTGCGCACCCGCACCTGGGAACGCGGCGCCGGGCTGACGCTTGCCTGCGGTTCGGCGGCTTGCGCGGCTGCGGTCAGCGCCGCGCGCACCGGCCGCACCGGCCGCAAGGTGGCGATCGACGTCGCATCCGCCCCTGCCCCGGCAAAGCTTACGATCGAATGGCGTGAGCACGACGATCATGTCGTCATGACGGGACCTGCCGAATGGGAATGGTCCGGCACGCTGAACCCGACGACCGGCAATTGGCAGCGCGACGAGGCCGAAGCGGGCGGAGCCCGGGCGCTTTGAGCGGCGTCGAGGTCATAACCTTCGGCTGCCGTCTCAATACCTACGAATCCGAAGTGATGCGGGCGGAAGCCGAAAAGGCGGGGCTGAACAACGCCATCCTCGTCAACACCTGCGCCGTCACCGGCGAGGCGGTGCGCCAGGCGCGCCAGGCGATCCGCCGTGCCCGGCGCGACAATCCGCATGCCCGCATCATCGTCACCGGCTGCGCGGCGCAGACCGAAAAGGAGACCTTTGCCGAAATGGCCGAGGTCGACGCCGTGCTCGGCAACGAGGAGAAGCTGAAGAGCGCCTCCTATCGTTCACTGCCGGATTTCGGCGTCTCGGCGGAAGAAAAGCTGCGGGTCAACGACATCATGAGCGTGCGCGCCACCGCACCGCAGATGGTCAAGCACATCGATGGCCACGTGCGCGCCTTCATCCAGGTGCAGAACGGCTGCGACCACCGCTGCACCTTCTGCATCATCCCCTATGGCCGCGGCAATTCCCGCTCCGTGCCGATGGGCGCCGTCGTCGACCAGGCGCGCAGGCTGGTCGAGAGCGGCTATTGCGAGATCGTCTTGACCGGCGTCGATGCCACCAGCTACGGCGCCGACCTGCCGGGCACGCCGACCCTCGGGCTGCTCGCGAAGACGCTTCTGAAACAGGTTCCGGAAATCCGCCGCCTGCGGCTTTCCTCGATCGACGGCATCGAGGCCGACAAACACCTCTTCGACCTGATCGCCGACGAGGCGCGCTTCATGCCGCACCTGCACCTGTCGCTGCAGCATGGCGACGACCTGATCCTGAAGCGCATGAAGCGCCGTCATTCGAGCGCCGACGCCCGCGCCTTTGCCGATCAGGTCCGGCGCTTGCGCCCCGATATCAGCCTCGGTGCCGATATGATCGCCGGCTTTCCGACCGAGACCGAAGAGATGTTCGAAAATGCCGCGAGCCTCGCCGAGGACTGCGGCATCGCGCATCTGCACGTCTTTCCCTACAGCCCGCGTCCCGGCACGCCGGCGGCACGCATGCCGCAGCTCGACCGGGCGCTCGTCAAGGATCGTGCTGCGCGGCTTCGCGCCGTCGGCGCGACGCTCTACGCCCGCCACCTCGAAGGTATGGTCGGCAGCGAGCAGACGATCCTGGTCGAGAACAACGGGCTTGCCCACACACAAAACTTCACGCTCGTCGACGCGGCTGACCTGACGCCCCGTGCGCTTGTCCCGGTCTCAATCACCGGCCACAATGGCAAGCATCTGACGATGCAGGTAAAACAGATGGCTGCGGCCTGATTTATGCGGAATTCCTGAATGGCAATGGGTTTCATCAAGAGGATCTTCACCTTCGGCAAGGGCGCGGTGGAGGAAACGAAGCCGCCGGAAGGTGTACCGGAGGAGACGATCGTCTCTGCGCCCGAAGTCGAGGCGCAGCCGGAGCCGAGCTCCGAGGCGGTCGAACCGCCTGCCGCCGTTGCCGAGGCAGAGATCGTCGAAGAGAGCCCGGAAACCGCCTTCGAACCACCTGTCGACATCGAGACCCTGCCGTTGTCCGACGACGATCCGGTGCTTGGGGCCGAGATCGAGACGGCCGGTGGCCCGGCCTCCGACGACGCCGAAGAGCTGGCGCGCGACGAAGCCGCCCCGGTCGAAGCTGTGGTAACGCCGGCCGAGACTGAAGCCGCGATACCCCCCTCTGTCCCTTCGGGACATCTCCCCCACAAGGCGGGAGAGCAGACGGAGACCAAGGCCACAGCTGAGGAAGCAACAGCTGCCACCGAGACTGCGGCGCCTGTTGCGCACAAGGCGCCTGCTCCCTCCGATGAGATCATCGTAGCCTCCCGCGAGGCCGAAATCGTCGAGAGAATCGAAGAAGCTGCTGACGATGCCGAACCCACGGCAAGCGACGTCACGACTGCCGAAGCAGACGAGGTCACGCCAACCGAAACGCTTGCTTCCGAACTCGAGAGCGAGCCCAGCGTGATCTCCGCCCCTGTGGGGGAGATGCCCGGCAGGGCAGACGGGGGTGAAGCCGCAGCCCTCCGCGAAAGCATCGAGACCGCAGAAGCCAACGCAGCAGAAGCCGCCACCGACGTCGCGCCGACCGAGACAGCAGAGGCCGAGCCCACCGCTACGCCCGCTTTGCCCAAGGGCTTCTCCGCCACCGAGCGCAAGCCCAAGGAAGAACCCGTCGCCGCGCCGAAGGAAAAGCTCAGCTGGTACCAGCGCCTGCGCCGCGGCCTCGCGCGCACCTCATCGCAACTGACCGGCCAGATCGCCAGCCTGTTTACCAAGCGCAAGCTCGACGAAGCGACGCTGCAGGATCTCGAAGACCTGTTGATCCAGGCCGACCTCGGCGTCGAAACGGCGATGCGCATCACCGACACGCTCGCCTCGGAACGCTACGGCAAGGATGTCTCGGGCGAGGACGTGTCGCGCATCATGGCCGGCGAGATCACCAAGGTGCTTTCGCCCGTCGCCAAGCCGCTGGAACTCGATCTCAGCCACAAGCCGCACGTGATCCTGGTGGTCGGCGTCAACGGCACCGGCAAGACCACGACGATCGGCAAGCTCGCCGCCAAGCTTTCCGGCGCGGGCCTGAAAGTCATGCTCGCCGCCGGTGACACCTTCCGGGCCGCGGCAATCGAGCAGCTGAAGATCTGGGCCGAGCGCACCAACTCAGAAATCGTCTCGTCCAAACTCGGCGCCGATGCCGCTGGCCTTGCCTATGAGGCTTTCCAGCAGGCGCGCGAGAAGAAGTCCGACGTCCTGATCATCGACACCGCCGGCCGCCTGCAGAACAAGGCGGAACTGATGGCCGAACTCGAAAAGATCGTGCGCGTGCTCGGCAAGCTCGATCCGGATGCACCGCACACCGTGCTGCAGACGCTCGACGCCACCACCGGCCAGAACGCGCTGCAGCAGGTCGAGATCTTCCGCAACGTCGCCGGCGTCAGCGGGTTGATCATGACCAAGCTCGACGGCACGGCGCGCGGCGGCATCCTCGTCGCCATCTCCGCCAAGCACAAGTTGCCGGTCTATTTCATCGGCGTCGGCGAAGGGATCGACGATCTCGAGCCGTTCGAAGCCAAGGATTTTGCCGAGGCGATCGCCGGCGTTGCCGCCTGACGGGACGATCGGGCCTGCGCGTAGTTACGCCGGCCCGTTGCCTTGATATGGTTTTGCCGCAAAGCTGGTGTTATGAGCAGCAGGTACATGCAGAAACAGGACCCCCAGATGTCGTCGATCGAGGCTGCCAAGCCGCAGAAGGAAGTCAGCCCCTTGCTCAAGTTGGTGCTGGAGCTTGGGCCGCTGATGGTCTTCTTCTTTGCCAATTCGCGTGGCGAATGGTTGGCCGGGCATTTTCCGGCGCTCGCCGAACTCGGCGGTCCGATCTTCATCGCCACCGGCCTGTTTATGGCCGCGACCGCAATCGCGCTTGCCGTCTCCTGGGTGCTGACCCGCACCCTGCCGATGATGCCGCTGATTTCGGGCATCGTCGTCTTCGTCTTCGGCGCGCTGACGCTCTGGCTGCAGAACGACACCTTCATCAAGATGAAGCCGACGATCGTCAACACGCTGTTCGGCACGATCCTGCTCGGCGGCCTGCTGTTCGGCAAGTCGCTGCTCGGCTACGTCTTCCACTCCGCCTTCAAGCTGGATGAGGCCGGCTGGCGCAAGCTGACGCTGCGCTGGGGCCTGTTCTTCCTGGTCCTCGCCGTGCTCAACGAAGTGGTCTGGCGCTCGTTCACGACCGATTTCTGGGTCGCCTTCAAGGTCTGGGGCACGATGCCGATCACCATTCTCTTTACGCTCGCCCAGATGCCGCTGATCATGAAACACTCGCTTGACCAGGAGAACGCCGAGTGAGCACGATGCTCGAGGAGAATGACAGCCGCAACCGGCACGCACTCCTCTGGCTCGCCGCCTGTTTTGCTGTTCTCATCATCCAGATGGTCACCCAACATCTGATGGGTCGCCTCTGGATCTGCGAATGCGGCTACGTCAAACTGTTCGAGCCCGTGGTCAAATCCAGCGGCAACTCGCAGCATATCGCCGACTGGTACACACCGTCGCACATCATCCACGGCTTCCTGTTCTACGGCCTCGGCCATCTGCTCCTGCGCGGCAAGCCGCTGACGGCAAAGCTCTTCCTTGGGACCGTGATCGAATCCGCCTGGGAGATCGCCGAAAACACGCCGATGGTGATCAACCGCTACCGCTCGGCAACGATTTCGCTCGACTATTTCGGCGACAGCATCTTGAATTCGACGATGGATACACTGGCCATGGCCGCCGGCTTCCTGTTTGCCGCCCGCATGCCCGTCTGGCTGACCGTAACGGTCGCCATCGTCTTCGAGCTCTTCACCGGCTGGCTGATCCGCGACAATCTCACGCTCAACGTACTGATGCTCGTCTGGCCGCTTGATGCGGTCAGGGACTGGCAGGCGGGGATTTAAGCGGGCTTCGGTCGCCGTCGCAGCCCCTCATCCCGCATCCGCGACCTTCTCCGGCAGATGGGGCGAAGGGACTTGAGGCACTCACTTCATTCCACGACTGCCCGGCAGGGAAGGCACGGTTTTACGCCGTCGATGCGATGCGAGAGTTTAGGGCAACCGAGCGCTACGTGTCTTCTTCGCCCCGCTTGCGGGCAGAAGGAGCCGGCAGGCGGATGAGGAGCAAATCCCTCCCATCCGAATGAGAGCTAATGCCGGGAGCGGTTACGAACCCGCAGTCGCCTTTTCGATCGCCGGCAGCAGACCCGTCTTCACGCTGTTTTCGTCGAACGGGCCGACGCGCTTGTAGAGGATCGTGCCGTCAGCGCCGACGAGATAGGATTCCGGAATACCGTAGACGCCCCAATCGATCGCCGCCTTGCCGCGCGGGTCGACGCCGATGGCGGAGAAGGGATTGCCGAGTTCGCCGAGAAACCTGAGCGCGTTTTCGTTCTGGTCCTTGTAGTTGATACCGACGACGGTCAGCCGCGGATCCTTCGACAGTTCCAGGATGAAGGGATGCTCCTGCCGGCAAGGCACGCACCAGGAGGCCCAGATGTTGACGAGCGTCAGCTTGCCCTTGATCGCCGCATCGGTCAAAGCCGGCATCGGGTGGCCATCGCGCGTCGCACCTTCGAGCGCCGGCATGTCGAGTTTCGGCGCCTTGGTGCCGATCAGCGCGGAGGGGATTTCGCTCACGTCCTTGCCGGAATTGAGCTGGCTCCAGAAGATCGCCGCAAGCCCGGCGAAGATGACGAGCGGCAGCGCCGCCAGCACGAAACGCATGGGGCCGGGTTTGCGCTCCTCGTTACCCGGAGCGGGTGCGCTGCTCATCGTGTTTCTCCGGAAGCCGGTTCGGCCGAGCGCCGGCGGATGCCTGCGGCTTCGAGTTCGGTGAGTTCACGCCGGCGGGCACGACCGTCGAGCACGACCCAGGCAATCAGACCGAGGACCGTCAGCGTGGCTATTCCATAGCTCGTGAAAACGTAGGCGGCGTGGCTCATCATTGTGCGCGGGCTCCCCGTCCGGCAGCACGGGCCGCAAGGCGCCTGAGCGCCGTGACGCGCCGGCGCAGGATTTCGTTGCGCATGGCGGCGATGTGCAGCGTGAAGAACAGCAGCGTGAAGGCTATCGCCATCACGATCAGTGGCCACAGGAACTCCGGATCGATCGTCGGTCCGTCGAGCCGCATGACGCTCGCCGGCTGATGCAGCGTGTTCCACCACTCGACCGAGAACTTGATGATCGGGATGTTGACGAAGCCGACGAGAACCAGAATGGCCGAAACCTTGGAGGACCGCGCCGGATCGTCGATCGCGCGGTTGAGCGCCATCAGTCCGAGATACATCAGGAACAGCACGAAGACCGAGGTCAGCCGCGCATCCCAGACCCACCAGGTGCCCCACATCGGCTTGCCCCAGAGCGAGCCGGTGACGAGCGCCAGGAAGGTGAAACAGGCGCCGATCGGGGCTGCCGCGCGCGAGGAGACGTCGGCAAGCGGATGGCGCCAGACGAGCGTACCGAGAGCTGCCAAGGCCATCACCGAATAGCACATCATCGACAGCCAGGCCGCGGGCACGTGCACATACATGATGCGCACCGTTTCGCCCTGCTGGTAATCGCCTTCCGTCGTGAAGGAAAGCCAGACGCCGGCAACGAAGAACAGCGCCGTCAGCCCGGAAAGCCAGGGCAACAAACGGTCGGCCAGCGCCAGGAACCGCGTCGGGTTGGCGAGATCGCTGAATTTGCGGATGGCCAGGCTGTTTTCGCTCATGGTCGCTCTTTAGCGCTTAAGGCGCCCGCCTGCAATTGATCCGCGTCAATCGCCCGATCACGATCGAGTTGGAACGCGGATCATAAATGTTATCGATCTGAACAGCTTAGCGACAAATCCATGGGAATGCCGCAAACACTTTCGCCCGTTCTGGCCCGATTGCGTCAATCGGACGCGTGCCGAAGTGCTGCGGCGGCGGCAACCGGGCCGATGACGGCGAAGAACAGGGTGATTGCCGCAAGGATCATCAAAGGTGGCAGGAACGGCGCCGGATCCTCGATCGCCGCATAGACAGCGCTGACACCGAAGATCAGCACCGGGATCGCCAACGGCAGTACAAGGATCGAAACCAGCAGCCCGCCACGCGGCAGCGACACGGCAACGGCCGCCCCCACTGCACCGATGAAGGTGATCGCCGGCGTGCCGATCAGAAGCGTCAGCATGGTGGCGCCGATGGCGATCTCGCTCATGTTCATGAAGAGGCCGAGCAGCGGCGAGGCGATCACCAGCGGCAGGCCGGTCGCCGCCCAATGCGCCGCACATTTGACGAAGACGGTGAAAAGCAGCGGCGTTTCCTGCATCAGCATCAGGTCGAGCGAGCCGTCGTCGCGCTCCGCCTGGAACAGCCGGTCGAGGCCGAGCAGCGAGGCGAGCAGCGCGCCGATCCACAGGATCGCCGGACCGATGCGCGAAAGCAGGTTCAGGTCGGGACCGACACCGAAGGGAATGACTGCCACCACAGTCATGAAGAAGAGCACGCCGATCATCGCCCCGCCGCCGGCGCGGATCGACAGTTTGAGATCGCGGAAAAAGAGCGCGATCATAGCGGCAACCTCCGGATCGGCACGCGCGCGTTTTCCGACAATGGGCTTCCAGGCATTGCGACCCTATGCATCATGCCAGTGATCTCCTGCCAGATGCTCGAACCCCGTCATGTGCAGCTCCTTCGTGCGGTCGAGCCCGAGTGGCTGGTGGGTCGCCGCAATGACGATGCCGCCTTTGCCAAGATGCGCCTTCACCAGATCGGCAAACAGCCGGTCGGCGCCGGCGTCAAGCGCTGCGGTCGGCTCGTCGAGGATCCAGATCGGGCGATAGGCAATGACCAACTTGGCCATCGCCATGCGCCGCTGCTGGCCGGCCGAAAGATAACCGAAGGGCAGATGGGCGATATCGGGCAGGCCGACCGCTTCGACCGCCTCGGTGAGCGTGGCGCCGCGCCCCCCGGGCGAATCACCCATGAAGTCTCGCCAGAAGGAAAGATTTTCCGCGACGGTCAGTTCGCGCTTCATCGCGTTGCGGTGTCCGAGATAGTGGCTGAGCTCGGATGGATGGGCGATTTCCGGGGGGCCATTCTCAAGTTTCAGGTGCCCGCTTTCGGGCCTCAACAACCCCGCCAGAACCCGCAGCAAAGTGGACTTGCCGGAGCCGTTCGGACCCGTCACGACAAGGGCTTCCGAGGCGTCGAGAATAAAGGAAATATCGTTAAAAATCAGGTCCTCACCGCGCTTCGCGCTCAACCCTTCAGCCATGAGGCGCATGAATTTTCAGCTTCCCTTCACTCTCTTTGTCGCAGGGCAAAAAAAAGTCCCGTTTCGACCTTCGTTGCTCTGGCACGTTTTGGAGAAATTATCTATAAGGCGGCCAACACGCCAGCGGTCGGCGTGAATTTCATCCTAGCGCCGAACATGGAATGAATTTCCACGTACGGACAGCGGAAATGGCCGCACCCGCATCCCAATTCGCGCTTCACAGGCGCTCGGGCGTTCGTACGTCAGTTTTTGGCGATCAGACGGAACGGGGTATTATCCAGTGTCCAAATCCCTAGACAGCTTCAATTGTCGCTCCACGCTCACCGTCAACGGTGTCGACTACGTCTATTACAGCCTGCCCAAGGCTGAGGCGAACGGTCTCGCCGGCGTTTCCAAGCTGCCCTATTCGATGAAGGTTCTGCTCGAGAACCTGCTGCGCAACGAAGATGGCCGCTCCGTCACCAAGAAGGACATCGAGAACGTTGCCGCCTGGCTCAACGACAAGGGCACGGCTGAAAACGAAATCGCCTATCGTCCGGCCCGCGTTCTGATGCAGGACTTCACCGGCGTGCCTGCTGTCGTCGACCTCGCGGCGATGCGCGACGCCATGGTCTCGCTCGGTGGCGACCCGGAAAAGATCAACCCGCTCGTTCCCGTCGACCTCGTCATCGACCACTCCGTCATCGTCGACGAATTCGGCACCCCGAACGCCTTTGCCCGCAACGTCGAGCTCGAGTACGAGCGCAACGGCGAGCGCTACCGCTTCCTGAAGTGGGGCCAGCAGGCGTTCAAGAACTTCCGCGTCGTTCCGCCCGGCACCGGCATCTGTCACCAGGTCAATCTGGAGTATCTGGGCCAGACCGTCTGGACCCGTGAAGAAGATGGCGTCGTCACCGCCTACCCGGACACCTGCGTCGGCACCGACAGCCACACCACCATGATCAACGGTCTCGGCGTTCTCGGCTGGGGCGTGGGCGGCATCGAAGCGGAAGCTGCCATGCTCGGCCAGCCGGTCTCCATGCTCCTGCCTGAGGTCATCGGCTTCAAGCTCACCGGCAAGCTCAAGGAAGGCGTCACCGCGACCGACCTCGTGCTTATGGTCGTGCAGATGCTGCGCAAGAAGGGCGTTGTCTCGAAGTTCGTCGAATTCTTCGGCCCGGGCCTCGACAACATGACGCTCGCCGACCGCGCCACCATCGGCAACATGGGTCCGGAATACGGCGCCACCTGCGGCTTCTTCCCGGTCGACAGCGAAACCATCAACTACCTCACCATGTCCGGCCGTGAAGAGCAGCGCATCGCGCTGGTCGAAGCCTATTCCAAGGCTCAGGGCATGTGGCGTGACGGTGACGGTTCCGAGCTCGTCTTCACCGACACCCTCGAACTCGACCTCGGCGACGTCGTTCCGGCCATGGCTGGCCCGAAGCGTCCGGAAGGTCGCATCCCGCTCGAAAGCATCGCATCGGGCTTCGCAACCTCGCTTGAAGGCGACTACAAGAAGCCGGGCCAGCTTTCGAACCGCTATGCCGTCGAAGGTACCGATTTCGATCTCGGCCATGGCGACGTTGCCATCGCTGCGATCACGTCCTGCACCAACACCTCCAACCCGTCGGTCCTGATCGCTGCCGGCCTGCTCGCCCGCAACGCGGTTGCCAAGGGCCTGAAGTCCAAGCCGTGGGTCAAGACCTCGCTCGCACCGGGATCGCAGGTCGTCGGCGAATACCTCGCCAAGTCCGGCCTGCAGAAGGACCTCGACGCGCTCGGCTTCAACCTCGTCGGCTTCGGCTGCACGACCTGCATCGGCAACTCCGGCCCGCTGCCGGCGCCGATCTCGAAGACGATCAACGACAAGGGCCTGATCGCCGCCGGCGTTCTCTCGGGCAACCGTAACTTCGAAGGCCGCATCTCGCCGGACGTCCAGGCGAACTACCTCGCTTCGCCGCCGCTCGTCGTCGCCTACGCGCTTGCAGGTTCCGTCCAGAAGGACCTGACCAACGAGCCGCTCGGCGAAGACCAGGACGGCAAGCCGGTCTTCCTCAAGGACATCTGGCCGACCTCCAAGGAAATCCAGGAGTTCATCTTCAAGTACGTCACCCGCGAACTTTACGCGACCAAGTACGCCGACGTGTTCAAGGGCGACGAAAACTGGCAGGCCGTTCAGGTTCCTCCGGGCCAGACCTATGCCTGGGACGACGGTTCGACCTACGTGCAGAACCCGCCCTACTTCGTCGGCATGGGCAAGTCCGGTTCGGGCATCTCCGACATCAAGGGCGCCCGCGTGCTTGGTCTCTTCGGCGACAAGATCACCACCGACCACATCTCGCCGGCCGGTTCGATCAAGGCGGCCTCGCCGGCCGGTGCCTACCTCATCGGTCACGGCGTCGGCGTTGCCGACTTCAACCAGTACGGCACGCGTCGTGGCAACCATGAGGTGATGATGCGCGGCACGTTTGCCAACATCCGCATCCGCAACCACATGCTCGGCCCGAACGGCAAGGAAGGTGGCTACACCATCCACTATCCGTCCAAGGAAGAGATGTCGATTTACGACGCCGCCATGCAGTACAAGGAAGAGGGCGTTCCGCTCGTCATCTTCGCCGGCGTCGAATACGGCAACGGTTCGTCGCGCGACTGGGCTGCCAAGGGCACCAACCTGCTCGGCGTCAAGGCCGTCATCGCGCAGTCCTTCGAGCGTATCCACCGCTCGAACCTCGTCGGCATGGGCGTCATTCCCTTCGTCTTCGAGGAAGGCACGACCTGGGAATCGCTGGGCCTCAAGGGCGATGAGATCGTCACGATCGAAAACCTCGCCAATGTCCAGCCGCGCGAAAAGCGCGTTGCCAAGGTAACCTACGGCGACGGCAGCGTGAAAGATGTGCCGCTCGTCTGCCGTATCGATACGCTGGATGAAGTGACCTACGTCAACAACGGTGGCATCCTGCAGACGGTTCTGCGCGACCTCGCCGCTTAATCGCGCGAGCGCATACAAGGCTCTGGAGCCGGGACGCCGAAAGGCGCCCCGGCTCT
Organism: Ensifer sp. Root558; assembly: GCF_001427045.1. Taxonomy (NCBI): domain Bacteria; kingdom Pseudomonadati; phylum Pseudomonadota; class Alphaproteobacteria; order Hyphomicrobiales; family Rhizobiaceae; genus Ensifer; species Ensifer sp. Root558. The sequence goes on along the minus strand of NZ_LMGC01000033.1, from coordinate 254,329 downwards.
TTCTTTGAGGTGCACCGGCCAGCGATCGGGTGCTGGATCGCGCTCACTTGCCACCTCACTCCAACGTGACTTCCCGTTGATGCAGGGGCGTCGTATGTAGTGAACTCCCCCACAAGGAGTAGGCCGCTGGCCGGTAACGAAGTGACGCCATGACATCCGCAGACCGTTCTTTCATTCGCCCTGTTGCACTGGCTTTCGGGCTGCTCGCAGCCGCCGGTGCCCCTGCCGGGGCGCAGGAGAAACAGGCGGTCAAGGGCGTTGTCGAACTGTTCACCAGCCAGGGCTGTTCGTCCTGTCCGCCGGCGGATGCGGCGCTGAAGTCGCTGGTCGACGAAGGCGATGTGGTGGCGCTCGCCTATCACGTCGACTACTGGAACTATCTCGGCTGGGCCGACACGCTGGCATCGAAGGAAAACACCGAGCGGCAATATGCCTATGCGCGCATGCTCGGGCGCAACGGCGTCTACACGCCCCAGGCAATCCTGAACGGCCGCGACCACTTGAACGGCGGCAACTTGCAGGCAATCAAGACGCGGCTGGAAACGATGAAGGCGGAAGGCAAAGGGCTTGCCGTTCCCGTCGGCGCCAAGATCCTCGGCGAAGAAATCCAGATCACCATCGGTAGCGGCATCGGCAAGGCCAATGTCGTCGTCGTCTATTTCGACCGCGCCAAGATCGTGAAGATGGAGAAGGGGGAGAACAGCGGCAAGGAAGTCCCCTATTGGCATGCGGTGCGTGACATACAGACGATCGGCATGTGGGACGGCCAGCCCGCGTCCTTCACGCTGCCGGCGACGGTGCTGACCGAGCGCCCGGGAAACAGCGGCTGCGCGATCCTGCTGCAATCGATGAAGGACAAGGAAACGCCGGGTGCCATCATCGGCGCTGCGGCCGTGCTCGCCGGCCCTCAGGGCAAATTGTAGGGACGGCGAAGCGCAAGGGGTTGGTTCGGCCCGGCAGCATCGAGGGGCTGGGGCTGAGGGTTCGAAGTTACCGGACCGAACCGGCCATAACTGCGTTCGGTGAACTCCCGCAGCATGACGATCTGACCGGACATACGGTGGCAACGACTCTGTCCGTCAGCGCCCGCGAGTTTTGCGATGAATTGGGGCGCCGGTTTGACTGAAATGGGGCAGAGGCAAGAAATGACCTCATCGTCCCATGGCTTCCAGCTTGCTTTTCGGCTCGTGTCAGGCACACTGTAATCGTTCTGTCACAACAGAAGGCCGGATTGCCGATGACCGATGAGCCGGATTTGCCGCAAGGCGAGGCGCGCCATCAGCGCGAGACCACTTCCGAAGTGGTCGTCGATCTTCACGAATACAAGAACGCCAAGAACGCTCCCCCCATCACTTTCCATCGCCGCGAATTGGATCAGATCCTGTGGGTCTACGGCCGTATGGTCGGCGAAGGCGAGTGGCGGGACTACGCGATCGACCACCTGAGGGACCGCGCGGTCTTCTCAGTGTTCAAGCGTTCGGGCGAAATGCCGCTCTACCGGATCGAGAAGAACCCGAAACTGGCCGCGAAACAGGGCGCCTATAGCGTGCTGAACATTCACGGCACGATCCTGAAGCGCGGTCACGAGCTCGCCCAGGTGCTCAAGGTATTCGACAAGGTGCTGAGGCTGGTGGAAACCTGACCAGCGGGAAAGGGTGCCATCAGGAGACGCACGCCGACGTCACGGGCAGCAACGGCACGACCTGCCTACGGCGCGCTGCGAGGCGCTTCGCCGACTGACATTTTTCAGCAAGCGATGGTCACTGGTAGAGGGTGTCCGGATAGACGTCTTCCGGCGGGTCGGTCGCCTGGCCCTCGCCGAGCGCGAGCTGCATGATCGTCGTGTCGAGCCAGCGGCCATGCTTGAAGCCGGTCGCTTTCATCGTGCCCTGGAGTTCGAAGCCGAGCGACCGGTGCACGGCGATCGAGGCCGGATGGGCACCGCCGATCACCGCGACCATCTGGCGGAAGCCGAGTTCCGTGCAACGCCGGACGAGTTCGACCAGCAGCGCCTTGCCGGCACCCTTGCCGCGCGCTTCCGGCGCCAGGTAGATGGAATCCTCGACCAGGAAGCGATAGGCCGTGCGCGTGCGGAAGCCGGATGCGTAGGCATAGCCGATGATCGTCCCGCCCGCGTCTACCGCAACCATGTACGGGTAGCCGCTGCCGATGATCGTTTCGAACCGCGCCCGCATCTCCTTTTCGGATGGCGGGTTGATCTCGTAGGTCGCAACCCCGTGCAACACGGATTCGCGATAGATCTCGGTGATGACGGGAAGATCGGCCAGGGTGGCGTCGCGCAGGGTCAGGGACATGGCTAAAGACTTTGATCCCAAGGTTTCGTCGTCCTTTCACTCCCACGGAGCCCGGACGCTTTCAAGCTGCTTCAGCAAACAAAAAAGGCGGCCGAAGCCGCCTTTTCCGTCTGCTGTTCAGACTTAGTTGTTCCGGTTGCCCATGAACTGGAGCAAGAACATGAACAGGTTGATGAAGTCGAGATAGAGCGTCAGCGCGCCCATGATCGCCTTGCGGCCGGCAACGGTGCTGTCATCGGCTTCGTAGTACATTTCCTTGATCTTCTGCGTGTCGTAGGCGGTGAGGCCAGCGAAGATCAGCACGCCGATCACGCTGATCGCGAAGGCGAGCGCCGAAGAGGCGAGGAAGATGTTGACGATCGACGCGATGATGACGCCGAACAGACCCATGATCAGGAACGAGCCCATGCCGGACAGGTCCTTCTTCGTGGTGTAGCCGTAAAGCGACAGGGCGCCGAACGAGGCGGCCGTCACGAAGAACGTCTGAACGATGCTCTGGCCGGTGTAGATCAGGAAGATCGACGACAGCGACAGGCCCATCAGGGCCGCATAGATCCAGAACGTCGTCTGCGCGGCAGAAACGCTCATGCTATTGATGCGGAAGCTCATGAAGAACACGAGCGCCAGCGGCGCCAGCATCACCACCCACTTCAGCGGGCTCGTATAGATCGCAGCACCAAAGGCAGTCAGCTGGCCATCCGAAAACGCCATTTGGAAGGCCAGGTAGGCCGCGACGCCAGTGATCGCCAGACCAAGCGCCATCAGGTTGTAGACCTTCAGCATGTATGCGCGAAGGCCTTCGTCAATCACGGCACCCGCCTGAGCGCCGGCGGGCGACATTCGGGTTTGGTAATTTCTCAGATCAGCCATTGTTTCCTCATTCAAGCTCCGGTGGAAGTTACGGTGTCGGGCGGCGAATATCGCCCTGGAAGATGAGCTTCCACGCCCAGGCGCCGCTGCGGAGCTCCAGCATGCCTGTGGACAAATATGATGCCGAAACCCGCTGCACACAAGACCCGGCACTCCCGGATTCCGTTGCACCGGACCGATTCAGACCGGCGCAATAGGGATTTACGGTTAACTCGGCCCGGTCAAAGTTCGCGCAGGACCGGCGCCGCCTTCTGCCCGAGAATGCGCCATGTACCGGCAAGTCCGATGCCGACCGTCATCACCAGCGCTGCCACAACCGTCACGATCGCCACGTCGGGCAGGAAGCTCGACGGCAGCGTCATGATGCGGTTGACGACGAACCAGGCGGCGATACCGCCGGCAAACAGCGCAAAAACTGCGGTTGCAAGACCGAGGATCGCGTATTCGTAGCTGAACGCCTTGATCAGCGTCACCCGCGTTGCCCCCAGCGTCTTCAGGACCACCGCATCATGGACGCGCGCCCGGTTGCCGGCCGCAAGCGCGCCGGCCAGCACCAGCACGGAGGCGACGAGCGCCACGGCCGCGGCCGCCCGGATCGCCGTTGCCAGCTGACCGAGCAGCCCATTCACAATGTCGAGAGCGTCCTTCACCCGTACGCTGGTGATCGTCGGATAGGCATTGGTGACGGCCTTCAGGACCGCCGCCTCCTCTTCCGGCGTCGCCGACGGATCGATCACAGTCGCCAGCCAGGCATGCGGCGCGCCGGCAAAGGTGTTCGGCGAGAACACCATGACGAAGTTGATCGACAGCGATTCCCACTCGACATTGCGGAAGTTGGCAATCTTGGCGGTGATGTTGCGGCCGAGCACATTGACGGTGACCGTATCGCCGATCTTCAGGCCGAGTTCGCCGGCCTCCTCGGACGAGAAGGAAACCAGGGGTTCGCCGCTGTAGTCGGCCGGCCACCAGGCGCCTTCGGACAGCGTCGAATTCTCCGGCTTGTTCTTGGCGTAGGTGATACCGCGGTCGCCGCGCAGCACCCATTGGCCTGCAGGCGGCACGTTGCGGCTGTTCACGTCCTCACCGTTGAAGGCGGTGATGCGGCCGCGCAGCATCGGCACCTCGATGACCTTGCCCTTCGGGATCGCCTGGTTCAGCACCGAGCGGAAACCTTCAATCTCACTGCCCTGGATATCGACGAAGAAGAAATTCGGCGCTCGCTCCGCCATGCTTCCGGTGAGTTCGCGGCGCAGATTGCCGTCGATCAGCGCCAGCGTCACCAGAAGCGCCAGACCGAGCCCAAGCGACAGCACCACCGAGGAGGTCAGCGCACCCGGACGGTGAATGTTGCCGATCGCCAGTCTGAGAGCCGGCGAATTGACCCGCGGGCTGCGGCGCGCGAGCCAGGCGATCGCGAGCGCAACGGCCCTGAGCACGATGAAGGCGAAGGCAATCGCGCCGAGGAAGACGAGCGAAATATAGCGGTCGTAAGCCGTAAAGATCGCCAGGCCGGCGAGTGCGGCAAGACACGCGACGGCGCCGAGCAGATAGGGCCAGGCCGGAAAACCCGAGGGATCGAAACCCTGCTGGCGGAAGAGTGCGGTCGCAGGAATGGCGCGCGCCCGTCCGAGCGGCAGGATGGCGAAGGTCAGCGCCGTCAGCACGCCGAACAGGGCGGCAAGCCCGAGCGCGCCCGGATAGAGATGGAAGGCGGTCGAAATCGGCAACAGGTCGGCCAAAAACTGCGCCGCGACAAAGGGGATCAGAGCTCCGAGCACGAGCCCGATAACGATGCCGATCAAGGCGATCATCAGGATCTGTGCGAGATAGATCATCGCCACCAAGGCGGCGGGGGCGCCCAGGCATTTGAAGGTCGCGATCACGCTGCGCTTGGCATCGAGATAGGCGCGCACCGCATTGGCGACGCCGACGCCGCCGACGATGAGCGCCGTCAGGCCGACAAGCGTCAGGAACTGCGAGAAACGCGTGATGTTGGCCGTCAGCGCCGGTGCTGCGTTGCCGCTGGTGCGGATCGACCAGCCGGCTGCCGGCTGGCTTTTCTCCGCCTCGGTGCGAACGGCCGCAACCCCTGCCGGATCGGCGAGCTTCACCTTGTATGTGTGCTCGACGAGGCTTCCGGTCTGCACCAGTCCCGTCGCCGCCAGGGCTTCGTCCGAGACCATCAGGCGGGGCGCGAAGCCGAAGCCGTCGGAAAGCGCATCCGGCTCGCGCGTGATCGTGCCGGCGATCCGGACACGGGCGTTGCCGAGAAGGATTTCGTCTCCGACCTTAACGTCCAGGCGGTCGAGCAGCAGAGGCGCCACGACCGCACCGAAGACATCGCCGTCGCGTGCGATGAGGTCGTGCAGCGGCCTGTCGGGTTGGCTTTCCAGCGTGCCATAGAGCGGATAGGCCGCATCGACGGCCTTCAGTTCCACCAGGGCTTGATTGGAACCGTCGGGCAGCCGCGCCATAGATCTCAGGCCAGCGGAAACCGCAACGGTCCCAAGACCATCGAGATAGGCGCGCTCTTCGGTCGTTGCGACACGATTGTTAAGCTCGAAGCGAATATCGCCGGCGAGCAGTTCCTGACCCTGCGATGCGATCGTCGCTGTGATCGACTGCGACAGCGAGTTGACGCCGGCAATCGCCGCCGTACCCAGCGCAATGCAGGCGAGGAAGATGTAGAAGCCCTTGAGCCCGCCGCGCATTTCACGCAGCGCCAGCCGCAGGGCAAGCAGCGGCCGCAGCCGTACCGAAGGCGCGCCGATCATGCCGAGGCCGCCTGCTGGACCGGCGCCACGGCCACGGGGTCCGCGGCGCCGCCGGCAACGATCTCGCCCGAGCGCACCCGCACCTGCCGCGCGCAGCGGTCGGCAAGGGCGGCGTCATGGGTCACGAGCACGAGTGTCATGCCGCGGTCACGCTGTTCGGCGAAAAGCAGATCGGCGATCTGCCGTCCGGTTTCGGCGTCGAGGTTGCCGGTTGGTTCGTCGGCGATCAGAAGCTTCGGCGAGGGCGCAAGCGCCCGGGCGATCGCAACGCGCTGCTGCTCGCCGCCCGAGAGCTGGCCGGGATAATGGCTGAGCCGCTCGCCGAGGCCGACGGCGACAAGCTCCTTGCGCGCGATCTCGAAGGCGCCCGGGACATTGGCCAGTTCGAGCGGCACGGCGACGTTTTCGAGTGCCGTCATGTTGGGAATGAGGTGGAAAGACTGGAAGACGATGCCGATGTTGCGCCCGCGAAAGTCCGCAACCCTGTCCTCGTCGAGCCGGTGCAGCGGCGTGCCGTCGATGACGATCTCGCCGCGATCCAGCCGCTCGAGCCCGGCAAGCACCATCAGCAAAGTCGACTTGCCTGAACCGGACGGGCCGACGATGCCGACCGATTCTCCGGCATTGATCGTCAGGCTCATGCCTTTCAGCACATGCACCGAGGCGGCCGCCTCGCCCAGCGTCAGATCCGCGTTTTTAAGTTCGATGATGGTGCTGGCCAAGCGAAACAACCCTATATGAAACGAAGTGGGGAACAGAAACGGCATTCGGGATTTAGGAACAGGCCCATGGCATTAAAAGGATTTCAACGGGTTTTCTTGGCACTGATGATGACATTTGCGTTATCATGCACCGCACGCGCCGAGACGATCAGCCTCATCGGGTTCGGCGACAGCCTGATGGCGGGTTATCAGCTCCCGCCGGAGGACGCCTTCCCGGCCCGGCTCGAAAAGGCGCTGAAGGAAAAGGGCTTCGACGTGACGATCGCGAACGCCGGCGTTTCCGGCGACACGAGTTCCGGCGGTCTTGCCCGCATCGACTGGTCGGTGCCGGATGGTACCAAGGGCGTGATCCTCGAGCTTGGCGCCAACGACGCGCTGCGCGGCATCGCGCCTGAAGAGACCCGCAAGAACATCGAGGCGATGATCACCCGGCTGAAGGACCGCGGCATCGCCGTGCTGCTCGCCGGCATGATGGCGCCGCCGAACATGGGCGCCGACTACGCCGCCCGCTTCAACCCGATCTATCCGGAACTCGCCAAAAAATATGGGCTGGAACTCTATCCGTTCTTTCTCGACGGCGTGGTGACGGAGGCCAAGCTCAAGCTCGAAGACGGCATGCATCCCAATGGCGACGGCGTCGGCGTCATGGTCGAGAAGGCCCTGCCCGTCGTCGAGCGGTTTCTGGCAACGCTGAACAAGACGGAGTGATGACATCGTCCACAGTTAAGGCAACGTTAATATTCTGAAGCGTCAAATACCAGTTGCGTGCAGATGCGATGCGTGATTCGCTAAGACATCTGCAAGAGATTCGGGGAGCTCGCCATGCCGAGACTATTCACCGCCCTCGAAATTCCGCGCAATGCTGCAATGAGTCTTTCATTGCTGCGCGGAGGTCTTCCCGGAGCTCGCTGGATCGATGTGGAGAACTACCACATCACCCTGCGCTTCATCGGTGACGTCGACTGGCGCACCGCCGACGAGATCATCGACAAACTCGATCGCATCGAACGTCCTGAATTCCAACTGCAACTGAACGGCACCGGCGCCTTCGGCTCGAAGAAGCCCCACTCGGTCTGGGCCGGCGTTACCAACCATCCGGAAATGTATGCGCTGCAGGCCGAAATCGAGCGCATCTGCCAAAGGCTCGGACTGGGGCCGGACCCGCGCAAGTTCACCCCGCACGTGACGCTGGCGCGGCTGCGCTCCAGCCGTGTCGAAGACGTGGTCGAGTACCTCTCGGGGCGCGGCAACTTCATGACCTCGCTCTTCACGGTCTCCCGCTTCGTGCTGCTCTCGTCGCGCGATTCAGTCGGCGGCGGACCGTACCTGACGGAAGAGGTTTTCCCGCTTCACGAGGTGCGTTCGCCGAGCCTTTCGAGCAACGACGAACATCCGGCCTCCAGCATCTGGTAAAGCGCCTCGAAGGCTTCCCGCCCTTCGTAATAGGGATCCGGCACGTCCCGCAGGTCGCCTGACGCATAATCGAGAAAGAGATGCACCTTCTGCGCCGTGCCATCCGGCGCGAGCCTTTTCAGCGTGCGGACATTGTTCTCGTCCATGCCGAGGATGAGGTCGAAATCACTGAAATCTGCCGCAGCCACCTGGCGTCCGCGCAGCGCAGAAATATCGAAGCCGTGCCGCCGCGCCGTCTCTATCGATCGCCGGTCCGGCGGATCGCCGATATGCCAGGCGCCGGTTCCGGCCGAATCGATCTCCAGCGCTAAAGCCAATCCCTTTTGCACCGCCAACGCGCGCAACACGCCCTCGGCAAGCGGCGACCGGCAGATGTTGCCGAGACAAACGAAAAGAACTCTGACTGGTTTCATGCTATTCAGATTCGAAGGCTGGAGACAGTTGACGCTTATACGCGACAGCTCGGGCTTCGAACAGGCGCATGGGAGGAGACAAGCAATGGCAGCGGAGAGACTGGACGAGGCGACGATTGCCGACAACCTTCACAAGATGGAAGGTTGGGTGCGGGCCGAAGACGGCAACTCGATCTGGAAGGCGTTCCGCTTCAAGAACTTCGTCGAGGCCTTCGGCTTCATGACCGAATGCGCGATCGTCGCCGAGAAGCTCAACCATCACCCGGAATGGTTCAACGTCTACAATCGCGTCGACGTAACGCTGACGACCCATGACGCCGGCGGATTGAGCGAACTCGACTTCAAGCTGGCGGCGCGCATGGACAAGGCTGCGGCAGGCCGCATGCCCGATCATTTGAAATAGGACGCGGAATTCCCATATTGAAAGCGCCGGAGCGCCGCGCGTTCACGAGAACGCCTGGCGCCCGAGAATATAGCGGAAGCGGGACGATGGACGACATCAAGATTGGTGAAATTCTCTTGCCTGGCGAAGAATCCGAGCAGGAGCGGCGGGAAAAGCGCGTGAAGCGCCGCTTCTGGCCGACCTTTCGCCGAGCTGCCCGCCAGATCCCATTCAGCCGCGACCTGGTTGCCGCCTATTACTGCGCCATCGATCCGAAGACCCCGACACGCACCCGCGGCATCCTGCTTGCAGCCCTCGCCTACTTCGTGCTGCCGATCGATATCATCCCCGACGTGCTGGCCGTCGTCGGCTTCTCCGATGACGTTGCCGTCTTGACCGCGGCCTTTGCTGCCATCAGCGGGCAGATCAAGGAAACGCACTATACCAAGGCCGACGAGACGCTGGCCGATACGCCGGAGAGCTGACGCCGGACGCCGCCTGTCCGGTTGTGGCGCCGCATTCCCGCCCGAAAGTCAAACTCTTGCCTAATTCTTTGTGGCATAGATCTGCAAGTGACGCTGGTCGCGCGCTTTGGTGCGGCTGACGCCATGCAATGGCTTGGGGCAGGAAACCTTCTGGAACGGGCATTCCGAGGCAACGCGCATCCTCGATCGAGCCCGGTTCGGCGAAGGCGCGAATCGGCGGTCGAAAGGCACTGTGCGATGGGGCAAACCGCTCCATTTCGGGGCTAAAGCCGCGGTTTTCGGCCACCGTTGACGGTTTGGTAACCTGAATTAAGTCAAAACAAATCAAATCATGACTACGCGTCGCCCGTCTGACCTGTTTCGGGTGATCGAAAAGCAAGAAAAGCGGCAGGACCTCATGTTTGTAAGAAAGATCGCAACCGCAATCGCACTCGTTCTGGCCACCGCCAGCATGGCTGCCGCCCAGTCTCCGACGCGCATCCAGCAGTTCAACGCCTGGGGCGCCTATTCCTACAATGCCGGCGGCGGCAAGGTCTGCTACGTCCTTTCGGTTCCGAAGGAAAAGAGCCCGGCCGGCGTCGACCATGGCGACATCTTCTTCCTCGTTTCCCAGCGCCCCGGCCAGAACATCAGCTACGAGCCTCAGGCAATGATGGGCTATGCGCTGCAGGAGAACTCCAAGGTCAACGTCGTCATCGACGGCCGCACCTTCGTGATGTTCACCAAGGGCAATTCGGCCTGGGTCGAAAATGCTGCCGAAGAGCCGGCACTGGTTGCCGCCATGAAGAACGGCAAGGCCATGTCGGTCAACGCCAAGTCGCGCAAGGGTACCGCGACCTCCTACTCCTACTCGCTCTCGGGCATCTCCGCTGCGCTGAAGCAGATCGAAGCCTGCAAGTAATCGCGAGACCGAAAGTCACGCGTAGGGGCCGGCTGCAAAGCCGGCCTTTTGCGTTCAAGGGGCCTGCCTCGTGACTCCCGGCCAAAACAATGCTAAAGGGCGGCCAACTTGAGAGCCTCCGCGCCCCGATAGGCCGCTTTCGATGGCTCGACCGATTTCAATTCGCGCATCAGGACGATTTCCGGACCCGCTCTCCGGACGGCCTCTCGCCGTATGACAGGACATCATGAGCATGGCAGCCACTGAAATTCTGAACCGGGTGGAAATCGCCAAGGCGCCGCAGGTGCGCGCAGCCGTAGAGGCGGAAAAGCCGTCGCTGATCGGACTTCTGCGCGAGGACATGGCCAAGGCACTGGTCGAAAAGGGCGTGCCGGAACGCCAGGTCAAGATGCGCGTCAGCCAGCTCTGGCACTGGCTCTACGTGCGCGGCGTCTCCGACTTCGATCACATGACGAACGTGTCCAAGGACATGCGCGAGATGCTGAAGCAGCATTTCACCATCGCGCGCCCGGAGATCGTCGAGGAACAGATTTCCGGCGACGGCACCCGCAAGTGGCTGTTGCGCTTCCCGGCGCGCGGCGCCGGACGACCGGTCGAGATCGAGACCGTCTACATTCCCGAGGAAGGCCGCGGCACGCTCTGCATTTCGAGCCAGGTCGGTTGCACGCTCACCTGTTCCTTCTGTCACACCGGCACCCAGAAGCTGGTGCGCAACCTGACGGCCGAGGAAATCCTCGCGCAGCTGCTGCTTGCCCGCGACCGGCTCGGCGACTTCCCGGAGCGCGACACCCCGCAGGGCGCGATCGTGCCGGCCGAAGGCCGCAAGATCACCAACATCGTGATGATGGGCATGGGCGAGCCGCTCTATAATTTCGAGCAGGTCAAGACCGCCCTTCTGATCGCCTCTGACGGCGAAGGCCTGTCGCTGTCCAAGCGCCGCATCACGCTGTCGACCTCAGGCATCGTGCCGGAAATCTATCGCACCGGCGAAGAGATCGGCGTCATGCTGGCGATCTCGCTGCATGCCGTGCGCGACGACCTGCGCGACATGCTGGTGCCGATCAACAAGAAGTACCCGCTGAAGGAACTGATGGACGCCTGCCGCGCCTATCCCGGCCTTTCCAACGCCCGCCGCATCACCTTCGAATACGTGATGCTGAAGGACGTCAACGACAGCCTCGAAGACGCCAAGCAGTTGGTGAAGCTCCTGAAGGGTGTGCCCGCGAAGATCAACCTCATCCCCTTCAACCCCTGGCCGGGCACCAACTACCAGTGTTCCGACTGGGAGCACATCGAGAAGTTTGCCGACTTCATCAACCAGGCCGGCTACGCCTCGCCGATCCGCACACCACGCGGCCGCGACATCCTTGCCGCCTGCGGCCAGCTGAAGTCGGAATCCGAACGCATGCGCAAGGTCGACCGCCTCGCCTTCGAAGCGATGATGATCGCCAATCACGGCGAAGATTGAGACGAAGCGCCTCCTCGGGTCCTTCGTTCCTCGCCCATCACCCATCGATGAAGAACTTTGATGGGTGATGCAGTTCCTATCGATTGATTTCATGTCATCGGTTTCCTAAGAAAGCGGGACATCAATTGGAGGACAACCCATGCGCTCACTTCTCATCGCCCTTGCCGCCACGGTGGCATTCACCCTGCCCGCCCGTGCCGATGAGGTGACCGTCGCCGTAACCGCGATCGTCGAGCATCCGGCACTCGACGCGGCACGCGACGGCGTGAAGGACGCGCTGGCCGCCGCCGGCTACAAGGAAGGCGAGAACCTCAAATTCATCTACGAGTCGGCCCAGGGCAACCCGGCGACCGCCGCGCAGATCGCCCGCCAGTTCGCAGGCGAAGCGCCGAACGTGATCGTTCCGATCTCGACGCCGTCGGCCCAGGCGGTCGTCTCCTCGACCCGCGATATCCCGGTCGTCTTCACCGCCGTTTCCGACCCGGTCGGCGCCCAGCTGGTCAAGGACATGGACAAGCCCGGCGGTAACGTCACTGGCCTCTCCGACATGTCGCCGGTTGCCGAACACGTCGCCCTGATCAAGGAAATCCTGCCGAACGCCAAGTCGATCGGCTACCTCTACAATTCCGGTGAAGCCAACTCCGTTTCGCTGCTCGCGGTGCTGAAGACCGAGGCCGAAAAGGCCGGCCTGACCGTCGTCGAGTCCGCCGCGACCAAGTCGGCTGAAGTCCAGGGTGCTGCCCGTGCCCTCGTCGGCCGCGCCGATGCGATTTACGTGCCCACCGACAACACGATCATCTCCGCACTTGAAGGTGCCGTCGCCGTCGCCGAAGAAGCCAAGCTGCCGCTCTTCACCGCCGACACGGACTCGGTTGCCCGCGGCTCGCTCGCAGCCCTCGGCTTCAACTACTACGACGTCGGCAAACAGACTGGCGAAATCGTCGTTCGCATCCTCAAGGGCGAAAACCCGGGTGATATCGGTGTCAAGGTTGCTGCCGGTTCCGACCTGGTGATCAACAAGAAGGCCGCCGAGAAAATGGGCGTCACCCTTCCGGAAAGTGTCGTAAAGCGCGCAACCCGCGTCGTTGAATAAGGCTTTCGGCCTTTTCAGGTTCAAGTTTGTTGCGTTTTGCCCGCCTCCGTTCCATACGGGGGCGGTTCGCTATGAGGGGCCCGGAACACCGGAGGCCGCTCCAAGTTTCTAAGCCGCACATGCGCCCGGCCGTGCGCCCCATGTGCCAAGCGGGAGCGTCGCGCTCATAAGCACAATCAGGCGCGACAGGTAGAAAAGAGGGTCTGGGGTTGAGTCTAATTGCTTTCTGGGGAGCCGTGGAGCTGGGGCTGGTCTATGCCTTCGTTGCCCTCGGCGTCTTTCTCGCATTCCGGGTTCTCGATTTTCCCGACCTCACGGTCGACGGATCGTTTCCGCTGGGCGCCGCCGTCACCGCGGTCCTGATCATCGCCGGCGTCAATCCGTGGCTTGCCGCCTGCGTGGCGATGGTCGCTGGTGCCGCAGCCGGCATCGTCACGGCGATGCTTAACGTGCGCTTCAAGATCCTCAACCTGCTCGCCTCGATCCTGACGATGATCGCGCTGTTCTCGGTCAACCTGCGCGTCATGGGCAAGCCGAACGTCGCGCTGATCAACGCCGACACGATGCTGTCACCCTTCTACGGCCTCGGCTTGCGCGATTTCTACGTCCGGCCGCTGTTTATCGGCGTGCTCGTGATCGTCGCCGTCATCATCGTCTGGCGCTTCCTTGAGAGCGATGCCGGTCTTGCGATGCGCGCCACTGGCGCCAATGCCCGCATGGCCCGCGCACAGGGCGTCGACACCAACCGCCAGATCTATCTCGGCATGGCGATCTCCAACGCGCTCGTCGCCTTCGGTGGCGCGCTGTTCGCCCAGACCAACGGCTTTGCCGACGTCACCTCGGGTGTCGGCACCATCGTCGTCGGGCTTGCGGCGGTCATCATCGGCGAGACGCTGCTCGGTGCCCGCGGCATCCTGATTGCGCTGATCGGCTGCGTGCTCGGCTCGATCCTCTACCGTATAGCGATCCAGCTGGCGCTGTCGACCGACATGCTCGGGCTGCAGGCCTCCGACCTCAACTTCGTGACCGCGGCACTCGTCACCTTCGCCCTCGTCCTTCCCCGTCTGCGTCGTGGAGGTGCGGCATGATCAGCGTCAACAACATCGAGGTCATCTTCGGCAAGGGCACGCCGCTGCAGAAGCAGGCGCTGAACGGCGTCAGCCTGACGATCGAGCAGGGCTCCTTCGTCACCGTCATTGGCTCCAACGGCGCCGGCAAGTCGACGTTGCTCGGCGTGCTCGCCGGCGATGTGCTGCCAAGTGCCGGCCAGGTGACGATCGGCAAGACAGACGTCAGCCGCAAGGGTACCGCTGCGCGCGCGGGACTCGTCGCTCGCGTCTTCCAGGATCCGCTGACCGGCAGCTGCGGCGCACTCTCGATCGAGGAAAACCTGGCGCTTGCTGCCAAACGTGGCGAGGCCCGCGGCCTCACAGCCGCGCTCGGCCCCAAGCGCCGCGAACATTTCCGCGAACGCATCGCCGAGCTCAACCTCGGCCTTGAAAACCGCATGGGCGACCGCATGGACCTTCTGTCCGGCGGCCAGCGCCAGGCGGTCTCGCTGGTCATGGCGACGCTCGCAGGCTCCGAAGTGCTGCTGCTCGACGAGCATACGGCAGCCCTCGACCCTGGCATGGCCGAGTTCGTGATGAACCTGACGCAGAAGATCGTCTCCGAGCGCAAGCTGACGACGATGATGGTCACCCATTCGATGCGCCAGGCACTCGACTACGGCCACCGCACCATCATGCTCCACGGCGGCGAGATCGTTCTCGACGTCGCCGGCGACAGCCGCAAGGAACTGCAGGTCGAGGACCTGATCGCCATGTTCCGCCGCATCCGCGGCCAGACGCTCGACGACGATGCGCTGCTGATCGGCTGAGTACAGAAGACTAATTCATAACAAGGCCCGGGCATCCAAGATGTCCGGGCTTTTTGTTTTTGTTTACCGCGCCGTCGTCATGAAAATCTTCACCGCAAACACCGAGAAGACGCCGGCGAAGCTGAAATCAAGTGCCCGCATCACGCCCTTGTTGCGCTGCAGCCAGGAGGCAAGCCAGTCGGCGGTGAAGACGACCAGCATGTTCACCGGCATGCCGATGGTGATGAAGAACAGGCCGAGGAACAGAAGCTTGCCGGTGACCGAGGGATCATCGGCGCTGACGAACTGCGGCAGGAAGGTCATGAAGAAGATGATGACCTTGGGGTTCAACAGGTTCACCCAGAAGCCGGCCGAGATGTTGGCAAGCGCCTTGCCTTCCGTCGGCTCGACCTTCTGCACCGAAATGCTGGAGCCGAAGCGCATCGCCTGCACCGCAAGCCAGAGCAGGTAGGCGGCACCGCCGGTCTTGAGGATGGTGAATGCGGTTGGCGAGGCGGTGATCAGCGCCGAGATGCCGAACGCGACGAGCAGCGTATGCACGACGATGCCGAAGCTGGTGCCGAGCACGACGAAGAGCGCGGCCTTCTTGCCCTGGGCGAGCGCCCGGCTGATCGAAAGCGTCATGTCCGGGCCGGGTGTGGCCGCCAGAAGCAGCGTCGCAGCGGCAAAGGTCAGGAGGGTCGGCAGGCTGGGAATGAAGTCCATCGTCGTTTCCTCGGCACGGGGGTCGCCTCCAGTAATCCTGCGCCTGCGCTTTTGCCAGCGGATTCGCATCGTCAAGCGTTCTAGCGCTTGTATCGCCGCAGGTTCTGGCTAAAGTGCCGCAGATTTGCACGCGGCATCGCCGCCCTCCCCAAGACCAGACGGACGGAAACCATGGCATCGCATAAAGACGTGAAAAAGGTCGTTCTCGCCTATTCGGGCGGTCTCGACACCTCGATCATCCTGAAGTGGCTGCAGACCGAACTCGGCGCGGAAGTCGTCACCTTCACCGCCGACCTCGGCCAGGGCGAAGAGCTCGAGCCGGCCCGCAAGAAGGCCGAAATGCTCGGCATCAAGGAGATCTACATCGAGGACGTCCGCGAGGAATTCGTCAAGGATTTCGTCTTCCCGATGTTCCGCGCCAACGCCGTCTATGAAGGCGTTTACCTGCTCGGCACCTCGATCGCCCGCCCGCTGATCTCCAAGCACCTGATCGATATCGCCAAGAAGACCGGCGCCGACGCGATCGCCCATGGCGCGACCGGCAAGGGCAACGACCAGGTTCGCTTCGAGCTTTCCGCCTATGCGCTGAACCCGGACATCAAGATCATCGCGCCGTGGCGCGACTGGTCGTTCAAGAGCCGCACCGACCTGCTCGAATTCGCCGAGAAGCACCAGATCCCGGTTGCCAAGGACAAGAAGGGCGAAGCGCCGTTCTCCGTCGACGCCAACCTGCTGCACTCCTCCTCCGAGGGCAAGGTTCTCGAAGACCCGGCACTGGAAGCCCCTGAGTACGTGCACATGCGCACGATCTCGCCGGAAGCCGCTCCCGACCAGGCCACCGTCATCAAGATCGGCTTCGAGCGCGGTGACGCCGTCTCGATCAACGGCGTACGCCTGTCGCCGGCAACCCTGCTTGCCAAGCTCAACGAGTACGGCCGCGACAACGGCATCGGCCGTCTCGACCTCGTCGAGAACCGCTTCGTCGGCATGAAGTCGCGCGGCGTCTACGAGACCCCCGGCGGCACCATCCTGCTCTCCGCGCACCGCGCAATCGAGAGCATCACGCTCGACCGCGGCGCCGCCCACCTCAAGGACGAGCTGATGCCGCGCTACGCCGAGCTGATCTATTACGGCTTCTGGTTCTCACCGGAGCGCGAGATGCTGCAGGCCGCAATCGACAAGAGCCAGGAGCATGTCGAAGGCGAAGTGACGTTGAAGCTCTACAAGGGCAACGTCATGGTCATCGGCCGCGAGAGCGACAAGTCGCTCTACTCCGACAAGCTCGTCACCTTCGAGGACGACCAGGGCGCCTACGACCAGAAGGACGCCGCCGGCTTCATCAAGCTCAACGCGCTGCGCCTGCGCACGCTGGCCGCGCGCAACCGCTAAGACGACGCGTTTTGAAAAAAGAAGCCTCCGCGACCCGTTCGCGGAGGCTTTTTCGTATGCAGGGCGAAGCGGTATCGATGCCGATGTCGCACCAGATTTCTACTCCGCCGCTTCCGAAAGCGGATCCTTGACCGGCACGGCGAGCGGCTGCGAGCGAACGTTGCGGCGATACCAGACATAGCTCAGGATGCAGACGAGGCCGAAGCATGGAATGATCGTGCCGAGCGCCAGCACCGGAGCGCCGACCGCAGCGGCGATCGCGCCACCAAGCAGCCCCGAGCCCATCTGTACGAAACCCATCACTGCCGACGCCGTGCCAGCGATGTCCGGAAACGGCGCCATCGCCGCCGTCATCATATAGGGCATGACGAAGGCGATGCCGAAGGCATAAATCCCGATCGGCAGCATGACCGAGAGGAAGCTCGGCGGCAGCACGTGCATGGTGTAGGCAAGCGCGAGGCTGGCCGCACCGATGAAGACGAGGCCGGCCGGCACCAGCGCCTGCGGCGTGAAACGCCGCATCAGCAGCCGCACCACCACGGTTCCCGAAAAGAAAAGGCCCGACTGCATCAGCATGCCGACGCCGAACTCGGTCGGTGTCAGCCCCACCGCATTGATCAGTACGAAGGGCAGCATGGTCGCCCAGGCATAAAGTGCGCCGACCGCTCCGCCGATCACAAGTGTCGAGGAAACGAAGCGGCTGTCGCTCACCAACCGCCGATAGGCCGCAAGGATGGGCTTCAGGTGGCCCTTGGCCGGATCCGGGGTCGCGGTCTCGGCCATGAAAAACTGCACGGTGAGACAGGCCATGGCGGCAAAGCCGACCATCAGGAAGAAGATCGACTGCCACCCGAAGAGACCGAGCGCCAGGCCGCCAAGCGTCGGGGACACGGCGGGTCCGAGGGCCAGCATCATGCCGATCATGTTCATGATGCGTGCGGCCTCAGTCCCGGTGAACTGGTCGCGCACGATCGCACGCGCCACGGTCATCCCGACGGAGGCGCCGATGCCCTGCACCAGGCGGCCGGCCAAAAGCACCGCGACGGAAGGCGCAAAGGCCGCCATCAGGCTGCCGACGAGGTAGATCGCCATGAAGATCAGCGTCGCGCGGCGGCGACCGATGACATCGGAGAGCGTGCCAGACACCAACTGGGCAAAGGCGAAGCCGGCGAAATAGAGCGACAGCGTCATCTTGATCGCCGCTTCGCTGGAGGAGAAGGCGCACACCAGTTCAGGCATCGCCGGCGTATACAGCGCCATGGAAACGGGGCCGAGCGCCACCAGGAAGGCACCGATGATGCTTGTGCGCCGCTCGCTCATGCGACGCGTCATTGCGCGGCTCCGACCCGGACTTCGGCCTTCTCCGCTGTCTCCTTACCGGCAAGGCACGGATCGAGCTGACGCAAATTGTCACGCAGGATGCGCAGGTTGGAACAGAGAAGCGCGCGCGCTTCCGAGTCCAGCCCTTCCGTATAGGCATCCATCATTTCGCGAAGACCGGTCATCAGCTCGTTGAACAACGGACCGGCCTTTTCGGTGATGACGACATTCTTGGCGCGGCGATCCGCCGGATCGGGAACGCGGGCGACGAGCCCGTTCGCCTCCAGCCTGTCGAGATAGGCCGACAGCGTCATCGGCTCAATGCCCATGCGTGTGGCGATTTCGGCCTGTTTGATGCCCTCGGTGAGCGCCACCTGGATCAGCGTGCGCGCCTCGCCAGGCGTGATGCCCAGATCCATGGCATTAACCTTGCGGTCGAAGGCCCCGCGCAAGAGGCGCGAGACATCGGTCAGAAGCATTCCAATGGTTTCGGATTCTAGCTTGAAGGGCATCATGATCGTTCACAGGTGATATAATAAGTTTTACTTATCATACCCTGTGAAAACGTTCAACGCGGAAGGCCATCTTTCCCTTGCCAGTTTAACGGTAAAACTCGCAAGGATTCAACGTATTACCTTCGCAATCCCGCGCGGGACCGTCTTTGTTGTGTCTCAGCCCTCAAGCTCCTCGCGCAGCATTTCGAGCTCCAGCCATTCCTCTTCCATGCGAGCGAGGTCGGCACGCAGCTTTTCCAGCTCCTGCGCCAGCTTCGCAAAAGCATTTGGATCTTTTGTGAAAAGATTGGGGTCCGCCATCTTTTCTTCGCGCTTGGCAGCCTCGGCTTCCGCCTTGGCAATCTCTTTCGGCAGGTTTTCGAGCGCGAATTTCTGCTTGTAGGAAAGCTTACCCTTGGCAGCCTTCGGCGCTTCGGCGACAGGGGCCGCCGCCTCGGCCTTGGCCTTTTCCGCCTTCTCGGCCTTGCGCTTCTCCTCGATCGCGCCCTTGCGCTGCGCCATCATGTCGGAATAGCCGCCGGCATACTCGATCCAGCGTCCATCCGGCGCCTCCGGATTGGCCGGCGCAATCGTCGAGGTGACGGTGCGGTCGAGGAAGTCGCGATCGTGGCTGACGAGGATCACCGTTCCGGCAAAACCGGCGACGATCTCCTGCAGGAGGTCGAGCGTCTCGATGTCGAGGTCGTTGGTCGGCTCGTCGAGGATCAGAAGGTTGGTTGCGCGCGCGAGGATGCGCGCCAGCATCAGCCTTGCGCGCTCGCCGCCCGAAAGCTCGCGGATCGGGGTGCGCGCCTGCTCCGGCTGGAACAGGAAGTCCTTCATGTAGCCGGTGACGTGGCGCTGCTCGCCATTGACCAGCAGGTTGTCGCCGCGCCCGTCGGTCAGGTAGTGCGCCAGCGTTTCGTCGAGATTGAGGTCTTCGCGCTTCTGGTCAAGCGTCGCGATTTCGAGATTGGTGCCGAGCTTGACCGTACCCGTACCCGGTTCGATCTGCCCGGTCAGGATCTTCAGAAGCGTCGTCTTGCCGGCGCCGTTCGGGCCGACCAGACCGATGCGGTCGCCGCGGTGCACGCGGATCGAGAACGGCGCGACGATGGTACGCTCGCCATAGGCCTTGGTGACCTTCTCCGCCTCGATCACCAGCTTGCCCGATTCCTTGGCGTCGGCGGCCGTCGCCTGTACCGTTCCCTGCGGCCCCTTGTGGCCGCGATAGGTCGCCCGCATGGTCTGCAGCTCACCGAGGCGGCGCATGTTGCGCTTACGTCGTGCGGTCACGCCGTAGCGCAGCCAATGTTCCTCGCGCTCGATCGCTTTGCCGAGCTTGTGCTGCTCCAGCTCCTCGGCCTCCAGCACCTCGTCGCGCCAGGCCTCGAAATGGGCAAAGCCGCGGTCGAGCCGCCGCGACTGGCCACGGTCGAGCCAGACGGTCGCGGTCGAGACCTTTTCCAGGAAGCGCCGGTCGTGCGAGATCAGAACGAGCGCCGAACGGCTGCGGATCAGTTCGTCTTCCAGCCATTCGATCGTCGGCAGGTCGAGATGGTTGGTCGGCTCGTCGAGCAGCAGGATATCCGGCTCCGGCGCCATGACACGGGCAAGCGCCGCGCGACGCGCTTCGCCGCCCGAAAGGCGCTTCGGGTCTTCCTCGCCGGTCAACCCCAGGTGCTGCAGCAGATAGGCGACGCGATAGGGATCGTCACTCGGGCCGAGTCCTGCCTCGGCATAGGCCTGCACGGTGTCGTAGCCGTCGAAATCCGGCGCCTGGTGCAGATAGCGGATGGTCGCGGAGGGATGGCGGAAGATTTCGCCCGACTGCGCCTCGGCCAGACCCGCGGCAATCTTCATCAGCGTCGACTTGCCCGAGCCGTTGCGGCCGACAAGACAGATGCGGTCGCCCGGTTCGACTTGAAAATTGGCGCCGGCTAGCAGCGGCGCGCCACCGAAGGTGAGGAAGATGTCGTCGAGTTTCAGAATGGGAGGCGCCAAGGCTCAGGCTCCGGAAAGATCATAGGGGCGGGCGAGAACAATGGCGCGACCGCTCTGGAGAGTGAAGCGAAGGGGACCCTCCGCAACGTTGGAAACGGTTCGGGACGAGCCGAACGGCAAGGTGAAATCGTCGAGCGGATAGCGCGCATTGACGATCGAAAGACCGGTAAGCTCGGTCAACCCGAGCACCGAGAAGAGGCAGCCCTTCGGCAAATCAAGGTCGAGCGAGCCGGCCAGCAGCGGATAGGCCTCTTCCTCGCCCGAGGTCATCAACACGGAAAGGCCACGCTCGGCAAGGGCAACAGCATGCAGCAGGTGCATGAAGGCGTGATCACTGCGGGTGCCGCCGAGTGCGCCGGCGAAAATCAGGCGGTCGGCTCCACGCGACAGCGCCGCCTCGACCGCGATCTCCCCGTCCGTCGCGGCCTTCGCCGCCGGATAGGGCTCGCGCGGGACGGAGGCGTAGTCCGCAAGAAGGGCTTCCTCGGTCGAGTCGAAATCACCGACCCAGACATCCGGCACGATGCCGAGCAATCGGGCATGGCGCATGCCGCCGTCAGCCGCAATGAAGCGACTTGCGGCCAGCTGGTGAGCCAGCCGGTCGGTCAGCGAAAGGGCGCCGCCAAGCAGAATGGTGAAGGTCGATCGAGACATGGCAAAGCCCATAGCGCAAAGGACCGCCGAAGGAAAACGAAGAAAACCGTCGAACGAGCGGTTCTCGATATTTTGGTCAGACCATCAATGCCCCTCGGGCACCGGATCGGGGAAAAGCATGCCGGCATAAATGCCGGGGGTCGAATCCGGAATTTCGACGGCGCCGGCCACCCGCTCGTAGAACTTCGCCGGCCCGACGCCGCCGATAATCGCGTAGCCATAGCCGGCCTCGCGCATCGCCGTGAGGCTTGCAAGCAGAAGCGCCTCACCGATCCCCTGCCCGCGCATGCTTTCGTCGACGCCGGTCGGACCGAAGAAGCCGAGTGCCGTTACGTCGTGGCAGGAAAAGCCGACGATCTTTCCGTCATGGACAGCGACGTGCATGCGCGTAGGGGTGGAGGAAAAGGCGGCTTCCGCCTCGCCCGCCCATCCGGCACCGAAAGTCCTTTCGATCCAGGAAACAACCAGGCGGCGCTCCGGCGCCATGGCGCGGCGAATGCTGATGCCAAGGCCAAGCTTCGACTGAGGTTCAGCCGGCAGGGCATAAAGTCGAACAAGCATATCGGGCATGACATTTCCTCCTCGCTGCCGTTGTGTAGCGCAGTTGGCGGCATACGCAAACACGAGCCATTGTGCTGGCCAAGCGTCCCCTTGCTTCGCCGTAAACATCGCTTGCCATGGGACCGAGGCAGCGGTAAATCTCTTGCCGCTCTAACGGGGTGCCTCCCGACCGCATTGCGGCCGGAGGCTGAGAGGCGTCAAAACGCCAACCCGCGGAACCTGATCCGGCTCATACCGGCGGAGGGATTAGACGCGATCGGATCGATACGCCCTTTTCCCATGCAACAACGAACTTTGGGAGAGAGGTCCTCGCCATGTCCAATTCATCGCAACTTAAATTCTTTAGCCGGCTAGCCCTTGCGACGGCCGCGAGCCTTGTTTTCTCCGGCGCCGCGACCGCCGCCGACAAGACGCTGACGGTGTACACCTATGAGAGCTTCATCACCGAATGGGGCCCGGGCGCCAAGGTCGCAGAAGCCTTCGAGAAGACCTGCGAATGCAAGGTCAACTATGTCGGCGTGGCCGACGGCGTCGAGTTGCTCACCCGCCTGAAGCTCGAAGGCGAGGCTTCCAAGGCCGACATCGTGCTTGGCCTCGACACCAACCTCGTTGCGGAAGCCAAAGCAACGGGCTTCTTCGTGCCGCACGGCGTCGAGGCAACCGGCGTCACCGTTCCCGGCAACTTCTCGGACGACACGTTCCTGCCCTATGACTACGGCCACTTCGCCGTCGTCTACGACACCGAGACGCTGAAGACGCCGCCGAAGAGCCTGAAGGAGCTGGTGGAAGGCGATCCGTCGCAGAAGATCGTCATCGAGGATCCGCGTACGTCGACGCCGGGCCTCGGCCTCCTGCTCTGGGTCAAGGCCGTCTATGGCGATGAGGCGGGTGCCGCCTGGACGAAGCTGAAGGACCGCGTTCTGACCGTCACCCCCGGCTGGTCGGAAGCCTATGGCCTCTTCACCAAGGGCGAGGCGCCGATGGTGCTGTCCTACACCACGTCGCCGGCCTACCACATGGTCGCGGAAAACACCGAGCGCTACCAGGCCGCTGCCTTCTCCGAAGGGCACTACATCCAGATCGAAGTCGCCGGCATGACCAAGAACGCCAAGGAGCCGGAACTGGCAAAGCAGTTCCTCGCCTTCATGACCGGTCCGGACTTCCAGTCGATCATCCCGACGACGAACTGGATGATGCCGGTCGCAGCGACCAAGGAGCCGCTGCCGGA
Organism: Ensifer sp. Root558; assembly: GCF_001427045.1. Taxonomy (NCBI): domain Bacteria; kingdom Pseudomonadati; phylum Pseudomonadota; class Alphaproteobacteria; order Hyphomicrobiales; family Rhizobiaceae; genus Ensifer; species Ensifer sp. Root558. The sequence continues at coordinate 231,259 of NZ_LMGC01000033.1, read as the reverse complement.
CGCCTTCAATAAGCTGGTCAAGCCGGAAAACACCTTCCTCCTGCCCTCGGAGGAAGTCGCCAAGAACCGCAAGGCCTGGATCGACGAATGGCTTGCCGCCATGAGCAAGAACTGAGGCCGGATTGTTCGCACTGCGCGAAAATCGCATGACAGTGGTCGCCGGGGCAGCCTGCCTCGGCGTCTTCGTCCTTTTCGTCGGTCTTGCGATCGTCGCCTTGCTGAGCCTGACGGGCGGCGCAAGCGACGATGCGCTGTTTGACGCCTACATCTGGCGCGTCACCCGCTTCACGCTGCTGCAGGCGACCCTCTCGACGTTGCTGTCGGTGCTCTTTGCCATCCCCGTCGCCCGGGCGCTGGCGCGACGGCCGCAGTTCCCCGGCCGCATCTGGCTGCTGCGCTTGATGGCGCTGCCACTCGGACTGCCGGTTCTGGTTGGCGCACTCGGGCTGATCGAGATCTGGGGGCGGCAGGGTTTCCTCAATTCCGGCCTGCGCTGGCTCGGCCTCGCGCAGCCCGTCAGCATTTACGGCCTGTTCGGCATCCTGCTTGCCCACGTCTTCTTCAACATGCCGCTTGCGGCGCGCCTGTTCCTGGCCGGGCTCGAACGCATCCCCGCCGAATACTGGCGCAGCGCCGCCAATCTCGGCATGCCGTCACGGGCACTCTTTCGCTTCATCGAATGGCCCGTCCTGCGCGGCCTCCTGCCGGGTGCCGCCGGCCTCGTCTTCATGCTCTGCGCCACCAGCTTCACCCTCGTGCTGACGCTCGGCGGCGGGCCTGCGGCCAGCACAATCGAAGTGGCGATCTACCAGGCGCTGCGTTTCGATTTCGATCCGCCGCGCGCGATCGCGCTGTCAGCCCTGCAGATCGCCATGACCGGCCTGCTGCTGCTCCTGCTTCGTCATCTGGCGACCGAGCCGGAAGAGGGCATGACCGGTGGCCGCACCGTGCGCCGTTTCGATGGCGCGTCAAGGATCGCGCGCCTGAGTGATGGCACCTGGATCACGCTTGCCTTTCTGTTTCTCGGCGCGCCGCTGGTCGCGGTTCTCATCTCCGGACTCGAAGCCGATCTGCTGAAGCTCGCCCGCGATCCGGCGGTGCACCGGGCGCTGCTGACGAGTGCGGCAATCGCGCTCGCCTCGGCACTCGCCTCCGTCACCATGGCAGCCGTGATGATCCGGGCGGCGGCAACCGCCACCGCGCCGCGTCACGCGACGTCGCTCTCCCACGGCTTTGCCGGTGCCATCGGTGCCAGCACCTCGCTGATCCTCTTGGTGCCGCCGGTGGTGCTGGGCGCCGGATGGTTCCTGCTTTTGCGTCCCTTCGGTGACGTCGCGCGCTTTGCACCCGCCATCGTCGTTGCGATCAACGCGCTGATGGCGCTGCCCTTCGTCCACCGCACCCTCGCGCCGGCAATGGCGACCCATGCGGCACGGTCCGAACGGCTGACGGCAAGCCTTGGCATTCGTGGTTTTGATCGTCTGCGATGGATCGACTTTCCGGCGCTGCGCAAGCCGCTATTGATGGCCCTTTCCTTCGCCATGGCGCTGTCGCTTGGCGACCTCGGCGCCGTCGCCCTCTTCGGCAGCCAAGACATGGTGACGCTGCCGTGGCTGCTCTATAGCCGTATGGGGAGCTACCGCACCGCCGACGCCGCCGGTCTCGCCCTTTTCCTCGGGCTTCTCTGCCTGATATTCACCATCCTCGGCACGGCCAATGACAGCCGGCCGGAAGGACGCAAAGCATGATCGATCCCGTTCCCGCGATAGAGTTGCGCGATGTCGAGGTCCGTTTCGAAACGGCCAAGCTCACCTTCGATTGCACCATCGCCAAGGGGGGCATCGTCGCCGTCGCCGGTGCCTCGGGTTCCGGCAAATCGACGCTGCTCCACCTCATTGCCGGGTTCGAGGATCCCGATCGCGGCGAGGTGCGCATTCTCGGCGAGAACGTTGCCGATCGGGCGCCGTCGGAACGGCCGGTCTCGATGATCTTCCAGGACAACAACCTCTTCGCCCATCTCGACGTCGCGACCAACATCGGCCTCGGCATCGACCCGGCGCTTCGGTTGAGCGCAACCGACCGCGAGAAGATTGAAGACGCGCTTCGCCGCGTCGGGCTCGAAGGCTTCGGGAAAAGGCTGCCGCCGACGCTTTCAGGCGGCGAGCGCCAGCGCGTCGCCCTCGCCCGCGCGCTTGTGCGAAAGCGCCCCCTGCTACTGCTCGACGAGCCCTTCGCAGCGCTTGATCCCGGCATGCGCGCCAGCATGCGCTCGCTCCTGCGGCAACTGCACGCGGAGGAAGGCAACACGATCCTGGTGATCACGCACCATCCCGAAGACGTGAAGGCCCTGGCCGACGGCGTGCTTTTTCTCGACCAGGGGCGTATCATCGCAAACGACAGCCTCGACCGCTTCCTGGCGCGGCGGGACAATGCGGCGATCGACCGCTTTCTCGGCAATACTTGAAGGACGGATCGGATTCTCCACGCCCTTGGCCGATTGCCACAATTTGACCGCGGCGCCATGCGACGCGCGAAATATCCGGCAAGGCGCGAATATTCCCGCATCCGTTGCCGTGATACCACGGGGCAACTATTTCTACCGAGACAAACTAGGCAGGTGGCGCTGAAATCAGATACAGCAAGACCAGGACTGAGAGGTCGCGGCAGAGCAACGCTGCCGGGCTGAAAAAGTAGGACTTTCAACGCTGTCGTTCCACTTGTCCGCAGGATGCGGGCGGAGCGATGGATGGGAACGGGCTGAGGCATGGAGAGGCATACAGTCACACACGACCGGTTCCCGCCGAAGGGCGGACGGCTGCGTGGACGCGCCGTGGTTGCATTGCTTGCGACCACGCTCCTTTCCGCATGCCAATCCGTGATCGAGCAGACCTACCAGCCGACCGTTTCGCCCTCCTCCAATCCGCAGATCGTCGAGGAAGTTCAGAAGAACGATCCGCGGGCGCAGCTGGGCGCGCGCGAACATCCGCGCATCGTCGCAAGCTACGGCGGCGAGTACAAGGACGCCAAGACTGAGCGCCTGGTCGCGCGCATCACCGGCGCGCTGACGGCGGTCTCCGAGAATCCGCAGCAGTCCTACCGCATCACCATCCTGAACTCGCCGGCGATCAACGCCTTCGCGCTGCCCGGTGGTTATCTCTATGTCACCCGCGGCCTGCTGGCGCTTGCCAACGATGCCTCCGAGGTCGCAGCCGTGCTGTCGCACGAGATGGCGCACGTCACCGCCAACCACGGCATCGAGCGTCAGCAGCGCGAGGAAGCCGAAGTGATCGCCAGCCGCGTGGTCTCCGAAGTCCTCTCCTCCGATATCGCCGGCAAGCAGGCGCTCGCGCGCGGCAAGCTCCGGCTCGCGGCCTTCTCGCGCAACCAGGAACTTCAGGCCGACGTGATCGGCGTGCGCATGCTCGGCGAAGCCGGCTACGACCCCTATGCAGCGGCGCGCTTCCTCGATTCGATGGCCGCCTATAGCCGCTTCACGGCGGTCGATCCGGAATCCGACCAGAGCCTCGACTTCCTGTCGAGCCACCCGAACGCGCCGCAGCGTGTCGATCTCGCGCGTCGGCACGCCCGCGCCTTCGGTCCGGAAGGCACCAGCGGCGACCGCGGTCGCGACTATTATCTCGCCGGCATCGACGGCCTGCTCTATGGCGACAGCCCGCAGGAGGGCTACGTGCGCGGCCAGACCTTCCTGCACGGCCAACTCGGCATCCGCTTCGACGTGCCCGCCGGGTTCCAGATCGACAACAAGGCCGAAGCGGTTCTGGCGACCGGCGCCGGCGACATCGCCGTGCGCTTCGATGGCGTCGCCGACACGGGCGGTCGGAGCCTGACAGACTATATCGCCAGCGGTTGGGTTACCGGCCTGAAGCCCGACACGATCCGGCAGATCAGCGTCAACGGCCTGGAAGCCGCAACCGCGCGCGCCTCCGCCGACCGCTGGGATTTCGACGTGACGGTCATCCGCATCGACACGCGGATCTACCGCTTCCTGACCGCTGTGCCCAAGGGGTCGAGTGCACTCGAGCCGACCGCAAACCAGTTGCGTAGCACGTTCCGCCGCATGACGGCCGCTGAGACGCAGTCGCTGAAGCCGCTGCGGATCCGGGTGGTGACGGTCCGGCCCGGCGACACGATCACCACGTTGTCGGCCCGCATGATGGGAACCGATCGTAAGCTCGACCTCTTCCGGGTGATCAATGCGATGCAGGTCAGCTCGACGGTGAAGCCGGGCGACAGGGTGAAGATCGTTTCCGAATAGGATTGAGACAGGCGCAGCTGAAGCACGTTCGGTTGCGAGCGTGAATTGCCTGCCATCTGCTAGGCAAGCACGTCGCGAGGCGCCTGAACGGTCACGAACGAAAGCACGCTGCGCCAATCGTCATCGCCAAATTGACAGCGGACAGTGCCGCTTCCCGGCGCAATGCGGGGTTCCGGCGAATAGTACGGGCATGGCGGCAGACGGTCGACGTCAGGCGGTCAATGAATGCCTGCGGTCAGCGCCGGCGCTCGCGTCGCCAAGGCCGCCCGGAGCTTCTCCAGCGCCCGAGTTTCGATCTGCCGCACACGTTCCTTGGATATGCCGAGATCGATGCCGAGCTCTTCGAGCGTCGCTCCTTCTTCCGTCAGCCGCCGGGCGCGGATGATGCGCATTTCGCGCTCCGTCAGCGCGCACAGCGCGTCGCGCAGCCACACACGAGCCCGTTCGCCGTCGATCATCTCGCTCACCTGCTCGTCCGGCAGCGGCGCGTCGCTGGCGAGGAAATCCAGCCGTTCACCGCCATCGGAATCACTGCCGCCGACCGGCGCCTGCAGCGAGGTGTCGCTGCCAGAGAGACGTGCATCCATCGTCTGCACGTCGGCGATGCTGACGCCGAGGGCAGCCGCAATCTCCTCATGCATAGCCTGCGATGTAAGCTGCCTGTCGCCCTGGGCAAGCCGGGCGCGAAGACGCCGAAGGTTGAAGAACAGGGCCTTCTGCGCCGAACTGGTGCCACCGCGGACGATCGACCAGTTGCGCAGGACATAGTCCTGCATCGACGCCCGGATCCACCAGGTGGCATAGGTGGAGAAGCGGACCTCGCGGCTCGGCTCGAAACGGGCCGCCGCCTCCAGGAGACCGATATGGCCCTCCTGGACGAGATCGCCCATGGGCAGGCCGAAATTGCGAAACTTCGCGGCCATCGAGATCACCAGACGCATATGCGACATGGCGATCTTGTTGCGGGCTTCCTGATCGTTGTCGTTTCGCCAGGCTTGCGCCAGCTTGTGCTCCTCGTCGCGCTCGAGATAGGGCGCCTCCATTGCGATCTTGATCATCCGCCGGTCTGCAGTGAGAGTCTTCATCGATCACTCCGTGACTGGCGCCGGGCGCCATTGCGTGTGAAGTCCAAAAGGCCGGACGGATGCAGTGTCCGGCAGCAGGGGGCGTCTCGCGCCGCGATGTCGAAACTTGAAGAAACGACGCGGCGCCCTAACTTCGAAGTCACGAACCTGAACGGTGACGGGATCACAGAAGCAAGATCGCCCGGCGCGAAAGCGGCGCGCTTCTGCCGGCCTTTATAAATGCGCCCGGACGGCAAAAGTTCCATGCGATCAAAGAAAAAGCCCGGCGCGATGGCCGGGCTTTTTGGTAGTCTCAGTGCAGTCAGACAGCTTATGCAGCTTCGTCCTGAGCGTCGTCTTCGTCGATCGCCTTGCCGCGCTTCGGACCCTTGCTGAGGTTGGCCTCGACGAGGCGAACAGCTTCGGTTTCCGACATCTTGTTGACGGCAGCGATTTCGCGCGCCATGCGGTCGAGGGCAGCTTCGTAGAGCTGGCGTTCGGAATAGGACTGTTCCGGCTGGTTTTCGGCGCGGTAGAGATCGCGCACGACTTCCGCGATGGAAATCAGGTCGCCGGAATTGATCTTGGCATCGTATTCCTGGGCGCGGCGCGACCACATGGTGCGCTTCACGCGAGCCTTGCCCTGCACAACCTTCAACGCGCGGTCGACGAAATCGGTTTCGGAGAGCTTGCGCATGCCGATGCTGACGGCCTTGGCCACTGGCACTTTCAGGCGCATCTTGTCCTTCTCGAAATCGATGACAAAAAGCTCAAGCTTCATGCCGGCGACTTCCTGCTCTTCGATCGCCACGATCTGGCCAACGCCGTGGGCCGGATAGACGATCGATTCACCGGTCTTGAAGCCCTGGCGTGTCGAAGATTTTTTCTGCTGGGTCGTCATTCGTTTCAAAAACTCCCTGTTTCGCGCCGGCCATTCTGGCCGGGGCCGGGTCAGTGAGGCCCGGGATAGACGGGGATACCGCCGGGTGGGTACATCCTGGTCCGTCCAAGGAATGCAAACAGCCTCATAAAATGCGGTCACAACAGAGCAACGCCATGTTGCGTACTAGGGAGAAACCGCGTTTTGGAGATCGTTTGCTTTCGTGATGGTTTTCGGGCGCGCAAAAACACCCTCTGTGGATCAGTAGAAGGAACCTATCACAAAAAAGTGCCGAAATCAATAATTTGCTGCATGGCAGCCATCAAGCCACCATTCTCGCAACTGCGAGCGCGGCTCGTGTTTTCCCCAGCTTTGCGCCCCGGCGGCAGCTTTGCTTCGTCAGCCTCGACGAACGGCGGCGACCGCTTCGTCTCAGTCGCCCTGGCCCGGCTCGGTCGAGAAGAACTTCTCGTACTTGCCTTCGACGCCGTCCATCTCCTTCGCTTCCGGCATCGGATCGCGCTTGACGGTGATGTTCGGCCACTTCGAAGCGAAATCCGCGTTCAGTTTCAGCCACATATCAAGACCCGGCTCGGTATCCGGCTTGATCGCCTCGGCAGGACATTCCGGCTCGCAAACGCCACAATCGATGCACTCGTCGGGATGAATGACGAGGAAATTCTCACCCTCGTAGAAGCAGTCCACGGGGCAGACTTCGACACAGTCCGTATACTTGCAGCGAATGCAATTGTCGGTCACGACATACGTCATGAGGTACTCCAGCCAATGCTCACGTTTGATGGCAGACGGCAATCAATGGTGATGCTCGTCGTCCGCGCATGCTAGGAATGTCCGGCGCGCATAGCTGCCGAAGCAAACCCGATGCACCCAACGTGGGTCTGTCAGGTAAAGGCTTTATGGACCCTTTGCAAGAATATTCAATGCGCGAAACGCCACGGCAAAGGCAGAGTTTTCTAAAGGCTGTCGCGCAAAAGCGCGTCGTGTTTTACAGCCAGCGGCGGGCAGGGTTGGCGGCGCCCATCAGTCCTCGCGCGGATCGAAATCGGGCTTTAGCCGATCGGTTTCCCGCCGCTCCTTCTTCGTCGGCCGGCCCGCTCCGCGCTCGCGCGTGGCAAGCTCGTAGGCCGACAACTTCTCCTTCGGCTGCTCTGGCGTCAGATCGTCGTAAAGCAGACGCGCTTCCTCATAGGGACCTCGCCGCTCACCCGGGCCCACGACCCGAACGATCAGACTGCGCCGGTCGAGCGCAAGTTCGAGCATATCACCCGTCTTCAATTGAAACGACGACTGCGTCACGCGCTCGTCGTTGACGGCGACACGGCCACCCTCGATCGCCTTTTGCGCAAGCGATCGGGATTTGATCAGCCGCGTGAAAAACAGCCACTTGTCGAGACGCTGGCGCGATGCCGGGTTGGACGCAGGCTGTTTTTCCATGGTCTACCTTACTTCTTCATCTGCTCCTTGAGAGCAGCAAGCTTGGCGAAGGGCGAATCCGGATCCACCGGCTTTTCGCGACGCGGCGGACGCGCCTCGAATTTGCCCTGACCCGGCTTGCCGCCGCGGTCGTGACGATCATGACGCTCGCCGCGATCCTGACGCGGGCCGCCTTCCGGCTTGCCACCGTCATGGCGCTTGCCACGCGCCTGCTGACCACCCTTGCGCCCGCCTTCACGTCCTTCGCCCTGGCCCTGGCCCTGGCCACGCCCGTGGCGCTGACCGCCGCGACGCTGGTCGCCCTCGTGGCGGCCACCGCCCTGGCGCTGGTTGTCCTGACGGGTGCCAGGACGCCAGAGCAGAACGGGCTTGGCTTCGACCGGCTCGCCGGTCTCCGTCACTTGGGTCTCGGTCACCTGAGCCTCAGCAGGCTGGGCCCCGTCGGCAGCGACGGCAACGTCAGCTTCGGCCTTTTCGGCCTCGGCAGCAGGTGCCTCGACGACTGCAGTCTCGGCTTCTGCCGCACTGTCGCCGGCATCGGCGTCATCAACCGCAGCGACCGGTTCGGAAGCGGCGGCAGCAGCCGCAGCACCACCATCCTGACCCATGAGGAAGGCCTGGGCCTCCTCGGCCTTGACGCTGTCTGCGCGGTAGCCGAGGCCCTTCAGGATCTCTTCCATGTCGTCGGGCGTTGCACCGAGGATCGAGAGCATGGAGGTGGTCGCTGTAAAGCGGCGACCGTCATAGGCGCCTTCCGGACGCGGCTGCGTGCCCGGCTTCCACTGAAGGAGCGGTCGAATAAGGTCAGCGAGGCGCTCGAGGATATCGATGCGCACCGCGCGCTTTCCGAGGAAGCGGAAACCGGCGAGCTTGTAGAAGGTCCGCTCGAAAGACGGATCGGTAACGACAGACGTACGGCCGGCGGCGAGCATCGGGATGAGGTCGCCATAGCCGGGCTTGTCGAGGCCGTCGTTCTTCAACGCCCAGAGGAGCGTGATAAGTTCGGCCGGCGCCGGCTTCAGGAGCGCCGGCAGGAAGATGTGGTAGGCGCCGAAGCGAACGCCGTACTTGCGGATCGAAGCGCGACCGTCCTGGTCGAGCGACTTGACGTCGTCTGCGACATCGCGGCGGAACAGTACGCCGAGGTTTTCGACGAGCTGGAAGGCGAGGCCCTTGGCGAGACCTTCGAGATCTTCAGCGCGCGAAATATCGTCGAGCGGCTTCAAGACCGTTCCGATGTGATGGTTCACGAAACGCTCGATGCGCGCCAGAACGTGCTCGCGGGCGTTCGCCTGCAGCTGATCGTCGGCCAGCAGGATGACGCGCGGGCGCATGACGTGGTCGCTTGCCGTCAGACGGGCGACGGGATCGCCGAGCCAGCGCACAAGACCATCCGACGAAAGCGCCAGGTCGTTGTTGCCGGAAGCATGCAGCCGCGCGGCGCGTGCCTCAAACTCGAGCGCCAGCGCCTTCTGGGCAGCACCCTGCACAGCCTTGGCATCCGGGCCATCGCCGCCGGTCGCCAGCGTAAACCGGAAACCGGTTAGTTGTCCTACGTGATGACCTTCAACGAAGACATCACCATTCACACTGATTTCAGCTTCCAGCATAGCATTCTCTCTCAGGCGCTTCATGAGCACAGATGTCCTGCGATCAACAAAGCGTTTCGTCAACCGTTCATGTAGTGCGTCGGATAATCGATCTTCAATTTCCCGCGTCTTTTCTTGCCAGTGTGTCGGATCGGCCAGCCATCCTGGCCGGTTCGACACATAAGTCCATGTCCTGATCTGCGCGATTCGCGCCGAAAGTGTGTCGATCTCACCGTCCGTATGATCGGCCCGCCTGACCTGCTCGGCCATGAAATCTTCGTTTACGGTACCGCGGCGGACAAGATCCGCGTAGATCGTCGAGATCAAGTCGGCATGTTGAGCCGGTGTAATGCGCCGATAGTCCGGCAGCGCGCAGGCTTCCCACAGTTTTTCCACCCGCTCGGCATTGGTCGTGATGTCGACGACCTCAGGGTAGCGGGCCAAATGCTCGAACGCCTGCTGGTCTACCGCAGGTAGCGCCCGGGCAAGGCCGGGAACCGTCGGCGCGGCCTCAAGACTCTTCTTCAGAGCGGCAATCGAAGCGTAGTCGAACGCCTTCGAGCGCCACTGTAGTACCTTCACCGGATCGAACTCATGCGCCTCGATACGGTGGACCAGCTCGTTGTCGAAGGGATCGACGCGGCCGGTCACACCGAACGTACCGTCACGCAAGTGCCGGCCGGCGCGGCCGGCGATCTGCGCGAGTTCGGCCGGGTTGAGATTGCGGAACTGATAGCCGTCGAACTTGCGGTCCTGCGCGAAGGCGACATGGTCGACGTCGAGATTGAGGCCCATGCCGATCGCGTCGGTCGCGACCAGATATTCGACGTCACCTTCCTGGTAGAGCGCCACCTGCGCATTGCGCGTGCGCGGCGACAGCGCGCCGAGCACGACGGCGGCACCGCCGCGCTGGCGGCGGATCAGCTCGGCGATCGCATAGACCTCGTCGGCAGAGAAGGCGACGATTGCCGTGCGGTGCGGCAGGCGGGTGATCTTCTTCGAACCCGCATAGAGCAATTGCGACATGCGCGGCCGCTCGACGACGGTGATGCCGGGCAGCAACTGCTCGAGGATCGGCCGCATCGTTCCGGCACCGAGCAGCAGCGTCTCGCCGCGACCCCGCAGGTGCAGGATCCGGTCGGTGAAGATATGGCCGCGCTCGAGATCTCCGGCAAGCTGCACTTCATCGATCGCGACGAAGGACGCCGTCGTCTCGCGCGGCATGGCCTCGACGGTGCAGACCGAATAGCGCGCGCGATGCGGGGTGATCTTTTCCTCGCCGGTGATCAGCGCGACATTGTGGTGGCCGACCCTTTCGACCAGGCGCGTATAGACCTCGCGCGCGAGAAGCCGCAGCGGCAGGCCGATGACGCCGCTGTCGTGCGCAATCATGCGCTCGATCGCGTAGTGCGTCTTGCCGGTATTGGTAGGCCCGAGCACCGCGGTGACACCGCGGCCGCTCAGGATCATGGGGTGAACGGACACGTCATCGATCCCGGGCATTCAGAAATTACGGCAGCGTCTTTTCACGCTGGCGGCAAACACATGCCCACGCACCGAGCCAAACGCAAGGGGCGCCGACAACTAAAACCTATCGCTTGGCATCTCTTAGCCCATTGCACCACCTGTTGTGGTCGGCGCAATCGACAATTGGAACAGCCGTGGAACGAATCGGCGACGAATCGACGACTCATTGTGATTCACTGTATGTTCACGACTACATATAGATTTCAACGCCGAACGTTGCACCACATGCTGAATCTGGAGCTGATTCCGCGCATCAAGCCCTTTGGCGCGCAACAATCCCGGCTCTGCCATTGCCTGACAGGTCCAAGGATTCCGAATCCAAGACTCTGGAAAGCCTGGAAAATTTTTCACGAAATTCGTCAGGGATTCACCCAAGTGAGAGAATGAGAATCGCAGTTTAGAGTCGCGACCAGTGCGGGAACATTCGGCAGCGACTCGCAGACCGCGCGTCATTCCACCTTTGTTCTCCACAAGATATAGTGTCTACGCCCCACTCCGGCAACGGAACTGCCAGCGCAACTTCAGGATTTCGAGCAGGATTTTCAGCGCTGCCGCCGCATGGAAACGGCGCCTCGAAAGGCGCCGTCCGGTAATGTTCGGCTTGTCTGATGCTCAGACGAAAAACTGTCCGCCGTTCGCCGAAATCGTCGAGCCGGTGATGAAGCCGGCATCGTCGGAGGCGAGGAACACCACGCAGCGGGCGATTTCTTCCGGTTCGCCGAGGCGGCCGACCGGGATCTGCGGGATGATGCGCTCGTTGAGCACCTTCTCCGGCACCGCCCGCACCATCTCCGTGCCGATATAGCCGGGGCAGATCGCGTTCACGGTAATGCCCTTGGCAGCCCCTTCCTGGGCGAGCGCCTTGGTGAAGCCGAGATCGCCGGCCTTGGCCGCCGAATAGTTGGCCTGACCCATCTGGCCCTTCTGGCCGTTGATCGACGAGATGTTGATGACGCGACCGAAGCCACGGTCGCGCATGGCCGACCAGAGCGGATGCGTCATGTTGAAGAGACCGGTGAGGTTGGTGCCGATCACCTCACCCCATTGCTCCGGCGTCATCTTGTGAAACATGGCATCTCGGGTGATGCCGGCATTGTTGACGAGCACATCGACCGGACCGAGATCGGCCTCGACCTTGGCGATGCCCTCGGCACAGGCCTGATAGTTGGAAACGTCCCATTTGTAGACCGGGATGCCGGTTTCCTGCTTGAAGGCCTGAGCCTTCTCGTCATTGCCGGCATAGTTGGCAGCCACCTTGTAGCCGGCATTCTTGAGTGCGATGGAAATTGCCGCACCAATGCCGCGCGACCCACCCGTGACCAATGCTACCCTGCTCATATGCGCCTCCCACTTGATCAGTTCAGTTTTTCGAATGCCTTCTGCATCAGCTTTTCGCCGACCTGTTGCCCGTAGAGCCCGGCGGCCGCTTGAAACTGCGGCGTAGCCAGCGCGGACAGAGCCACCTCGCACTTCTCCAGCGCGAGACCCATCATCACCGCGGAGAGCTGCTCCAGCGACACCTTCAATGCGCCGCCGTCATCGTTCAAGGCCGCGACCATCACGTCCTTGAAAACGCTCTCCTCGTCGGAAGTCGTATGTTCCAGCATGCACTCTACCAGCCGCGCCTCGTTAAGAGGCGCGGGATTGGCATGTGCAGAAACGATCGGCGAACCGGCCAGAAGCAGGGAAAATGGAACCCACCTGGCGCTGTTCATGCCGCCAGACCGATCAGAACCGCTCGACGCACATGGCGACGCCCATGCCGCCGCCGATGCAGAGGGTTGCAAGCCCCTTGGAAACGCCGCGGCGCTTCATTTCGAAAAGCAGCGTGTTGAGCACGCGGGCGCCGGAAGCGCCGATCGGGTGACCGATGGCGATCGCGCCGCCATTGACGTTGACGATCGACGGATCCCAGCCGAGGTCTTTGTTGACCGCGCAGGCCTGGGCAGCGAAGGCTTCGTTGGCTTCCACCAGTTCGACATCGCCGATCGCCCAGCCGGCCCTTGCCAACGCCTTGCGCGACGCCGGGATCGGGCCGGTGCCCATGACCTGCGGATCGACGCCGGCGGTTGCCCAGGAAACGATACGGGCGAGCGGCTGGATGCCGCGCTTGGAGGCCTGTGCCTCGGTCATCAGCAGGGTGGCTGCGGCGCCGTCATTGAGGCCGGAAGCGTTGCCGGCGGTGACCGTGCCTTCCTTGTCGAAGGCGGGGCGCAGCTTCGTCATCTGGTCGAGCGTTGCGCCATGGCGGATATATTCGTCCTGGTCGACGGTGACGTCGCCCTTGCGACCCTTGACGATGAAGGGAATGATCTCGTCGGCAAAGCGCCCGGCCTTCTGGGCCGCTTCGGCCTTGTTTTGCGAGGCGAGTGCGAACGCATCCTGCTCCTCGCGGCTGAGTTGCCACTGGCGAGCGACGTTCTCGGCGGTGATGCCCATGTGATAACCGTAGAAGGCGTCGGTCAGGCCGTCCTTGATCATCGTGTCGATCATCTTGAAGTCGCCCATCTTCACGCCGCCGCGAAGATGCGAGCAATGCGGCGCCATCGACATGGACTCCATGCCGCCGGCGACGATGATCTCAGCATCACCGGTTGCAATCTGCTGCATGCCGAGCGCGACGGCGCGCAGGCCCGAGCCGCAGAGCTGGTTCATGCCCCAGGCGGTCTTTTCCTGAGGAACGCCCGCCTTCATCGCCGCCTGGCGCGCCGGGTTCTGGCCTTCGCCGGCCTGCAGCACCTGGCCGAGGATCACCTCGTCGACCTCGGCAGCCTCGACGCCTGCCCGCTCGAGCACGCCCTTGATGACGGCAGCGCCAAGTTCGTGCGCCGGCGTATTGCCAAAGGCACCGTTGAAGGAACCGACCGCGGTGCGGCCGGCGCTGGCGATCACGATGGAGGGATTGCTCATGGGACGTTTCCTCAGATCTTCTTGCCTAATGCAGGCAGACTGGCAAAGCGCGCGACGCAAGTCAAACGCCTTGATGCAGTGCCACAAAAGCGTCACCTAAAACGCAACCGCAAGATTTTGCACTTGCGTCGCCGCAACGCACAAAGACATTGTCAGCGGCGCGCTTTTGCGGATACTCTGAAAAACGCAATAAAGACGGGATGATGGGGGAGAGGAGACCCTGATGGCGAAGCACGAAGGCCAGATCGTTATCAAAAAATATGCGAACCGGCGGCTCTACAACACCGGGACCAGCACCTATGTCACGCTCGACGACCTGGCTGTGATGGTGAAGAAGGGTGAGGACTTCATCGTTCAGGATGCAAAATCCGGCGAGGACATCACCCATTCCGTGCTGACGCAGATCATCTTCGAGCAGGAGTCCAAGACCGGCAACACGCTGCTGCCGATCTCCTTCCTGCGCCAGCTGATCTCGTTCTACGGCGACCAGATGCAGATGGTGGTGCCGAGCTATCTCGAACACTCGATGCAGGCTTTCACCGAGCAGCAGTCGCAGATGCGCGAGCAGATCAACAAGGCCTTCGGCGACACGCCGCTCGGCAAAAACCTGCAGGTTCCGCTGCAACTTGTCGAAGAGCAGGTGCGTCGCAACACCGAGATGTTCCATCAGGCCATGCAGATGTTTTCACCCTTCATCACCGCGCCGCCCGTGAAGGAAACGAAGAAGGCCGAAGCCAAGGATATCGACGAGCTGAAGGAGCAGCTTCGCGCGCTCCAGACCAAGCTCGACAATCTCGGCTAAGCAGGACCACCAGGCAGGAAAACGGTTCCTGCCTTCACCTCACCTGAACAGAGATCGCGGAAATCGGGGCGGCGTCGCCCCGAACCGTCTGGACCTAGAGGCCGATCGACACGTCCCGGCCGGCCGAGCGCATCGACACGGCAAAGCCGGCGATAACATCGATGAAGCTGATGGTCATCAGGATGAAGAAGAGCTGCGTTGCCGCCGGTGCGAGCAGCAGAAATTCGATCAAAAAGACGATGAACAGGATCATCGAGAGCAGATGATCCATCAGTGCGCGGCTGCTCGTGCGCGTCGCTTTCAGCAATTCGACGAAGAGCAGCAGCAGGGCGCCGACGATCAGAAGGTCGCCGAAGCGCATCGTCCAGGTCGCGCCTGATAGCATGGAGAGCGACACCATGTCGGCGTTCAGGCCGGCGAGGCCGCCGAACATTCCGATCATCGCGAGATTGTAGATTGCAAAAGGCAGGATCAGCAGCGGTATGGCAGCAAGCATCAGAACTCCTTGACCGCGTTTATGGTGGACCATGTTTATGCGGCGTCGTCACGCAAGGCGCCAGCGATACCACGGCGTCCAAGCAAGATCATGTCAGATGCAAAACAAAAGGGCCGGCAGAGCCAGCCCTTTGAACCTAATCCGCGAACGGAAACGCTTATGCGCTTTCCTTCGGGGTCAGAACCTGACGGCCACGGTACATGCCGGTCTTCAGGTCGATGTGGTGCGGGCGACGCAGTTCGCCGGAGTTCTTGTCTTCGACGTAGGTCGGGGTCTTCAGAGCGTCAGCCGAACGGCGCATGCCACGCTTGGACGGGCTCGTTTTTCTTTTAGGTACAGCCATTTCATTCTCCACTTATCGGGCAAACACTGTTCAGCAGCCGAAATGGCCGTGTAAAACAGATGTTAATCACGGAAATTTGGCGCGCTTATACATGGACAACTGCCGTTTGACCAGTCCCCACGGGCAATTTTTCGACTCGACCTTTTCAGACCTCGTCTTCGGCGACGACCCACGGCTCTGCGCGGGCGGCCTCCTCCCATTTCAGGAACGCCGGATGTGCCTTCACGCGGTTCATGTAGCCGAGCGTTTCTCGATCCGCAACGAGATCGTAGACGTCGAAGCGGTTAACCACAGGCGCGTACATCGCATCGGCCGCGCTGAAGGACCCGAAGAGGAACGGGCCACCGGAACGCGCAAGCGCCTCCGTCCAGATCTGCTCGATACGTGCCACGTCCGCGCGGACGTCCGCGCCAACGTCCAGCGCCTGCTTTGGCCGACGGATGTTCATCGGGCAGGCACCACGCAGAGCGCGAAAACCGGACAGCATCTCCATCGAATAGCTGCGCGCCCGGGCGCGCGCCTGAGGGTCGGCCGGCCACAGCCCGGCGTCGGGAAAGAGTTCGGCGACATATTCGATGATCGCCAGCGATTCCCAGATAAGCAGGTCCCCGTGGCGCAGCAGCGGCACCTTTCCGGTCGGCGAGATCGCCCGGATCTCCGGATTGCCGGCGGCGAAATCGAACGGAATGACCACGTCCGAGAAATCGATGCCGACTGCCGTCATCGCGATCCATGGCCGCATCGACCAGGACGAATAGTTCTTGTTGCCGACATAGAGTGTAAGTCCGGTCATTTCTGTTCCTTGATTGCTGGTCTCTCCGAGAAAACGATCAGTTCCTCGAAATGGTTCATGTCCTCGAACGAGCAGAAGGCCGGCGGATCGAGCGCGATCACCGGCGCCTGCTCGCGCAGAAAAGCGAGCTGCTCGTCCAGCATCGCCTGCCAGCGCGGCAGCGCCGCATCGTCGAGCCAGTCGACGGGGTAGGCATAGGTGATGTGGAATTGGTAGTCGTCATGATCCGGATGTCGATAGCCGAAGGCTTCCGCGAAAGCGTCGCGCCAGGCCTTGAGACAGGCGCGGTCGGCGGCACCGTCGCCTTCGAGTGCAAGGCCCGTCGGCGTGATCCCGGTCACGCGGGCGCGGAACTGCTCCAGCGGCGCAAAATGCGCAAGCCGTTCGCGGTAGTACGCCGTCATCACCTCGATCGGCGTATCGAGCGGCATGCCAGCCGGCCAGTAAGGGAGCTTCCGGCGGTGTTCGATGATGCCCTGGAAGATCGTCATGTGCAGGCTGGACGGTTGGGTAAAGGCGAACTGCCGCGCCTCGGGCATCGCCATCAACCGGTCGCGCACCGCAAGCACGGCGGCCTCGGACGGCGATCCGGCGGCAACGTGAGACACGACCGTGTTGCCCGGTTCCAGCAGGAAGAGGCCTTGGGTGTTGTAGCGCGTGCCGAGATGTCTCGGCGGGGCATCGTTGGCGCTGCGGCCAAGGGCGAGAAGCGAGGGGGAAATCAGGGTCATGGAGCAATCGGGCCTTTCGAAGGGAGAGAGGCCCAGATGGCAGAACTCTACAACGCGAGCATGACATCGCCCGACGAGCCCATCCAATGAAAAGGTCTGATCCTAATTATAAAGGCAGGTGATGTAACCGCCGGAGCGGCTGGCGCGGCGCTCGATCAGGTTCGCCAGACGCTTGAGACCGCGGCCTGGTTTTCCGGCGTTGCGCTCCTTCGGATTGGGCAGCGACACCGCAAGCAGCGCCGCCTGCCGGCGCGAGAGCTTCGACGCTGAAACCCCGAAATGATGGCGGGCGGCCGCCTCGATACCATAGATCCCGTCGCCCCATTCGGCGATATTCAGATAGATCTCCATCATCCGCCGCTTGCTCCACACGAAGTCGGCGGCGACCGCCAGCGGCAGTTCCATGCCCTTGCGCAGGAAGGAACGACCGTTCCAGAGATAGAGGTTCTTGACCGTCTGCATCGGAATGGTGCTCGCGCCGCGGGTGGATTCCCCTTCGAGCGCATCCTCGACCACGCCCCGCATCTGGCCCCAGTCGACGCCGTCATGGGCGCAAAACTGCCCGTCCTCCGACATCATCACCGACTGCACGAGAACCGGGGCGATATCATCGAACTCGACCCATTGCCGATCGTAGCCGCGCAGCAGCACGAGATCGCGCAGCATGAGCGTCGAGACGGGATGGATGAACTCCACCAGGTAGAGAACGATCAGCGCGTAGGGAAGGACGAGAAAGCCCAGGACAGCCAGGACGATCTGGCGGCGACGCGTGCGCAACGTCCGGCGAAGCGAAGACCAGCGACTGGAAGGCAATTCGCCCTCCTCGCGCGCTTCCGGAACGACGTTCGCGGCCTGACTGTTCACCTCGCTGTCCATCCGCTTCTCTTAGTGCATGCGCAGGCAGAGTTGAACGGGCTTTCTGGCAAAAGGCAAGGCGCGGAGAAGGCTGTCCCAGGGAAAGCGCGCGGCTGCGACACGAATCCCCGTTGAAAGCCCTCTTCGCCCATGTCAAAGAGCGCGCATGAGCCAGGACACATCGCCTTTTACCCGTCGCCTCGCCACCAATGCCCGCACCGTCGAGGGTCTGCTGGAACGTCTGCTCGGCCAGACGACGGAAGCCGACGAAATCGCCCGGCCGGCAAACCTGCTCGCGGCCATGCGCCACGGCGTGCTGAACGGGGGCAAGCGTCTGCGCCCCTTCCTGGTGATCGAATGCGCCGATCTGCTCGGCGGCAATCGCGATGCGGCCTTGCGCGTCGGCGCGGCACTCGAATGCGTGCATTGCTATTCGCTGGTCCATGACGACCTGCCGGCGATGGACGACGACGACATGCGCCGCGGCCAGCCGACCGTGCACAGGGCCTTCGATGAGGCGACGGCGATTCTTGCCGGCGACAGCCTGCTGACCTTTGCCTTCGATATCATCGCAGCACCCGAGACAGCGCTTTCGGATGCGCAGAAGGTGGAACTGATCCTGGCGCTCGGACGCGCCGCCGGCCACGGCGGCATGGCCGGCGGACAAGCGCTCGACCTGGCCGCGGAAAAGTCGCCACCGGACGAGGCCGGGATCGTCACGCTGCAGGCGATGAAGACAGGTGCCCTGATCCGCTTTGCCTGCGAGGCTGGCGCCATCGTCGCCGGCGCCGCGAAGGAGGACCGCGCGCGGCTTCGCGCCTTCGGCGAAAAGATCGGCCTTGCCTTCCAGCTTGCCGACGACCTGCTCGACCTTACCGCGGATGCTGAGACCATGGGCAAGGCAACCGGCAAGGACGCCGCCCGTGGCAAGGGCACGCTGGTCGCGCTCAACGGCCAGACCTGGGCGGAAGACCGGCTGGAGCAACTGGTCGCCGAAGCAGAAGCGCTGCTTGCGCCCTATGGAGTGCGCTCGGCCATTCTCGTCGAAGCCGCCCGTTTCATCGCCAATCGCAGGAGCTAGATCCATGAGCAAATACTGGTCGCCGATCGTCTCCAAGCTGAAGCCCTACGTGCCTGGCGAACAGCCGCGCATCGCCAACCTGGTGAAGCTCAACACCAACGAATGCCCCTACGGTCCGTCTGAGAAGGTGCTCGACGCGATCGCCGCGGCAGCGAGCAGCGATCTTCGCCTTTATCCGGACCCGCTGGCGCTGAAGCTGCGCCAGGCCATCGCCGTACGCTATGGCGTGACCGCCGAAGAAGTCTTCGTCGGCAACGGCTCGGACGAGGTGCTGGCGCACATCTTCGCCGGCTTGCTGAAGCACGACGCGCCGCTGCTCTATCCGGATATCTCCTACAGCTTCTATTCGACCTATGCGCGGCTCTTCGAGATCGACACGGTCGAGATCCCGCTCAGCGATCGCTTCGAGATCGATCTCGCCGACTACGACCGGCCCTGCGGCGCGATCATCCTGCCGAACCCGAATGCCCCGACCGGCATCGCTTTGCCGCTCGCCGACATCGAGCGGCTGGTCGCAAGCCATCCGGACCAGCCCGTCGTCATCGACGAGGCCTATGTCGATTTCGGCGGCCAGTCGGCCGCAGAACTGGTTTCGAAATACGAGAACCTCTTGGTCGTCCAGACCTTCTCCAAGTCGCGCGCACTTGCGGGCTTGCGCGTCGGCTTCGCCATTGGCCAGCGCCCGCTGATCGAGGCGCTGGAGCGGGTGAAGGACAGCTTCAACTCCTATCCGCTCGGCCGTCCGGCCCAGGCCGGCGCCATCGCCGCGATCGAGGATGAAGCCTGGTTCGAGGACACTCGCGCCAAGATCATCGCGTCGCGCGACCGGCTCACGGCCGAACTGACAGCGCGCGGCTTCGAGGTGCTGCCTTCGTCGGCAAACTTCGTTTTCGCACGGCATCCCGGCCATAGAGGAGAAACGCTGATGAAGGCGCTCCGCGAGCGCGCCGTGCTGGTGCGCCATTTCGCCAAGCCGCGCATCTCCGATTTCCTGCGCATCACCATCGGCACCGATGCCGAATGCGCGCGCCTGATCGAGGCGCTAGACGAGATCCTCTAAGTTGTCTCGGTGACATTTTCGCCGTTTCAAACAAGCGATGGACTGATCTAGCCTCCGGCGACCGAGCCGGAGCTTGTCTTACATGTTCGACCTGACGCCCTATCTGCCGCAGCTTCTCATTGCCTGGACCGCCTATCTGATCGCGACCGCATCGCCGGGGCCGGCGATCCTGGCGATCATCACCACCTCGGTCAGCCAGGGACGAAAGGCGGGCCTGGCGCTTGCCCTTGGCGTTCTGACGGGAAGTTACACCTGGGCAATGCTGACGGCCTCCGGTCTCTCGGCGCTGATCCGCGCCTATGGCCACGCGATCATCGTCTTGAAGATCGCCGGCGCCTGCTATCTCTTCTGGCTCGCCTATAACGCGCTACGCGCTGCCATGCGCAGCGACAAGAGCGCGATCGTGCCGACGGCAAAGGTGCAGACCTCGCTGAAGCGGCTCTATCTCAAGGGGCTCGGCATCCACCTGACGAACCCCAAGGCGATCTTCTCCTGGATCATGCTGGTGTCACTCGGCATGCCCGCGGGCGCGCCGGTCGGCGTTACCGCCACTTTTATCGGCGGCTGCATGGTCTTGGGTCTGATGACCTTCTGCGGCTTTGCGATCGTCTTCTCGCTCACGCCGGTACACCGCGCCTATCTGAAGTCCAGGCGGCTGATCGAAAGCCTGATGGCCGGTTTCTTCGCCTTTGCCGGCTTCAAGCTGCTGACATCACGGCTCTGAGGCCACAGCGTAGACAAAGCGCGGCTGCTTACTCAGCGGCCGCCTGACCGCGGCCGTAGCGCTTCTCGATATAATCGGAAACCAGCGTCTCGAAGTCGCCGGCAATGTTGGGGCCGCGCAGCGTCATTGCCTTCTCCCCGTCGATGAATACGGGGGCGGCCGGCATTTCGCCGGTGCCGGGCAAAGAGATGCCGATGTCGGCATGTTTGCTTTCGCCCGGGCCGTTGACGATGCAGCCCATGACCGCGACCTTCAGGCCCTCGACGCCGGGATACTTCTCGCGCCAGACCGGCATGTTGCGGCGGATGTCGTCCTGGATCTTCTGGGCGAGTTCCTGGAACACCGTGGACGTGGTGCGTCCGCAGCCGGGACAGGCGGCAACAACAGGGATGAACTGACGGAAACCCATGACCTGCAGCAATTCCTGCGCCACCTGCACCTCGCGGGTGCGGTCGCCGCCGGGCTCAGGCGTCAGCGAAATGCGGATCGTATCGCCGATGCCCTGCTGCATGAGGATGCCGAGCGAAGCGGACGAGGCGACGATGCCCTTCGTGCCCATGCCGGCCTCGGTGAGGCCGAGATGCAGTGCGTGGTCCGAGCGGGCCGACAACATGGCATAGACGGCGATCAGGTCCTGAACGCCGGAAACCTTGGCCGAAAGGATGATGCGGTTGCGCGGCAGACCGATCTCTTCGGCGAGTTCCGCCGAGAGCAGCGCCGACTGCACGATCGTCTCGCGCGTCACCTCTTGCGCCGTCAGCGGAAAACCGTTCGCCTTGTTCTCGTCCATCAGCCGCGTCAGCAGTTCCTGGTCGAGCGAACCCCAGTTGACACCGATGCGCACCGGCTTGTCGTAGCGGATCGCCATCTCGACGATCTCGGCGAACTGCTTGTCCTTCTTGTCCTTGAACCCGACATTGCCCGGATTGATGCGATACTTCGCAAGCGCCTCGGCGCAGGCCGGATGATCGGCAAGCAGCTTGTGGCCGATATAGTGGAAGTCGCCGACGAGCGGCACGTCAAGACCAAGGCGCTCGAGCCGCTCGCGGATCTTCGGCACCGCCGCCGCACTCTCGTCGCGGTCGACGGTGATGCGCACCAGTTCCGAACCGGCCTTGTGCAGCGCGGCCACCTGGGCCACGGTCCCATCGATATCGGCCGTATCGGTGTTGGTCATCGACTGGACCACGACCGGTGCGCCGCCCCCGACGATGACGCCGCCGACATCGACGGCGACGGAGGCGCGGCGGGGCTGCGGATCGAAATCGAAGGCGGAAGACATGAAGGCCTCTTCGTGGGTCACTGAGCCGGGCGAGGATGCGGGCAGAACCCGCATGGACTTTCCTCAACTCGCCCTGGCCATTTGCCCATCAGGTGGATGAGGAAAGCCTGATTGTCAACGGCGACATCATGCCCTGACGGCGATTTGATGGCGCCGTTCCGTCTCAGTGCCCCTTAGCGTGATCCGCATGGATCGCATGGTGCGACAAGAGAAGCACGACGATGAAGAGCAGCGGCACCGAGGCGAAGATGATGGCAAAGCCCGTATGCTCGGCAACGAAGCCGATCAGCGACGGTGCGAACAGCATGCCGGAATAGCCCATGAAGGTCGCGACCGAGAGCCCGATGCCCGGCTGCAGGCCCGGCATGTTGCCGGCGGCCGAGAACGCGATCGGCACCATGTTGGAGATGCCGATGCCGGCGATCGCAAAACCGAGGATGGCGATATAGGCATTGGGCGCCGTGCCCGCGACGATCATGCCGACGAGTGCCGTGACGGTGCAGATGCGGAGCGTCCGTTTGGCGCCGAAGCGATCCCGCACGAAATCGCCGGCAAAACGCATGGTCGCCATGGTGGCGGAGAAGGCGGCAAAGCCGAAGCCGGAAAGCTCAACGGAGGCGCCAAGCTCGTTGCGCAGATAAAGCGCACCCCAGTCGAGCACTGTGCCCTCAGGCACCATCGAGAACAGCGCCATGATGCCGATCAGCCAGGGGAGCGGCGTCATCGGCAGGCGCAGCTTTTCCTTGGCTGCGCCTGGATGCGGCTTGTCAGCCAGGATCATCGGCCAAGCGGCGACGATCAGTACCAGGCAGATCGCAGTGACGACAAGGACATGCGGCAGCACACCGAAGCGGGCCATGAGGAAACCGCCGATACCGGCACCGATCAGGCCGCCGAGGCTCCAATAGGCATGGCAGGACGACATGATCGCACGGCGCATGGATTTCTCGACCTCGACCGCATTGGCGTTCATCGCGACGTCCATCGCGCCGGCAAAACCGCCAAGCAGGAACATGGCGACAGCCGCCGTCCAGACATCGGGGACAAGCGTCAGAAGCAGAAGCAACGGCGACAGGATGATGGCGGTGACCTTGACCACCTTCTGCGACCCCACACGGGCGATGTAGCCGCCGGCAATCGGCATGAGCACCAGCGAGCCAATACCGAACATCAGGATCAACAGGCCGAGCACGCTTTCGCTGATGCCGAGCCGGTCCTTGAATTCCGGGATCTTCGGCGCCCAACTGCCGATGACGAAGCCGTTCAATAGGAAGAGCAGCGAAACCGCCAGCCGGTTGCGGGTCATGTAGCCCTGGCGGACGGTCGCGGAAGGAGAACGTTGGTCCATGGTCTTGCCTCTGTGCCGGGTCGCCCGGCTCAAATTGTGATTTCGATCAGATTTCCATCGGGGTCGCGAACAACAGCCTCATAGAAGCCATCGCCGGTCCATCGCGGTTTTGCGACCAGAATGCCCTTAGCCTCGGCGCGCGCGGCCATCGCCTCGACCGCCTGCTCGCTGCCGAGCGACAGCGCCACATGGGCAAGGCCGGTACGTTCTTCAGCCGGATCGGCCGGCCCAACCCAGGGGCCTTCCATGATCTCGAATGCCGGCCCGTCGCCAAGCGTCAGGAACCGCGAGCGAAAGCCCGGCCGCCGTCGGCTTTCATAGATCTCGCCGACTTCGGCGCCGAAGAAGGACGACCAGAAGCTGGCAATCGCCTCGAGGTCCCGCGTCCAGAGCGCCACATGCGTGATCGTCGTCATTCCGTCTCTCCCGCCATCAGGACCTCTGCCCTTGTCGCCTCGAAGGCCGACCGATGCTCGGCCGACGCATCCGCCTCGAGCAGCAGCGTCACCTTGTCATTGATATCGACAACCCCGTGCGCGGCGGCCGTACCGAGCTTGTCGCTGGTGACGGCGACAACCAGGCGCCGGCTGCGCAGCGCAATGAGCCGTTTGAATTCCGCATCCTCGAAATAGATCGCCGTCAGGCCCGCAGCGGCATCGGCGCCGCAGGTGCCAAGGAAGCAGAGATCGGGCCGCAGCAGTTCCGCGTCGCGCTGCGCCCGCGCACTGATCGCCGCACCGACGGCACGGTTGAGCGGGCCGCCGAGCAGGATCAGATCGACGCCCGGCTTCTCCATGAGCGCGACGGCAATCAGCGGTGTGTTGGTGACGACGGTGACCGGCAGCTCCGGCTCGATCAGTTGCGCGATCGCAAGATTGGTCGAGCCGGCATCGAGGAACACGGTCATATCAGGCTTGATCAGGCCGACCGCCGTGCGCGCCAGCGCCGCCTTGCGTTCCGGCGCCATCGCCACCCGTTCTCGCAATGTGCTGTGGGCCGCCGGCGCGACCGGAAGTGCGCCACCATAGACGCGCTCGCACAGTCCTGCCGCCGCCATTTCCCGGAGATCGCGGCGGATCGTGTCTTCGGAAACGCTGAGCTCGGCCGCAAGATCAGCAGCCAGCACCCGGCCATTGGCCTTCAACCGCTCCTGGATCAGCGTCTTTCGCTCACGAAGAAGGAGTTCCCCTGACATTTTCACCAACCGTGCATAAACGTGCATGAATCGCCATAAATGCGCATAGCAACTTTTGAAACCGTTTTCAAGCCGGCGCGGCGCCCAAATCGGAGGGGCGCGCGAATTTCGACAAACCGTGGCTTTTGCGCGCAATCGGGGTCAATTCGAGGAAAATTCTTCATCAAAACGCTCAGGAATTGGTGTTTTATACGCTCAGATCGCCGATTTTTTATGCGATTGTCCGCTCAATCCGGACGACGGGCCGGGCAAGAAAGAAGATGGAAAATCACGATGAAACTCCTCCCCACGCTGTTTGCCGCCGCTCTGATGCAGGTTGCCGCACTTGGCTCCGCTGAAGCCGGCGAGAACCTCGATGCGATCAAATCTGCCGGTGTCCTGAAGATCGGCACCGAGGGCACCTATGCCCCGTTCACCTATCACGACGCCTCCGGCGCGCTCGTCGGCTTCGACGTGGAGATCGGCCACGCCGTCGCCGAGAAGCTCGGCGTCAAGGCTGAATTCCTCGAAGGCAAGTGGGACGGCCTGATCGCCGGCCTCGACGCCAACCGCTACGACACGGTCATCAACCAGGTCGGCATCACCGAGGAGCGCAAGAAGAAGTACGACTTCTCCGAACCCTATATCGCCTCCAAGGCTGTGCTGATCGTCAAGTCGGACAACGAAGAGATCAAGGGCTTTGCCGATCTCAAGGGCAAGAAGTCGGCCCAGTCGCTGACCAGCAACTTCGGCAAGCTCGCAACCGCGTCCGGCGCCGAACTCGTCGGCACCGACGGCTTCGACCAGTCGATCCAGCTCGTCTTGACCGGCCGTGCCGACGCGACGATCAACGACAGCCTCTCCTTCCTCGACTTCAAGAAGAAGAAGCCCGACGCCCCGGTCAAGATCGCCGCTGAGCAGGCCGATGCCGACTTCTCCGGCATCATCATCCGCAAGGGCGAGCCGGAGCTTCTCGAGGCGATCAACAAGGCGCTCGTCGACATCAAGGCCGACGGCACCTACGACAAGATCTCGCAGAAGTACTTCGGCGCCGACGTCTCGAAGTAACCCGATCACTGGGCCCTCGGCCGGTTTCTCAGCCGGCCATTCTCGGCTATGAAAAGCGATCCGTTCCGGACCCCGGGGCGGATCGCGCTTTTTGAAAGGCTCGCCCTTGACCACCTGGCTCCCACTGATGCTGGAATCCTTGCCGTCCCTGCTCTGGGCCGGCCTGACCTTTACCATCCCCCTGACGCTGCTTTCCTTCATCTTCGGCCTGATCCTGGGGCTCGTCACCGCCGTCGCCCGGCTCTTCGGGCCGGCACCGGTCGCCTGGATCGCGCGCTTTTACGTCTGGGTGATCCGCGGCACGCCGTTGCTGGTCCAACTGTTCGTGATCTTTTACGGCCTGCCGAGCGCCGGCATCCTGCTCGACGCCTTCACCGCAGCGCTCATCGGCTTCTCGCTGAATGTCGGCGCCTACACCTCCGAGATCATTCGCGCGGTGATTTCGTCGGTCCCGCGCGGACAATGGGAGGCAGCCTATTCGATCGGCATGAGCTGGAGCCAGGCGATGCGCCGCACGATCCTGCCGCAGGCAGCCCGCGTCGCCGTGCCGCCATTGTCGAACACATTCATCTCGCTGGTGAAGGACACGTCGCTTGCCGCCGCCATTACTGTGCCCGAGATGTTCCAGACAGCGCAGCGCATCGTCGCCACCACCTACGAGCCGCTGATCCTCTACATCGAGACGGCGCTGATCTATCTTGCCATGAGCTCCGTGCTTTCCGCCCTGCAGGTCAGGCTGGAGCGACGCTTCGCCCGCTATGGCGGCTTCCTGGAGGCACGCACATGATCGAGCTCTCCCACATCGAAAAGCGCTTCGGCGACAATCTCGTGCTGAAGGATATTTCCGTGACGCTCGCCGAGGGCACTGTGACCGCGCTGGTCGGCCCGTCCGGCGGCGGCAAGAGCACGCTGCTGCGCTGCATCAACCTTCTGGAGATCCCGACCTCCGGATCGATCAAGCTTGGCGACGAGAAGCTTGAATTCGCCCCTGGCCGCAAGATCGGCTGGACGGCGATCCAGCGTCTGCGCCGGCAGACCGGCATGGTGTTCCAGAACTTCCAGCTCTTCCCGCACCAGACCGCACTCGGCAATGTCATGGAAGGCCTCGTCACCGTGCTGAAATGGCCGGCGGACAGGGCAAAGACCCGGGCAACGGAACTGCTCGAAAAGGTCGGCATGGCGCACAAGGCCGACGCCTGGCCGGCAACACTTTCCGGCGGCCAGCAGCAGCGCGTGGCGATCGCCCGTGCCCTTGCCCCTTCGCCGCGCGTGCTTCTCTGCGACGAGCCGACCTCGGCGCTCGACCCTGAACTGGCGGAAGAAGTGGTCGAAGTCCTGAGCCGGCTTGCCCGCGAAGGCACCACCATGGTCATGGCCACCCACGACCTCCGGCTCGCCTCGCGCGTTGCCGACAAGGTGATCTTCCTCGACGGCGGCCTCATCGTCGAAAGCGGCGCGCCAAAGACGATCTTCTCGGCGCCCGAGCGCGAGCGAACGAAGAAGTTCATTGCCTCGCTCAGCGCTCCGCACGACTACGAGATCTGAAGGGAAGCATTGGGACCGGTTCCATTGGCCTAGGCGCTAAGCAGCCGTCGTCTGATCCATCGCAAAACAAAAAACGGCCGGATTCGCATCCGGCCGTTTTTGTCTGTCCGTGTGGCAAACGCTTACGCGTCGAAGACGATCAGCAGGTCCTTGGCGTCGATCTGGTCGCCGGCGCGCACCAGAACTTCGGCGATCGTGCCGTCCTTCTCGGCATGCAGCGCCGTTTCCATCTTCATCGCCTCGATCGAGAGCAGCACGTCACCGGCCTTAACCGCCTGGCCCGGATGAACCGCGACCGTGGAGATGACGCCCGGCATCGGAGCGCCGAGCTGGGCAGCGTTGCCGCCTTCGGCCTTGCGGCGCACGGCGCTCGTCGCACTGCGGTTGCGGTCCGGTACCTTGATCAGGCGCGGCTGGCCGTTGAGTTCGAAGAACACCTTGACCATGCCCTTCTCGTCCGGCTCGCTCTTGGCCTGGTGCAGGATCACCAGCGACTTGCCGCGCTCGATCTCCGGCTGCAGCTCCTCGCCCGGTCCAAGCCCATAGAAATAGGCCGGCGTCGGCAGCACGCTGACCGGACCATAGGTGTCGGCCGCGACCGCGTAATCGGTGAAGACCTTCGGGTACATCAGGTAGGAGGCGAACTCGAAGTCGTCGACCTTGCGCTCGAGCTTGTCCTCGATCGCCTTGCGCTCCGCGTCGAGATCGGCCGGCAGCAGCAGCGAGCCGGGAACGGCGGTGTAAGCCTTCTCGCCCTTCAGCGCCTTCTTCTGCAGCGCTTCCGGCCAGCCGCCCGGAGGCTGACCGAGATCGCCCTTCAGCATCGAGACGACCGAATCCGGGAAGGCGATATCCTTGGCCGGGTTCTCGACGTCGGCGACCGTCAGGTCTTGCGAGACCATCATCAGTGCCATGTCGCCGACCACCTTGGAGGACGGCGTCACCTTGACGATGTCGCCGAACATCTGGTTGGCATCGGCATAGGCCTGGGCAACGCGGTGCCACTTGGTTTCCAGCCCGAGCGAACGGGCCTGCTCCTTGAGGTTGGTGAACTGACCGCCCGGCATTTCGTGCAAGTAGACTTCCGACGCCGGTCCCTTGAGGTCGCTTTCGAAGGCGGCGTACTGGTAACGCACTGCTTCCCAATAGAAGGAGATGCGGCGGATCCATTCGGGATCGAGGCCCGGATCACGCTCCGAGCCGCGCAGCGCCTCGACGATCGAGCCGAGGCAGGGCTGCGAGGTGTTGCCGGAAAGCGCATCCATCGCCGCATCGACCACATCGACGCCGCTATCGACCGCGGCAAGCACGGTTGCAGCCGCAATGCCCGAGGTGTCGTGCGTGTGGAAATGGATCGGCAGATCCGTCGCTTCGCGCAGCGCCTTGAACAGCACGCGCGCGGCGGCCGGCTTCAACAGGCCCGCCATGTCCTTGACGGCGATCATGTGCGCACCGGCCTTTTCGAGCTCGGCCGCCAATGCCGTGTAGTACTTGAGATCGTACTTCGGGCGGGCCGAGTTCAGGATGTCGCCAGTGTAGCAGATTGCCGCCTCGCAGATGCGGTTCTCTTCAGCAACGGCCTCCATCGACACGCGCATGTTGTCGACCCAGTTGAGGCAGTCGAAGACGCGGAAGACGTCAATGCCGCCCTTCGCCGCCTGGCGGACGAAGTACTTCACGACGTTGTCGGGGTAGTTCTTGTAGCCGACGCCGTTGGCGCCGCGCAAAAGCATCTGCAGCAGCAGGTTCGGCGCGTCCTCGCGAATGCGGGCGAGACGATCCCACGGGTCCTCGGTGAGGAAGCGCATGGAAACGTCGAAGGTCGCACCACCCCAGCATTCGAGCGAGAACAACTGCGGCAGGGCACGAGCATAGGTGCCGGCGACGCGGGCGATGTCATGCGTACGCATGCGGGTCGCAAGCAGCGACTGATGGCCGTCGCGCATCGTCGTATCGGTCAGGAAAACCTGCTTTTCACCGCGCACCCACTCGGCGAATTTCTTCGGGCCGAGCGCGTCGAGCTTCTGCTTGGTACCGGCGGGGATTTCGCCCTGGATGAATGGCACGACGGGCTTGGCCGCATCCGCCGGCGGCTTCGGACGGCCCTTGGCCTCCGGATGACCGTTGACGGTGACGTCGGCGAGATAGGTCAAGAGCTTCGTCGCACGGTCCTGGCGCCGGACCTGCTGGAAGAGTTCCGGCGTCGTATCGATGAAGCGGGTGGTGTAGGTGTTGTTGCGGAACTGCTCGTGGCCGATGATCGCCTCGAGGAAGGTGAGGTTGGTCGCCACACCGCGGATACGGAATTCGCGCAGCGCCCGGTCCATGCGGCTGATCGCTTCCTGAGGCGTGCTGCCCGAGGCCGTGACCTTCACCAGCAGCGGATCGTAGTAGCGGGTGATGTAGGCGCCGGTATAGGCCGTGCCGCCGTCGAGACGGATGCCGAAACCGGCCGCCGAACGATAGCCGGTGATGCGGCCGTAGTCGGGAATGAAGTTCTGCTCCGGATCTTCCGTGGTGATGCGGCACTGCAGCGCGTGGCCGTTGAGGCGGATGTCAGCCTGGTCAGGCACACCCGATTGCGGCGTGCCGATCGCCTCGCCGTCGAGAATGTGGATCTGCGCCTTGACGATGTCGATGCCGGTCACCACTTCGGTGACGGTGTGCTCGACCTGGATGCGCGGGTTCACTTCGATGAAGTAGAACTTGCCGGTGTTCACATCCATCAGATACTCGACGGTGCCGGCGCCGATGTAGTTGGTCGCCTTGGCGATCTTCAGCGAGTAGTTGGCCAGTTCCTGCCGCTGCGCATCGGAGAGGTAGGGCGCCGGCGCGCGCTCGACGACCTTCTGGTTACGGCGCTGGATGGAGCAGTCGCGCTCGAACAGATGCACGACATTGCCGTGGGTGTCGCCGAGGATCTGGCTTTCGACGTGGCGGGCGCGCTCGACCAGCTTTTCGAGATAGACCTCGTCCTTGCCGAAGGCGGCCTTGGCCTCGCGCTTGGCTTCCGTCACCTCGCGGATCAGATCCTTCGGATCGCGAATGGCGCGCATGCCGCGTCCGCCGCCGCCCCAGGAGGCCTTGAGCATGACCGGGTAGCCGATCTCGGCGGCCAGGCGATGGATTTCCTTTTCGTCGTCTGGCAGCGGATCGGTGGCCGGCACGACCGGAACGCCGACGGAAATGGCGAGGTTGCGGGCTGCGACCTTATTGCCGAGCTGACGCATCGTCGCCGGGCGCGGACCGATGAAAATGATGCCGGCGGCGTCACAGGCATCGACGAATTCCGGGCTTTCCGACAGCAGGCCGTAGCCCGGATGAATGGCGTCGGCACCCGAGAGTTTGGCGACGCGGATTACTTCCTCGATCGACAGGTAGCTTTCGATCGGGCCGAGGTCGCGCGCAAGATGCGGGCCGCGGCCGATCTGGTAGCTTTCATCCGCCTTAAAGCGGTGCAGCGCGAGTTTGTCCTCTTCCGCCCATATCGCGACCGTTTTCAGACCGAGTTCGTTTGCAGCGCGAAAAACGCGGATGGCAATTTCAGAACGGTTGGCAACAAGGATCTTCGAGATAGGCAAGTCGGTCTCCTCAATGACTTGATATTGCGGGAAATGCTGCACCCGCGAAATAAAGTATTAGCGGGTCACCGGGCAGAGCGCAATTTCAGATGCGACAGGAAACCGAATGCCTTTCGACTTTAGGAAATCAGGCCGAGACGGAAGGCGATCGCCACGACGTGGTGGCGGTTCTTGGCCTTCAGCTTTTCCTGGATTCCGTTCATGTACCAATCGACCGTGTGGCTCGAAATATCCAGCACCTTGCCGATGTCGTTGGAGGTCAGTCCGTCGGCGAGATAATTGAGGGCTTCCATTTCGCGCCGCGTCATTTGCACTTCGACGCGCGAACCGAGCTCGGCCGAAACCTCGGGGTCGGTCAGGTCCAAGAGCTTCCAGAACAGCCGCTTGGCGATCGAGTCGAACAGGCTGATCTCGACAGGGCTCAAGTCGACGACGCGGCCGCCGACCGTCAGGTTGCCGAGCAGGCCGCGCCGGCCGTGCACCGGGAAGATGTAGCCGTCGTAGAGACCGTGGTTGCGGGCCTCGATCATCATGCTTTCCATGCGCTTGCGATGCGGATCGGAGCGGAAAGCAAACAGCGTATCGCGCCAGCGGAAACCGCGCTGGGCATGGCCGAGATAGCGGATGGTCGGGTCGATCACCACGAACTTCTTGCGGATATAGATCTGCGGCCAGCCCTCGGGCCAGCGACCGGCAAGCAGCAGCCTCAGCGGGTTGTCATGCGGCTTGGGCTGGCGCACGACGCCGTAGAAGTCGAAGCCGCAGCGATCGAGCAGGCGCTCGAATACAGGGATGATTTCTTCGCGTGTCTTCATCTCCTCCAGAAGCGCGAGAAACTGTACGAGCAGCGTAATGTTCATGGATCACCTTCCAGGTCGATGCATATGGTCGCATTTCCGAATCCGGACATAAAGGCACCGTTCAGCGACCATTCATGTTGCACCCGCGATAATCCGTCATACCACGCCCGGTCTTATGCGAAATATGCAAGAAATCGGAGTTGGCACGACAGATAGCAGACTATGAATATTCTCGCCAAGCTCACAGACGAGCGAAACGGGAAAACGAGTGGCTGTCCTGCGTCCGGCTACGGCTTCCCATTGCCGCAAAAGACCGTCTCAGCGCGGCCCCGAGTGCTCTAACGGCGCGAGGCTTCAATGCTCGCCATGGAGAACCTCGAGGACGCGGGTGCATCCGCCGCAGAAGGTCTGCGGCGCGTCAAATCCGGTACCCGGAAGGGGTGAGACAGTGTCATTGTTCCAGGTGTATGCAAGAGCGCTCCAGTATCTTGCGGTTCACAAGTTTCGCGTCTCAGCGATCGTGCTTGCCAACGTCGTTCTGGCAGCGATCACAATTGCCGAACCGATCCTGTTCGGTCGTATCATCGACGCCATCTCGTCGAAGGGCGAAGTCACGCCGATGCTGCTCATGTGGGCAGGCCTCGGCGTCTTCAACACCGTCGCCTTCGTGCTCGTCGCCCGCGAGGCCGACCGGCTGGCCCATGGCCGCCGCGCCACGCTCCTGACGGAAGCCTTCGGCCGCATCGTTTCCATGCCGCTTGCCTGGCATAGCCAGCGCGGCACGTCCAACGCCCTGCACACGCTGCTTCGCGCCTGCGAAACCCTCTTCGGTCTCTGGCTCGAATTCATGCGCCAGCATCTGGCGACCGCCGTAGCCCTCGTTCTGCTCGTTCCGACCGCCTTTGCCATGGACGTGCGCCTGTCGCTCGTGCTCGTCGTACTCGGCGCGCTCTATGTGGTGATCAGCAAGGTGGTCATGAGCCGCACCAAGGAGGGCCAGGCTTCGGTCGAGAACCACTACCACACGGTTTTCTCGCACGTTTCCGACGCGATCAGCAACGTTTCGGTTGTGCACAGCTACAACCGCATCGAGGCTGAAACCCGCGAGCTGAAGAAGTTCACCGAGCGGCTGATCTCGGCCCAGTTCCCGGTACTCGACTGGTGGGCACTCGCAAGCGGGCTGAACCGCGTCGCCTCGACCATCTCGATGATGGCGATCCTCGTGATCGGTACCGTGCTGGTGCAGCGCGGCGAACTCGGCGTCGGCGAAGTCATCGCCTTCATCGGCTTTGCCAACCTGCTGATCGGCCGCCTCGACCAGATGAAAGCCTTCGTCACGCAGATCTTCGAAGCTCGTGCCAAGCTCGAGGACTTCTTCACCCTCGAAGACGCCGTGCGCGAACGCGACGAGCCGGCCGGCGCGACCGAGCTGCCGCCGGTTGTCGGCGAGGTCGAGTTCCGCAACGTCTCCTTCGACTTTGCCAACACGAACCAGGGCGTGCACAACGTCTCGTTCACCGCCAAGGCCGGCCAGACGATCGCCATCGTCGGCCCGACGGGTGCCGGCAAGACGACGCTCGTCAACCTCTTGCAACGCGTCCACGATCCGCGCGACGGCCAGATCCTGATCGACGGCAACGACATCTCGAAGGTAACGCGCAAGTCGCTGCGCCGTTCGATCGCCACCGTCTTCCAGGATGCGGGCCTGATGAACCGCTCGATCTCGGAAAACATCCGGCTTGGCCGTGACGACGCGACGATCGAGGAAGTCATGGCTGCCGCCGAAGCGGCTGCTGCCTGCGACTTCATCGAGGGCCGCACGACCGGTTACGATACGGTCGTCGGCGAGCGCGGCAACCGTCTGTCGGGTGGCGAGCGCCAGCGTGTGGCCATCGCTCGCGCCATCCTCAAGAACGCGCCGATCCTGGTGCTCGACGAGGCGACCAGCGCGCTCGACGTCGAGACCGAGAACCGCGTCAAGGATGCGATCGATGCGCTGCGCAAGAACCGCACGACCTTCATCATCGCCCACCGCCTGTCGACGGTGCGCGAGGCCGACCTGGTGGTCTTCATGGACCAGGGCCGGATCGTCGAGATGGGCGGTTTCAACGAGCTCAGCCAGAGCAACGGCCGCTTTGCAGCCCTGCTCCGCGCCAGCGGCATCCTGACGGACGACGACGTCCGCATGAGCCACACGGCAGCGTAACGCTCGCCCGACGTCAGGCAAATCGTACATCAAGCCACCCGCGGTTAGCCGCGGGTGGCTTTTCTTTTTGGACAAGCGCCGCATCAGGAAGTCTTGTCATTCGCCAAATTGTTGGTAGACGGGAATTCCGGCTTCAATTCCAAGGGAATCACCAATGCCGGATATCTCCACCATCGCTCTGTTTGCCGCCGCAAGCCTCGTGCTGACCGCAACGCCCGGCCCTGACATGCTGCTGATTGCGTCTCGCAGCCTCAGCCAGGGCCGTGCCGTCGGGTTTCTCACCTATGCCGGCATCGCGCTTGGCACCTACTGCCATGCGCTCGCGGCGGCGCTCGGCCTCTCGCAGCTCTTCCTCACCGTACCGGTTGCCTATGAGATCGTGCGCTGGGCGGGCTGCGCCTATCTGCTTTATCTCGCCTGGAAGACGGTACGTTCGCATCCCTCGGGCGCGTCCCCGACGTCGACGCTCAAGCGGCTCTCACGCCGGCGGGTCTTCGGCGAGGGACTGATGACGAACCTGCTCAATCCGAAGATGGCGCTGTTCGTGCTGGCCCTTTTTCCCCAGTTCGTGGACCCGAATGGCGGGTCGATGGTCCTGCAGATGCTTCTGCTTGCGACCATCCTGAACGGGATCGGCTTGCTCGTGAACGGCACTGTCATCCTTGTTGGCGGCCATCTGCGCGCAAGACTTTCCGGCTTCCGGCGTTTCCCGAAACTGCCGCAATACCTTCTCGCCGGCGTGTTCACGGGGCTTGCCTGCCGCCTGGCGCTGGGTTCCCGAACCTGATGCTGACGCACGGTCAAGGGCGGCGCTTGCTACGCCGCCCTTAGCGGTTTGGCAGACGCGATGCCGCGCAGCCATTCAAGATAATAGGCATAGGCAAAGTGCAGGCCGATGCCGGCGAGCACGAAGAGGCTGCCGAAGACCGGGTTCTTCCCTGTCACGAACAGCAGCACCTGGCCGGACATCGCCAGGATCGTGCCGAAGATGAAGATCGGTAGCGAATGCCGGCCGACCACCGCCAGCGGATGGTCGCGGTCGAGTTTGGCGAGGTTGCTGATCCGAGGCGTCACCGCGATGACGTAGCCGAGCGCCAGCACATGCAGCAATCGCGGCGTGGACAGGAAGGTCTTATCAAAGCCTGTCAGAACGGCCGGAAGACCGAAGGAGAGGTCGATGCTCCAGAACGAGAACAAGACCCAGACGGCGGAAACGGCAAGATAGGCACAGGACAGCATGACCAGCCAGGGCCAGCGCGGCAGCGATCCGCCGTTGCGCACATAGGTCATCATCACCACGCCGATGACGAACAGGAACTGCCAGGACCAGGGATTGAGAAACCAGTAGCCCTCGTCGAGGAAGTTCGACGGCACGAACTTGAAGATGCCCGCGGCGAACCACAGCGCGGCCGAGAGCAGAAGCAGCTGTTTCTTGCTGACGCCGTTCAGCCAGAGGATGCCCGGCAGCAGCAGGAACAGCGCCGCATACATCGACAGGATGTTGTTGTAGCCGAGCTGATGTCCCAAGAGCACCATGGCAACGATGCCCTGCTCCGTCTGCTCCACCATCGGGCGGATGTTGATCTCGCCGATCAGGTCCTGCCTTCCGAAGTAGATCGCGCCGCCGGCAAAGATCGCCAGCGTTACGATGCTCGTCATGATGTGGGCGACGTAAAGCGCCAGGGCCCGGCGCCAGATTTTGAGCGTCATGGCCAGCCGACCGCCGGAGACGAACTTGCCGCCATAGGCGATCCCGACCGAGAGGCCCGAGATTAAGACGAAAGCTTCAGCGGAATCGGAAAAGCCGAAGTTCTTGTGGGTCAGGTATTCGAGATATTGCCCGGGAACGTGATTGACGAAAATCGTCAGAAGACACAGCGCCCTGAACACATCAAGGCGTGTGTCACGCTCCTTCGGAACCAATCGGGCGGACATCGGGTCGACGCCACCCTGAAAAGTCTTTTGCAGCATGCGGTCCGTTTTCCAGGATTTGGCGCCCCTGCCCCATCCCTGTTGAAACGGGTACCGACGTCCCGCCTTTCGCGCGATGCCCGGCACCATGAAGGAGAGCGGGAGGCCATCTGCAGGCGGTTTCCCGCCCGGCACCCCGCTCACGAAATCTACAGCGCCGCGCGTCTTATCAGACGCGCAAAGGTCGCTGTAGGACTTTGAATTCCTGCACGACGCTCAGCCGTCGAGGTCGCGCCGCCGGCAAATCCGCAAAGAAAAACCGGCCTTGCCCTTGCGGGAACAAAGCCGGTTTCATCCTGTCTTCAATGCCGGCCGTTACAGCAAAATGCCTTCATGCGCGTTTTTTGTGACACTATTGTTGACGCTGACGATCGGCTCGCCACTTTTCTTGTCGCGTTCGACCGAAATCTTGTGCCGCGCGCCATTGAGCGTCACTTCGGCCGAGTAGCCGTTCCAGGCTGCCGGCAGCACCGGACGGATGACCAGCCTGTCGCCCTGCCGGCGAATACCGAGGATGCCCTCGACGCCGACACGGTAGAGCCAGCCGGCAGATCCCGTATACCAGGTCCAGCCGCCACGCCCCGCCAGATCGCCTTCGCCGTAGATATCGGCGGCAACGACATAGGGCTCGACGCGATAGTGTTCCGCCGCTTCGCGGTTTTCGGCATGCGAGATCGGATTCAGCATCTGGAAGACCCGCCAGGCCTCTTCCGCCCTGCCCTGTTCGGCAAAGGCCAAGGCGACCCAGGTGGCGGCGTGAGTATATTGCCCGCCATTCTCGCGCACGCCCGGCGGATAGGCCTTGATGTAGCCCGGATCCTGCGACGTCCGCTCGAGCGGCGGTGTGAACAGCCGCACGATGCGCTGGTCGGGGTCGACCAGTTCAGCCATGACTGCGTCCATCGCCTTCAGCGAACGCTGCTCGTCGCCTTCGCCCGAAAGCACGCTCCAGGACTGAGCGATCGAATCGATCCGGCACTCCAGAGCCTCACTCGTGCCAAGCGGCGTGCCATCGTCGTAATAGCCGCGACGGTAGTAGTCGCCATCCCAGCCGGCGGTCGCGAGCGCCTTCTTGAGCGCTTCGAGATGCGCCTCCCAGCGCGTGATGCGCGCCTCGTCCTTGCGCTCGCGCGCGAAGGGCAGGAAGCCACGCAGCGTGCCGGCGAGGAACCAGCCGAGCCAGGTGCTCGTGCCTTGCCCCTTCTCGCCCACCCGGTTCATGCCATCGTTCCAGTCGCCGGCAAGGAACAGTGGCAGGCCGTTCTCACCGGTCCGCTTGATCGCAAGATCGAGTGCACGGGCGCAATGCTCGTAGACGTCGCCGACCTCTTCGGAAATCTCCGGCTTGTAGAAGGCGTCGTGCTGCCCCGCTTCGAGCGCCGGGCCAGTGATGAAGGCAAGCTTCTCGGCAAGGAGATCGGACGTGCCGGTCACCGTGCAATAGCGGGTCACGGCATGGGCGAGCCAGACGACGTCGTCGGAGATCATCGTGCGCACGCCAGCGCCTGTTCCCGGCAGCCACCAATGCTGCACGTCGCCTTCGGTAAACTGGCGGGAGGCAGCGTTGAGGATCTGTGCCCGGGCGAGTTCCGGACGATGGATCAGGAACGCCAGCGTATCCTGCAACTGGTCGCGGAAACCGAAGGCACCGCTTGCCTGATAGAAGGCCGAGCGCGCCATGATGCGGCAACCGAGGCTCTGATAGGGCAGCCAGTTGTTGATCATGGCGTTGAAGGCCGGATCCGGCGTTTCCACCTTCACGATGTCGGTGAATTCGCGCCAGAACGTCTTGTTCGCCTCAAGCACCGTGTCGAACGCGGTCTCACGCAGTTCGCCGATGATGGCTCGAACCTGATCGTCCGTATCGGTATCGCCGAGGATGAACGTGACCTGCCGTTCGGCACCGGGCTCGATGGAAATGTCCGTTGCGACCACCGCGCAAGGATCGCCGTCGACATCGACGGAGCCCGAAAGATCGGCACCAGAAGTGACCGCCTGCGGCGCCAGAATGCCGCCGATCGCGCCCAGGAACTCCCGGCGGCTGGCTGTGTAGCCGGCCGCATCGCCGCCATCGACGGCGAAGAAGGCGGATCGGCCGGCAAAATCGATGCTGTAAGGGTTGGTCGCCACCAGCGCCTCGGCCGTCTCGTCCCATTTCGAAAGGACGAAGGGCGCCGAACGGGCACGGTTGTTGCCAAGTACCCACTCGTTGTAGCCATAGAGCCTCAACTGCCGCGCCGACGCCGCACGGTTGCGGACAGACACGCGGACGAGCTTGGCCGGCAGGTTGCGATGCACCGTCTGGACGACCTCGATCTCAAGGTCGTCCTGGGTGCTGCGGAAGATCGAATAGCCGAGCCCGTGCGCCGTCTCGAAGACGACGGAACGGCGGCGCGAGAGCGCCGCATAGGGCGTGGCGACCGTGCCGCTTGCCATGTCGCGGATGAAGATGGCTTCGCCCGGCCGGTTGACGACCGTATCATTGGTCCAGGGCGTCAGCTGGTAGTCGCGCGAGTTGCGGCTCCAGGAATAGGCCGCACCCTCGGCTGAGATGTGGAAGCCGAAAGCATCATGGGAGATGACATTGATCCAGGGCTGCGGCGTCGCTTCGCCGCCGCGCAGGCGCACGACGTATTCGCGACCGCCATCGGCGAAACCGCCGAAGCCGTTCCAGAAGGAAAGGCCATCGCCCTTGATTTCCGCCGGAGCGGCATCCGCGTCCTCCTGCGGCGCTGCCAGCAGCGGGCCTGAGAACTCGGCGCTCTTTTCGGAGCCTTTCACCGGTGCCGGCGAATAGAGCGAGTTGGCGCGGGCGATCTGGTCGGAGATCGTGCCGTTGCGGGCATGGAAGACCGCGCGCGAGGCCGACAGCAAGGTCGACCACGTCTCCGCCTCCATCAGGTCGCGGCGCACCGAGAAGATGTGCTGGCGCGGACCGTCCGAGAGACCGCGAAGCCTCAGGTTCTCGCACATGGAGTCGAGCGCGTGCTGCATGTCCTGGGCATAGGACGAGGCGCGCTCGTTGATGATCACGAGATCGGCGGTGATGCCGCGGGCGCGCAGGTATTCCTGGGCGCGCAGCGCCTCACGGGCGATGCCGAGATCGCCGTCGTCATTGATGCGCAGGCAGAAGATCGGGTAGTCGCCCGAAATCGCCAGCGGCCAGAGCTTCGACTGAGAATCGAGGCCGGCCTGAACCGTCGCCGAATCGGCGCGCAGATGCATGTCCGGATAGACGAGGTAGCGGCCGAGCATCTGGAAGCTTGCCGCTTCCTGCGAGGTCACGCCGACATGGCGCATCTGCACCTGGCTGCGGGTCCAGGCGTGGATGAGCTCCTGGTTGAAGGTCTCCGGATGGCGGTAGCGATCGATCGCGCGATCGACCTCCTCGCGGCTCGGGGCGGCGATCGTCCAGAAGACGACGCTGACCTTCTTGCCGGCGGGTACGCGCACAACCCGGCGCAGCGACATGATCGGATCGAGCGTGAAGCCGTCCGTGCCGGAAAGCACCGCATCCGTATCGAAGGCAGCGGCTTCGGCAAGCGTGCGGCCCGGGCCGATGAAGCGGCGACGGTCGGTCTCGGCTTCCGTATGGCGGTCGCTACCGGCATTGTCGGTGACGAGATGCGCCACTTCCATGTCCGGATCGCCGGAGCTGCGCTTGTTGCGGCTGACGCGAATGACATCGCCGCGGCGGCTGATTTCCGTGCGCAGGAACATCTTCGAAAACGCCGGGTGTGCGCTGTCGGCCTCGTCAGTCGAAAGCACAGGCTCGGCATAGGAGGTCACTTCGATGAAGCGGTCCTGGGTGCCGGTGTTGAGCAGCATGACCCGGCGCCCTTCGGCATCGTGTTCGGTGGCGACGATGCATTCCACCTCGCTGGTGAGATCACCGACGGTCTTGACGAATTCCGCCTTGTCGTCGCCGAAGCGCGTCAGCATCTTCTCACCGGCCGCGCGTCGCGGCTCCGACGTCGCCGACCACCAGTCGCCGGTCGTCGTATCGCGCAGGAAGATGAAGGTACCGGTACGGTCCTCGACCGGATCCGGCTTCCAGCGGGTAACCGACTGGCCGTTCCAGCGGGCGTAACCGGCGCCGTTGGCCGTCAGCATCACCGAGTAATGGCCGTTGGAGAGGAACACGGTCTCGCGGTCCTGCGAAAGCGGGTTCTCGATGATGCGGACCTCAGGGCGCAGGAGATCGTCCTGGCCCTTGCCGACCGATTCCGGCTCGCGCTTAGCATTCATGATCGGAATGTCGCGCGGCGCCTTTTCCTGCAGCAGCAGTTCGGCGGCTTCGATCACCGGATCGGCGTGGAACCACTCGCGCAGGCGGCCGTTGAAGACGACGTTGGCGACAGCCGCGATCGACATGCCATGGTGGTGGGCATAGTAGTTGCGAACCACCGCGCACTTCTGGCCCTCAGGCACGCGCGTCGGCGTGAAGTCGACGGCGTCGTGGTAGCCGTATGCGCCGAGCGCGCCGACCTCGCGGAGACGCCCGAGGTTGGCGAGCGCCGACTTCGGATCGTACATGCAGGCGAGGATCGAGGCGTAGGGCGCGATGACCGCGTTCTGGCCGAGACCACGCTTGAGACCGAGCGTCGGCACACCGAAGTTGGTGTATTGGTAGGTGAGCTCGTGGTCACGCGCGTTGAAGGCGGCTTCCGAGATGCCCCACGGCGTGCCGAGGCGACGGCCGTGGTTGATCTGTTCCTTCACGACCAGATTGTTGGTCTGGTTGAGGATACCACCCTGACGCTCCTGCATGACCAAAGGCGGCATCAGGTATTCGAACATCGAGCCGGACCAGGAGATCAGCGCACCGCGTGCGCCGATCGGCACGATCGGCCGGCCGAGCTTGTACCAGTGCTCCGTCGGAAGATCGCCCTTGGCGATGGCAAACAGGCTGGTGAGACGGGCTTCCGACGCAAGAAGGTCGTAGCAGGCCTCGTCGAGCTCGTTGGCGTTGACGCGGAAGCCGATCGACAGCAGGCGCCGCTCCGGACGGAACAGGAAACCGAAATCCATCGAGAAGGCGATGTCGCGTGCCCGGTCCTTCATCACCAGCAGGCGCTGGCGCAGCGATTCGATTGCGCCGAGATCGAAGACGCCATCGGCGATATGGGCTTCGCAGGTGGTGACGAGCGAGTTGGCCCACTTCGTCACTTCGCTGCTTTGCGGCGTGCGCACCTCATGGTCGAGATTGACGGTGAGCTTGTGCATGTCGCGCGCCAGAACGGCCAGGTTGATCACGCGGATCGAAGCGAACTCGTGTTCGCGCATGATCGCGGCGAGCGCGTTCTGGAAGCCGACGATGCGTTCTTCGATCAGGCGACGCAACGGACGCACCGTCTTGCGGTCGTCGGGCAGGTCGCGCAGCACCTCCTGAAGGATCGCAGCGACGTCGCCGATACCGGTGAGACTGCCCTGGACATGCGCCGACGGCGCTTCGGCCCAGTCGCGACACATTGACGACACGGCGATCAGATGACCGGCCA
Source organism: Ensifer sp. Root558 (assembly GCF_001427045.1). NCBI lineage: Bacteria > Pseudomonadati > Pseudomonadota > Alphaproteobacteria > Hyphomicrobiales > Rhizobiaceae > Ensifer > Ensifer sp. Root558. Next base: position 190,197 of record NZ_LMGC01000033.1, on the reverse strand, counting down.
GATTGCCGCTGTCGACCGACGAAATGTAGCGCGGCTCCATGGTTTCGAGCGTATTCGTCCGGTACCAGTTGAACAGGTGGCCGCGATATTTCGGCATCCGGTCGATGGTGGCGATCGTCTGTTCCAGCCGGTTGATCGTCTCCTCGAAGCCGATCCAGCCGAAATCGCGCGCCGACATGACGGAGAGCAGGTAGACGCCGATATTCGTCGGCGACGTCCGCTCGGCGAGAACCGGCTGCGGCGTTTCCTGGAAGTTGTCCGGCGGCAGGAAGTGCTGCTCGGCGGTGACGAAGGTCTCGAAGTATCGCCAGGTGCGGCGCGCGATCAGGCGCATCTCGTCGATCGCCTCATCGGAAACGACGAGCTGGTCTTCGGTTTCGGCCGACTGGCTGACGAACCAGGCAACGGCTGGAGACAGGGCCCACAGCAGCGCAAAGGGAATGCCGATGAAGGGCAGGCCGGTGTCGGAAATCGCCGCAAGGGCCAGCGAGATCGCCGACAGCGCCGGCGCAACCCACATGGCGCGGTAATAGTCGCCAATGGTGCCGTGGCCGGCGCTCTGCACCTGCGCGGCCGTGCGCCATTCCAGCATCAGTTTGCCGCTGACGAACGTGCGGTAGAGCGAACGCACGATGGCGTCGCCCATCATCGCCGCATTGTGGGCGATGAAGACGATGCGCAGCGCGACCTGCGCGTTGGCGGCACGGACTTCGTTCAACACCGCATGCAGGTGCGCTCGGGCAACGATGTCGTTGCGGCGCGGCAGGAGGCCGTTGATCAGCGACAGCGTCGGCGCCACGAACAGGCTGAAGATCAGCACGATCTGCCAGATCAGCGCTTCGGTCGGCTCCATGTAGTACCAGCCCATGACCGAGGCGACGAGCCAGGCAAGCGGGATCAGCGAGCGGCGCAGGTTGTCGTACATCTTCCAACGTCCGAGCATCGACAGCCCGTTCGACAGATTGAAGATATAGGGCAGCAGCTGCCAGTCGCCGCGCGCCCAGCGATGCTGGCGCGACATTTCCACCTCGTAGCGGGTCGGGAAGTCCTCGACGAGTTCGACGTCAGTCACCAGCGCGCAGCGCACGTAGGACCCTTCGAGCAGGTCGTGGCTGAGAACGGCGTTTTCCTGGATGCGCCCCTTCAGCGCCGCCTCGAAGGCGTCGACATGATAGAGGCCCTTGCCGGTGAAGCTGCCTTCGCCGGCAATGTCCTGGTAGACGTCCGAAACGGTGAAGACGTAAGGGTCGATGCCGCGGTTGGAGGAGAAGATGCGCTGGAAGGCGGAGGCTTCGCTGCCCGTCGTCAGCGACGGCGTGACGCGCGGCTGCAGCAGGCTGTAGCCGGCGATCACGTTCTGCGTCTTCGGATCGACAACCGGACGGTTGATCGGATGGTACATCTTGCCGACGAGCTTCGTCACCGCATCGCGCATCAGGCGCGTGTCGGAATCGAGCGTCATCACGTACTGAACGTTGTCCGGCACCGTGTTGGCGCCCTGCAGGAACGAGGTGTCGCGGTCACCGCGCAAGAGCATGTTCAGCTCGTGCAGCTTGCCGCGCTTGCGCTCCCAGCCCATCCACACGCCTTCCTGCTCGTTATACAGGCGGCGGCGATGCAGCAGGTAGAATCGGGTCTTGCCGTCATAGGCATAACGCGCCGAGAGCTGAGCGATCTCGCGCTTGGCATAATCGAGCACATCGGCGTCGGTGCTCGATTCCTCGTCCTTGCTGTCAGCCCAGTCGCTGACCAGTGCAAAGTAGATCTCACCGCGCGGGTTGGCGAGATAGTGAACCTCGAGATTGCGCACCAGTTCGTCGACGTGATCGCGCTTGGAAATCAGGCACGGCACCGCAACGAGCGTTCGGGCGTCCTCGGGGATCCCGTCGAGGAACTCGTAGCCGACCAGTCGCGACGGTTTGACGAACAGCGTCACCAGCGTGTTGAACAGGCCCATCGCGCCTTCCGAGGCCGGCAGCGCGAAAAGCAGCAGCATGATCAGCTTCGCGCCACTCGGGATCGCCATCGGGCTGACGAAGGAGTAGACGGCAATCATCGCCAGGATGGTCAGAAGGATGTTCGGCCCGGCGATCGCAAACCAATCGAGCCTGCGGCTGAGGCGAATGATGGTCTGCAGCACCGACGGCCGGTAGCTGATCTTCTTTTCCAGAAGCTTGCGTTGCTTGCCGACGAGGAAGGATCCGACATTCGGCTGCTGCAGCGGCGCTTCCGTCTCGGCCACGACTTCCGCCTCGCGCACCATCTGGATGGCGATTTGCGTCACTTCGAATTCGCTGTGCCCCGAACGGCGCGCCAGCTTTTCGATCGTGTCGCGGTACTTGTTGCGCGACCCGAAATCGAGCGCCGCATAATCGGAGCCTTCACGCAGCGCCGCATCGATCTTGCTGACGCTTTCGAACCAGACGGCCCAGTCGGTGTCGTCGATCTCGCGCAGGCTGCGGATGATGTTGCTCATCGTCGCATTGCCGGACGACAGACGGTTCTGCTCGGCGACCAGCGCGCTTTCGACATCGCTGCCGCGCTTCTCGAGCTGATCCTCGATCCAGCCGATCACGGCGCCCGAGGTCTGCGACCCGTCACGCATGCGGTAGAGCAGTTGCGCGACGAAGGTGTTGTCGGCCGCCAGCGCTTCCGATTCCGCAAGCAGCGTGCGCGACTTTTCCGGATCGCTGAGGCGAATGATCTGGTCGGCGACGTCGTTTGCCTTGCGCCGCATGCCGCGCGAGCGTTCGACGCGGATGGCAATCCGACGCAGGTTCTCGATCAGCACGAAGCGCAGGATCGACGGCAAGGCCCAAAGTTCGCCGATCTTGAAGGTCTCGTGCTTCTGGAAGCCCTCGACCATCGCCGTGATGCTTTCGCGGGTCACCGTGCTGTGGGTGTGGGCAGCGTAGAGCCAGGCGAGCGCCATGGTGCGCGGGATCACCGTGCCCGAAACCGAAATCGTCGGGAGCTGGCGATAGAACCGGCGCGGGAAATCGCGCCGCACTTCCTGGATCGCCTCTTCGACGACGTGATGGTTGTCGAGCAGCCATTCGGCGGCCGGCGTGATCGTTGCCCCGGCCTCGACGTCCGCGGCCGTCGCCCGGTAGACGCGCAGGATCTCGTTCTCGTTCTCGCGATGCCGCGGACGGAACTCGAACGGGAAGAAGCCCGGCAGCGAGGAGACACCCTTGGCCGCGAGATCCTCGCCGCATTGCCGGAGGTCCTCCATCGAAAAGAAGGTGGAGCGGATCGAATCGTTGTAATCGATCTGCTTCGCTTCCGGTTCGCGCGGTGAGGTGGGCGGCGTAGTTTGGAGCTGCATGGGTACGGGTTCTGAATCCAACCGGGGTTGATCGGCCCGGCCCTCGTCGGGGTGCCGGGTTGGCTGCGGTCCTGAGAAATCAGGCTGAGCCGGCGCGTTGCTAGACACGGTCATGTGTCCTCCCATCCACCGTCATTTCCCGGGAAACCGGGATCTGGCGGTAACAGGCACCGCCCTCGACTGGGCATCGGAGATCGCAAAGCCGGCGGCGCATTGGTTTTCAAGGCCGCGGTGATGCATGAAAATGGCATTTTTTAGCCGTGGTGCCAACAGCTTGCAAGGATTGCTCATACAAGATCGGACGTTTTGCGCACAGCCGAATCAAGCCGGAACCGGCCGCTGTGCGCGCCCCCAGTGGCACTTCGATACAACTCTTTCAAATGCCCTCTTTCAAGCTTCATCGCGGGTGGCAGACGAGGCGAAACGTGATGGGGCGAGGAAGGTTCCCACGAATTTTCGACAAAAGCACCACAGGTCAGCCCACCTGCTCGGTGATCCACTCGCGAAACGCCAGGCTGATCGGGTTTTCTAGCTTGCCCTCGGGCACGGCGAGGTAATAGCTGTTTTCCGTCTGCATCGGCCGGTCGAGCACGATCTGCAGCGTGCCGGCGGCAATTTCCTGCTCGATCAGGTAGCGTGGCAAAAGAGCAAAGCCGAGCCCGGCGGTCGCCGCCTCGATCACCATGGAAAACTGATCGAAACGGTTGCCGCGATAAGCGCCGCGCCCGTCCATGTCGTTGGCCTCGAACCATTGCGCCCAGAGTTTTGGCCTTGTGGCGAGATGGAGCATCGGCCCCGTGACGATATCTTCAGGGGAGGCAACCGGATGGGTTGCCAGCATGGCGGGACTTGCGGCGGGCACGATGATCTCACTGCAGAGATAACTGCAGGTCGCGCGCGCCCAGACCGGCTGCCCGTAATGGATAGCCAGATCGAAATTCTGCTCCTCGAAATCGAACGGCGCAGAGCGCGAGGCGATGTTGATCACCGTGTCCGGATGGCGCTTGAGGAAATCGGGAAGACGCGGTACCAGCCAGCGGCTGCCGAAAGTCGGCAATGACGCGATCGAGAGCGTTGAATCCGCCCTGGCAGACGCCATCGCCCGCACCATCAGTTCCTCGGTCTGGTTGAGCAGGCGACGCACCTCCGGCAGAAACTTCTGCCCGGCATCCGACAGGATCACCCGCTGACGCACGCGCTCGAACAAGAGCACCCCGAGCTGGTTTTCGAGATCCTTGATCTGGCGACTGACGGCGCTCTGCGTGAGGTTCAACTCGGCTGCGGCCTGCGTGAAGCTGCCGTGTCGCGCCGCGCATTCGAACGCCTGCAGCGTCGTCACGTCGGGAACCAGTCTTCGGCTCAACTTCATTCCGCCCTCGCATCAACATAGTCAGAAGCAACGCGATCAATGGCCAGTTCGATCGGATATGATCCGAAATGAGAATGACCTTGTCCTTCACCCATAGCGCGAGGCGAGCCCCAGTGAAAGAGAATAGTTTCGTATCCGCCGACGACATCCGCTCGGCCTTTTCCGCAGCCATGTCGGTCATGTACCGCGAAGAGGTGCCGGCCTACGGCACGCTGATGGAGCTGGTCGCCAAGGTCAACGACGATACGCTCGCCGCCGACCCCAAGCTGAAGGAGCGCCTCGACGCGACGGACTCGCTCGACCGCATCTCCGAGGAGCGCCACGGCGCGATTCGGCTCGGCACCCCCGCCGAACTCGCTATGATGCGCCGCGTCTTCGCCGTCATGGGCATGTACCCGGTCGGCTACTACGATCTCTCGACCGCTGGCGTTCCCGTGCATTCGACCGCCTTCCGCCCGGTCGGCGACGCCGCGTTGAAGCGTAATCCGTTCCGCGTCTTCACCTCGCTGCTCCGTCTCGACCTCATCGCCGATGAAACGCTGCGTGCCGAAGCCGAAGTTATTCTGGCCGCGCGCCAGATCTTCACCGCCGGCGCCGTCGAACTCACGGAAAAGGCCGAGCGCGACGGCGGTCTCGACAAGGTGGATGCAGAGCGCTTCGTCTCGGAAGTGCTCGAAACATTTCGTTGGCACGACAAGGCCAATGTCAGCCCCGACATGTACAAGCGCCTGCATGACGCCCATCGCCTGATCGCCGACGTCGTCTCCTTCAAGGGCCCACACATCAACCACCTGACGCCGCGCACGCTCGACATCGACAAGGTGCAGGCGCTGATGCCGGAATACGCGATTGCCCCGAAGGCCGTCGTCGAGGGCCCGCCGACCCGCAAGTGCCCGATCCTGTTGCGCCAGACCTCGTTCAAGGCGCTCGAAGAGCCGGTTTCCTTCAAGGATGCCGACGGCACCTGGAAGGAAGGCTCGCACACCGCCCGCTTCGGCGAGATCGAACAGCGCGGCATCGCGCTGACACCCAAGGGCCGCGCGCTTTACGACGAACTGCTCGACGCCTCGCGCAAGATCGTCCGCCCGGCGGCCGACGGTTCCAACGCGCGCGAATACGAAGCGGCACTTGCCGGGGCTTTCGAGCCTTTCCCGGACACCTGGGCAGGCATCCGCGAAGCCGGGCTCGGCTACTTCAGCTATTCGCTGACGGAAAAAGGCCGCAAGGCCGGCGTCTCCAGCAAGCACGACATCGAAGCGTTGATCGCCGCTGGCCTCGTCCAGTTCGACGCGATCGTCTATGAAGACTTCCTGCCGGTCAGCGCCGCTGGCATCTTCCAGTCGAACCTCGGCGACGGGGCGCAGCAGGATTTCGTCGCCAGCCCGAACCAGAAGCGCTTCGAGGCCGATCTCGGTGCGACCGTGCTCAACGAGTTCGATCACTATGCCGGTATCGAGCAGGCTTCGATCGAAAGCTGCATTCAGGCCTTGACCGGCGCCATCGCTGCGGAATGATGCTTCCCTGATGATCGACCAACTGCACATCGACGCGCTCACCGACATCCTTGGAGACAAGGGTGTCGTCACGCGTCCGGAAGACCTGGAAGCCTACGAGACCGGCGCGCGCTATGATCGCGGCCGGACGCCGCTCGTGCTGCGGCCGGCGACGACCGAAGAGGTTTCCGCCGCTGTCGCCTATTGCGTCACCAACGGCATCGCGCTGATCCCGCAGTCCGGCAACACCGGCCTCGTCTCCGGCTCGACGCCGGATCAGTCGGGCGACGAAGCCATCCTCAGCCTCGACCGGCTGGCAAAACGCTTCGAACTCGACCTCGACAACCGCTCGGTTCGGCTCGACGCCGGCTTCCGGCTGTCCGATCTCAACCGGCGGCTGGAAGAGCACGGCCTGTTCTTCCCGATCGATCTCGGCGCCGACCCGCGCATCGGCGGCATGATCGCCACCAATACCGGCGGCTCACGCTTCCTAAAATACGGCGACGTGCGCCGAAACACGCTCGGCCTCAAGGTGGTGCTGGCCGACGCGGACGGCACCGTGCTCGACCTGCAATGCGACTTGCGCAAGAACAACACCGGCGTTGACTGGAAGCAGATCTTCGTCGGCACCTCGGGCGCCTTCGGCATCGTCACCGAATGCGTGCTCAACCTCGAGCGCCTGCCGCAGCAGACGGCAACGGCACTGCTGGTTCCGGCGAGCGGCGCCCATGTGATGCCGCTGCTGCGCGCCATGGAAGAACGCCTCGGCGCCTACCTTTCGGCCTTCGAGGGCATGTCGAGCAATGCCGTCAAGGCAGCCTTTGCCCACGTGCCGTCGCTGAAAAACCCGTTCCAGGCTGGCCAAGTCCCCGACTACGTCATTCTCGCCGAGATCAGCCGCACCTGGGCACCGCGCGAAGGCGAACAGTCGCTCGACGCCGTGCTGGAAACGGCGCTGGCCGAAATCTGGGAGATGGAGGAGGCACCGCTCGCCGACGCCTTCGTCGGTCCGCCGCACGAAATCTGGGCGCTACGCCACGCGCTGTCTGAGGGCGTCAAGCACCTGGGCAAGCTGATCGCCTTCGATGTCTCCTTCCGCCGGGGTGACATCATGGCCTTCTGCGACCATATGAAGGCCGAAATGCCCTCGAAATTCCCCGACGTGACCGTCTGCGATTTCGGCCATATCGGCGACGGCGGCGTGCACTTCAACCTCGTCGTGCCGAAGAACAGCGATCTTCTCAAGGACGAGACTTTCGAACCCCGGCTACGCGAATGGGTTTTCGCCGTCGCCGTCGAGGAATATCACGGCAGCTTCAGCGCGGAACATGCGATCGGCCGCCGCAATCAGGCCTATTACGACTTTTATACACCAGACAAACTCAAGGACATGGCCGCGGGCCTGAAGACGCTGACCTCGCCGGGAAAGCTCGGCAGTGTGCGTTTCGGATAGGCCAGAGCGGAATGAGGAAAGTGTGTGCGGTCTTCCGCCGACATTTCGCTCCAACGAATGATCTAAACCAATAAAACGGGAGTCAGACCATGAACATCGCAACCAAGAAAGTCGACGTGACCAAGGAAGCCGCGGCGCTTCTCGAAAAGATGGGCGTCGCCAAGGAACTCTACACCGGCGGCGACATGCCGTCCTATAGCCCGGTCACCGGCGAGAAGATCGCGGCCCTCAAGACGGTTTCGGCCGCTGAAGCCGCCGCCAAGATCGACCAGGCGCATGAAGCCTTCAAGGCCTGGCGCCTGGTTCCCGCCCCGAAGCGCGGCGAACTGATCCGCCTGCTCGGCGAAGAACTGCGCGCCTTCAAGGCAGACCTCGGCCGCCTGGTTTCGATCGAAGCCGGCAAGATCACCTCCGAAGGCCTCGGCGAAGTGCAGGAAATGATCGACATCTGCGATTTCGCAGTCGGCCTTTCCCGCCAGCTCTATGGCCTGACGATCGCCACCGAGCGTCCCGGCCACCGCATGATGGAAACCTGGCACCCGCTTGGTGTCGTCGGCGTCATCTCCGCCTTCAACTTCCCGGTCGCCGTCTGGTCGTGGAACACCGCACTGGCGCTCGTCTGCGGCAACTCCGTCGTCTGGAAGCCGTCGGAAAAGACCCCGCTCACGGCGCTTGCCTCGCAGGCGATCTTCGAGCGCGCGCTCGCCCGCTTTGGCGATGCGCCGGAAGGCCTGTCGCAGGTCCTGATCGGTGACCGCACCGTCGGTGAAGTTCTCGTCGACAACCCCAAGGTTCCGCTCGTATCGGCCACCGGCTCGACCCGCATGGGCCGCGACGTCGGTCCGCGCCTCGCCAAGCGCTTTGCCCGCGCCATCCTCGAGCTCGGCGGCAACAATGCCGGCATCGTCTGCCCGTCGGCCGATCTCGACATGGCGCTGCGCGCCATCGCCTTCGGCGCCATGGGCACCGCCGGCCAGCGTTGCACCACCATGCGCCGCCTGTTCGTGCATGAAAGCGTCTACGACCAGCTCGTTCCGCGCCTGAAGAAGGCCTACGGTTCGGTCTCTGTCGGTAACCCGCTCGAAACCACCGCCCTCGTCGGCCCGCTCGTCGACAAGGCTGCCTTCGACGGCATGCAGAAGGCAATCGCCGAAGCCAAGTCGCATGGCGGCACCGTCACTGGCGGCGAGCGCGTCGAGCTCGGTTATGACAACGGCTACTACGCCAAGCCCGCTCTCGTCGAAATGCCCAAGCAGGCCGGACCGGTTCTCGAAGAAACCTTCGCGCCGATCCTCTACGTCATGAAGTACAGCGACTTCGACGCCGTCGTTGCCGACCACAATGCGGTCGCAGCCGGCCTGTCGTCCTCGATCTTCACCCGCGACATGCAGGAATCCGAGCGCTTCCTCGCCGTCGATGGCTCGGATTGCGGTATCGCCAACGTCAACATCGGCACCTCGGGCGCCGAAATCGGTGGCGCCTTCGGCGGTGAGAAGGAAACCGGCGGCGGCCGCGAATCCGGTTCGGACTCGTGGAAGGCCTACATGCGCCGCGCCACCAACACGGTGAACTATTCGAAGGCCCTGCCGCTGGCGCAGGGCGTGTCGTTCGACATCGAATAATCGGCGCACCCAGGTAGGTAGAGACCATGACCATCAACGCAACGGTCAAGGAGGCGGGCTTTGAGCCCGCCTCGCGGATCTCCTCGATCGGGGTGTCCGAAATCCTGAAGATCGGCGCTCGCGCGCAAGCGATGAAGCGCGAAGGCAAGCCGGTCATCATCCTCGGTGCGGGCGAACCGGATTTCGACACGCCCGACTTCGTCAAGGACGCCGCCTGCGAGGCGATCAAGCGCGGTGACACCAAGTACACCGCCCTCGACGGCACGCCGGAACTGAAGAAGGCGATCCGCGAAAAGTTCCAGCGTGAAAACGGCCTTGCCTACGAGCAGGACGAGATCACGGTTTCGACCGGCGCCAAGCAGATCCTGTTCAACGCCATGATGGCGTCGATCAATCCGGGCGACGAGGTGGTCATCCCGACGCCCTACTGGACCTCCTATTCGGATATCGTCCAGATCTGCGAAGGCAAGCCGGTTCTGATCCCCTGCGACGCCTCCTCCGGCTTCCGGCTGACCGCCGACAAGCTCGAGGCCGCAATCACGCCGAAGACGCGCTGGGTGCTTTTGAACTCGCCTTCGAACCCGTCGGGTGCCGCCTACAGCGCGAGCGACTACCGGCCGCTGCTCGACGTGCTCCTCAAGCATCCGCATGTGTGGCTGCTGGTCGACGACATGTACGAGCACATCGTCTATGACGGCTTCCGCTTCGTCACCCCGGCCCAGCTCGAGCCCCGCCTCAAGGACCGCACGCTCACGGTCAACGGCGTCTCCAAGGCCTATGCCATGACCGGCTGGCGCATCGGCTATGCCGGCGGTCCGCGCGACCTGATCAAGGCGATGGCTGTTGTCCAGAGCCAGGCGACCTCCTGCCCCTCCTCCGTCAGCCAGGCCGCTTCGGTTGCCGCGCTGACTGGTCCGCAGGAGTTCCTGAAGGAACGGACCGCCAGCTTCCAGCGCCGCCGCGATCTCGTCGTTACCGGCCTCAATGCCATCGACGGCCTCGATTGCCGCGTCCCGGAAGGTGCCTTCTACACCTTCTCCGGCTGCGCCGGCATGCTCGGCAAGGTCACGCCCTCGGGCAAGGCAATCGCAACGGATACGGACTTCTGCGCCTACCTCCTCGACGACGCCCACGTCGCCGTTGTTCCGGGCTCGGCCTTCGGTCTCTCGCCGTTCTTCCGCATTTCCTATGCGACCTCGGAAGCGGAACTGAAGGAAGCGCTCAAACGCATCGCCGACGCCTGCGCTCGGCTTTCTTGACGAACTCCGGACGGCGCCGAGGCGCCGTCCGCTCCTAGAACGTCGGCGGCGTACAGGCGCTGATCACTTCGCAAGGCACCGGCCCAACGCAGCGGAAACGATGCGGCCGCCGGCTTTCAAAATAATAGGCATCCCCCGGTCCCAGGATCCGCCGCTCATCGTCGACGGTGACCTCGATGCGGCCCGACAATACGATGCCCCCTTCCTCGCCGTCATGCACCAGCGGCACTTTCCCGGTATCGGCGCCCGGCTGATAGACCTCTTTCAGGATCTGCAGGCTGCGGCCGAAGAGGTTTTCGCCGATCTGGCGATACGAAATCGGCCCCTTGCCGATCTCGACCAGTTCCTCCGCCGCATAGAACGCCTTGCGCGGTCGTTCCGGCTCGAAGGAGAAGAATTCCGCAAGCCCGATTGGAATGCCGTCGAGAATACGCTTCAGCGCACCGACGGAAGGATTGGAGGCGTTCGACTCGATCAGCGAGATCGTCGAATTGGTGACGCCGGCGCGCTTGGCCAGTTCGCGCTGCGACAGATTGTGCATCAGGCGGAGATGACGAAGCCGGCTTCCGATATCGACGGTCATATGATCCGAACCCTTGGTGTTCAGGTTGTTCGAAATAGCGCAAACACGCTACAACGGTACAATAAATTTCAATGACTTAACTGACAGCAGAAAAGGACTTGTTTGGCAAATCAAATCATGGCGTCAATCGCCGAACTCAGGAGGATGCCATGAACCAGCACACCAAACCCAACGCCCCCGTTCTCGACAGCTATTGGATGCCGTTTACCGCCAACCGGCAGTTCAAGCAGGCTCCGCGCCTGCTCGCGTCCGCCGAGGGCATGCACTACACCAGCACCGACGGCCGCACGATCCTCGACGGCACTGCCGGGCTCTGGTGCGTCAACGCTGGCCATGGCCGCCGTCAGATCGCGTCTGCCGTCGAGCGCCAGCTGTCGACGATGGATTTTGCGCCCTCGTTCCAGATGGGCCATCCGATTGCCTTCGATTTTGCCGAGCGCCTCGCCGAAATCGCGCCGGGTCCGGAAGGCCAGAAGCTCGACCGCGTCTTCTTCACCGGTTCGGGTTCTGAATCGGTCGACACGGCCCTGAAGATGGCGATCGCCTATCAGCGCGCGATCGGCCAGGGCACCCGCACGCGCCTGATCGGCCGAGAACGCGGCTATCACGGTGTCGGCTTCGGCGGCATTTCGGTCGGTGGCATCCTCAACAACCGCCGCGTCTTCCCGCAGCTTCCTGGCTCCGACCACCTGCGCCACACGCATGACCCCGCGAAGAACGCCTTCGTCAAGGGCCAGCCGGAACACGGCGCCGAGCTTGCCGACGATCTCGAGCGGCTGGTGGCGCTGCATGGCGCCGAAACCATCGCCGCCTGCATCGTCGAGCCGGTCGCCGGCTCAACCGGCGTGCTGATCCCGCCGAAGGGATATCTTGAGCGTCTGCGCGCCATCTGCGACAAGCACGGCATCCTGTTGATCTTCGACGAAGTCATCACCGGCTTCGGACGCCTCGGCGCCGCCTTTGCCACCGACTTCTTCGGTGTAACCCCGGATATGGTGACGGCGGCCAAGGGTCTCACCAACGGTGCGATCCCGATGGGCGCGGTCTTTGCCAGCCGCAAGGTGCATGACGCGCTGATGCATGGGCCCGAAAACGCGATCGAGCTCTTCCACGGCTACACCTATTCCGGCCATCCGGCCGCCTGCGCTGCCGGTATCGCCACGCTCGACATCTACCGCGACGAGGGCCTCATGACCCGCGCCGTCGAGCTGCAGGACGCCTGGCACGACGCCATGCACTCGCTGAAGGGCCTGCCTCATGTCATCGACATCCGCACGATCGGCCTGATCGCCGGCATCGAGTTGCAGTCGCGCGACGGCGCAATCGGCGCCCGCGCCTACGACGTCTTCGTCGATTGCTTCGAGAAGGGCCTGCTGATCCGCGTCACCGGCGACATCATAGCCTTCTCGCCGCCACTGATCGCCGAAGAGAAACATTTTGGCGAGATCGTCTCGATCCTCGGCGATGCGCTGAAGCGCGCCAAGTAAGCCCAAGCGACGCACGACAAGGCAACGCCGCCGCCGAAGATCTCGGCGGCGGCGTCTGCATTTCGATTGCACACCTGAATCCGGCTAACGTCTCTACGCGCGAGGCGCGTCCTAACGAATCAACAGCGCCCGGAAATCGTTGACGTTGGTTCCGGTCGGTCCGGGCACGAAGAGATCGCCGCTCACGTCAAAGGCCGACCAGGCGTCGTGCCGGGTAAGATGTAGACGTGGATCGATGCCAGCCGCCCGCATGCGGGCAATGCTCTGCCCATTTGCAAAGGCACCGGCATTGTCTTCGGAGCCGTCGATGCCGTCCGTATCGGCGGCAAGCGCATCGATCCCCGACACGCCGTCGATATCGAGCGCCAGCGACAACAGGAACTCGCTGTTGCGCCCGCCCTTGCCGTAGTCCTTGCCCGAAATCGTCACCGTCGTCTCACCACCGGAAAGCAGTACGACCGGCTTGCCAAACGGCCGGTCTCTCAGCGCCACTTCGCGGGCAAGCGCTGCATGCATGCGACCGATATCGCGCGCTTCACCCTCGATCGCGTCCGAGAGTATATGCGCCTCGATGCCGAGTTCGCGCGCCTTGGCCGCCGCCGCTTCGAGCGAAACGCTTGCCGAAGCAACGACGTGACACTCATGCGCGGCAAACCGCGGATTGTCCGGATCGGGCGCTGCAGCGGCCTCCGAGCGCAGATGCGTCACCACTTGGTCGGGAAGTTCCATGCGATAGCGGGCAACGATCTCCAGCGCCTCGGCCGCCATGCTGCGATCCGGAACGGTCGGCCCCGAAGCGACGAAGGCCGGGTTGTCGCCGGGTACGTCCGAAACGACCAGACTAACGACACGCGCCGGAAAGGCGGCTGCAGCGAGCCGCCCGCCCTTTATCCGCGACACGTGCTTGCGAACGACGTTCATAGCCGAGATCGGCGCGCCGGAGGCAAGCAGCGCCTTGTTGACGGCGATCTCGTCGGCGAGCGTCAAACCCTCAGGCGGCGCCGGGAGCAGGGCCGAGCCGCCACCGGAAATCAGCGCGATGACCAGATCGTCCGCCGTCAAACCGGCCACGGCCTTCAGCAAGGCATCCGAGGCAGCAAGCCCCGCCTCATCCGGCACCGGATGAGCCGACTGCAGCACAGTGATCGTCTCACACTGTTCGATCGGTCCATGACGGGCGACGACCGTTCCGGAGAAGGGATGCTTCCAGAGCTTCTCGAAGGCGGCGGCCATCTGGCTTGCCGCCTTGCCCGCGCCGACGACCACCGTCCGCCCTTTCGGCGGGGCGGGCAGATGCGCCTTGATCGCCTCATAAGGATCGGCGGCTCGAACGGCTTCCTCGAAAAGCCGGGTCAGGAAGAGGCGCGCATCGATCATGGCGTCCTCAGCCGGCGATTTCGAGATCGTAGACGAAGATGCCGGCAATGCCGCCCTCGGCCGCAGCAACGATCTTGGCGCCGGTCTTGCGGTGCTCCTCGTCTTCCAGATAGGCATCGCGCGCCGCCGCGTCAGTGAAGTCGACGATGAAGCCTTCGGCAAAGCCCTTGTCCATGCCCACTTCCGGGCTGACATTGGCGCCGATATGGGCGGCAAGAAATCCCTGTAGCCGGGCCTTCAGCGCGGCAATCTCCCCGAAGATCACCGCCTTCTCCTCGCTGGAGATTTCGGGGCGGAAGCGAATGAAGACACAATGGCGGATCATGGGGACCTCAACGGATATCGGCGCGGGCGCGCGGGCGGCTGTCGTTGCGTTCGTGGGCGAAGATCGCCGGCGGCAGGGGCTGGCGCTCGCGGATGATGTCGGCGCCCTTCTCCCCCATCATGATCGTCGGCCCGTTGGTGTTGCAAGAGGGAACGCGCGGCATCACCGAGCTGTCGCAGACGCGCAGGCCTTCAAGGCCACGCACCTTGAGATCGAGCCCGACCACCGCCATCGCGTCCGTGCCCATCTTGCAGGTGCCGACGGGGTGATGGTCGGTCTTGGCGTTGGCGCAGCCGTAGTCGAAGAACTGCTCGTCGCTGACGACCGAATTGCCCGGCAGGCGCTCCGCCAGCACGAAGGGCTTTAGCGCCGCCTGCTGCATGATCTCGCGGGCGATCTTCAGGCCTTCGATCGACATCCTGCGATCATGCGGATCCTCCCAGTAGTTGGGATCGATCAGCGGCGCTGCCGCCGGATCGGAGGAGGAAAGCCGCACCGTTCCGCGCGAGCGCGGATGCAGATAGGCGGAGTTCAGCGTCACGCCGGCATTCTTCAGCTTTTCGACGCCCGCCTCGATGCCCGAGCCGAGACCGAGATGGAACTGGATATCGGGCGAGCGGGCGTTCGGATCGGCATACCAGAAGCCACCGGTCTCAAACAGCGACGACGCCACCGGGCCCGAGCGGAAGAGCACGTATTGCAGGCCAGCCCATAGCGTACGATGGAGTTTTGCGACGCCGTCATACGTGTGGTCGCCGGTGCATTCGGAAATGACAAAGAGATCGAGGTGATCCTGCAGGTTGCCGCCGACACCCGGTAGGTCATGTTTTACCGCGACACCCACCGATTTCAGGTGATCGGCAGGCCCAATGCCGGACTGCAACAAGAGCTTGGGTGAACCGATGGCGCCGGAAGTTACCAGCACCTCGCGCTCCGCCCGGATGATCTCGCTGCCCTTGCCGGTGACGACTTCGACGCCGACGGCACGTGTACCCTCAAGCACGATCCGCGCCACGCGCGCGCCGGTGCGAACCGTCAGATTGCGGCGATCCTTGATCGGCGAAAGATAGGCAAGCGATGCGCTCGAGCGGCGGCGATTGCGCTGGGTGAGCTGATAGAAGCCGACGCCCGCCTGCTGGCGACCGTTGAAATCGTGATTGTAGGGAATGCCGAGTTCCTGACCGGCGCGGATATAGGCGTCGCAGATCGGCAGCGCCGCCGTGGGCATCGAGACACCGAGCGGGCCGCCATAGGCGTGATAGTCGTCGGCAAAGCGCTGGTTGTCTTCTGAGCGCTTGAAATAGGGAAGCACGCTGCGATAGTCCCAGCCGGTGCAGCCGTCTTCGGACGCCCAGAGGTCGTAGTCGGCGGCGTTCCCGCGGGTATAGAGCTGGGCATTGATCGACGAGCCACCACCGATGACCTTAGCCTGGGTATAGCGTAGCACCCTGCCCTTCATGTGCTTCTGCGGCACGGTCTCCCAGCCCCAGCTGGCAACGCCCTTGGTCATCTTGGCAAAACCGGCCGGCATATGAAACAGCGGATTCCAGTCGCCGCCACCGGCCTCCAGCAAAAGGACACGGACCGATGGATCCTCGGAGAGGCGATTGGCGAGAACGCAGCCGGCCGGGCCGGCGCCGGTGATGATGTAGTCGTAGCTCATTCCCTGTCTTCCCTCCGCCGTCACCAATTTGGAACGTTCCAAATTTTCGACGTGTTCAATTCAAATCCTGCCCGCTTGCGAGCCTCAATAATCCTGCGCGTTTCCTAGAGACGGCCGATCGAAAGCCCGCCATCCGCCTGGATGACCGAGCCGGTGGCAAAGGCGAATTTGCCGCCGGCAAGCCCGGCCGCGATATTGCCGATGTCATCGGGCTCGCCCCAGCGCCGCATCGGCACCAACCCGCCGTCAATCAAGCCATCGTATTTCGCCGAGACGCCGGCGGTCATGTCGGAGCGGATGATACCCGGCCGGATCTCGAAAACCGAGATGCCGGTATTGGCAAGTCTGAGCGCCAGCCCCTGGCTGAAGGCGGCAAGGCCGGCCTTGGTCATGCAATAGTCGAGCCGCTCGGGCGACGTCATCGTTGCCGAAACCGAGGTGATGTTGATGATCGACCGCGGTGCTACATCAGCCGGATCCGTCAGCATCGAGACGAGCACGGCCTGGGTGAAGAATACCGTTCCCCGCAGGTTGGTGGCGACGATCGTGTCGAAATTTTCCGGCAGCAGATCGAGGAAATCACCCCGCATCACCGAGGCGATGCCGGCATTGTTGACGAGGCAGCGGATCGGACCGAGCTCGGCGCGAACACGCTCGACAGTCGCCGCATGGCCGCTGATATCGGCAAGGTTCGCTTCGATGTAGATCGCCCGGCCGTGGTCGCCGGAAAGTTCCGACAGCGTCTGGGCGGTCGTCGCGTCCGCCGCACCGAGGCCGGTGAGCGCAATATCGAAGCCCTCGCGGGCGAGCGCACGGGCGACGCCGAGACCGATGCCGCGGCGGCCGCCGGTGACGATGGCGACGGGGCGCGTCGATGACGTCATGATCGAAACTCCCTAGTGGCGATATGGTCGGCGACCCTGAGCGCCTGGGCAGCAACGGTCAGCGCCGGATTGACGGCCGCCGATGTCGGCAGGAAGCTCGCGTCGACGACGAAGAGGTTCGGGTGGTCGTAGGCGCGACAGTAGGTGTCGAGCGGCGCATGCTTCGGGTCTTTGCCCATCCGCACCGTGCCGCACTGGTGTGACGGCGTGCGTTTGTCGAAAGCCTGGGACAGCACGATCGGATAGCCGGCTGCCTTGAAATGCGCGCGCATCTTCGCTTCGAGCCCGGACAGCGCCTCCATGTTCGAGCGTCGCCACTGCATGATGATGCCGTTGCCGTCGACCATGATGCGGCTTTCCGGGTTCGGCAGGTCCTCCGTCATCATGTACCAGTCGACCGCATGGCCGGCCATGAAATCGAAGGCAAACCGCGGCGCCCAGAGGGGCGCATTGGCCTTGAGGATGTCGCCGTTGATCTTGCCGAGCAGCTGGACGTTGCCGAGCGGCAGGCCATCCCTGCTGCCGGTGAGGTAATAGTCGTTCAGCATCAGCGTCTTCTGGTAGATGCTGTCGTTGCGCTTGAACGGGTTGATTGCCAGCATGGCGCTGCAATTGTGGTTCATGAAGTTGCGGCCGACCTGGTCGGAGGCGTTGGCGAGCCCCTTGCCGTCGCCGGACCGCAAGAGGATGGCGGCCGAATTGATCGCGCCCGCCGACAGGATTACCAGCTTCGGCGACAGCTTCTTCTTCTCGCCCCTGTGGGTGTAGTGGATCGCCTCGATCCGGCCGCCGGGTCCCGCCTCCAGCGTGTCGACATGCGCCGAGGTGATCAGCTCGATATTGGGATCCTTCAGTGCGGAAGCGAGCGATGCGGTTTCAGCGTCCATCTTGCCGTTGCCGGTGTTCGGAAACCCGTCCCAGGGCGTGCGCCCGCCGGCAAGCCAGGCGTCGATGTCGACGCCGAGCGGCAGCGTTGCCGGATTGAGCCCCTGCGCCTTCAGCTCTGCACGGGCCCGCGCAATCGCCGGCTCGTCCGGCACCGGGCCGAAAGTGTAAGGCGAGCTGTGGAACGGCTCCGTCGGGTCGTCGCCCAATTCGCCGCGCACCTCGAACAGCTGCTCGGCCTTGCCGTACCAGGGCTCCAGCTCCTCGTAAGGGAAAGGCCACGCCGGCGAAACGCCGCCGAGATGCTGCATCTCGGTGAAATCTTCGGCCCGGTATCGCAGGAGCACCGCACCGAAGAGCTTGGAATTGCCGCCGACGAAGTAGAAGTTTCCGGGGTTGAACTCGGTGCCGTCGGGTTCGCGCCACATCTCCCTCGGGCGGAAGTGGCCCTTGACGAAGATCGAGCTGTAGCTGCGCGCCTCCGGCGTATCGGGCAGGCGGTCGCCACGCTCGAGGATGGCGATGCGGGCGCCGGAGCCGGCAAGCCCCGCCGCAAGCGTGGAGCCGCCGATCCCCGACCCGATAATGACGATGTCCGGCTGCTCCTGCATCGTTGGTTACGCGATCCGCTGCTGGCTCTGCGGATCGAAGAACACCGCCTTGTCGAGATTGAAGGCAAGGCGCGAGGTCTGCCCGGGCGCGATGCGGGCATCGGCTCTCAGCCGGGCAACGATTTCCTTGCCGCCGAGACGGGTGACCGCAAAGGTATCGGAGCCGGCCGGCTCGACCACCTCGATCAGGCACTCGCCCTCGGCGACCACCTTGGCATTGCGGTCGGCGCCATCAGGATCGGTCAGCGCTTCCGGACGGATGCCGAAGACGACGTCCTTGCCGGCATAGGCAGACAGTGCGCCGTTGGCCTGAGGCACCGCAAGCTTCAGCGGCTCGGCATTCGGACGCGTCAGCGTGACCGCAATGTCGGAGCCGCTCTTTTCGATCCGCGCCGTCAGCAGGTTCATCGCCGGCGAGCCCATGAAGTCGGCGACGAACATGTTGGCCGGGTTGTTGTAGATCTCGGCCGGCGTCCCGAACTGCTGCAGCACGCCGTCCTTCAGCACCGCGATCTTGGTCGCCAGCGTCATCGCCTCGATCTGGTCGTGGGTCACGTAGACGATCGTCGTCTTCATGCGGTTGTGCAGCCGCTTGATTTCGGTGCGCATGTCGACGCGCAGCTTTGCGTCGAGGTTGGAGAGCGGCTCGTCGAACAGGAAGACCTGCGGGTTGCGCACCAGCGCTCGGCCCATGGCGACGCGCTGGCGCTGGCCGCCCGAGAGCTGGCTCGGCTTGCGATCGAGCAGATGGCCGATCTGCAGCATTTCCGAGACCTGCTTGATCGCCTTTTCGCGCTCCTCCTTCGGCACGCCGCGGATTTCCATGCCGAAGGCGATGTTTCCGGCAACCGTCATGTTCGGGTAGAGCGCGTAGGACTGGAACACCATGGCGATGTCGCGCTTCGAGGGATGCAGATCGGCAACCGAGCGACCGTTGATGGCGATCTCGCCCGATGTGATCGGCTCCAGACCGGCAATGGTGTTGAGAAGTGTGGACTTGCCGCAGCCGGAGGGGCCGACCAGCACCAGGAAGCCGCCTTCTTCGATCTCCAGGTTGATATCCTTCAGGATCTCGAGCGAGCCATAGGATTTGCGCAGGTTGCTGATTTTCAAGAAAGACATGAGCTTATCCTTTCACGGCGCCCGACATCAGCCCGCGAACGAAGTAGCGGCCGGACACGATGTAGACGATGAGCGTTGGCAGGGCGGCGAGGATCGCGCCCGCGAAGTGGACGTTGTATTCCTTGACGCCTGTCGAGGACGAAACGAGGTTGTTCAGCGCGACCGTCATCGGCGTCGAATAGGGGCCTGAGAAGGACGCGCCGAACAGGAAGTCGTTCCAGATGTTGGTGAACTGCCAGATGACCGAGACGACGATGATCGGACCGGAGGACGGCAACAGGATGCGCCAGAAGATCTGGAAGAAGCTGGCGCCGTCGATCTGCGCTGCGCGCACCAGCTCGGTCGGGAACGCTTCGTAGTAGTTGCGGAAATAGAGCGTCGTGAAGCCGATGCCGTAGATCACATGGACGAAGATCAGGCCCCAGATCGAACCGGCTATCCCAAGGATGCCGAGGATGCGTGCCATCGGGATCAGCACGATCTGGAACGGGATGAAGCATGAGAGCAGCAGCATGCCGAAGAAGATGTTGGCACCGGGGAAGCGCCACTTCGTCAGCACATAGCCATTGAGTGCGCCGATGATCGTCGAGATCGCCACGGCCGGCACGACCATCAGGATCGAGTTGATGAAGAAGGGTTTCAGGCCGGTCGGCTGCACGCCGATCTGCGCCGTCGACCAGGCCTGAAGCCACGGCTCGACTGTAAAGGTCTGCGGCAGGTTGAGCATGCCGCCCTGGCGGATCTCGTCGAGCGGCTTCACCGAGTTCACCAGCATCACGTAGAGCGGCAACAGCGAATAGAGCGCAAAGAGGATCAGCGCGGTGTAGATCAACGCGCGGGTGAGGCGGTTGTGCGAAATGATGTTGTCTGGGCTCGGAGCGCTCATCAGCGTCGTGCTCCCCGGATTTCGGAATAGAGATAGGGAACGATGATCGAGAAGATCATCACCAGCATGATGATCGCCGAGGACGCGCCGATGCCCATCTGGTTGCGGGTGAAGGTGTAGGAATACATGAAGGTCGCCGGCAGTTCGGTCGCCTGGCCGGGGCCGCCGCCGGTAAGCGCGATGATCAGGTCGTAGGCCTTGATCGCCAGATGCGCGAGCACCACGAATGCGGAAAGAAACACCGGCCGCATCAGGGGAATGACGATCCGGCGATAGATCGTCGAGGTCTTGGCGCCGTCGATCTGCGCTGCCTTGATGATCTCGTTGTCGACGCCGCGAAGGCCCGCAAGGAACATCGCCATGATGAAGCCGGTCGACTGCCAGACCGCGGCAATGACGACGCAGTAGATCGCGTAGTTGCGGTCCTTGATCCAGTTGAACGAGAAGCTCTCCCAGCCCCAGAGGTGCATGGTGTTCTCAAGGCCGATGCCGGGATCGAGGAACCACTTCCAGGCCGTTCCGGTCACGATGAACGAGAGTGCCATCGGGTAGAGGTAGATCGGCCGCAGGAAACCTTCGGCCCGGATCTTCTGGTCGAGCAGGATTGCCAGCCCAAGGCCGAGCACGGAGCAGATGGCGATATAGAGCGCGGCGAAGATCGCCAGGTTGCTCACCGCCCGCCACCAGTGCGGCAGCGCCCACAGCTTCGAATAATTGCTTAACCCGACGAAATTGTAGGACGGCAGCATCTTGCTGTCCGTCATCGACAGAAAGCCGGTATAGGCAATAAAGCCATAGACAAAGATCAGGACGATGAGGAAGCTCGGGGCAAGCACCAGCTTCGGTATCAGGTCCTGCAGGCGACTGCGGCTATCCATGAACGTTCACCACTTCTGGCGCGGCCGTCGGGAAATCCCTGATATCGGCATCCGCGCGAGGTTCTGGGTATCAAAGCGCCCCTCCCCGTGTCCTGTTGGCCACGGCGGTTCGACGGCGCCTGCATGTCGGAATGGGGTGTCCGGGGCGCCTAGAGTGCGCCCCGGAGCGAGCCCGTTACTTCGCGGCCTCGACGGCCGAGACCAGTTCCTTGACGGCCTCTTCGGACGTCAGTTCGCCGTTGAACTCGCGCGTCACGACGTCGTAGATCGCGTTCTTCACGGCAGCCGGGTTGGCATGGCCATGGGCCATGGAGCCGAAGAGCTTGCCGTTGGTGTTGGCCTCTGCCAGGTCCTTGATGCCCTTCTTGCCGCAGGCGTCGAAGTCCGTGTCCGGAACGTCGGTGCGGGCCGGGACCGAGCCCTTGACCACGTTGAAGGCCGACTGGAAGGTCGGGCTTTCGATCGCCGAAGCCATGGCGAGCTGGGCCGGAACCTTGTCGTCGGCAACCTTGAACATCGCGAACTGGTCGGAGTTGAAGGTCACGGACCCTTGCGTACCCGGGAAGCGCATGCAGACGAAATCGGTGCCCGGCACCTTCTTGGCCTTCAGGAATTCGCCCTTGGCCCAGTCGCCCATGAACTGCAGGCCGGCCTTGTTCTCTATGACCATGGCGGAGGCGAGGTTCCAGTCACGGCCCGAGAAGTTGTCGTCGACATAGGAGCGCAGCTTCGTCATGCGGTCGAAGGCTTCCTTCATCTTGTCGCCGCCGAGCGCTGCCGGGTCGAGATCGATGAAAGCCTGCTTGTAGAAGTCGGTGCCGAGCGAAAGCACGACGGCGTCGAAGATCGTCGCATCCTGCCAGGGCTGGCCGCCATGGGCGATCGGGGTGATCCCCTGGGCCTTGAAGTTGTCGAGCAGGGCAACCAGTTCGTCCCAGTTGGTCGGCTCCTTGCCGCCAGCCTTGTCGAGGGCGGCCTTGTTGATCCAGACCCAGTTGGTCGAATGCACGTTGACCGGCGCTGCGATCCAGTGGCCGTCATACTTCGAGAATTGCTGCAGGGCGGTCGGGATCACCTTGTCCCAGCCTTCCTTGGAAGCGGTCTCGTCGAGGTTGCCGAGTGCGCCTTCCTTGGCCCAGTCGAGAATGTCGAAGCCGAGCATCTGCACGGCGGTCGGAGCGTTGCCTGCGGTGACGCGAGCGCGCAGAACCGTCATCGCTTCCGTACCGCCACCGCCGGCAACCGGCATGTCGGTCCAGGTGATGCCCTTGCTTTCCAGGTCCTTCTTCAGAACGTCGAGTGCGGCGGCTTCGCCACCGGATGTCCACCAGTGCAGAACTTCCACATTTTCGGCTGCGCGCGCGGCGGTGGCCGCCATCATCAGCGCCACAACGGCCGTCGTCGTCATCAACTTGCGCATCGTTTTCCTCCCGTTTGCAAGTTAACGAGGCGGAACCTCCTCCACCCCGGAATTCGCGCCGCTTCAGCCAGCGGCTGGCCATTTAAAACGTTATAAATTCAGCAAGTCAAGCATTCCGCCATTTTGTATTTTAGCACCTTCGGAACCGTTTGAATTTACTGAATTATATAGCTCACATTAGCTATTGCAGTGCAGCACACCATGCCGCGATGCGAGATTTAAAACGTTTTCATGATTCGATTGCCTAAGCCCTCGCACCACGATACAAACACCGCTCCCGCCCGCGTTCAGAAAGACTAGCATTGGCCGATCCCTCCAAGCCCGCCCACGCCGAAGACATTGGTTCTGCCGTCAAGCGCGGCAAGCCGACCCTTCGCACGATCGCGGAAATCACCGGCCTTGCGGTCACCACCGTTTCGCGTGCCCTTTCCGATGCGCCGCAGATCTCGCTCGATACCCGCAAGCGAGTGCGCGAGGTCGCAGACGAGATCGGCTATTCGCCCGACCGCGCCGCCCAGCGCCTGAAGACCGGCCGCACCAATGTCATCGGCGTGCTGCTCGACCCGCACGAGGAAATCCTCGGCTACGGCACCTCGATCATGAGTGGCATCGCCAAGGCACTTCAGGGCACGGCCTACCACCTGATCGTCATGCCGAACTTCCTGAACTCGACCAATGTCGAAGCGGTCAACTACATCACCCGCAACGCGATGGCCGATGGCCTGATCTTCTCGCGCACGGAACCGCTCGATCCCCGGGTCCGATTGCTGTCCGATCTCGGCTTTCCCTTCGTCACCCATGGGCGCACGGAGCTTTCCACCCCACATCCCTATGTCGACTACGACAACTTCACCTTTTCCTACCAGGCGACGAAGCGCCTGATCGCCAAGGGCAGGCGCAAGCCCGCACTGATCAGTGGCCCCGCCGATTTCACCTTTGCCGGCCATCTTCAGCACGGCTTCATGACCGCCGTGCGCGAGGCGGGCTGCGCCTACGAAATCCTCTCGGGCATCGATCTCGACAGCCCGGCAGGCGCCATCCGCGACCGCGTGCGCCAGCGCTATGCCGAGCCCGATCCGCCGGACAGTTTCATGTGCGGCGGCGAAGTCTGCGCGCTCGCAACCATCACCGGCATGAGCGATTGCGGGCTGACGCTCGGACGCGAATACGACATCGTCGCCAAGCAGACCTCGCATCTCCTGAGCGCCATCCAGCCGCAGGTCGAGACGATCTACGAGGACCTGACGGCGACCGGCGAGGACATGGGCCGGGTGCTCCTGCAGAAGATCGGCGGAGAAAGCGACGTCAGCAAGCTGCAGCTGCTGCTCTGTCCGCAGATCCCATCGAGCTTCGGCGCGGCCGGCTGAGCGGGCGAACACGGTACGCAAGGCGGCGTCACGTGACGCTGCCTCCTGCCCCAATGTTCTCCCCATCGTCCGCATGTCCTCTCCTCCCCTGTTTCAGCCTTAGCGCGGCATCCACCAGCCGGTACGCGGCCCCATATGCATGTTGAGCGTCTTGGTCTCGGTGTAATCCTCGACCGAATGCCGGCCGAGTTCGCGGCCGAGGCCGGACTGGCGGTAGCCGCCGAAGGGCAGTTCCGACGCGCCATCCATGAAGGTGTTCATCCAGATGGTGCCGGCGCGCACGCGGCGGCCGATCGTCAGGCAGGTGTCGAAGTCGCGGCTCCACACACCGGCCGAAAGACCATAGTCGATCGCATTGGCGATGCCGATCGCCTCTTCCGTCGTCTCGAAGGTCAGCACCGAGAGAACCGGGCCGAACACTTCCTCGCGCGCCACCGCCATGTCCGGGCGCACGGAAGAAAGGATCGTCGGAGCCATGAACTGGCCCATGCCGAGATCGAGCGCGGTGCCGCCATGGGCAACCGCAGCGCCATCCTTCGAAGCAGCAGAAACATAGCTGGCGATCTTTTCCAGATGCTGCGGCGTGATGATTGCGCCGACCTGGGTTTCCGGATTGAGCGGATCGCCGACCTTCACCTTGGCCGAGAGCTCGGCGATGCGGCGCGTCACCTCGTCGGCGATGTCACGGTGCAGGATCAATCGCGAGCCGGCATTGCAGCATTCGCCGGCATTGAAATAGGCGCCGAAGACGGCGGCATCGATGAATTCGTCGAGATTGGCGTCGGGGAAAACGATCTGCGGGTTCTTGCCGCCGAGTTCCAGCGAGACCTTCTTCAGCGTCTGGGCAGCATTGGCCATGGTCAGGCGGCCGACGCCGGTCGAGCCGGTGAAGGACACCATGTCGACATCCGGATGCGTCGTCATTGGCGCGCCGACCTCCGGCCCCGTGCCGGTGATGATGTTGACCACGCCGGCGGGAACGCCGGCGGCTTCGAGGATTTCACCGAGCAGCAGCGTCGAGGCCGAGGTCAGCTCGGACGGCTTGACGACAGTGGTGCAGCCAGCGGCCAGCGCAAAGGGCAGCTTCTGGCTGACGATCAGGAACGGGAAATTCCAGGGCGTGATGATCGAGACGACACCGATCGCCTCGCGCAGCACGACGCCAAGTGTACCGTCACCGAGCGTGTTGTAGCTTTCGCCATGCAGATCGCGGGCGAGAGCCGCGGCGTAGCGCCAGATATCGGCGGCACCGCCGAGTTCGCCCTTGGCTTGGCTGATCGGCTTGCCGGATTCGATCGCATCGAGATAGGCAAGCTCATCGGCGCGCTCGGCAATGATATCGGCTGCGCGCAAAAGCACCAGCGAACGCTGCGAAGCGGTCATGCGCGGCCAGGTGCCCTCGTCGAAGGCACGGCGTGCGGCAGCAATCGCTTTTTCGGCGTCGGCCTTGGTGCCCGCCTGATAGCGGCTGACGACGACGCCGTGGCCCGGCGCCACGCGCTCGATCGTACGGCCCTCGGCGCTGTCCACCCATTTGCCGTCGATCAGCATCTGGAAGGCGCGAACCTTTTGGCCCTCGATCGGCTTGGGTTTCACGAGCACGGTCATTACCATTCTCCCTTGAATTGGGCTTCACGCTTTTCGGAGAAGGCGGCGACACCTTCCTTGAGGTCGCCGGTCTTGGCGACAAGGATCGAGCCGAGCGCTTCGACTGCGGATCCGTTGTCTTCGCCATTCGCCGAAGCGAGCATCAGTTTCGAAATCTCAAGCGCCGCAGGCCCGCGCTTGGCGACACGCGCCGCGTAATCGCGGGCAGCGGCCAGCACCGTGCCCGTCTCGACGACGGCATCGACCAGACCTTCGCGCAGAGCAGCCTCGGCGGTGAACATCTCGCCGCCAAGCACCATGCGCCTGACGATCTGGGCGCCAAAGCGAGAGACGAGGCGCTGCGTGCCCGACCAGCCGGGAACCATGCCGAGGCTCGTTTCCGGCAGGCCGATCTTGATCTGCGCTTCGGCCAGCCGGATATCGGCCGCCGCCGCCAGTTCCAGCCCGCCGCCAAGCGCATGGCCGTTAAGAGCGGCGATGACGGGCATGCGCAGCGTCGCCAGCCGCTCGAACACGCGATGACCGAACCGTACCCAGTCATGCCCGAAGGCAGGCGCATCCATGCCGCCCCAGGCTTTGATGTCACCGCCGGCCGAAAATGCCTTGCCCTCGCCGGTGAGGATGACGACACGCACATTGCGGTCGGCTTCAATCTCGTCGCAAGCCGATGCCAACGCCTTCAGCATGTCGATATCGAAAGCGTTGAGCTTTTCCGGACGGGCGATCGTCATGATCGCGACAGCACCGTCGACGCCGATGCGGATACGGCCCTCAGCCACGGTCGCCTCCCTGAAGCCGGCGCGCCGGCTTCTTCGGCAGTTCAAGACCAAGCAATGCATCCTGGAACAGACCCGCATCCATGGTCTTCAGTCTGTCGGAAACGATCATTGGGAATTCCGACTGGTCGAGAATATGCGCCTGCAGGTCGACCCCCGGCGCGATCTCGGTCAGCATCACGCCCTCGGGCGTCAGCTTCATCACGCAGCGCTCGGTGACATAGGTGATGTCCTGGCCCTGCTCGATACCGCGACGGCCTGAGAAGGTGACGTGTTCGACCTCGTTGACCAGCTTCTTCAGCTTGCCTTCCTTTTCGATCACCAGTTTGCCGTCGGCGACCGCGAGCTTGGCGCCGGCATTGAACATGCCGGAGAAGACGATCTTCTTCGCCCGTGCCGTTATGTCGACGAAACCGCCGGCGCCGGCCGTCACATGCGGGCGGAAAGAGAGTTTCGACACGTTGACCGAGCCGTTGCGATCGATCTCAAGGAAGGAGAGCAGCGAGGCATCGAAGCCGGCGCCCTGGAAATAGGTGAACTGGTAGGGCGAGGGCATGAAGGCATCGGCATTGGACGCGCAGCCGAAGGCGAAGTCGAGCAGCGGCACGCCGCCGACAGCGCCCTGCTCGATCACCCAGGTGACCGCACCGTGCAGCCCCTCTTCGAGCAGGATGCGCGGCACATTGGCCGAAATGCCGAAGCCGAGATTGACGGCGCTGCCGGCTTCAAGCTCCTGCGCCACGCGGCGGGCAATGACCTTCTGGATATTGAATTCCGGCACCCGGAAACTGTCGAGCGGCCGGAAGATCTCGCCGGAAATCGCCGGATCGTAAAGCGTCTGGGTCGTCTGTTTCTGGTCGGGATCGACGATGACATAATCCACCAGCACGCCCGGCACGCGCACGTCGTGGGGTTTCAGTGAGCCTTCCTTGGTGATGCGCTTGACCTGGGCAATGACGATGCCGCCATTGTTGCGGGCAGCGAGCGCCTGGTCGAGACCACCGAGATAGGCGCCCTCGTGCTCATAGGTGAGATTGCCGCGCTCGTCCGCCGTCGTCGCGCGGATGATCGCCACTTGCGGCGCGATCGCCTTGAAATAGAGCCAGTCCTCGCCTTCGAACGAGACCTTCTTCACCACAGGCTCAGCCGCGGCCGAAGCATTCATGGCGCAGCCTTCGCGCGACGGATCGACGAAGGTGTCGAGGCCGATCTTGGTCATCACGCCCGGGCGCTTGGCCGCCGCCTCGCGGTGCATGTCGAAGAGGATGCCGGAGGGCACGTTGTAGGCTGCCACTTCGTCAGCGCCGATCATCTGCCAGATCAACGGCGGTTCCGCACTCGACGGACCCGAGGGATAGGAGCCGCCGATGATCTTCTTCAGCAGACCCTTCTTGGCGATATAGTCGACGCCCTTGATGCCGCTCATGTCGCCGGCGGCAATCGGATGCAGCGTCGTCAGGTCGCGTGGGTGGCCGGTCGTCTCGAACCGCTCGCCGATCGCCTTGAGCATCAGATCCGGGCAGCCGAGGCCGCTGGACGAGGAGACCGAAACCACCGCGCCATCCGGGATCAGGGCAGCCGCTTCGGCCGGCGAGATGTGCTTGTTCATCGACATGAGTTCAAAGTCCCGTTTCGATCGCCACGGCCTGGCCGGTGGCCGCCGCCTTGACGACGGCAAGGCCCGTTGCCAGCGACCAGACGCCATCCTCGCCCGTCGCAGATGGACGGCCGTTGCCCTGGGCAGCGGCATGGAAAGCGGAAAGCGCTGTTTCGTAGAGATTGCGGTGGTCGAGCGTCAGCTCGCTCTCGCCATCGGCGTTGCGCAGCGTCACCGTGCCTGTCGGCTTCTGCGTCATCACGTTGCGGCCGATCAGCGATCCTTCGGTGCCATGCACCTCAAGACCGGTCTCTGCGTATTTGGTGGTGAAGGCATCGTGGAACTGTGCGATGACGCCGGAGCGGAAGTGGATGACACCCATGACACCATCCTCCAGGCCTTCCTTGCCCATGCCGGCACTGTGACTGATGGCAACGGCGTCGATCGGATCGTCGTTGAGGATGAAGCGCAGCGTATCGGCGTCATGCACGGTGATGTCGAGAATGACGCCGCCGCCGGCGTCCGGCCTCTCCAGTCGCCAGCCCTGGAGATGCGGCGGCAGATAGACGGCGTGGAAGACGCGGGCTGCAATCGGCCGGCCGATCCTGCCCTCGGCGATCGCATCGCGCATTGCGCGGTGGCTGGCGGCATTGCGCAGGTGGTGGTTGGTAGCAAGAACGACACCCGCCTCCTGCGCTGCGCTCACCATGTCACGCGCATCCTCCAGCGTCATCGCCAGCGGCTTCTCGCAGAGCACATGCTTGCCGGCAGCGATCGCCGCCAGCGTCTGCTCGCGATGCAGTTCATTGGTGGTGGAGACATAGACGGCGTCGACATCGGGATCGCCGACGAGTTCGGCAACAGTGGTCACCGACTTGGCGATGCCGTTCTCCTCGGCGTAAGCCGCGCCGCGCTCCGCGCTCGTGCTCATGACGGAGACGACCTCGCCTCCGGCGGCGCGGATTGCGCCGATCACCCATTCGCGCGCAATCGTGCTTGCGCCGATCAGACCCCACCGTGTCATGCCAGTGCCTCCCTTTTTCTCTCGACTGCTGCGCCGCAGCTCTGGCGAACGACGAGACGAACCGAACCGACGATCGCTTCCGGCTCCGCCTTACCGGCCTTGATCTGCTTCAACAGCAGCTCGGCCGCCCGTTGGCCCATGCCTTGTGGATCGACGGACACCGTCGTCAGCGCCGGAACTGCTGTCTTCGCCTCGATCACGTCGTCGAAACCGATAACGGCGAAATCGGCACCCGGCTCAAGCCGCCGGGCCCTCAGGCCATCGCAGACGCCGAAAGCGACCGCATCATTGAAGCAGAGTGCGGCCGTCGGCCGGTCGGCGAGCATCATCGCCTGCTCCACCGCCGTCACCCCGCCGGCACGCGACGGCGCCGAACCGATGATCAGCGATTCCGAAACCGGCATGCCGGCCTCGACGAGCGCATCGCGGTAGCCGCGCATGCGCGCCTCGAAGACGGCGGTGTCGGAAAAACCGCCGAGGAAGGCGATGCGCTGGTGACCACGTTCGATCAGATGACGCACCGCGGCCACGGCACCAGCGTGGTTGTCGGAGATCAGCGAAGAGACATTTGCCCCGGCAATGTCGCGGACGACGAGCACGACGGGAATGCCGCTCTCGACCAAAGGCGCAAGATCGGCCGCTTCGGTGCCACGCGCCGGCGAAATGATCAGGCCGGAAACGCCATGCTCGCGCATCGACGCGACCACTTCGCGCTGGCGCTCGATCTTTTCGCCGGTATTGGCAAGAAACTGCACGAAGCCTGCCGATTGCACGACCGCATCGACGCCGACGGCGAGTTCCGCAAAGAAGCTGTTGGTGAGATCGTTGACGACGATGCCGATGATCTTGGACTTCGATTGCCGAAGATTGGCAGCGCCGCGATTATAGACATAGCCGAGATCGCGGATGGCGGCATTCACCTTGGCGCGCGTCGCCTCATTGACGAGCGAGCTGCCCTGAAGAACGAGCGACACGGTCGACTTCGACACGCCGGCAGCGTGCGCAATATCGATGACCGTTACCCTCTCCTTGACCACAGCATCCTCCCGAATTCTTCTGCCTGCTTTCTTCTTTCATAATTGGAACGTTCCAATTTCGTCAAGAGTTGGCTGATCACTTTTTTCACGTCCGGCCGCGTTCGGTGCAGACA
Source organism: Ensifer sp. Root558 (assembly GCF_001427045.1). Lineage (NCBI taxonomy): Bacteria > Pseudomonadati > Pseudomonadota > Alphaproteobacteria > Hyphomicrobiales > Rhizobiaceae > Ensifer > Ensifer sp. Root558. The sequence goes on along the minus strand of NZ_LMGC01000033.1, from coordinate 160,030 downwards.
AAAGGCACCTCGAGAAGCGTAGCGACCTGCGGTTTGACGGATTATTTAATTGAATTTAAATGACATTATCGGAGATCCGCAATCGTCTGGAGGAGGATCGCCTCGCCTGAAAAACATTGCCGCTTGCCATTTGGAACGATCCAAAGTATTCCAAGGCAAACGTCCGCGGAGGAGACCAACCCCAATGACAAGCCTGACGCTGCCGCGCCAAGACGGCTCGCTTGAACAGTATCGCCTGACCGGAACGCCGATTGAACGGCCCAACACGCCGCCGACCTTCAACCGCATCGCCTATGCGGCCGCCCATGTGGTCTCGGATCCGCTCAAGGATCTCGATCCCTGGGGCAACCCGGCGATCGACTGGGATGCGACGATGGCGTTTCGCCATCACCTCTGGAGCCTGGGTTTCAAAATCGCCGAGGCGATGGACACCGCCCAACGCGGCATGGGCCTTGCCTGGCCGGGCGCGCAGGAGTTGATCCGCCGCTCGCTCAGCGATGCGCGGCAGGTAGCGGGCGCCGATCTTGCCTGTGGCGCCGGCACCGACCATCTTGCGCCCACCGATGCGCGCTCGCTTGACGATGTGATTGCCGCCTATGAGGAACAGGTCGGCTTCGTCGAAGGCGAGGGGGGCAGGGCGATCATGATGGCAAGCCGGGCGCTCGCCCGCGTAGCGCAATCGGCCGACGACTATCGCTTCGTCTATGGCCGCATCCTCGGCCAGACCAGGCACAAGGTGGTGTTGCATTGGCTCGGCGACATGTTCGATCCGCAACTTCGGGGCTATTGGGGTTCGGAGAATTTCGACCAGGCGCTCGATACGGTGCTCTCGATCATCGAAGCCAACCGCGACAAGGTCGAAGGCATCAAGATTTCGCTGCTCGAAAACGCCAAGGAAGTGGCACTGCGCAATCGCCTGCCCGAAGGCGTGCTCTGCTTTACCGGCGACGACTTCAACTATGCCGAACTGATCGAGGGCGACGGCACGAAGTACAGCCACGCGTTGCTCGGCATCTTCGATGCGGTGGCGCCCTCCGCCTCCAAGGCACTCGCGGCGCTGGCGAAGGACGATCTCGCCACCTTCCGCGGCGTGATCGAGCCGACCGTGCCCCTGTCCCGCAAGATCTTCGAGGCACCGACACAGTATTACAAGGCCGGCGTCGTTCTCCTCGCCTGGCTGAACGGCCACCAGCGCCACTTCACCATGCCCGCCGGCATGCAGTCCGCCCGCGGGGTGCTGCACTACGCCGATATCTTCCGCCTCGCCGACCGCGCCAATGTGCTCGACCGGCCGGAACTGGCGCTCCAGAGAATGAAAAGCCTGCTATCGACCCTCGGCGTGGACCAAAGCGCCTGAGAAAGAGCGGCGCTTGAGAAATGACAGACGGCGCCTTCCGGGCGCCGTCTGTTTTCGATCGGGAGCCGGGCAGGGACCGGCCGGACGATCAGAATGTTGCCGTTAGGCTCATCCAGAAGCGGCGGCCTTCCATAACCGTGTTGAAATCGGTCTGCTCGACTTCCTTGTCGAAGAGATTGTAGACCGCAGCGTTCAGCGTCAGGCCCTCGCCGACATCATATTTCGTGCCGATATCGACCGTCGTATAGGCGTCGTACTTGCGGCCTTGCTGGCCGTTGATCGTCACCGGCTTGCCGTTGGTGCCGATGCGCGGACCGGCGGCGATCTCTTCGCCGTGATAGTTGACGGAAGCCCAAGCTTCTAGCCCTTCGACCGGCGTGTACCAATCAGCCCTGAGATTGGCCATGTGTTCCGGCGTGCGCGCCAGCGGGAAGCCGGCAAAGGTACCGGTCTTCTGTTCGGACTGCGTGTAGGTGTAGCTCGCGCGAAGTGTCAGATCCGGCGTCGCATTCCAGGTCGCGGTCAGCTCGACGCCCTGAATGATCGCGTCGTCGATATTGTAGTTGTACCAGAGGCGGTAGTTCGGGTCCTCGCTCCAGCGCACCGGATTGCCGGCCGAATCCAGCACCATCGAGTTGGAGATCTTGTCCCGGAAATCCGTATAGAAATAGGTACCGCCGAGAATGACGTCGCCATTGTCCCAAACCGCGCCGATTTCATAGCTCGTGCTCGATTCGGCCTTCAGGTTCGGGTCGGCGATGATCACGCCGCAGGTGCCGGTCGGACCATAGGAGCAACCGCCACCGCCGGTCGTATAGGCATAACCCGGCGCGATGCTGCGGATATCGGGCGCACGGAAGCCGGTGGAAATGCCGCCCTTTACCGTCAGCATGTCGGTCGCGTTCCAGACGCCGTAGATGCGCGGGCTCAAGTGGTAGCCATATTCCTCATGATGATCGAGACGCAAGCCCGTAGTCAGCGCGAAGTCATCGACCATGCGCCATTCGTCTTCGGCAAACAGCGCCCATTGCGTCGCCGAGAAGGTCTCGTTCAAGCCCGTGCGTCGACCCGGGTTCTGTCGGAAAGCCGCGCCTCGAAATATTGCCCGCCAGTCACCAGCGTGTGGCTGCCGCCGAGATCGAAGGGAGTGGTGAACTTGCCGTCGATGACGGTGTTGCGCACCTCGGGCGCGCGCGGCTGCTTGACGAAGCGACCGTCTGCGTGGCTGTAGTTGTAGGTCCGGCGCTCCGCCCATTCCTGCAGGATGGAGAAGTCAGACGTCGTCGGTCCCCAGCGCCCCGTATGGGAGAACGACCAGTGATCGCGGTCGTTGTCGTTGTAGGTGCTGACCGCGCGCGGTCCAGGCTCGATCGTCTTGCCGACATTGGCATCGCGGCGAAGCCGTGCGGTCCCGCCTTCGAGGAAGAAGTCATGATCCTCGTTCGGCGTATAGGAAAGCCGCGCCGTCAGATCGTGTTCCTTCGAACCGGTGATGCCGGAAAGGAACCTGTCCTCACTGCGCTTCAGGCCGCGGCCCCAGATCTGTACGCCGAGCGTGTCTTTCAGGATCGGCCCGCTGGTATAGAACGACATTTGGCCCGAATTGCCGAACTGCTTGTGCTGCTGCATCGTGCCGTCGGTGGTAAACGAGCCGGTCCAGCTGTCGGCGACCTTGCGGGTGATGATGTTGATGACCCCACCCATGGCATCGGAACCGTAGAGCGACGACATCGGCCCACGGACGATCTCGATACGCTCGATGGCGGCGGCCGGCGGAATGAAGCTCTGCTCGAAACCGGAGTTGCCATTGGTGCGCGCGTCACGCGTGCTCTGGCGCTTTCCGTCGACAAGAATCAGCGTGTAGGAGCCGGGCAGGCCGCGGATGAAGATGTCGCGCTCGTTGGCGACACCGGTCACCGCAACCCCTTGCGCGTCGCGAAGCGCATCGGTGAGATCGCGGAACGACCGCTTTTGCAGGTCTTCGCCCGAGATCACCGTGATGCTCGCCGGCGCATCCTTGACGTTTTGCTCGAACCCGGTCGCCGTCACCACAATCTGCTCGAGTTCGGTCGCCTTCTCCTTTTCCTTGGCCTTCTGTGCCAAGGCTTCCGTCGGCACCGTCAGCGCCGTGCCGGCGAGGCAGGCGCAGACGAAACGATGTGACCATCCGGCCGAGCCGCACCGGTTCCAGCGGTCCCCTTGCCGCTGCTCCTCGGTTTCGGTCTCAGGCCCCATCCGCTTCATCATCTTCGCCCCGCATATATCTTGAGTAATGAACTCCACTTAGTTATTGGCGAGGGAGACGGTCAACGACGCTGTTTTGGAACCGTTCCAAATACGAAACGACGCAAAACAGCGCCCGCGAATATGCCGGATGAGACAGAAAGGCGGGACGGAACCATGGCGAAAGCAACGGCGAGCGTGACAGGAGGCGCGTCGGCCTCCAACGAACGTCAGACGGATCTGAGCAAGCTGCGCCTGCTCCTGGCGCTGGACGCACTGCTACGCGAAAACAGCGTCAGCCGTGCCGCTTCAAGCGTCGGTCTGCAGCCCTCGGCAATGAGCCGCTTGCTCGGTCAATTGCGTGAGGACTATGCCGATCCGCTGTTCCTGCGCACAGGTCATGGCCTGCGCCCGACCCCGCTTGCCGAGTCTCTGCGGCTACGCGTGCGCGCTCTTGCCGCAGAGACCGAAGCCCTGCTTGACGCACGCGCCGCTGGCTCCGCGTCCGCACCCACACAGACAGGTCACGCCGGCTGGGAAGGGCAGGCACTGACCGACGCACCACCGCTGGCGGTCCGGCCAAGCCGCCTGCTTGAGGGGGAGCCGGCACCGGAACAGTTCGCCGCAAAGCTGGCCGAAATCGGCGACGATGCCGCCCCTGAACGACGATTGGCTCGCTGCATCGCGACTGTCGGCACCGGCGCCGGCCGCAGCCGCCCCTTGAGCAAAGAGGAGGCCGAGGACGCGCTGGCGATCATCCTTGCCGGCGAAGCGGACCCGGTGCAGATCGGTGCGCTGATGACGGTGCTGCATTATCGCGGACCGACGGCGGTGGAGGTGGCCGGTTTCGTGCGCGCCATGCGCCGCCATATCGGCGCAATTGAACCGGGAAACGGCATCGCCGACCTCGATTGGCCCTGCTACCTCTCGCCCAAATTGAAGACTGCGCCCTGGTTCCTGCATGCGGCACGGCTTGTCGTCGATGCCGGGCATCGCGTCGTGCTGCATGGAAGCTACGGTGAAGAGGGTACGGATCGGCACAAGCTGGAGGTGGCCGCTTCCGCAGCCGGCATCCCGGTTTGCACGTCGATCACGGCCGCCAAGACAGCGCTTCGGTCGGCAGGCATCGCCTATCTGCCGCTCTCGGCCTTTGCGCCGCAGGTCTATCGCTTGCTGGGGCTCTATCGGCTGATGGAGATGCGCATGCCGCTAAACGCCGCCATACACCTCATCAATCCGATGGGCGGACGGACAAGCCTGCTCGGCGTCGCCAATCCCTCGAGCCGCACGCTCAGCCGCGACATCGCCATGCTGCTCGGCACGAGAGAGTTGACGATCCTCGGCAACACCCGCGACCACGCTGAGTTCACGCCCTACCGCCAGACGCCCCTTTTCCGCCTTGTCGGCGGCGAAGCCTCCGACGTCATCATTCCCGCGAAAATCGCGCCGCCGGCCGAACCGCGCACCGGCTTGAGCAGCCGCGAATACTGGCAGGCGGTTTGGACTGGTGCTGCCCGCGACGAGCGCGCGGAAACCACCATCATTACGACGGCGGCTGCCGCCCTTGTCAGTCTGCGCAATTACGACGACTTCGAGGCTGCTTGCGAGACAGTGCGGGGACTTTGGAACAACCGATCACGCCGGATGGCGTGATCGGAGTTCCGCGTGGCTCAGGCAGCCAGGCCCTTTTTCGCGAGCATCGCATCCGGGCTCGGCAGTTTGCCGCGAAAGGCCTTGTAGGCATCCTCCGGATCGATCGAGCCGCCGACCGAATAGATGTTGTCCTTGAGGCGGGCGGCCATGGCCGGATCGAAGGCGTTGCCGGTTTCCTCGAAGGCGGCGAAGGCATCGGCGTCGAGCACTTCCGACCACATGTAGGAATAGTAGCCGGCCGAGTAGCCGTCGCCCGAGAAGACGTGCAGGAAGTGCGGGCTGCGATGGCGCATGACGATGGATTTCGGCATGCCGATCTCATCGAGCTTCTTGGCTTCGAGCGCCATCGGTTCCGCCGTCACCGCGGCCGTATGATAGGCCATATCGACCAGTGCGGACGACGTGAACTCGACTGTTGCGAAGCCCGAGTTGAAGGTTCGCGCCGCCAGCACCTTGTCGAGCAGCGCCTGCGGCATCGGCTCGCCGGTCTGGTAGTGCACCGCATAACGCTTCAGGATCTCCGGCACCGTCAGCCAATGTTCGTAAAGCTGCGACGGCAGCTCGACGAAGTCACGCGACACACCCGTGCCGGACACCGAAGGGTAGGTGACGTTGGATAGCATGCCATGCAATGCGTGCCCGAACTCGTGGAAGAGCGTTCGGGCATCATCGAGCGACAGCAGCGCCGGCTTGCCCTCGGCGGGCTTGGCGAAATTGCAGACGTTGTAGATGATCGGCAGCTCGCCTTCGGCGCCATTCTTCAGCTTGAGCTTGTGCTGCGACTGGAACGAACTCATCCACGCACCGGAGCGCTTCGAAGACCGGGCGAAGTAGTCGCCAAGGAACAATGCCACCAGCTTGCCGGATGCATCCTTGACCTCGAAGACGCGCACGTCGGGATGGTAGGCGGCAATGCCCTTCTTCTCCGCCGCGGTAATGCCGAACAGACGCTTGGCGACATCGAAGCAGGCCTCGATGATCTTTTCGAGCTGCAGGTAAGGCTTGAGTTCGCCTTCGGAGAAATTGAACTTCTCGGCGCGGAGCTTCTCGGCGTAATGGCGCCAGTCCCAGGGCATGACGTCGTGATTGCGGCCCTCGTCGGCAACGAGCCGGGCAAGCTCGGCCTCTTCCTCGCGGGCGCGGGCAACCGCCTTTTCCCAGACTTGCATCAGCAGGCCGTTCACGGCAGTGGGCGTCTTCGCCATGGTATCGTCGAGCTTCAGCGACGCGAAGTTATGATAGCCGAGCAGCTTCGCCTTTTCGGCCCGCAGCGCCAGCATCTCGGCGATCAGCCCGCGATTGTCGGTGTCGCCGCCATTTTCACCGCGCGCGATCCAGGCGCGGAAGGCCTGCTCGCGAAGCTCGCGATTGTCGGAGAAGGTCAGGAACGGTTCGATGATCGAGCGCGACAGGGTGACGGCATACTTGCCCTTCTGGCCGCGGTCTTCGGCAACCGCCGCCATGGCGTCGCGCAGGAAGTCCGGCAGGCCGGCGAGCTGTTCCTCGCTCTCTAGGAACAGAACCCAGCTCTTCTCATCGGCGAGCACGTTCTGCCCGAACCTGGCGCCGAGACCGGCGAGTTTCTCGTTGATCGCTGCCAGCCGCTCCTGCTCCGGCTTTGCGAGCTTGGCGCCGGATTTGACGAAACCCTTCCAGTGGCGCTCGAGTACGCGCGTCGCTTCAAGATCGAGGCCAAGCCCTGCGCGCCCTTCCCACAGCGTGTCGATGCGCTTGAACAGCGCCGCATTCATGCCAATTTTCGAATAGTGCCGGGACATCTTCGGCGCGATATCGCGCTCCAGCGCCTGGATCGTCTCGTTGGTGTCGGCGCCGGCCTTGTTCCAGAAGATCGAGGATACGCGCGACAGTTCGTCACCGGCGATCTCCAGCGCAATGATCGTGTTTTCGAAGGTCGGCGCCGCCGGGTTTTCGGCAATCGCGTCGATCTCCGCCTCATGTTCCCTGAAAGCCGCGTCGAACGCCGGAGCAAAATCCTCGTCCTTCACCAGGTCGAAACGCGGCAGGCCTTCGTGGCCGGTCCATGCGGTGAGCGCGGGATTGAGCGGGGTGCTGGTGGTCATCAGAAATCCTTTCGCATGCGGTCCGACGCGGGGCCGGGGAGGGGCGTCGCTTATCTATGACATCAGGACGCGGAGGCAATGGAGGTGGTCGTGAGGGGGCTTGCCGTCAAGGCCTGCGCAAACCGAGAAGCCCGGGGGCAGCGTGCCAGACCGCCTGAACGGCAAAGCCGATGAACAGGAGACCGGAGAGCCGGACGATCGCGAGTTCGTGGCGTCGGTAGAAACGCCGCACGACGGAGGTGCCGATGATGACGATCAGGATCAGATCGGCCACGAGAAATCCGATCAGCGAGACGCCGAGCAGCGCCGGCAGCGCATCGAACTCGAGCGCGTTGGCCGAGCTGGCAAGCAGCGCCGTGAAGGTTGCGAGCGCTACCGGATAGCCCTTGGGATTGGTGAGTCCAAAAATCAGTCCGCGCCTCAAAGGACGCTCGACTGTCACGAGCGCGCGGTTCTCGCCGGCGGGGCGTGCGCGCAATGCCGTCCAGCCGATCCAGCCGAGATAGGCGCCGCAGAAGAGACCGAGGATATCGAAAATCGTCGTGCCGACGGAGCGCGCGCCGACGATTGCGACCAGCGCCAGGGTCGACCAGAGAACGTCACCGGCAAGGTGTCCGCCCATGAACAAGGCGCCTGCCTTGCGCCCCTGGCCGGCGCCGATGCCGAGCAGCGCCAGAAACGCCGGTCCGGGAATAAGGACGTAGGAGAGGGCGGCGAGAAAGGCTCCAATCAGCAGCGTCTCGGACATGGCGGGTTCCCAGTTGTGTTACCCGCATTCGATCCGGAGGCACCGTTTCAGTCAAGAGGAAAGCTAAGCCAACTATAGGAAGACGCGGCTGAGCGCTTGCCGGAAGTAAAGGTCAGGTTCTTGGTCGTGGCGCAGATATGGGCGGCGACGGCGTGAACAAAATTGCGCATGTTTTTCTCCTCGAGGGATCGACGGCCAGGCAGGTACGCGGCTTCTGGGCCATGATCGCAGTGCCTCGACCGATCAGCTGTTCCGTAGGGAACGTTCCGCTCGCGGGCGCGCACAAATCTTTCGTTTCGCCGATTTCCCTCGATACGAAGTTGCGCTAGAACGCGGCCGAGTTTTCCCCCCGCGAGAAGGACTATCCATGACTGTGCGCAACCTCTTCCTTCTGCCCGGCGACGGCATCGGCCCGGAAGCCATGGCGGAAGTCCGCAAAATCATCGCCTACATGAATGCCGAGCTTGGTGCCGGCTTCGTGACGGACGAGGGCCTGGTTGGCGGTTCGGCCTATGACGCCCACGGTCAGGCGATCTCGGAAGAGGACATGGNTGAATGCCGAGCTTGGTGCCGGCTTCGTGACGGACGAGGGCCTGGTTGGCGGTTCGGCCTATGACGCCCACGGTCAGGCGATCTCGGAAGAGGACATGGCAAAGGCGCTTGCCGCCGATGCGGTGCTGTTCGGCGCCGTCGGCGGTCCGAAGTGGGATGCGGTGCCCTACGAGGTTCGCCCGGAAGCCGGTCTGCTGCGCCTGCGCAAGGATCTCGAGCTCTTCGCCAACCTGCGCCCGGCGATCTGCTACCCGGCGCTTTCCGCCGCCTCGTCGCTCAAGCCGGAACTGGTCGAAGGCCTCGACATTCTGATCGTGCGCGAGCTGACCGGTGGCGTCTATTTCGGCGAACCGAAGGAGATCGTCGATCTCGGCAACGGCCAGAAGCGTGGCATCGACACCCAGGTCTATGACACCTACGAGATCGAGCGCATCGCCGGCGTCGCCTTCGAGCTGGCCCGCACCCGCAACAACCGCGTCTGCTCGATGGAAAAGCGCAACGTCATGAAGNGACACCTACGAGATCGAGCGCATCGCCGGCGTCGCCTTCGAGCTGGCCCGCACCCGCAACAACCGCGTCTGCTCGATGGAAAAGCGCAACGTCATGAAGTCGGGCGTGTTGTGGAACCAGGTGGTGACCGAGACGCACAAGGCGAAGTACTCCGACGTCCAGCTCGAGCACATGCTGGCGGACGCCGGCGGCATGCAGCTGGTGCGCCAGCCCAAGCAGTTCGACGTCATCGTCACCGACAACCTGTTCGGCGACATGCTGTCGGACGTGGCCGCGATGCTCACCGGCTCGCTCGGCATGCTGCCCTCGGCCTCGCTCGGCGCGCCGGATGGTGTCAGCGGCAAGCGCAAGGCGCTCTATGAGCCGGTGCACGGCTCGGCACCCGACATTGCCGGCCAGGGCATCGCCAACCCGATCGCGATGATCGCGTCGTTCGCCATGTGCCTGCGCTACTCCTTCAACCTGGTGAAGGAAGCCGACAATCTGGAGAGGGCGATCGCCAACGTGCTCTATCCTGACAAGTTCCGACGCNCGGCTCGGCACCCGACATTGCCGGCCAGGGCATCGCCAACCCGATCGCGATGATCGCGTCGTTCGCCATGTGCCTGCGCTACTCCTTCAACCTGGTGACGGAAGCCGACAATCTGGAGAAGGCGATCGCCAACGTGCTCGACCAGGGCATCCGCACCGGCGACATCATGGCCGAAGGCGCACGGAAGGTCGGAACCGTCGAAATGGGCGAAGCCATCCTTGCCGAGTTCAAGGCGCTGTCGGCGTAAGCGACAACCGATCCCGGATCGGCGTCACGCCGACGCCAACAGGCCTACGAAAACCAACACCTCCGGAGCGCATCCGGAGGTGTTTTGCATTCCACGGCCTTGAATTTGCCAAAAGAACCGACACATCGGAAAAAGACGGACCGGGGCCGCCTGGCGCGGGAAGCGCCCTGCATCGTGCCCCGACAGGAACAGACAATTGCCGCGCGATCTGGGTGGCAGGATGGGAGAACCATGAACCGACCACTTGCGGCCACCGGATGGATCGTGCTGACAACAGCCATCCTCGTGTTCGCGCTCATCCCGCTCGATCCGTTCCTGTCACAGCGCGCGCAAGGCCTGCCGGACAACATCGTCACCTTCAATGAAAGGATCACCGATTTCGGTACCTTTGGCTGGATGATCTATCTTTCCGGTATCCTGCTTGCGGGGGCCTTCGTGCTGCGCCGGGCGGCAAGCCAGGGGCCGCTTCAAAACAAGGCGCGCACTGCCCGCGACCTCGCCGCCTATTTCCTTTTGACGATCGGCACCGCCAGCGCGTTGGTGCATACGCTGAAGCTCCTGATCGGCCGGGCACGACCGGAACTCTTTGCCGAGCTCGGCGCCTACAGCCTGACGCCGTTCGCCGCCAGTGATCTCTATGAGAGCTTTCCGTCCGGGCACTCGACTGCGGCCGGTGCGTTTTTCGGCGTCTTCGCCATGCTGCTGCCGAGACTGAGGCCACTCTTTCTGGTCCTGGCGCTGACGATCGGTGTTTCCCGCGTCATCGTTGGCGCACACTATCCGAGCGACGTCGCCGCCGGGCTGCTGCTCGGCCTTTGGACATCGGTGATGATGGCGTTTGTCTTTGCCAAATACGGTCGCCTGTTTCGCCTCGGCCCGGGCGGTTGGCCGCTTGCCGGACGCAGCGAGCCGACCCAATAAAAAAGCCGGCGCGGAAGACCGCGCCGGAGTCAGGAGAGCCATAATAGCTCGGGGAAGATTTGAGGTGCTCCCGGGATTTGTTCTCTCCGGGAGCGCCGGGCTTAATCCATCGCGTGGATGTCGCGATCCTTCGTTTCCGGCAGGAAGAGGAGGCCGATGACCAGCGTGATCCCTGCAAAGACGATCGGGTACCAGAGGCCGTAGTAGATATCGCCCTGGGCAGCACTCATCGCGAAGGCCGTTGCCGGAAGCAGACCGCCGAACCAGCCGTTGCCGATGTGGTAGGGCAGCGACATGCCGGTGTAGCGGATGCGGGTCGGGAAGAGTTCGACCAGCAGGGCTGCGATCGGGCCGTAGACCATCGTCACGTAGATGACGAGCACGGTGAGCACCGCGATGATCGTCGTCCAGTTGACGTTGGCAGGATCCGCGACCATCGCGTAGGTGCCGCCGCCGGCGATCGTGTAGACGGCCATTTCGGTGGCAGCGCCCACTTCATCCTTGGTCAGCAGCTTGTCGGCGATGAGCTTTTCGGCCGGAACCATGGTCTTTTCGCCGCCGCGGACAGCGGCTGCGTCAAGCGACAGTTCCGGGTTGGCGGTGACAAAACCGTCAAGCTTGGCGTCCGGAACCTTTGCCGCGCCACGAACCAGCGGGTAGCCGGCATTGTGGAGCGCCATGTTGGTCTGCTTTTCGAAGGCGGCGTTGGCGGCCTTGGCACCATCGCCAGCAGCGACTGCGTCGTAGCTGTTGATCGTGGTGTCGCCGACCTTGACCGTCGCCGCCGTGCCCGCTGCTGCCGTCGTGACGACGTCGTAGGGAACGGAGTTCTTGGTGAGGAACGCGGTTGCGATGTCGCACGAGGTGGTGAACTTCGCCGTGCCCGTCGGGTTGAACTGGAATTTGCAGTCGCCGGGAGCCGCGGTCACCGTTGCGCGAACGGTTGCCTGGGCTTCAGCGAGTGCAGGGTTACCGGCCCAGGTCAGCGCCTTGAACAGCGGGAAGTAGGTGAGCATCGCAAGCAGCAGACCGGCCATGATGATCGGCTTGCGGCCGATCTTGTCGGAGAGCCAGCCGAAGAGCACGAAGAAGCCGGTGCCAATCAAAAGCGAGGCGGCGACCATGATGTTGGCCGACTGACCGTCTACTTTCAGGACACCGGTCAGGAAGAACAGCGCGTAGAACTGACCGGAGTACCAGACCACGGCTTGTCCGACGACGGCACCGAACAGCGCCAGAAGCGCGATCTTGGCGTTCTTCCACTGGCCGAAGGCTTCCCGAAGCGGCGCCTTGGAGCCCTTGCCCTCTTCCTTCATCTTCTTGAAGGCCGGGGATTCGTTCATCTTCAGACGGATCCAGACGGAAATGCCGAGAAGCACGCAGGACAGCAGGAACGGAATGCGCCAGCCCCAGGCGGCGAAGGCTTCCTTGCCGAGCGCGAACTGCACGAGCAGGATCACCACCAGCGACAGGAACAGACCGAGCGTCGCCGTGGTCTGGATCCAGGACGTGAAGTAGCCGCGACGCCCATGCGGCGCGTGTTCGGCCACGTAGGTTGCCGCACCGCCATATTCGCCGCCGAGCGCCAGGCCCTGCAGCATGCGCAGCACGATGAGCAGGATCGGCGCGGCAATGCCGATCGAGGCAGCGCCGGGCAGGATGCCGACCAGGAAGGTCGACAGACCCATGATCAGGATCGTCACGAGGAAGGTGTATTTGCGGCCGACGAGGTCACCCAGGCGACCGAAGACGAGCGCGCCGAACGGGCGAACCAGGAAGCCCGCGGCAAAGGCCAGAAGCGCGAAGATGTTACGCGTCGTTTCCGGGTAGGAACTGAAGAAGGTCGCGCCGATGTAGACGGCGAGCGAACCGTAGAGATAGAAATCGTACCATTCGAAGACGGTACCGAGCGACGAGGCGAAGATGACCTTCTTCTCCTCGCCGGTCATCGGACGCGTTTTTGCGTCGTCCGCTGTCGCGACATTTGCCATTTTGATAATCCTCCACTCCAAAGGAGCGCCCATTGGCTGGTCCAGCATTCCTCCCTCGAACGTCCGGACGTGGTGCGCCTGAAATGAGGATGTCAGAAAAGTGTCATCACAGGCAGAGATGCTTTCGGCTTATGACTTTCGTCTAATGCGGCGATCGATCGCGGGCAGGGCGGGGGCGTGCCGGCGCGCGGCAATGTCTTGACTCTTCCCCAAAACCGCGTAAGAGCAGCGACGAACGAGGAAATCACCACCATGCGACCGATCGGTCCAGCCATCGCTGCTTTGATCCTGCCGGCTCTTGCCGCGGGGCAGGATGTCGATTTTTCGTTCGCTTGCAAAACAACGGCCAAAACGACGACGAAAACCGTCTGACGTCTCTGGCCCTCCGCTCTCTCCCCGGTTTGGCCGGGGACAGGAACCCTCGCGGCAGGTCGCGCGGTTTCCCCCTCACCCGACGAGGAGAGACAGAAAAGAGAGCTTAGATCATGGGTTTCAAGATTGCAGTCGCAGGCGCCACCGGCAATGTCGGCCGGGAGATGCTGAACATCCTTTCCGAACGCGGCTTTCCCGCGGATGAAGTGGTCGCCCTCGCTTCCGCCCGCTCCCAGGGCACCGAAGTTTCCTTCGGCGACAAGACCCTCAAGGTCAAGAACCTCGAAAACTACGACTTCTCCGACACCGATATCTGCCTGATGTCGGCTGGCGGCGCCGTATCGCTGAAGTATTCGCCGAAGATCGGCCAGCAGGGCTGCGTCGTCATCGACAACTCCTCGGCCTGGCGCTACGACGCCGAAGTGCCGCTGATCGTTCCGGAAGTGAACCCGGACGCGATCGCGCAGTTCACCAAGAAGAACATCATCGCCAATCCGAATTGCTCGACCGCCCAGCTCGTCGTCGCGCTGAAGCCGCTGCACGACCACGCCAAGATCAAGCGCGTCGTCGTCTCGACCTACCAGTCGGTTTCCGGCGCCGGCAAGGACGGCATGGACGAACTCTTCAACCAGACCCGCGCCGTCTTCGTTGCCGATCCGATCGAATCGAAGAAGTTCACCAAGCGCATCGCCTTCAACGTCATTCCGCACATCGACGTGTTCATGGAAGACGGCTACACGAAGGAAGAGTGGAAGGTTCTCGCCGAGACCAAGAAGATGCTCGACCCGAAGATCAAGGTGACCTGCACTGCCGTGCGCGTTCCCGTCTTCATCGGCCATTCGGAATCGGTGAACATCGAGTTCGAAAACGAGATCACCGCTGACGAAGCGCGCGACATCCTGCGCGAAGCGCCGGGTTGCCTCGTCGTCGACAAGCACGAGAACGGCGGCTACGTCACGCCTTATGAGTGCGCCGGCGAAGATGCGACCTACATCTCGCGCATCCGCGAAGACGCAACCGTCGAGAACGGCCTCAACCTGTGGGTCGTTTCCGACAACCTGCGCAAGGGTGCCGCTCTGAACGCGATCCAGATTGCCGAGCTGCTGGTCAATCGTGGCCTCATCAAGCCGCGCAAGCAGGCTGCCTGAAAACGGCATTAGAACCATTCACTCCCGCCAGGCTCTTTCGAGCCTGGCGGGTTTCCTGTTTCACGAGGGGCCGATCCTTCCCGGATTCACGTGAAACCACGATAAAGTTACCTGCCGCTTGCGGTAGGTGACACGGCCGGCGAAGGCTGGCATTTTTAAGAGCAACGAGATTCGGGCTATGACGGGGTATTTCATGCACAGGGCGAAGTGCGCAGCAGTGGGGCTTGCCGCCCTGATTTCGACTGCAGTTTTTCCGGCGGTGGCATCTGCCGCCCAATGCGGCAATGACGGAAGCGGCTTTGAAGCCTGGGTGCAGAACTTCAAGCAGCAGGCCTCCGGCAACGGCATCAGCCCGCAGGTGCTCGACCGTGCACTCTCCGGCGTCTCCTACAACAAGGCGACGATCCGCGCCGACCGCGGCCAGAAGAGCTTCAAGCTGTCGCTCGAGCAGTTCATGCAGAAGCGCGGCGGCCAGGTGATCATTTCCCGCGGCAAGAAGATGAAGCAGCAGAACGCCGCACTCTTTACCAGCATCGAGCGGCGCTACGGCGTGCCGGCTGGCCCGCTGATTGCCATCTGGGGCATGGAAACCGGCTTCGGCGGTTTCATGGGCAAGGAGCACACGCTCTCGGCCGTTTCGACGCTGGCCTATGACTGCCGTCGCTCGGACTACTTCACCAACCAGCTCTATGCGGCCCTGCAGCTCGTGCAGCGCGGCGATCTGAGCCCGGATGCGCGTGGCGCCGCCCACGGCGAGATCGGCCAGACCCAGTTCCTGCCCGCCAACGTCCTGAAATACGGCGTCGATGGCGATGGCAACGGCCATGTCGACATGGTTCGCTCCAAGGCCGACGCGCTGGCATCCACCGCCAATTTCCTGCGCGGCCATGGCTGGCAGCCGGGCGCCGGCTATCAGCAGGGTCAGGCGAACTTCGCTGCGATCCAGGGCTGGAACGCCGCAAGCGTCTACCAGCAGGCGATCGCCATCATCGGCGCCGAGATCGACGGTCTCTAGGATTTTCGTCCTTCGGAACGCATAACCAACCAGACAAAGGGCCCGGTTCGAAAGAGCCGGGCCTTTTTTTGCTGACCGATTACATTCCCGGGCGGGAGAAGTCGCCCGTCACCGGGTCCATCACCCAGAGTTCGCCGGTCGAGATGTCGAACCAGGCGCCGTGCAGGTGGAGCTTGCCCTTGGCCTCGAGGATCTGGACGCACGGGAAAGTGCGCAGATTGGCAAGCGAGTTGCGGATCGAAACCCGCTCGAGCGCACGCTGGCGCTCCGCCTGCGTCATCACGTCGTTGCTCTGGATCTGCTCAGCCGCGGGCCTCAGCAGATGCATCCAGCGACCGATGAAATCGCCCGGTGACAGAGGCTCCGCATCGGGATCGAGTGCCGCTTTGATACCACCGCAGCGGCCATGGCCCATGACGACGATGTCGCTGACGCGCAGTGACTGCACGGCGAACTCGAGGGCTGCCGAAGTGGAGTGGTAGTGACCATCCGGCTCGTAGGGCGGCATGAGATTGGCGACGTTGCGCACGACGAAGAGTTCGCCCGGGCCGCTGTCGAAGATCGTTTCCGGCGCAGCGCGCGAGTCGCAACAGGCAATCACCATCGTCTTCGGCTTTTGACCGGTTTCCGCCAGCGCCTTGTAGCGTTTCTGCTGCTCGCTGAAGCGACCGTTCATGAAGTTGTGGTAGCCGTTCAGAAGATAGTCCGGAAAACGCTGCTGCTGCTTGTCCATCGATTGCTCCGCTCGTGCTTCAAGGCGGCATGGCCGGCTTTCGCCCACCTGCGCCTCCGTCATGAAAATGATCGCGATCTAAAATTCAATCCACGATGCCATAGGGGTGGCGGTCCGTGAACAGCTTCTTCACTTGCGCCGCATCTGATTCGGATGAACCAGTCGGCGCATCTGCACCATCGCCATTGGCGTCGATAGGCTCGACGCGTCCTGCTCGATGGTCAGTTCATCCGCGCCGCGCTTGACGCTCCGCGCGATGATCTCAAATACGCTCGCAGTCGCCATCTGCAAGGCACGTTCCTCTGAAAGTCCTTCAAGGATCCGGGCGAGAAACACCGCCGCCAACAGGTCGCCCGTACCATTCGGCGGGTTTTCGACCAAACGATGTTCGGCAAGCAGGGCGTGGTTGCCCGAGAGAAAGAGATTACCGGTCCCGCCGCTCATCATCGGCACGGCAGACGTCACCAAGACGCGGGCCGGACCGAGGCCGAGCGCTGCGTCAAGGATCGCCGTGTTCGTCTCCAACGTCGCCCCGGCAAGCCAGGCAAGCTCGTAACGGTTCGGGGTCGCGAGATTTGCAAGCGGCAGCAACCGGTCGCGAATGGCAACCGCCGTGACTTCCGGCACATAGAGACCGCCAGCATCGCCGATCACGGGGTCGCAGGCGTAGATCAGTTTGGGATTGCGCTCCTTCAGCGCCGTCACCAGCCGGGCCACGCTTTCGGCCTGTCCGGCCGAGCCGAGGTAGCCCGAAAGCACGGCACGCACCTCTCCGGCCCAGGGTGCTGCCATGAGGTCATCGATCACCGACCCGAAATCCTGATCGGAAATGGTGACCCGCGTCGAGCGGCCGTGGCCCGGATGCCAGGGGAGGATGACGGTCGGGAGGGCCCAGACTGGATGCCCCAGAGTTTCAAGCGCGAAGACCACGGCCCTGTTGCCCACCTTGCCGCGCACGACATGGCTAGAGATGACGATGACGGCGCCGGGCAGGGAAGGCATTTCGGGCATCGACCAGTCCAATCCTACGATCTCGAAACTCTGTTCACCCGACTGTCACCCCCCTGTCAACAGCCGATGGCAGATAGGCTCCGGAGAAGCCTCTGGCGTTTTCGTGCTTTTTCTTCGATTTTCGAGCAATTTTCGCGAAATTACCTTCGATTTAAATGGATTTAAGCTGTTTTCACGTGAAATTCTCCGATTTTGGGCTCGATTTTGCCGAAATCAGCGTAAAAAGCGGTCGCCATTAGCCATGGTTCTGATAGGGTTTGGCCTATCATGAATGGGAGAGACTTCATGGGCGTGAAATACAATCCGAAGCGGGACAGACACATCGACGCAGCGAAGGCGGCCGCCATCAAACTGGGCGTCGAGGCGCTGGCGCCGGAGATCCTCTTCGGTGGGGCCAGCAACGATGACCTCGATCTCTATTCGGCGGACATGCTGGCGCTGACGGCCGCCCATGCCTATCAGGAACTCGCCCGCTGGGATGGCGGCAAGCCGCAGGTTTCCGTCGAATCCGTCGCCGGTGTAGCACCTGGCGGCACCGAGGTGTCGATCATCGCGGTCACCGAACGCAACATGCCGTTCCTCTATGATTCGGTCATGGGGGAAATCACCAGCACGCACCGTGACATTCACCTCGCGATCCACCCCATCCTGGTCAAGGAACCGGGCAAGCCGGCAAAGCTCTTCGATCCCGAAGAGGAAAGCGATCCGTCGCACCGCGTCAGCCATATCCAGATCCATCTGACGAAGCTCGCGCCGGTCGAGGCCGAACAGCTCAGCAACCGCATTCGCGACGTGCTGGAGCAGGTGCACCAGGCTGTGCACGACTGGCCAGCGATGACCGCGCTGCTCGATCATGCGATGCAGGAGCTGGAGGCCTATAACGCCTCGCGCAAGAAGAGCGACCGCGACGAGGCGCTCGCCTTCCTCCGCTGGCTGCGTGACAACAACTTCACCTTCCTCGGCATGCGCGAATACACCTATTCCGGCAAGGGCGGAAAGGCGATGGTCGAGCGCGGCAAGGGCAGGGGCCTCGGCATGCTCTCCAATCCCGATGTGCGCGTGCTGCGCCAGGGCAAGGACGCGGTGCTGACTACGCCTGAAATTCTCGCCTTCCTCGAAAGCCCGGATTTCCTGATCGTCACCAAGGCCAACGTCAAATCGGTCGTCCATCGCCGCGCCTATATGGATTATATCGGTGTCAAGCGCTTCGACGCCGACGGCAATGTCGCCGGAGAACTGCGCATCGTCGGCCTCTTCACCTCCTCGGCCTATACCCGCCAGGCGGCCGAGATCCCGCTGCTGCGCCACAAGATCGAAAAGATCGTCGATCACTTCGGCTACGATCCGCAGAGCCATTCCGGCAAGATGCTCGACAACACGCTCGAATCCTATCCGCGCGACGATCTCTTCCAGATCGATGTCGGCCTGCTCGCCGCTTTCTGCGAACAGATCAACGAACTCGGCGACCGGCCGCGCATCCGCGTGCTGCCACGCATCGACCATTTCGACCGCTTCGTCTCGGTGATCGTCTTCGTGCCGCGCGAACAGTACGATTCGGATGTGCGCGAAAAGATCGGCGACTACCTGAAGACGGTCTATGACGGTCGCGTCTCCGCCTACTACCCGGCCTTCCCGGAAGGGGGCCTTGCCCGCGTCCACTTCATCATCGGCCGCTCCGCCGGCAAGACGCCGCGCATTCCGCAGGCCAAGCTCGAAGAAGCCGTTCGCGGCATCGTCACCCGCTGGATCGACCGGTTCGACCTGCTTGCCCGCAAGGACGGCATCGAGCTCGATGTCGACAATGCCTACCAGTCGTTCTTCACGCCGGCTGAAGCCTATGCCGATCTGGCCGACATCGCCGCCTGCAAGGGCCCGGATCCGATCCGCATCGAGTTCTACCACTATCCCCGCGCCGTCTCGCGGCCGGACACGGCCGAGCTCAAGATCTTCCACGCCAGCGAACCAGTGTCGCTTTCGCGCCGCGTACCTTTGCTTGAAAACCTGGGCTTCCGGGTCATCAGCGAACAGACCTACGACATCGGCGTCAATGCCCATGGCGAAGAGAAGCGCAAGGTCGTGCTGCACGACATGGAGCTGATCCATCGCGATGGCCTTGCGCTGAATCTCGAAAAATCCGGCCCGGCGCTGGAAGAGGCGTTCCTGGCCGCCTGGAACGGCGCGATCGAGGACGACAACTTCAACCGGCTGATCCTGCTTGCGGGCCTCAACGCCCGCGAAGTGACGGTGCTGCGCGCCTATGCCCGCTATCTGCGACAGGCCGGCATCACCTACTCTCAGGGCTATATCGCCGACACGCTGAACAAGTATCCGGCGATTGCCGCCGATATCTTCAAGCTGTTCGTGACCCGCATGGATCCGAAGCTCGAGGAAAAGCCGCGCGCCAAGAAGTGCAACGCGCTGCTGTCGGCGATCGAGGACGCGCTCTCGGCCGTTCCGAGCCTCGACGAGGACCGGATTCTGCGACGCTACGTCAACGCGATCGAAGCGACGCTCCGGACCAACTACTTCCAGCATGACGCCGACGGAAAACCGCGCGCAGTCCTCGCCTTCAAGCTGGACCCGAAGCAGCTCGACGGTCTGCCGGAACCGCATCCGTTCCGCGAAATCTTCGTCTACGGCACCGAGGTCGAAGGCGTGCACCTGCGCTTCGGCAAGGTCGCCCGCGGCGGCCTTCGCTGGTCGGACCGCGCCCAGGACTACCGCACGGAAGTGCTCGGTCTGGTGAAGGCGCAGCAGGTCAAGAACGCCGTTATCGTGCCCGTCGGCGCCAAGGGCGGCTTCTATCCGAAGCTGCTTCCGGTGGGCGGCACCCGCGACGAAATCTTCAAGGCCGGCACCGAAGCTTACAAGACCTTCATCCGCACGCTGCTGTCGGTCACCGACAACATCGTCGGCCAGGATGTCGTACCGCCGGCCGACACGCAGCGCCATGACGGCGACGACCCTTACTTCGTCGTTGCTGCCGACAAGGGCACCGCGACCTTCTCCGACACGGCCAACGGCCTTGCACAGGAAGCGGGCTTCTGGCTCGACGACGCCTTCGCATCGGGCGGTTCCGCCGGCTACGACCACAAGAAGATGGGCATCACCGCCCGCGGCGCCTGGGAGACCGTCAAGCGGCACTTCCGTGAGATGGACACCGACATCCAGACGACGCCCTTCACCGTTGCTGGCGTTGGCGACATGTCGGGCGACGTCTTCGGCAACGGCATGCTTCTGTCCGAGAAGATCCGCCTCATCGCAGCCTTCGATCATCGCGATATCTTCATCGATCCGAATCCGGATATCGATGGGTCCTTTGCCGAGCGCAAGCGCATGTTCGACCTGCCGCGTTCGAGCTGGCAGGACTATGACCGCAAGACGCTTTCGAACGGCGCGATGATCATCTCGCGTGCCGAGAAGTCGGTGACGTTGACGCCTGAGGCGATGGCCGCCATCGGCCTCGACAAGCAGAAGGCAACGCCGTTCGAGATCATGAACGCGATCCTGAAGAGCCAGGTCGACCTGCTCTGGTTCGGCGGTATCGGCACCTATGTGCGCGGCAGCAACGAAACGGACGCCGAAGTTGGCGATCGCGCCAACGACGCCATTCGCGTGGCAGCCGAAGAGGTCCGCGCCCGCGTCATCGGCGAGGGCGCCAACCTCGGCGTCACCCAGAAGGGCCGCATCGGCTTCGGCCTCAATGGCGGCCGCTGCAACTCGGATGCCATCGACAATTCGGCGGGCGTCAACTCCTCCGACGTCGAGGTCAACATCAAGATCGCGCTGGCTTCCGCCATGCGCGATGGTCGCCTGACCCGTCCGAAGCGCAACACGCTGCTCGCCTCGATGACCGAGGAAGTGGGCCACCTAGTGCTGCGCAACAACTACGAGCAGTCGCTGGCGATCTCTCTGACCGCCATGCAAGGGCTCGGCAACCGCACGACGCTCGGCCGGCTCATGACCCGGCTGGAGGCCGACGGCCATCTCAACCGCAAGGTCGAGACGCTGCCGACCGACCAGGCCATGACCGAGCGTTACCAGGCGGGCAAGCCATTGACCCGCCCGGAGATCGGCGTGCTGCTCTCCTACTCCAAGCTCGTTCTCTTCGATGAGCTGATTGCGAGCGAGCTGCCCGACGATCCGTACTTCACGGCGACGCTCGAGCGTTACTTCCCGGGCAAGATGCGCAAGGCCTATGCCGGCGATATCCACGGTCACCGCCTGCGCCGCGAAATCATCGCGACGATCCTCGCCAACGAGGTCATCAACCGCGGTGGTCCGGCCTTTGTCTCGACCCTGACGGACGCCACCGGCTTCCTCTCGGCCGACGTCGTCAAGGCGGCGGTGCTGGCGCTCGACGGCTTCGACCTGCCGCGGATCTATGACGAGATCGACGCGCTCGACAACAAGATCAGCGGCGGCCTGCAGAACATCCTCTACCAGGAAGTCGGCCGCATCTTCACGCTCGTCACCGAGCGGGCGCTGCGCACCCATGCGGCGACCGGCTCGGTCTCCGAGGCCGTATCGCGCCTCGGCGACGGCCTGCAGAAGCTGCGTGCGACCATGCGCACTGCAGTGTCCGGCGAGAGCGCCGAAGAAGCCCGGTTGAAGACGGCAGCCTTCGTCGAGGGTGGCGTTCCCGCCAAGCTCGCCGAGGAAATCTCGGAACTGGCGCTGATGACGCTGGTGCCCGAGATCATGCAGATTGCCGCAGAAACCGGCGAGACGCTGAGCCGCACGGCGCAAGGTTATTTCGCCGTCACCGACACGCTTCGCATCAACCGTCTGCTGGCGGCATCCGATCGCGTTCCGGCAACCGAGCAGTTCGAGGCCATGGCTCTGTCACGCGCCGTATCCGATATCGCGGCGGCACGCCGGGATATCACCGCGGCAGCCCTGCGCGAGCAGAAGAAGGAGCGCAACCCGGTTGCGGCCTGGGAAGAAAGCGAGCGCGTCCGTGTCGCCCAGGCGACTGGCCAGCTGCGCCTTCTGACCGAGAAGGGTGAAACGACGCTTGCCAAGATCACCGTCGCTGCAGGTCTCCTCAACGACCTGGCACGCGGAAGGGCCAAGTAACGGTACCAAAGAGGATGCGGGCAGTTTTTTCGCCCGCGTCCGGTTCCAGACCTTTTGGAATCGGTTCAATTGAAGATAGGCTGCGCCGCGCGTTCGAGGGGACGCGTGGCGCAGTCGTTTCGGGAGGGGACTTTGCAGATTTCGGCCGGGGGGACTGAAGACCAGCCACGCACGTCCCGTGCGGGCATCGGCGGCTGGATGCTGTTCGACTGGGCCGCGCAGCCCTTCTTCACCGTCATCACGACCTTCATCTTCGGCCCCTATTTCGTATCGCGGCTGACGGAGGACCATGCGGTCGGCCAGGCGATGTGGGGCTACACGCTCACGGTTTCGGGCATCATCATCGCGGTTCTTTCGCCGGTGCTCGGCTCGATCGCCGACGCCACCGGGCCGCGCAAACCCTGGATCGCCTTCTTCGCCGTCATCAAGATCGCATCGCTGGCTATGCTCTGGTTCGCAGCCCCCGGCTCGCCGATCCTCTATCCGGCGATCTTCATGATCCTCGCGACGGTCGCGGCCGAGTTCTCGATCGTCTTCAACGATTCGATGATGCCCCGTCTGGCGCCGGAGAAGGACGTGGGGCGCATTTCCAACATCGCCTGGGGGCTCGGCTATCTCGGCGGCATGATCGTGCTGGTCGCCGTCGTGGCCTTGCTTGCCGGAAGTCCTGAGACCGGCAAGACGGCGCTTGGCATCGACCCTCTGTTTGGCCTGGATCCGGCAAAGGGGGAGGATGCACGCATCACCGGCCCGATCTCCGCCGTCTGGTACCTCGTCTTTATCCTGCCGATGTTCCTGTTCACGCCCGATGCCACCAAGGCGGCAATGTCGCTCGGCAAGGCAACCGTCACTGGCCTCAGGGAGCTCAAGGGCACGCTCGTCGAGCTTCGGGAAAGGCGTGGGATCCTGCGCTTCCTGATCGCGCGCATGGTCTTCCAGGACGGCGTCAATGGTCTGCTGGCACTCGGCGGCACCTTCGCGGCCGCGATGTTCGCCTGGCAGACCCTGGAGCTCGGCGTCTACGGCATCATTCTCAACGTCGTCGCGATCGGCGGCTGCCTCTGCGCCAGCTGGCTGGATGCGCACCTTGGCTCCAAGGTGATCGTCACCGCCAGCCTGATCTGCCTGACGATTGCCACGATCGGCATCGTCTCGACAGGCCCCGGCTTCACGCTGTTCGGGCTGCTGCCGCTGTCGATGGAAGATACCGGCGGCCTGTTCGGCACGGCCGCCGAAAAGGCCTACATTCTCTACGGCCTGCTCGTCGGTGTCGCCTTCGGCCCCGTTCAGGCCTCGTCGCGCTCCTACCTCGCCCGCAGCGTCAGCCTCGACGAGGCCGGTCGCTACTTCGGCCTCTATGCGCTGTCCGGCCGGGCCACCTCGTTCCTCGCCCCCGCATCCGTTGCCACGATCACGCTTGCCACCGGCTCGGCACGGATCGGCATGATGGCGCTGATTGCTTTTCTGGTGATCGGCCTGCTGATCCTTCTGCGCACGCCCTATCCGGCCGATGACGGTCGCAAAAAAGCCGCCGCATCCTGGGGAAGCGACGGCTTCTGACTGTTGGGCCTTAGCGGCCAATTCCGGACAGACGCCCAGCGCCCGCCCGACGATCTTAGTGGCGGAAGTGGCGCATGCCAGTGAAGACCATGGCGACGCCATGCTCGTTCGCAGCCGCAATCACCTCTTCGTCACGCATGGAGCCGCCCGGCTGGATGACGGCCGTAGCACCCGCGGCGATCGCCGAGAGCAGGCCGTCGGCAAACGGCAGGAAGGCTTCGGAGGCAACGGCCGAACCCTTGGTGAGCGGCGTTGCAAGGCCCAGCGCTTTTGCGGCTTCTTCGGCCTTGATCGCGGCGATGCGGGCGGAATCGACACGGCTCATCTGGCCGGCGCCGATGCCGGCCGTCTGGCCGTCCTTGGCATAAACGATCGCATTCGACTTCACGTGCTTGGCCACCTTGAAGGCGAACTTCATGTCTTCGAGTTCCTGGGGCGTCGGCGCGCGCTTGGTGACGACCTTGAGTTCGAGATCCTCCACCATGCCGTTGTCGCGCGTCTGCACGAGCAGGCCGCCCGAGACGGTCTTTGCGGCAAGACCCGGAATGCGCGGATCCGGCAGGCCACCGGTCGCAAGCAGACGCAGGTTCGGCTTGCGGGCAATCACGGCCTTGGCCGCATCGCTGACCGAAGGCGCGATGATCACTTCGGTGAAGAGCTTGACGATCTCTTCGGCCGTCTCCGCATCGAGCTCCTGGTTGAGCGCGATGATGCCGCCGAAAGCCGAGGTGGAATCGCAGGCAAGCGCCCGGCGATAGGCTTCGGCAAGCGTTGGCGCGGTCGCGACGCCGCAAGGGTTGGCATGCTTGATGATCGCGACCGCCGGTGCCTTCTCCGGCAGGAACTCGGCCACCAGCTCGAAGGCGGCATCCGTGTCGTTGATGTTGTTGTAGGAGAGCTGCTTGCCTTGCAGCAGCGTCGCCGTGGCGACACCCGGGCGGTTCTCGCCCGTCAGGTAGAAGCCTGCCTTCTGGTGCGGGTTCTCGCCGTAGCGCATCTCTTCCTTGAGTACGCCGCCGATCACCCGGTGACGCGGCATCGGGGTGTCGAGCGCTTCGGCAAACCAGTTGGAAATGGCCGCGTCATAGGCGGCAGTCCGGGCATAGGCCTTGGCGGCCATCTTCTGGCGGAAGGCATAGGTCGTCTTGCCGGAAGCAAGCTCTTCGAGCAGCACCGGATAGTCGGCCGGATCGGTGACGATCGTCACATAGGCATGGTTCTTGGCCGAGGCGCGGATCATGGCCGGGCCGCCGATATCGATGTTTTCGACCGTCGTCGGGTAGTCGCCGCCCTTGGCCCTGACCTCTTCGAAGGGATAGAGGTTGATGATCGCGAGGTCGATGGCGGTGATGCCGTGCGTCGACATGGCCGCAACGTGATCGGCATCGTCACGGATCGCCAAGAGGCCACCGTGAACGCCCGGATGCAGCGTCTTCACGCGGCCGTCCATGACCTCGGGAAAGCCGGTTAGCTCGGAAACGTCGCTCACCGGCAGGCCAGCCTCGGAGAGTGCCTTGTGGGTCCCGCCCGTCGAAACGAGCCGAATGCCCTTTTCGTTAAGGGCGCGCGCGAGTTCGACGACGCCCGTCTTGTCGGAGACGGAGAGGAGGGCGGTGCGGACCGTAACCTCGTTCGGGGCGGGGATTTTCTTGGAGGCGACAGCCACAACCATGCTCCTTTGGCGGCGCCGGACGCCCCGGGAGGAAGCTCCGGCGGTTGAGATGGCTGCCCGTTAGCATAGCTTGCCGGGCGAAGGAACCTCGCCGGGCCTGAAGATCGCGATGAATCTGGATCGGATCGATCCAAATTCATCAATGCGATCGCTCCTGAAACGCGAACGGAAAACTTGAGGCGCTTTCTTGGGCGTGCCTGTCGTCAAGACAGAAGGCTCAGTTCGCGCGTGAAAACGTCCACTGGATCTCCGGCTGCTGCGCAATTGCAAAGGTCACCGTCAGCTGCTGCGAGGCCCGGATACCCGAAGGATCGGCAAAGAAGATATCCTCCTCGACGGCAAGGTCACCATCCTGGCAGGCAAACAGCCAGATCTCGCCATCGGGCGCCGTCAGGAAGATCTCGCGGGCGCTGTTCTGGCGAATGGCGACCGCCGGGTGAATGTGGAACCGCGCCACGGCAATCGCGGTATCGCTTGCCTCCGGGTCGCTGCCGTCGGCGTGCGACAGCCGGTCGCGACCGCGGACCATGCGACCGCCGTTCAAAACACCAATGCCACGCTCGTGGACCAGGCCGAAGGCGGCAAGATAGCCATCGTGGCTTGCGGTCACCGATTCGAGCCCGCCCGCTTCGTCCTTGCGGGCCGCCGTCACGTGCTTGACGCCCGACGTCATGATCGGTCCGAGAAAGCGCGATTGCGAGAAGCGCGACGACGACGTGTCGTTGACCGTCACGGTCGAATGGGCAGCCGTCATCCGCGCCATCTGGCGGAATCGCTCCCCGGCAAACTTCGGGGCGCCGGAATTGACGACGAAGCGCGTCTTGCCCGAGGACATTTCGAAGGACAGGCAGCCGGCATGGGCACTGCGCGACAGGTCTACGGAAAGCGGCCGGCCGGTGTCCATGATGACAACGGTGTTTTCCATGGCCATACGTTCGTAGTGGGCGTGCGGCAGCGAGCGGAAGGGTTCGCCGGCCGTCTCGTCATAGCGCAGCACCGACGCCAGTTCATGCGCCAGAACCGAGGTAGCACCATTAAACAGCGCGAGTTCGCCGCCCTGGTGCCGGAAGAAGCGCAGGGCAGGGTACATCCGGTCGATGCAGGGAATGAGGCGCGACGGCACGTCATGCCCGAGATTAACGTAGGTCTGGCGGAGTGGCAGCAGATCCAGCAACAGCTCTAGGCCCGCGCGCGGACTACGCGAGAAGTGGCTGCCGTCGGGCAGGATCTGGCGGTCGAGTTCGAGATCGAGATGGCGCGATGCCTTGCGGATGGCGCTCGGCGATGCCGGCATGGAAACCGACGCCATGGCAAGCGCAAGCCGCACCCGAAGCCTCTGCTCGCCGTCGCGCACGGTATCGGCGATATGCCTGAGATAGCGTACCTGCAGCGCCAGGCTCTTCAGGAAACGGCGGTAGAAGCCATGCTCGGCATTGCGCAGCACCACCGGCGAATGGGACAGCCAGGCGATGATGCGCTGCGCCATGATATCCGCATCCCAGGCGATGCCGCCGAGATCGCGTCCATGGGTGCCGATCCAGTCGTCGACGATCTGCCGCAGCCGGACGAAACCCGCATCCTCGCGGATCGCCCGCAGGTGCCGCAGCCAGCCGAAGGAATGCAGCCGGGCCGCAAATTCGCGCGACGGCAGATCGATCTCGAACGGCGACTCGCCCTCCGTGTCGAGCACGCGGCCGGCAAGAGGGAAGCGCCCGGCAAGAATTTCTTCCGCGACAAAGGGATCGACGGCCCTCAGATCCGTCGGCGCAACGATCAGGCGATTGGGGGTGGAGCCGGTAAAGCGCAGAGTGGAGACGCGCCCGATCGACAGGCGACGCGACACGCGGCGCCAGCCTTCACGCACATACAGGTAAGAAAGCCTTCGCCTGCCGGAAAACAACATCAACGCCGCCGGTTACCTCATTTCTGGCACGATCACTCACATCATCGGAGCGCGCCAGGACCTCGCGCCAGCGTCCGCATGGTGCCGCGAAGACCATTAAACTTTTATCAATCCTGCCATCTTTGATAGGCTTCCCGGTCGAAAGCGTCAAATGATGCGGTGAAACAGGGCCTTGAGGCCCGGTTCGAGCTGCTGAAAGCTCAGTTTGCGCTGTTATTTGCGCCGAATCACTGCCGCGTAGAAACCATCGAGGCCACTCGAAAACGGTGCATCGAGCGGCAGCATGGCCGGCGTCGTCCGCATTTCGCCGACCGGCGTGATCGCGTCCTCGAGCCCCGGCCAATCCGCTGCGGAAATAGGAACGCGCTCACAGTTATCGCCCGAACCGATAACCCGGGCAACGACCTCTTCGCCTTCACGCGGGTCGAGGGAGCAATTCGAGAAGACGACGGTGCCACCGGGGTTGACCACCGTCAGCGCATGACGAAGCAGCCGCTCCTGCAGGTCGGCAAGCTTTTCGATGTCTTCCGGTCCCTTGGTCCACAACACATCAGGGTGACGTCGTGTCGTGCCGGTCGAGGAGCAGGGAGCGTCGAGAAGCGCCGCATCGAACAGGGCTTCCGGCTGGAAGTCCGCCATGTTGACTTCCTTGGTCTCGGCCTCGAGCCCCAGCCGCTTGAGATTGCCCTTCAGCCGGCGCAAGCGGCTGCCGGACTGGTCCAGCGCCGTCACTTCGGCGCCGGCAAGAATGAGTTGGGCCGTCTTGCCGCCCGGTGCGGCGCAGAGATCGACGGTCCGCTTGCCCTTGAGGTCGCCAAACAGTCGAGCAGGGATCGATGCAGCCGCGTCCTGGACCCACCAGCCGCCATCATCGAATCCGGCTAAGGAAGGGATGGAGCCGGAGAATGCGCCGAGCCGCACAGAGCCGGTCGGCAGGACGGTGCCACCAAGCCGCTCGGCCCAAGCCGCAGGCTCGGATTTGACGGAAAGATCGATTGCCGCCGGCGTCAACTGCGCCTCGGCGATCTTCTCGGCCGCCGCTGCGCCGTAGTGGGCAATGAGGCGCTCGAAGAACCATTCCGGCATCGCCGGAATATGGCGCGTGCTTTCGAGAACGGCTTCCTTTTCGCGCGACAGGCGCCGCAGCACGGCGTTCACGAGATTGGCGAAGCGGCGGTTGCGCGGATCGTTCTGCGCCTGTTCGACGGCGAGATCGACGGCGGAATGATCGGGCACGTCGAGATAGAGGATCTGTGCCGCTGCCACGGCAAGCACATGCTCCAGCGCCCGCGCTCCCTCCGGCAGAGGCGTCTGCAGCAGCGAATTGATCGCAGCCTGCACGCGCGGGAGATGGCGAAGGGCGGAATTGAGTATTGCCCGGACCAGAGCGCGGTCGGCTTCGTTAAGCTCGCGATAGGCCGGGTTGCCGTGCTCGCTGTCGAGCATGCCGTCGAGCGACGTCTTGCGATCGATGACTGCTGCCAAGATCTTCGCGGCGGCCTGACGAGCCCTCAACCCCGGCTTCTCCGGACCACGCGGCGCCGGAGCGGGCTTCTTCGACTTCGCTGCGCCGCCGTTGCGGTGCGATCGTTTCGGACGTGAATCGTTGTTGTTTTCTGCAGACATCAGGACCAGGGACCTTTGGGCGGTTCGGAACCACCGCGACCCCATCCGGTAGAGGGCACAGAGCGCGATTTGCGCACGGGATTATCAGCACGAACCGGCGGCGTCGAGACCGAAGACATCTCCTGCGCCATCTGCTGCAGGGCCGCGATGCGGTTTTCGGTGTTCGGATGGGTCGAGAACAGGTTGTCCATGCGCTCGCCGGAGAGCGGATTGATGATGAACATATGCGCCGTTGCCGGGTTGCGCTCGGCATCGTCATTGTGGATCTGATGGGCGGCGCCTGCGATCTTCTGCAGCGCCGAAGCGAGCGCCAGGGGCTTGCCGCAAATCTCGGCGCCGCGACGGTCGGCCGAGTATTCGCGCGTTCGGCTGATCGCCATCTGCACCAGCATTGCCGCCATCGGCGCCACGATCATCGCGACAAGCGTGCCGATGAAGCCGAGCGGATTGTTGTTTTCACGGTTGCCGCTGAAGAAGAAGGCAAAGTTGCCGAGCATCGAGATCGCGCCGGCAAGGGTTGCCGTCAGCGTCATCGTCAGCGTATCGCGGTTCTGCACGTGCGCGAGTTCATGCGCCATCACGCCGGCGACCTCGTCATAGTCGAGAGCGTGAAGCAGCCCGGTCGACGCGGCGACCGCGGCATTCTCCGGATTGCGACCGGTGGCAAACGCGTTCGGCTGCGGGCTATCGATCACATAGACGCGCGGCATCGGCAGGCCGGCATTGCGAGCGAGGTCACGCACGATGCCGTAATATTCCGGGGCACTGCGCTCATCGACCTCCTGCGCGCGGTACATGCGCAGCACCATCTTGTCCGAGTTCCAGTAGGAGAAGAAGTTCATGCCTGCGGCCATGACGAAGGCGATCATCATGCCGCCCCGTCCGCCAATGGCGAAGCCTACCGCCATGAACAGGGCGGTCATGACTGCAAGCAGCATGGCGGTGCGGACAAGGTTCATCAGGAGGCTCCGGGTCGTCTACGTTTCACGTGAATCAGGGTTCCCGTCCGGGGAACGGCATCCTATATGATGGGTGCAAACACCCAATTCTTCAATATTGATGCTCGAATCCGGATACCGTTCAGATGCAGAACGACAATGACAACGCCGCCGACCGCCCGAAGAAGCCGCTGCCGCCCGCCGCTGTGCGGGCGCTGAAGGAAGCGGAAGAACGGCGTCAGGCGGAGATCAAGAAGGAACTGCCGCAGGAGATCGGCGGGCGCGGAGGTGAAGATCCAGCCCGTTACGGCGACTGGGAGATCAAGGGTCGGGCGATCGACTTCTAAGTTCGGGTCGGGCGCCCGCGCCTGCAACCGCGATCTGAATCCGGCTCACGAAATGGTTCGACGGCCACCTGGCGACGAGAGGAGAACCGCCGCACGTCCAAGAGACGCGCGGCGGTTTTCAACGTCAGGCCTTGTTCTGGCGGTTCGCGATCAGATCATCGACAACGGCCGGATCGGCGAGCGTCGAGGTATCGCCGAGCGCACCGAAGTCATCCTCCGCGATCTTGCGCAGGATGCGGCGCATGATCTTGCCCGAGCGGGTCTTCGGCAGGCCCGGAGCGAACTGGATCTTGTCCGGCGTCGCGATCGGCCCGATTTCCGAACGGACATGCTTCACCAAGGCGGCGCGCAGTTCGTCGTTGCCGATTTCACCAGCCATCAGTGAAACATAGCAATAGATGCCCTGGCCCTTGATCGGGTGCGGATAGCCGACGACGGCCGCTTCCGAGACGAGATGATGCGACACGAGCGCCGATTCCACTTCGGCCGTACCGAGGCGGTGGCCGGAGACGTTCAAGACATCGTCGACGCGGCCGGTGATCCAGTAGTAGCCGTCTTCATCGCGGCGGCAGCCGTCACCGGTGAAATACTTGCCCTTGTAGGTGGCGAAGTAAGTCTGACCGAAACGCGCATGGTCGCCGTAGATCGTGCGCATCTGGCCCGGCCAGCTGTCGATGATGCAGAGGTTGCCGTCGGCAGCACCTTCCAGAACATTGCCTTCGTTGTCGACGAGCTGCGGCTGAACTCCGAAGAACGGCCGCGTGGCCGAACCGGGCTTGAGATCGGTCGCACCCGGCAGCGGCGTGATCAGGATTCCGCCGGTCTCGGTCTGCCACCAGGTATCGACGATCGGCGACTTCTGCTCGCCGACGACGTTGTAGTACCACTCCCAGGCTTCCGGGTTGATCGGCTCGCCGACCGAACCGAGCAGGCGAAGCGACGAGCGCGAGGCGCGCTTGACGAAGTCGTCGCCGGCGCCCATCAGCGAGCGGATCGCCGTCGGCGCGGTGTAGAAGACGTTGACCTTGTGCTTGTCGACCACTTCCCAGAAACGCCCGGCGTCCGGGAAATTCGGCACACCTTCGAACATCACGGTCGTCGCCGCATTCGCGAGCGGACCATAGACGATATAGGAGTGACCAGTGACCCAGCCGACGTCGGCGGTGCACCAGTAGACCTCGCCATCGCGGTAGTCGAAGACATATTCGTGCGTCATCGACGCATAGACGAGGTAGCCGCCGGTCGTATGCAGCACGCCCTTCGGCTTGCCGGTCGAGCCCGAGGTGTAGAGGATGAACAGCGGATCTTCCGCCTTCATCTTCGCCGGCTCGCAATGCGGCTTCACGGTCGCGATTTCCTGGTGGTACCAGAGGTCACGGCCCGGTGCCCAGGCGGTCTTGCCGCCGGTGCGGCGCACGACCAGAACCTTGTTGACGATGACATGCTGCTTGGCCGCGATGTCGATCGCCGTATCGGTGTTTTCCTTGAGCGGGACCGGCTTGCCGCCGCGCACGCCCTCGTCGCAGGTGATGACGAAGGTGGACTCACAGTCGACGATACGGCCAGCAAGTGCGTCCGGCGAGAAGCCGCCGAAGACGACCGAATGGATGGCGCCGATGCGGGCGCAGGCGAGCATCGCATAGGATGCTTCCGGGATCATCGGCATATAGATGGTGACGCGGTCGCCCTTCTTGACGCCATGCTTCTTCAAGACGTTGGCAAGGCGGCAGACCTGCTCGTAGAGCTGGTTGTAGGTGATCTTCTTGTCGATATAGGGATTGTCGCCTTCCCAGATGATGGCAGTCTTTTCGCCATGCGTCTTCAGGTGGCGGTCGATACAGTTGTAGGAGACGTTGGTAAGGCCGTCTTCATACCACTTGATCGAGACCTTGCCTTTGAAGGACGTGTTCTTGACCTTGGTATAGGGCTTGAACCAATCGATCCGTTTGCCGTGCTTGCCCCAGAACTTTGCCGGATCGGAAACGCTCTCCTCGTACCACTTCAGGTAAGTGGCGTTATCAAGCAACGTCCGGCTCTTGGCAGACTTCAACACCGGATAGATTTTGGCGGACATATTTTCCTCCCTACGCATTCCTAGTGCGGTTCGCCCCTCCTAGGGCTCCCCCGTTTCGCGCACATTCATAGCAGGTCAAATGCCCGCCGCAATTAGACAAAAGGACATTTGGAACTGAAGAATTGCAATTTCGCGACAACGACGGTATAGAGGCCCACATTTCCCGGAAATCAGTGGTAGACTCCACGGCCCGCGACACCGGCGCGGCGGACAAAAGGACTATATCCATGGCTCAGCAACTGCTTATGCCCAAGGCGACCGCCGTCTGGCTGGTTGACAATACCGCGCTGTCCTTCGACCAGATCGCGCAGTTCTGCAAGCTGCACCCGCTCGAAGTGAAGGCGATCGCCGACGGTGAATCCGCGCAGGGCATCAAGGGCCTCGACCCGATTGCGACCGGTCAGCTTTCGCGCGACGAGATCGCCCGCGCCGAAGGCAACCCCAACCACAAGCTGAAGCTGTCCGAGCCGAAGGTTCGCGTACCTGATAGCAAGCGCAAGGGCCCGCGCTACACCCCGGTTTCCAAGCGCCAGGATCGCCCGAACGCCATTCTGTGGCTGGTTCGCAACCATCCGGAACTCAAGGACGCGCAGATCTCGCGCCTCGTCGGTACGACCAAGTCGACGATCGAGCAGATCCGTGAGCGCACCCACTGGAACTCCGCCAACCTGACGCCGATGGATCCGGTAACCCTCGGCCTCTGCTCGCAGATCGACCTCGACCTCGAAGTCGAACGCGCTTCCAAGGGCCGTCCGCTGCCGACGGCTGCCGAACTCGGCCAGACACTGGAATCGGCCCAGGAAACCGAAAAGCTGGGCTTCAGCTACGAGCGCGAGGAAGAGAAGGAAATCGACGCCGATGCCGTCTTCGCCAAGCTCAAGTCGCTGAAGTCGGACCGCAAGGACGAGGACGAAGACGATCAGTACTGATCGCCGTCCAGCCCAATGAAAAAAGCCCGGATCGACGATCCGGGCTTTTTTGTTGATCAGTGCTCAGCAACGTGCTCAGTAGGCCGAACCGGACGGGTCATCGAGGTTGTGGCGCTCGGTCCCCTTGAGCGGCGGATTGAAGACGCTGACGAGGACCAGATCTTCGTCCTTGCCGCCGCGCAAGAAATGCTTGTCGTGCTGGTCCAGCACGTAGATATCACCCTTGTTGATCGGGAAGACCTTGCCCTGCATGTCCTCGACCTCGCCGTGCCCGGCGATGCAATAGCAGGCCTCGAGATGGTTGCGGTACTCGAGCAGCGATACCGTTCCGGCGCGCACCACCGTGTGGCAGACGGTGAAACCCATACCGTCCCTCTCGGTGAGCAGGCGGTGGCTAGTACCGCTGCCCCACTCGACGAAATGATCAGTTGCTTCGATTTGCTGCAGGCTGCGGACGAACATGGGCCCCTCCATCTGTAAATATTCCTAATATCCGCCAACTGAAAAGCTCTCTCCCGCCTCGGTTGGAAGCCCAGTATCCGTTGACATCGACAGCCGATCAAACGACGATTCCTCAAGGATTTGATGAGGAAAACTTACAGATGATATTGCCCCCACTCGGCATGCTGCGTGCCTTCGAAGCCGCAGCGCGTCTGGCGAGCTTCTCCCGCGCCGGTGACGAACTGCATGTGACGCACGCCGCCATCAGTCACCAGATCCGGCTGCTGGAGGCGTGGTTCGGCCGGCCGCTCTTCATGCGCGAGAAGCGTGGGGTCAGTCTGGCGCCCGAGGCGGAGAACCTATCCGCCGTGTTGACATCGTCATTCGAGCGCATCGCCGCGGAAACGGAGTTGCTGCGGCTGAACGCCAAGGCGCAGTTGAGCGTTGCCTGCATACCCTCGATCGCCACGCGCTGGCTGATCCCGGCACTCGGCGAATTCCTGCAGCGTCACCCCGAGGTGGACGTCAAGGTCGTCTACGCGATGGCCGAGCAGCAATTGCGGGAAACCGGCTGCGACGTCCTCATCACGCTCGGCGCCGACAAGAGCGAGGGGACCCGCTCCGATCGGCTGTTCTCCCGCATCAATCGACCGGTTGCGAGCCCCCGTTATCTCGAGCGGAAAGGCGCGTTGAGGACACCAGAGGCAATCGCGTCTGCCGATCTGCTGCACGACGAAACGACGTCACGCTGGCGCGATTGGCTGGCAAGAGCAGGGCAGGAAACCACGCAGACGTTGCGTGGCCCGGTTTTCCAGGATTTCAATCTTCTGGCGACGGCGGTCATTGCCGGCCATGGCGTGGCGCTTTGCCCGGTCGAAGTCTTCCGCCGCGAAATCGAAAACGGTGACCTGGTGATCCTGTCCGATGTCGCCACCCTGGAGGACGAGAGCTACTTCCTGATCACCAAAGTCACACGCTCGAAGGCGGCAGCCAGTTTCGCCGATTGGTTCGCGGCCGTTGTGCACGCCTAATACGGAATGCACCTCGCAGATTCATGAGCCGGCTTAGCAATCGTTATACACCGATGCCGCGCCCTTGCAGCGCAACGGTGATTTCGTCGAGGATGACTGGATCGTCGATCGTCGCGGGTATCTTCCAGGGCTGGCGGTCAGCGATCTTCTGGATCGTGGCGCGCAGGATCTTGCCCGACCGCGTCTTCGGCAGCCGCTTGACGCAGATCGCCAGGCGGAAGGCGGCAACAGGTCCGATGCGTTCGCGCACGAGGCTGATGACCTCGCGCTCGATCTCCGACGTTTCACGGGAAACATTGGAGTTTATGACGAGGAAGCCGGCCGGGACCTGGCCTTTCAGGTCGTCGGCAATGCCGATCACGGCGCATTCGGCCACATCGGGGTGGCTGGCGCAGACCTCCTCCATCGCTCCGGTGGAGAGGCGATGGCCAGCCACGTTGATGATGTCGTCCGTCCGCGCCATGATGAAGATGTAACCATCCTCATCGAGGTAGCCGGCATCGGCAGTCTTGTAGTAGCCGGGAAACTCGTCGAGATAGGCCGCACGGAACCGATGGTCAGCATTCCAAAGCGTCGGCAGGCAGCCTGGCGGCAGCGGCAGCTTTACCACCACATTGCCGAGCGTACCGGCGCCAACCGGATGTCCGGCATCGTCGAGAATCTGGACGTCGTATCCCGGCAGCGGAACCGCCGGAGAACCGTACTTTACCGGCAGGAGCCCGAGCCCCATCGGATTTCCCGCCACGGGCCATCCCGTTTCCGTCTGCCACCAATGGTCGATGACGGGCACGCCGAGCGCGTTTTCTGCCCATTGGATCGTGTCGGGATCCGCCCGTTCTCCGGCAAGAAACAACGCGCGGAATTTCGACAGGTCGTACCGGCGAACGTGGGAAGCCTCCGGATCTTCCTTGCGGATCGCTCTCAGCGCCGTCGGCGCGGTGAACATCACCACGACGCCGTGTTCGGCAATGATGCGCCAATAGGTGCCTGGATCCGGCGTGCCGACCGGCTTGCCTTCGAACAGGATCGAGGTGCTGCCGTTGAGGAGCGGACCGTACACGATATAGGAGTGGCCAACGACCCAGCCGATATCGGACGCAGCCCAGAACACTTCGCCCGGCTGCACGCCGAAGAAATTCTCCATCGACCATTTGAGCGCGACCATGTGGCCGCCATTGTCGCGCACCACGCCCTTGGGCTGGCCGGTCGTGCCCGACGTGTAGAGCACATAGAGCGGATCGGTCGAGGCGACCGGAGTACAGCCGACCTCTTCTCCCGCCTGCTTGGCCGCCGCCAAAGCCGCAGCGAAATCGAGGTCGCGTCCCTCGGTCATGGCGGCTTCCGCCATCTCGCGTTGGAAGACGAGGCAATGGGCCGGCTTGTGGGTCGCGATGTCGAGCGCCGCATCCAGCAGCGGCTTGTAGGCCACGGTGCGCCCAGGTTCGATGCCGCAGCTTGCGGACACAATGAGCTTGGCCTGGCAATCGTCGATGCGTACGGCGAGCTCGTTGGCGGCAAAACCGCCGAAAACCACGGAATGCACGGCGCCGATGCGCGCAGCCGCCAGCATAGCAACCGCCGCCTGCGGGATCATCGGCATATAGATAATGATCCGGTCGCCCTTGCCAACGCCGAGTTTCCGGTAGACGGCGGCAAGCGCTGCTACATCGCCGAGCAGAGACGCATAGGAGATGCGCTCGACCCGCCCGGTGACGGGACTGTCATAGATGAAGGCGATTTGCTCGCCACGGCCCGCGGCCACATGGCGATCCAGGCAATTGTAGCAGGTATTGGTGATGCCTTCGGCGAACCAGTGCCCATAGATGCCAGCGTCCGCATCAAATGCACGTGCCGGTCTTTCAAACCAGTCGATCGCATTGGCGGCATTTGACCAGAAACTCTGCGGGTCCGATTTCCAGCCCGCGTACACGTCGGCATAGCGACTCGCCATGTCCGTTCCTCCCTGCGCATATTGCCGGACATGTCCGGCCTCCTCGTGCACAAGGATAGGCTAATGAGAGACGAGGGGAACCCCGACGAAAGCGGTATGTGACGAACGGACCTCAGCGCGCGCCGAAAATGGCCGAACCGACGCGAACGCCGGTGGCGCCGAACTGGACGGCCGTCTCGAAGTCGCCTGACATGCCCATCGACAGCTTCTCGAGCTTGCAGGCAGCAGCCAGCTTCGCGAGCAGGGCAAAATGCGGGCCGGGATTTTCTTCCACCGGCGGAATGCACATCAGTCCCTCGATCGAAAGACCCAGCTCGTTGCGGCAGAGATCCACGAAGGCAACGGTCTCCTCCGGCGCGATGCCGGCCTTCTGCGGCTCCAGCCCGGTGTTGACCTGGACGTAGAGCCTAAGCGCCCGGCCCTGCCTCTGCATTTCGGCCGCAAGCGCGCGGGCGATCTTCTCGCGATCGACCGTCTCGATGACATCGAACAGCGCGACGGCTTCCGCCGCCTTGTTCGACTGCAGCGGGCCGATCAGGTGCAGTTCGAGACCGGATGTCTCGGCCTTCAGCTCCGGCCACTTGCCCTGCGCTTCCTGCACGCGGTTCTCGCCGAAGACCCGCTGCCCGGCGGCAATCACCGGGCGGATGGCGTCGGCGTCGAAGGTCTTGGAAACAGCGACCAGCGTGACGGCACCCTTGGCGCGACCGGCAGACTTCTCCGCTGCCTGAACCCGGCTCACGACATCCTGCAACCGCTCTTGAACTTCCATGGACCTGCTCTCCGACACGGGATTTCCAAACCACTGACCGAGCGGCTTAGGCAAAGTTGAGCCGATTGCCAAGGCCGCTCCGCCATGGACAGGCTCAAATCCGCCAAAGTGTCGCGGCAAACCCTTCAAAAACTTGACCGTCAGGCGGTTTCGTGGTGAAGGTCACCCCAATTATCATGAGGCGCCACTATGCGCCGCAGAACTTCCGGAACATCGAAAAGACATGTCTAGCGAACGATACAATCCGCGTGATGCCGAGCCCCGTTGGCAGCAGGAATGGGATAAGAACGAGGTCTTCCAGACCGAGAACGACGATCCGCGCGAAAAGTACTATGTGCTCGAGATGTTCCCCTATCCCTCGGGCCGCATCCACATGGGCCACGTGCGCAACTACACCATGGGTGACGTGGTAGCGCGCTACAAACGCGCCCGCGGCTTCAACGTGCTGCATCCGATGGGTTGGGACGCCTTCGGGATGCCGGCCGAAAACGCCGCAATGGAGCGTGGCGTGCACCCGGCCAGCTGGACCTACCAGAACATCGCCTCGATGAAGGCGCAACTGAAGGTTATGGGCCTGTCGCTCGACTGGAACCGCGAGTTCGCCACCTGCGACCCCGCCTATTACCAGCGCCAGCAGTACCTGTTCCTGGACTTCCTGGAAAAGGGCCTCGTCTACCGCAAGCAGTCCAAGGTCAACTGGGACCCGGTCGACAACACCGTGCTCGCCAACGAGCAGGTGATCGACGGCCGTGGCTGGCGCTCCGGCGCGCTGGTCGAACAGCGCGAACTGACGCAATGGTTCTTCCGCATCACCGACTTCAGCCAGGAACTGCTCGACGCGCTCGATACACTGGATCAGTGGCCCGAGAAGGTGCGCCTGATGCAGAAGAACTGGATCGGCCGCTCCGAGGGCCTGTCGCTGCGTTGGGAAATCGTCGAAGGCACCGCCGGCGACGCAACCGAGCTCACCGTCTACACCACCCGTCCGGACACGCTCTTCGGCGCCTCCTTCCTGGCGATCGCCGCCGATCACCCGCTGGCAAGGCAGGTGGCGGCCAGCAACCCTGAGGTCGATGCATTCTGCGAGGAATGCCGCCGCGCCGGTACCTCCCTTGCCGCGCTGGAAACGGCAGAGAAGAAGGGTATCGACACCGGTATCCGTGCCAAGCATCCGCTCGATCCGAGCTGGGAGCTGCCAGTTTATGTCGCCAATTTCGTGCTGATGGACTATGGCACGGGCGCCATCTTCGGCTGCCCCTCCGGCGACCAGCGCGACCTCGACTTCGCGCGCAAATATGACCTGCCGGTCGTTCCCGTCGTCATGCCGAGGGACGGCGATGCCGCGACCTTCGCCATTGGTGACGAGGCCTATATCGGCGACGGCGTGATGATCAACTCGCGCTTCCTCGACGGCCTGTCGACGGAAGACGCTTTCGAGACCGTTGCTTCGAAGCTCGAGAAGGAAATGCTCGACGGTGCGCCGCGTGCCGAGCGCAAGGTCAATTTCCGCCTGCGCGACTGGGGCATCTCGCGCCAGCGCTACTGGGGCTGCCCGATCCCGGTCATCCATTGCGAGGACTGCGGCGTGGTACCAGTTCCGAAAGCCGACCTGCCGGTCGTGCTGCCGCCGGACGTTACCTTCGACAAGCCGGGCAATCCGCTCGACCGTCACGCCACGTGGCGCCACGTCGCCTGCCCGCACTGCGGCAAGGACGCCCGTCGCGAGACCGACACGATGGACACCTTCGTCGATTCGTCCTGGTATTTCACGCGCTTCACCGCACCCTGGGAAGACAATCCGACCGACCCCAAGGTCGCCAACCACTGGCTGCCGGTCGATCAGTACATCGGCGGTATCGAGCACGCCATCCTGCATCTGCTCTATTCGCGCTTCTTCACCCGCGCGATGAAGGCCACCGGCCATGTTGCCGTCGACGAGCCGTTCAAAGGCCTGTTCACGCAGGGCATGGTCGTGCATGAAACCTATAGCCGCGGCGAAGGCGCCCAGCGCGAATGGGTGACGCCGGCCGAGATCCGCATCGAGGAGATCGATGGACGCCGTAGCGCGACGCTGATCGAAACCGGTGAGGAAATCACCATCGGCTCGATCGAGAAGATGTCGAAGTCGAAGAAGAACGTCGTCGATCCCGACGACATCATCGCTTCCTATGGCGCTGATACCGCCCGCTTCTTCGTTCTCTCCGATTCGCCGCCGGATCGTGACGTGATCTGGTCGGAAGCCGGTGTCGAAGGATCGCATCGCTTCGTGCAGCGCGTGTGGCGTCTGATCAGCGAAGCGGCCGAGAAGCTGCGGGCAATCGAGGCCGCCCCGGCGCTCGAAGGCGAGGCTCTCGCTGTTTCGCAAGCCGCGCACAAGACGCTGCGCGCGGTCGAGGCCGACTACGACAAGCTCGCCTTCAACAAGGCCGTGGCGCGCATCTACGAGCTCGTGAACACGCTTGCCGCACCGCTGACCCAGGTAGCAGCCGGCAAGGCCGACGCGGCCCTGGCGGGGGCTGTGAAGGATGCGACGACGATCCTGATCAACCTCATCGCACCGATGATGCCGCACCTCGCCGAGGAATGCTGGCGCGAGGTCGGGGGCGAGGGCCTGATTGCGGAACGCGGCTGGCCGGCTTTCAACCCCGCTTTGGTCGTCGAGAACGAAATCACCATGCCGGTGCAGATCAATGGCAAGAAGCGCGCCGATTTGACAATCGCTCGCGATGCGGATCAGAGTGCGATCGAAAGCGCCGTCCTGGCGCTCGATGCCGTCAAGTCCGCGCTCAACGGCAGCAGCCCCAAGAAAATCATCGTCGTGCCCCAGAGGATCGTCAATGTCGTTGTCTGATAGAGCTGGTTTCCGTATCCGGTCGATTCCGGTTCTGGCTGGCGCGCTCATGTTGACCGCGCTCGCCGGCTGCCAGGTCCGGCCGCTCTATTCCGACCCGGTCGGCACCTCGACGGCACTGGCGGCGATCGAGATTTCCGAAGCCACCGACCGTGTCGAGCAGGAAGTGCGTAACGCGCTGATCTTCCTGGCCGCAGGTGGTCAGGGCGAGCCCGTGAATCCGCAGTATCACCTGGCGCTCACCGTCACCCACCGGTCGATGGGCGTGCTCTACGATCAGGCCAAGGACCGCGCCGGCGCCGGCCGTATCGTCGTCAAGGCGGACTACAATCTGACGAAGATCGGTACGGGCGAGACCATCAAGTCCGGCAACCGCACCGCCGTTGCTCTCGTTGACTTCCCGGTCCAGGAATTTGCCAAGGTGCGCGCCGTTCGTGACGGTGAAAACCGCGCAGCCAAGGAACTCGCCGAGCTGATCCGGGCCGACATCGCCGCGGCTCTCAGCCGCTAACGGGTGTCGGCATGAGCGAGGTCAAGTCGCACGAGTTCGACTCCTTTCTCCAGAAGTCAGCCGGAATCTACCGGCTTTTCATCCTCTACGGGCCCGACCGCGGGCTCGTCTCCGAGCGTGCCACTGCAATCGCCGCCCGTTGCGGCGTGCCGCTCGACGATCCGTTTTCCCTGTTGAAGCTCGATGTCAGCGAACTGACGCAATCGCCCGGGCGGCTGCTCGATGAAGTAAACTCGATCGGCCTCTTCGGTGGAGAAAAGCTCGTCTGGGTCCGTGGCGCAGCCAATGAAAAGCCGCTGGTCGATGCGTTGCAGATCCTTTCGTCCGAGCCACCGACCGGAAGCTATGTGATCGTCGAAGCCGGCGACCTCAAGAAG
This sequence comes from Ensifer sp. Root558, assembly GCF_001427045.1. Taxonomy (NCBI): domain Bacteria; kingdom Pseudomonadati; phylum Pseudomonadota; class Alphaproteobacteria; order Hyphomicrobiales; family Rhizobiaceae; genus Ensifer; species Ensifer sp. Root558. Next base: position 118,874 of record NZ_LMGC01000033.1, on the reverse strand, counting down.
GGCTCCGCACTTCGAAAGATCGGCGAGAGCGCGCGTTCGGTCGCCTGTATCGCCTGCTACAGTGACGACGCGCGCAGCCTGCAGGCGCTGATCGACAAGGAACTCGGCGACGAGAAGCTGGGCATCAGCACCGCAGCACGGCAACGGTTGCTGGAGGCGCTCGGTGGCGACCGCCTGGCCTCACGAAACGAGCTGCGCAAGCTTGCGCTCTACTGCCGTGGCAAGTCCACGGTGGACGAAGAAGACGTGCTCGATATCGTTGGGGATGCCAGCGCCATCTCCGTCGACGATGCCGTCGATGCCGTGCTGAAGGGCGACCTCGATGGATTGCTGCATGCGATGCAGAAGATCACCACATCCAAGACGCCGGCCTTTCTGGTGCTGCAGGCGTGCCTGCGCCAGTTTCAGCAGCTCGATGTGATGCGCGCCGAGATGGATGCAAGCCGCCAGCAGGCGGGGCAAGTGATCGCGACGCTGGGGCGTGGGCTGCACTTTCGCCGCAAGCCGATCGTCGAGGCAGCCTTGAAGCATTGGTCGAGCCCGGCCATCCGCCGCGAGCTCAATCGCCTGCAGACGACCATCTTTCAGAGCCGCAGCCGTGCGAGCCTGGAGGAAAGCCTGGTGCTGCAGAACCTGATGGCGATCGCGGTGCAATCGGCGCGACGCTGACCTGCCTCTGTCGACCCAGTCCCGTTACCGCAGCCTAGTGCTCGAATTTCGCCAACAGGTCTTCAGGCTGCATGAGGGAGATGGGTGGACCTCGCCGTCCGAAATTCAACTGGACGCCAAAAGATCTCATCATATCAAATAATTAGGCGCGCCGCTCGTTGGAGAGACGCGCCATCAATACGCCTAAGCAAAAATACGCACGAGTGGCTTATCGCCGCTCGAGCAGCCGGCAGATTTCTTCCAGTTGATCCAGCGTCTTGTAGGCGATGCGCAAATGACCACCGGATGCCTTGTGGTTCACGGTAACCTCAAGCCCGAGGCTATCCGACAACGTGCGCTCGAGCGCTAGCGTATCGGCATCCTTCTCGTCGCGACGGACGGTCTTGCCGTAATTCGGATCGTTCTGCGCGCGAATATCGTTCTGCGCGATGCGCTCGGCGTCACGCACCGAGAGCCCCTTGGCAATGATCGTCCGGGCGAGGGTAGCCGGATCCGAGGTCGGAATGAGTGCACGGGCATGTCCAGCCGAAAGCGCGCCTTCCGACAACATGTCCCGAACAGGTTCCGGCAGTTTCAAAAGACGCAGGCTATTGGCGACATGGCTTCGGCTCTTGCCGATGATCTCGCCGAGATCGTTCTGCGTATAGCCGTGCTCGGCGATCAACTGCTCGTAGCCAAGCGCTTCGTCGAGCGGATTGAGATCCGAGCGCTGGACGTTTTCGACGATAGCGATTTCAAGCGCCGTGCGATCGTCGACGTCGCGAATGATAACCGGGATTTCGGTGAACCCGGCCAGTTGTGCGGCACGCCAGCGGCGCTCGCCGGCGATGATCTCGTAGCGATCGACGCCGATGGTGCGAGCAACGACAGGCTGGACAATACCATGCTGACGGATCGAATTGGCGAGATCCTGGAGTTCGGCTTCGTCGAACTGACGACGCGGGTTGCGCGGGTTGCGCGATACGAACTCGATCGGCACGCGCCGATCCGGATTGACCGGGGCAGGGGCAGCTGCCCCTGTTTGCAACGGCTGATCCATCTCGCCGATCAACGCGGCCAGTCCGCGACCAAGCCGCCTCTTCGAGCTATCGTCGTTCATATCGTCACCCGAGTTAAATTACGCTACCGAAATGATTATGCCGCTTTGCGCTGGCGCTCGCGTTGAATGACTTCGGAGGCCAGTTGCAGATAGGCCTGACTGCCAGCGCACTTCAGATCATAAAGAATGGCCGGCTTGCCATAGGAAGGCGCTTCCGAGACGCGAACATTGCGCGGGATCAGGGTGTGGTAGACCTTGTCGCCGAGATGCGTCCGCACATCGCTAACAACCTGCTGTGCCAGGTTGTTGCGCGAATCGAACATGGTCAGGACGATGCCCTGGATATCCAGGCTCGGATTCACGGTTCGGCGAATCTGATCCACTGTCTCCAGCAGCTGGCTCAGACCCTCGAGCGCGAAGAACTCGCACTGCAGAGGGACAAGCACCGAATGGGCGGCCGCCATCGCGTTCATCGTCAGCAAGTTGAACGATGGTGGGCAATCGACGAGCACGTAGGAATATTCCATCGCGGCGGGGCTAACCAAGGCCTTGCGTAAACGGAAGACACGATCCGGTTCCTGCGAAATTTCCATCTCGACGCCGAGAAGGTCCATGGTCGATGGAATGATCGAGAGGTTCGGAACGGCTGTCTGTTGAGCGATCTCGCCGATCCCGTGCGATCCCATCATCAGCTCATAGGATGACAGGTTCCGATCGCGGCGTTGAATGCCGAGCCCGGTGCTGGCGTTGCCCTGCGGGTCCAGATCAACGATCAGAACGTGTTCGCCGATAGCCGCCAATGCGGTCGCCAAATTGATGGCGGTCGTGGTTTTGCCGACGCCGCCTTTCTGATTTGCGATTGTGATGATCCGGTTTTTGCCACCAAACATGTTTCCGCTCGCGATCACTGGGCCCTGCGCGCCAGATTTGCGATCTCGAGCACGACAGAATCCGGCTCGACCACGCTTGGATGTTTTACCAGATCAAACTGATAGCGGCCAACGGCTTTGTCGATTTCGCGCTGGTAATCCCGCCCTTTGTGGAAGTAGGCGACCGCTTTCTGCTCCTTCGCCGTCATCCATGGCGCAGAATAGTCGAGCAGCAAGGTCAAATCCGCGAGCGCGCGCGCCGAAACCGCGTCCGCGCGGGGAATCAATGCGCCTGCTTCTTCGATTCGAACCGGGTGAACCGAGCCGCGCGCACCCGTCTCGGCCAGAGCTACACGCAGAAAGGCAGCCTTCTTGTTGTTGCTTTCAACGAGATGGACCCAACCGTCGCCAAGTTCGGCGAGATAGATCGCCGTGATGACACCTGGAAAGCCGCCACCGCTGCCGAGATCGACCCAGGTCTTCGGACCGGGCGACAACTGCGCGAGCTGCAAGCTATCGACAATGTGCCGACGCCAAAGATCCTCGATAGTGGACGGCGCAACAAGATTGATCGACTTCGCCCACTTCTGAAAGAGCTTGGCAAAATGCTCCAGCCGTTCATTCGTTTCACGTGAAACACGCAGTCCGTTCAACACATCGATTGGACTCGCCTTCATTGTACGCCGGCCTTTTCTTCACGTTCTACGGTTCGGTTCTGACGCTTCACCCACGCCAGGATCAGCGATGCTGCTGCCGGCGTCATACCGTCGACCTTCATCACGTGAGCCAGATTGCGGGGCGCCTGCTGCTTCAGCTTCTGCTTCAGCTCGTTGGAGAGGCCCGAGAGCATATCGAAGTCGAAGCCATCGGGTATGGCAAGATTTTCCTCGCGCTGAATGCCGGCGATATCCGCTGCCTGCCGATCCATATAGACCGCATAGACCGCATCGATCTCAAGCGCCTCAACGACGCGCGGACCAATCGACAACAGCTCGGGCCAGATGGGCTGCAAGCCGGCAATCGACTGATCGGGATAGGACAGGATCTCGAAAGCAGTGCGCCGTTGGCCATCCTGGTTGAGCTTAAGGCCATGACGGTTACCTTCAGCCGGGGTTACCGAGAGGCCTTTCAACAGGGCACGTCCTTCGTCGAAACGCGCGCGCCAATCGACAAAGCGTTCGCGCCGCGCAGCCGAGATGCAGCCGACCTCCATTGCAAGCGGTGTCAGGCGCGCATCGGCATTGTCGGCCCGCAGCGACAATCGATACTCCGCGCGGGAGGTGAACATGCGATAGGGCTCGGTGATCCCGCGCGACGTCAGGTCGTCGATCATGACACCAATATAGGACTGCGTTCGGCTGAACACGATTTCGTGACGGTTGGTCGCGGCCAAGGCGGCGTTCAAGCCGGCAACAAGACCTTGCGCGCCGGCTTCCTCATAGCCGGTCGTACCGTTGATTTGACCGGCGAGGAAAAGCCCTGGCATCTTGCGGACGGCAAGGGTCGCGTTCAGTTCACGCGGGTCGACGTGATCGTACTCGATGGCATAACCAGGCTGCAGTATCGCGACATTCTCCAATCCCGGGATCGTCTTGATAAAGGCTTCCTGGATGTCAGCCGGCAGCGACGTCGAAATGCCGTTCGGGTAGATCGTATCGTCGTCGAGACCCTCCGGTTCCAGGAAGATCTGGTGGCCATCACGCTCGCCGAATCGTACGATCTTGTCCTCGATGGACGGACAATAGCGCGGTCCGACACCCTCGATCTGTCCCGAGTACATCGCCGACTTGCCGATATTGTCGGTAATAATCTTGTGCGTCTCTTCCGTCGTCCGCGTCACACCGCAATCGATCTGGCGATTCACGATCCCGTCGGTCATGAACGAGAAGGGCACGGGATCTTCGTCTGGACCTTGCCGGCCAACACGCGCCCAGTCAATGGTGCGTCCATCAAGGCGGGCGGGCGTTCCGGTCTTCAGGCGGCCGAGCCGCAACCCAAAACGCAGCAAGGTTCCCGAGAGCCCGACGGACGGTTCCTCACCGACGCGACCGGCCGGTATCTTCTGATCGCCAATATGGATGAGGCCCTTCAAGAACGTGCCCGTCGTCAGAACAACGGAGTTCGCTTGAAAGCTGCGGCCGTCCTTCATGACGACACCGTGGATGCGGCCTTGCTCTTCCAGAAGGTCGAAGGCATCGCCCTCGATAACGGTCAGATTCTCGATGGCAGCGATCTCCCGCTGCATGGCTTCGCGATAGAGGCGGCGATCGGCTTGCGTACGCGGTCCGCGCACTGCCGGACCCTTACGGCGGTTGAGCAAACGAAACTGAATACCGCCGGCATCAGCGACGCGCCCCATCAAGCCGTCCATCGCGTCGATCTCGCGGACCAGATGTCCTTTTCCCAAGCCGCCGATCGCCGGGTTGCAGGACATAACGCCGATCGTGGATGCCTTGTGCGTGATCAACGCTGTGTTGGAGCCCAGACGCGCAGCCGCAGCCGCGGCTTCGCAGCCGGCATGGCCACCGCCAATGACGATTACGTCAAATTGCATCATTGCCTCTTCTCCGGGGTTGACCCGGCACGAATCGTTTCACGTGAAACACAACGAAGGACTCGCACACGTTGTATTGCACTGGCCTACTGGTTATTTCCCGATACAGAATTCAGAAAATATCACATCGAGAAGGTTCTCAACATCCACGCGGCCGGTTATCCGTCCAATTGCGTCGCCAGCAAGGCGCAACAGTTCCGCGCGTATATCCAGCCCCAAGTCCTGACTTGCCAAGCTGTCGTCGATCGACCGCTGCGCCTGCCGGAGACTATCGACATGGCGCCGCCGCGAAGGCAGCGACAGCGAGGTCCGCCCACTGAGATCCGGCAGGTGCGCCGCGATCGCGTCCAGCAGTCGCTCCATGCCTTCGCCGGTTCTCGTCGAGACCAACACATCCACGGCCCCCTCGCGCCAGCCATCACTGCCGCGATCAAGTTTGGTTCCAACCCGTAGCACGGGCGTCGTGTCGGATGGGAAGTCGGACATGACATCAAAACCGTCCGGCGCATCGGCCAACAGCAAGATCAGATCTGCTCTCTCGATAATTTCTCGTGCGCGACGAATACCTTCTTGCTCTACTCTCTCGTCGGTTTCCCGCAGCCCCGCCGTATCGTAGAGCTTAACGGAGAATCCGGCTAAGGAAACGTCCACGGAAAGAACGTCGCGGGTCGTACCAGCAATCTCGGTGACGATTGCAATGTCACGCTGGGCCAGTGCATTGAGCAAGCTCGACTTGCCGGCGTTCGGCGCACCGGCGATGACGATCTTCAGGCCGTCGCGGATGATCTCCGCGATCGGCGCATCGGCAATATGTGCTGCTATCTCTTGCGACAGCATGGACATATCCTGCCAGATGCGCTCGCTGACCGAGCCCGGCACATCGTCTTCATCGGCAAAATCGAGCTCGGCCTCGATCATCGCCCGCGCATGGGTCAAGCGCTTCGCCCAGCCGGCATAGATCTTTGATTGTCCACCGCCGGAGTGTTCGATCGCGAGCCGGCGCTGCATCTCGGTTTCCGCAGCAATCAGGTCGGCGAGACCCTCCACCTCGACCAGGTCAAGCTTGCCGTTCTGGAAGGCGCGGCGCGAAAACTCACCGGCTTCCGCATGGCGCAAACCCTCGAGCTTCGAGAGTTCCTCAAGCAAGGCGTTTACTGCCGCCCGACCACCATGGATCTGAAGCTCGGCGCAGTCTTCTCCTGTAAAGGAGGCAGGTCCGCGAAAATAGAGAACAAGGCCGCTGTCGATGACATCGCCGTTACGGGACCGAATCGATCTAAATGTCGCCGACCGAGGTGTTGGCACACCACCACACAACGCCTGCAACACCGCTTCGGTGCGCCCGCCGCTGATACGCACGACTGCGACGCCGGCGGGCAGAGATCCGCTGGAAAGCGCATAAATCGTGTGCGTCGCTGTCATGGGCTCACCTGAAAAGACCGCGGACACGCAGGGCGCGTCGATGGTCGATGCAATGGGGATCGTCGAAGTTCCGGACCGGATCGTTCCGCTTCGCGGAGCGCGCTCACGCGGGGCAAACGCTATCTCAATGGGTCGGCGTGCTTATGCCGAAAGAATGCCGAAATTTCAAGGCCTCGCCGTATCCTCGTATTTCACGGTGCGCACGTGTTTCACGTGAATCAGCAGAAACGGTGTCTGTCTGATTGCGGGCCTAGTCGGAGATTGTTGCGAAACCGAATCGAATGACCGGAGAATCCGGCTAAGGTTTCGAAACGAGAAAACCGGCCGACGCGTGGTCGACCGGTCCCAAAGTCGGATGATGAACGCGTCTTAGGTGTTCATCGAGTCGAAGAAATCGCCGTTGTTCTTCGTCTGCTTGAGCTTGTCGATGAGGAACTCGATCGCGTCGGTCGTGCCCATCGGCGCCAGAATACGGCGCAGCACGAAGATCTTTTGCAGATCCTGGCGCGGAACGAGCAGGTCTTCCTTACGCGTACCGGACTTGAGAATGTCCATCGCCGGGAAGATGCGCTTGTCGGCGACCTTGCGGTCGAGCACGATTTCCGAGTTGCCGGTGCCCTTGAACTCTTCGAAGATGACTTCGTCCATGCGGCTGCCGGTGTCGATCAGCGCCGTCGCGATGATCGTCAACGAGCCGCCTTCTTCGATGTTACGGGCGGCACCGAAGAAGCGCTTCGGGCGCTGCAGAGCATTGGCGTCGACACCACCGGTCAAGACCTTGCCCGATGACGGAACAACGGTGTTGTAGGCGCGGCCGAGGCGGGTGATCGAGTCAAGCAGGATAACGACGTCACGGCCGTGTTCCACGAGGCGCTTGGCCTTCTCGATCACCATTTCGGCGACCTGTACGTGGCGGGTCGCCGGCTCGTCGAAGGTCGAGGACACGACTTCGCCCTTCACCGAGCGCTGCATGTCCGTCACTTCTTCGGGACGTTCGTCGATCAGGAGAACGATCAGGTAGCATTCCGGATGGTTCGCGGTGATCGAATGGGCGATGTTCTGCAGGAGAACAGTCTTACCGGTGCGCGGCGGAGCGACGATGAGGCCGCGCTGGCCTTTGCCGAGCGGCGCAACCAGGTCGATGACCCGGGCCGACAGATCCTTCGAGGTCGGAACGTCGAGTTCCATCTTGAAGCGCTCGTTCGGGTAAAGCGGCGTCAGGTTGTCGAAGTGAACCTTGTGACGGATCTTTTCCGGATCGTCGAAGTTGATGGTGTTGACCTTGAGGAGGGCGAAGTAGCGCTCGCCTTCCTTCGGTCCGCGGATCGGACCCTCGACCGTGTCGCCCGTCTTCAGCGAGAAGCGGCGGATCTGGGAGGGCGAGATGTAGATATCGTCCGGACCGGGGAGGTAGTTTGCATTCGCCGAGCGCAGAAAGCCGAAGCCGTCCTGGAGCACTTCAACGACGCCTTCACCGATGATCTCGATATCCTGGGCCGCGAGCATCTTGAGGATTGCGAACATCAGCTCCTGCTTGCGCATCGTGCTGGCGTTCTCCACCTCGAGCTCCTCGGCGAAAGCGAGCAGATCGGTCGGCGTCTTGTTCTTGAGTTCTTGTAGCTTCATTTCAGCCATGAAGGATCCATGTTTGGTATGGGTAGTGGGGAGATGGCGAGTATTCGTTAGGGAGCTGCAGCAGGAAGGGGCAGGCTCTTGTCTTTGTCACAAGCCATGAAGAGGAGATGGCAGAAAATAGCGATTCACGTGAAACCCTGCAAGGGGCTGTCGCAAATTAGAAACGCCTATGACAGGCCGCAAATCGATTAAATTCAGAATGGCTTCACGACGACCATGATGACGATGAGGATCATCAAGACGGTAGGCGCCTCGTTCATCAACCGCCAATAGCGCGCATCGTGCCTGTTCTCGTCGCGCTGAAAGGCGCGCACAGCACGGCTGAAACGCATGTGGACACCGGTCAGCAGCACCACGAACAGAAGCTTGGCATGCAGCCACCCACCCTGGAAGCCATAAATGCTCCAGGCCAGATAAAGCCCGAGCACCCAGGAAATCATCATGGCCGGGTTCATGATGACTTTCAGGAGCCGCAACTCCATCATCTTGAAGGTTTCCGACTGGGCGGAGCCGGGCTCCGCATCCGTGTGGTAGATGAACAGCCTGGGCATGTAGAGCAACGCCGCCATCCAGGACATCACGGCGATAACATGCAGCGCCTTGATCCAGAGATAGAGATCATCCGGGCGCCAGACGAACAGACCGACGAGAAGCGCCACGAACGCACCAAGCGCGATCGCTGCCCTGAGCCGCGCCCTGTTGCCCGGCGCCCGGTCGGTCTGCTTCTCCGCCATCACCGCGCTCCACGAACCCGGGCAACCAGCGCCGAGACATGATCGGGATCGGCCTGCGGCGTTATGCCATGGCCGAGATTGAAGATCAGCGGACCGTGACCGAGTGCGTCGAGAATGCGGTCAATGCCTTCCTCAAGCGCCACGCCGCCGGCAACGACCCGCATCGGATCGAGATTGCCCTGTATCGGCCCTTCCTTCTGCAGATCCTTCGCAAAGGAAAGCGGAACGGTCCAGTCGAGACCGATCGCGTCAGCACCGGTCGCCTGCCGATATCCGTTCAACAGCTGCCCCGCGCCCTTCGCAAAGGCGATGATCCTTGCCTGCGGCCGCTGCGCCCGAACGGAGGCGATGATCCGCTGCACCGGCTTGACGGCGTAGCGGGCGAATTCCTCCTCACCGAGAACACCTGCCCAGGAATCGAAGATCTGCACGGCATCGGCGCCGGCATCGATCTGTCGCACGAGATATTCAGCCGATACATCCGCCAGAAAGCCGAGCAGATGATCGAAGGCTTCGGGATTGCGATACGCGAAGAGACGGGCAGGGGCCTGGTCCGGCGTCCCCTGGCCGGCGATCATATAGGTCGCAACCGTCCAGGGAGCGCCACAGAAGCCGAGCAGGGTCGTTTCCGAGGGAAGCTCTGCGCGCAACCGCGAAACCGTCTCAAAGACCGGCTGGAGGTGTTCAGAGATGCCCTCAGGCTTCAGGAGACGGATACCATCAGCATCGATCGGGTCCATTCGTGGCCCATGGCCTTCCTCGAAGCGCACGTTGCGTTTCAGCGCATCGGGAATGACCAGGATGTCGGAGAAGAGAATGGCGGCATCGAAAGCGTAGCGACGGATCGGCTGCAATGTGACCTCGACTGCGAGATCGGGCGTGTAGCAAAGATCGAGGAAGCTTCCGGCTACGGCGCGCGTTGCCCTGTACTCGGGCAGGTAGCGTCCCGCCTGGCGCATGAGCCAGATCGGAGGAGGTGACACCGTCTTCCCTACCAAAACCTCCAGAACCTTTCTGCGTGTTTCGGTCACGGATCGTCTCTCCCAATTAAAAATCAAAGATATTTAGAAGGTTTCTATTTCTTAGAGTCGGTGGGTATCAAGGATTAAAACAACGCACTGACTTGTCCACGACCGGCGATCACGACGCTCAGCGAAGGGACAATGAGTTCGATCTCTGGAAAAACAGCGTGGTCAATCTCAGAAAGGCATTTTGAATCAGTTCTTTAAGTCGCGTTCGATTTTTGACGCGCCTGTGGAAAAGCAGTTGATATCCGTGACACTTTGTCCGCGCCGTGAGTCTTGTCCACATCCGCCACGAAACAATGTCCGCCGCAGCCCCAATTGTGAATAACTCGGCTGTTTTCCACTTGCCTGGATCCAGGCCCCGTCGTTAGCTGTGTTTCATCCCGGCTTATCAACAGCACCAGGAGAATTGCGTGGAGAACAAGAAAAACTACTTCCACCTTCACCTGATTTCGGACTCAACGGGCGAGACTCTGATTGCCGCCGGGCGCGCCGCCGCGGCCCAATTTCAAAGCTCGCATGCGCTCGAGCACGTCTATCCGCTGATCCGGAACCGCAAACAGCTGCTGCAGGTTCTCGACGCGATCGACGGCGCACCGGGCATCGTTCTCTATACAATCGTCGACCGCGAACTCGCCGATATCATCGATCGCCGTTGCCGCGAGATGGGCGTCCCTTGCGTCTCCGTGCTGGATCCCATCATCGACCTCTTTCAGTCCTATCTGGGATCCCCGTCGCGGCGGAGATCCGGTGCTCAGCATGTGATGGATGCGGAATATTTCGCGCGCATCGACGCGCTCAATTTCACCATGGACCATGACGACGGTCAGCTGCCGGCGGATTTCGACGACGCGGATGTCGTCCTCATCGGCATCAGCCGGACGTCGAAGACGCCGACCAGCATCTATCTCGCCAACCGTGGCATCAAGACAGCGAACATCCCGATTGTCCCCGGCGTACCGTTGCCTGAAAGATTGATGGAAGCGACGAAGCCGCTCGTCGTCGGGTTGATCGCGACGGCCGACCGTATCTCGCAAGTGCGCCAGCACCGGGTGCTCGGAACGACGCAAGGCTTTCACGGCGATGAGTACACCGACAAGGCCTCGATCACCGAGGAACTGAAATATGCCCGGTCGCTCTGTGCGCGCAACAATTGGCCCGTCATCGATGTCACCCGCCGTTCGATAGAGGAAACGGCAGCGGCAATCGTTGCCCTGCGTCCACGTCTGCGTTAGAGCGGATTCGAACAATTCGGGAACTTGAATGATGACATCTTCGCTCGTCCTGGCTTCGGCCAGCCCGTTTCGCCGGGCGCTCCTGGAGAATGCCGGCCTGGTCTTTGAAGCGAAGGCAGCCGAGATCGATGAGCGCGCGCTGGAAAAGCCGCTTGAGGATAAGGGCGCTGCGCCCGAAACCGTTGCTCTGGAACTGGCGGAAGCAAAGGCGCGCGATGTCGCCAGGTATTTCGCAGACGCGCTGGTGATCGGTTCCGATCAGACAATGTCATTGGGGCCGCGGGTCTACCACAAGCCGAAGACCATGGCGGAAGCCGCCGCACATCTGCTTTCGCTCTCCGGCCAGACGCACCGCCTGAACAGTGCCGTCGTCCTTTTGTGTGGCCAAGACGTCATCTGGCGCCATGTGTCTTCCGCCCACATGACCGTGCGCCCGCTGACGGCAGATTTCGTCGAGCGTCATCTAGAGCGTGTCGGCGAAAAGGCGCTTTCGAGCGTCGGCGCCTACCAGCTGGAAGGCGAGGGCATCCAGCTCTTCGAAAAGATCGAGGGTGACTACTTCACCATCCTCGGTCTCCCGATGTTGCCGCTGCTTGCCAAACTCCGTGAACTGGGAACGATCGATGCGTGATTCACGTGAAACATTTGTTAACCACGCCTTCGTCACCGGCTATCCGATCAAGCATTCCCGGTCGCCGCTGATCCATGGCTATTGGCTGAAACAGCTCGGTCTGCCCGGCAGCTATCGAGCGCACGAGGTCAAGCCGGAAGAATTCGCCGCCTTCATTGCCAGCCTCAAGGACGGGACATCCGGTTTCTGCGGTGGCAATGTGACCATCCCCCACAAGGAAGTGGCCTGTCGGCTGGTGGATCAGCCGGATGAGCTCAGCCAGGAACTCGGCGCCGCCAACACGCTGTGGGTTCAGGACGGAAAGGTGCATGCCACCAATACCGACGGCCGCGGCTTCGTTGCCAATCTCGACGAGCGGGCGGCCGGCTGGGACCGGACGTCGACGGCAGTCATTCTCGGCGCCGGCGGCGCAAGCCGGGCGATCATCCAGGCTGTTCGTGATCGCGGCATCAAGACGATCCATGTCGTCAATCGCACCGTCGAACGGGCGCAGGAACTTGCCGACCGGTTCGGTCCGGCGGTGGAAGCCCATCCGATGGGCGCACTCAAGGACGTGATGACCGGCGCAGGCCTGTTCATCAATACCACCTCGCTCGGCATGGACGGCAGCGAAGCACCGGCGATCGACTTCGGCGTTATGGCTTCGAGCGCAGTCGTCACGGATATTGTCTATGTTCCGTTGAAGACGCCGATCCTGGCGCAGGCAGAGGTGCAGGGCTTTGCGATCGTCGACGGTTTGGGCATGCTTCTGCACCAGGCGGTGCCCGGCTTCGAACTCTGGTTCGGCTGTCGGCCGACGGTGGACGCCGACCTTCGACAATTGATTATCGACGACATGGACAGGCACTGATGATTATCCTTGGGCTCACCGGATCGATTGCCATGGGCAAGTCGACGACCGCCCAGATGTTTCGCGACTTCGGCGTGCCGGTGAACGATGCCGACGAGGTCGTGCATCAACTTTATAGCGCCGAGGCGGTGGCGCCGGTGGAAGCGGCGTTTCCCGGAAGCACGAAAGATGGAAAAGTCGATCGCGCCGAACTCTCGCGCCAGCTCATGCAGGCGCCGGAACGGCTGCGCGAGCTTGAGGCGATCGTCCATCCGCTGGTGCGCCGCAAGGAGCAGGAGTTCCTCGCGGAAAACCAGGCCGCCAGCGCGCCCTTCGTCGTCCTCGACATTCCTCTCCTTTTTGAAACGGGTGCGGACAAGCGGGTCGATCGCGTCGTCGTCGTGACCTGTTCGGCCGAGCTGCAGCGCCAAAGGGCGCTGAAGCGCCCAGGAATGACCGAGGAAAAACTTGCGATGATCCTTGCGCGTCAGGTGCCGGACAGCGAAAAGCGTAAACGCGCCGACTACATCATCGATACCAGCGACAGTTTCGACGTCACCCGGGCCCAGGTGAAGGCCGTCGTCGACCAACTCGCAGCCAGAAACGGAGACGCGGATGCGTGAGATCATCTTCGATACGGAAACGACAGGCCTCGACAATCGCGAGGACCGGGTGATCGAAATCGGCGGTGTCGAGCTCGAGAACCAATTTCCGACCGGCCGCACGCTGCACATCTTCATCAATCCCGGCAACCGCAAGGTTCACCCGGATGCGCTCGCCATCCACGGGATCACCGACGAGTCCCTGAAGGACAAGCCGCCATTTGCCGATGTGGTCGACCAGATCCTCGAGTTTTTCGGCGACGCCCGTTGGGTCGCTCACAACGCCACCTTCGACATGGGCTTTATCAACGCCGAGTTTGCGCGTCTGGGCATGCCGCCGATCGCCATCGAGCGCGTGACCGACACGCTGGCGCTTGCCCGCCGCAAACACCCGATGGGGCCGAACTCGCTGGACGCGCTTTGCCGTCGCTACGGTATCGACAACTCGCACCGCGCCAAGCACGGCGCGCTTCTCGACTCCGAACTGCTGGCGGAAGTCTACATCGAGATGATCGGCGGCCGTCAGGCAGCACTCGGCCTTGTGTCCAGCAGATCGACCGATCAGGCAATCGAACTCGACGACGCGCCGATCCTTATCGGCCAGCGGCCGCGTCCCTTGCCGAACCGGCTCTCGGAGGCGGACCTGGCCGCCCACGCGGCGTTGATCGCGAAGATCGGCGCCAAGGCGATCTGGGCAAAATACGACCCCCAGGACTAAGGCAGATACGAAAAAGCCCGGCACATTGGCCGGGCCTTTCGTTTCAGCAATCTGAAATTCGATCAGTTTGCGGTTTCGTTCGAAACCTGGGCGCGGACCTTTTCTTCGGCCATGCGCTGAGCGAACATCTGCGCGAAATCGATCGGATCGATCATCAGCGGCGGGAAGCCGCCGTTGCGGGTTGCGTCGGCAACGATCTGACGGGCGAACGGGAACAGCAGGCGCGGGCACTCGATGAAGAGCAGCGGCAGCATGTGCTCCTGCGGGAAGCCGGCAACGCGGAAGACGCCGCCATAGGCGAGCTCGACGTTGAACAGGACGCGGTCGCCGTCCTTGGCTTCTGCGTTCAGCGAGAGCACGACGTCGAAATCGTTCTCTGCGAGCGGGTTGGCATTGACGTTGACGTTGATATTGATCGACGGCGCCTTGTCACGGGCCTGCAGCGAACGCGGCGCGCCCGGGTTTTCGAAGGAAAGGTCCTTGATATACTGGGCGAGGATGTTCAGCGTCGGGCTCTGCTGCGCGCTGCCGTTGCCGTTGGATGCGGTATCAGTCGTCATAAGGGTTCCTCGACAAAAATAGGTGAGGCCATCTAGCATTTCGGCCTAGGGCTTACAACCCTGCGGGCCCGGCGCTTTCCAGCGGGCGCTGGGTTTCTGCTCCAAGCGGAAAGCGGAAAGCATGCTCCGGAATATGGGCGATAGAGTGCCGTTCGCGCATTCTGTCACCGTGGCCTCTTGGCTAGGGCTGGCGGCGATCGCCGACCTGCGGCGGATCCTCGTCGTCCGTTCGCGAGAATTCGCCCTCATCGAGATCGATGACGCGCGGCGAGGGGCGCGGTTCGTGCGGCCGTGTCCAGCCGGCACCGGATGCCGCGGTCACGATCGTCATTCGCTTGCGCAGGAAACCGGCAACCGCATTTCGAACGAAAGGCAGAAACAGCAGGAGGCCGATCACGTCGCTGACGAAGCCCGGCACCACCAGCAGGATCGCCGCGACGAACAGCAATGCGCCGCCAAGCACCTCCCGGCCCGGGTCGCTACCGTTGCGCGTGGCGTCCTGCATTCGCCGAATGACGGTAAATCCCTGGACTCTCAGCAGGATAACGCCGACAAATGCACTGGCAAGAACCAGCAGCAACGTCATCAGGAGGCCGATCTCTCGGCCAACGACAACGAAACCGGCGATCTCGGCCAGCGGAAGCCCGAGGATGGCAAGGGGGATAAGAAATGAACGCATCGATGCTGCCCGAAAATGAAACCTGGTGTCACATCCCCGTCTAAGGGTGCGACATCGCCATTTGAATGATCTATCCTTGCGGACTATATGGAATAGCCACGAGAAATTCTAACAGCGGTTCCGGGTGGAAATGGGCTCTTTTGACTTCATCACGTTTTTTTTCCTGATCGCCGCGGTGGTCATTTTCCTGCAACTGCGCAGCGTCTTGGGCCGCCGGACCGGGAGCGAGCGGCCGCCGTTTGATCCGTATTCGCCACGCGACATGAGCCAGGGGCCGGAAAACGGCGACAAGGGCAAGGTCGTGCAGCTGCCGCGCCGCGAAAATGCGGACGAAGAAGCAAACCGCTACGAAATGATCGACGCTTTCGCCAAGACCGGAACGACGCTCAACACCCAGCTGCGGGCGCTGAGCGACGCGGATCAGGGTTTCGATCCCAAGGAATTCGTCAACGGCGCCAAGATGGCCTACGAGATGATCGTCATGGCTTTCGCGGACGGCGACCGAAAGACGCTGAAGAATCTGCTGTCCCGCGAGGTCTATGAAGGCTTCGACGCCGCGATCACCGATCGCGAGCGAAAGGGCGAAGTCGTCAAGTCCACCTTCGTCGGCATCGACAAGGCAGATATCATTCACGCCGAAGTGAAGGACAGCGAAGAGAACATCACCGTTCGCATCGTCAGCCAGCTGATTTCGGCGACCTATGACAAGCAGGGCGGTTTGATCGACGGCGACGCCGAGTCGGTTGCGGAGGTCAACGATCTCTGGACCTTCGCGCGCGACATTCGTTCGCGGGATCCGAACTGGAAGCTGATCGCCACCGAATCCGAAAACTGAGCGGACGCGGTACCGATGTCCTATCGATTTGAGCCAGCCCGTTTCGCCGAGCTTCCGGGCTGGCAGCATGATGATCCGACCGCGGTGATCGAGGCGATGCGTCGCTGTCACCAGCATGTCTCGACGGCCAAACCCTATCGCACGGGTTCTCTCGGGATTTCAGTCGACGATCTTTTGCCGGCCTTCTCCGCCTCGCGGCAGCAGGTTGGTAGCGGAGAGAACGCACGGGCGTTTTTCGAAGCGCATTTCGTCCCCTTCCGGATCGTGCCCGAAACGGGTTCCGGTTTTGTCACGGCCTTTTACGAGCCCGAGATCGATGTCCGCGCCGAAGCGGACGAGACCTATCGTTATCCGCTCTACCGCCGACCGGACGATCTGGTCGATGTTCACGATGGCAACCGGCCGGAGGGGATGGATCCCTACTTCGCCTTCGGTCTCTCCGAGGGTGGCCGGATCAGCGAGTATCCGGACAGGCAAGCGATCGAGCAGGGCCATCTGGCCGGCCGCGGCCTGGAGATCGCCTATGCGAAGTCCAAGGTCGAGGTCTTCTTCGTTCATGTGCAGGGTGCCGCACGGCTCCGGTTTCCGGATGGTTCGCGCCGCCGCGTCACTTATTCGGCCAAGACCGGGCACTATTTCTCAGCCGTTGGCAAATTGCTGATCGAGCGCGGCAAGATCGATGCCGCCACGGTTTCGATGATGAGTATTCGCGACTGGCTGGAAGCGCATCCCGAAGAGGTCGATGAGGTTCTCTGGCACAACCGGTCATTCATCTTCTTCCGCGAGGCAGACGTCGAGGACGAGCGGCTGGGGCCGATTGCCGCCGCCAAGGTCTCGCTCGAACCGAACCGCTCATTGGCAGTTGATCGGCTGATCCACACCTTTGGCGTTCCTTTCTTTATCGCGAGCGAGAGCCTGACGCGGCTCGATGACGGAAAACCTTTCCAGCGTCTGATGCTGGCGCTCGATACCGGCTCGGCGATCGTTGGCCCGGCTCGCGGCGATATCTTTACCGGATCCGGTTTCGAGGCCGGTGAGCGGGCCGGAGCGGTTCGCAACGCAGCCGACTTTTACGTCTTCGTTCCCAAGGCGGCCGCGGCCCGTTACGGCCATGGCTAAGGACAAGAAACTTTCGGCCGAGGATCGCATTCTCTGGGGCAAGGTTGCTCGTTCGGCGAGACCGATGGCCGGCCGGCTCGCCGACCTGATGGAGATTCTGGCCGAGGACGAACAGGCAAAACCTCCGGAAGAGGCGAAGGGCAAGCAGCGGCCGCAACAGCCGGCAACAGCTCTCGAGCAGCCGGGCATAGCGCTGACGAAGAAGCTCGGCGAAAAAGTGCATCATCCACTGGAGCGGCCGGTCAAGCGCAAGCTGGCAAAGGGGCACCTGGTGCTTGAGGGCCGGATCGACCTGCACGGCATGATCCAGAGCGAAGCGCACGGACTTCTTCTGCAGTTTCTGCTGCGGGCGCACGAGCGGGGGCTGCGACATGTGCTTGTCATTACCGGCAAGGGCACCTCGTTCGGCAGCGACGGCGCCTTGAAGCGGGCGGTGCCACTCTGGTTCTCGCTTCCCGAATTCCGGCCGCTGATTTCGTCCTATGAGCCGGCCGCCCGTAATCATGGCGGCGACGGCGCGCTCTACGTCCGCCTGGCGCGGGTGAGAGGCAGCGCGCTATGACGCCCTTCGGCCAGGCTCTGCGCGACCTCAGGCGCCGCAAGGGCGTGTCGCAGAAGGAGATGGCAAAGGCGATCGGCGTCTCGGCCGCTTATCTCTCGGCGCTCGAGCATGGAAAGCGCGGTGCGCCGAGCTTCGACTTCCTCCAGCGCGTCACCGGTTACTTCAACGTGATCTGGGACGAGGCGGAGGATCTGTTCCGCATTGCCAACGTCTCCTCGCCAAAAACGGTGCTCGACACGTCGGGTCTGACGCCGGAGCACACGGCCTTTGCCAACCGATTGAGCGAACAAATTCGCGCTTTGTCTCCGGAGACGATCCGCAAGCTGCAAGATGTTTTGGAAAAAGCCACATTTCCTGATAATGACAGGGGATGAATGCTTGTTTCCGGCCGCCGCGCGGCGGTCCGGGATTTGGAACCCTGGACAAATTTTCTATAGTCCAAGAGGCGTCCGAGACGTGATTCGCAACGAATCACCATGTCCGAAGAACCTGGAAAGACCCGTAGCTGAATGACCGACAATCCTGAGACCGAAACCGGCGCCAGCGCCGAATATGGTGCCGATTCCATCAAGGTGCTGAAGGGCCTGGATGCCGTACGCAAGCGGCCGGGCATGTATATCGGCGACACCGACGACGGCTCCGGTCTGCACCACATGGTGTACGAGGTGGTGGACAACGCGATCGACGAAGCGCTTGCCGGCCATGCCGACATCGTGACGGTGTCGCTCAATCCGGACGGCTCGGTGACGGTAACCGACAACGGTCGCGGCATCCCGACTGACATCCATAAGGAAGAGGGCGTCTCGGCGGCCGAGGTCATCATGACCCAGCTGCACGCCGGCGGTAAGTTCGACCAGAACTCCTACAAGGTTTCGGGCGGCCTGCACGGCGTCGGCGTGTCGGTGGTCAATGCGCTTTCGGTTTCGCTCAAGCTGAAGATCCGGCGCGCAGGCAAGATTCACGAGATGAGCTTCACCCACGGTGTCGCTGACGGCTCTCTCGCCGTTACCGGCGACGCCGGCGATGAGACCGGGACCGAGGTGACGTTCCTGCCGAGCAGCGAGACCTTCACCAAGACCGAGTTCGACTACAACACGCTCGAGCACCGCTTGCGCGAACTCGCGTTCCTGAATTCAGGCGTTCATATCATCCTCACCGACAAGCGCCATTCGGACATCCGCCAGGACGAGATGATGTACGAGGGCGGTCTTGAGGCCTACGTCGCCTATCTCGACCGCGCGAAGAAGCCGCTGGTACACAAGCCGGTATCGATCCGCGGCGAGAAGGACGGCATCACCGTCGAAGTGGCGATGTGGTGGAACGACAGCTATCACGAAAACGTGCTCTGCTTCACCAACAACATCCCGCAGCGCGACGGCGGCACGCATATGGCGGGCTTCCGTGGCGCGTTGACCCGGCAGGTCACGTCCTATGCCGATACGTCCGGCATTACAAAGAGAGAAAAGGTCACGCTCCAGGGCGAGGACTGCCGCGAAGGCCTGACGGCCGTGCTTTCGGTCAAGGTTCCCGATCCGAAGTTCTCGTCGCAGACCAAGGACAAGCTGGTGTCGTCGGAAGTGCGACCGGTGGTCGAAAGCCTCGTCAACGAGGCGCTCAGCACCTGGTTCGAAGAACATCCGACCGAAGCCAAGATCCTCGTCGGCAAGGTGGTCGAAGCCGCTGCCGCCCGCGAAGCTGCCCGCAAGGCGCGCGAACTGACGCGCCGCAAGGGCGCGCTCGACATCTCGTCGCTGCCGGGCAAGCTGGCGGACTGCTCCGAGCGTGACCCGGCAAAGTCCGAAGTCTTCCTGGTGGAAGGGGACTCGGCGGGTGGTTCGGCCAAGCAGGGCCGGTCGCGCGAAAACCAGGCGATCCTGCCGCTGCGCGGCAAGATCCTCAACGTCGAGCGCGCGCGCTTCGACAAGATGCTGTCGAGCCAGGAAATCGGTACGCTGATCACCGCGCTCGGCACGTCGATCGGCAAGGACGAGTTCAACGCCGACAAGCTGCGTTACCACAAGATCATCATCATGACGGACGCCGACGTCGACGGCGCCCACATCCGCACCCTGCTGCTCACCTTCTTCTTCCGACAGATGCCGGAACTGATCGAG
Source organism: Ensifer sp. Root558 (assembly GCF_001427045.1). Taxonomy (NCBI): domain Bacteria; kingdom Pseudomonadati; phylum Pseudomonadota; class Alphaproteobacteria; order Hyphomicrobiales; family Rhizobiaceae; genus Ensifer; species Ensifer sp. Root558. The sequence continues at coordinate 99,043 of NZ_LMGC01000033.1, read as the reverse complement.
CGCGGCCACATCTACATCGCCCAGCCGCCGCTCTATAAGGTGACGCGCGGCAAGTCGGCGCAGTATCTGAAGAACGAGCAGGCGCTCGAAGACTACCTGATTTCGATGGGTCTCGAGGAAGCGACGCTGCAGCTTGAATCGGGCGAAGTCCGCGCCGGGCAGGACCTGCGCGAGGTGATCACCGATGCCTTGCGCTTGCGTAACCTCATGAACGGGCTTCACTCGCGCTATAATCGGGCGATCGTCGAGCAGGCGGCCATCGCCGGCGCGCTGAACGTCGAGCTCAACGGCCAGCGCGACGAGTACGAAAAGACCGCCGCCGAGATCGCACGTCGTCTCGACGTGATCGCCGAGGAAACCGAGCGCGGCTGGACCGGCACAGTTACCAGCGAAGGCGGGTTGCGGTTCGAACGCATGGTTCGCGGCGTCAAGGAATTCGCCGTACTCGACATGGCGCTGATCGGTTCGTCCGATGCCCGCTATATCGACCAACTGGCGTCAAAGTTGAAAGAGATCTACTCGGCACCGCCGGTATTGCGTCGCCGTGACGGCGCGCAGGAGGTCAGCGGCCCGCGTGCGCTTCTCGACGCGATCTTTGCCGCTGGCCGCAAGGGCCTGTCGATGCAGCGCTACAAGGGTCTGGGTGAGATGAACGCCGAGCAGCTCTGGGAAACGACGCTCGATCCGAACGTCCGCTCGCTGCTGCAGGTCCGGGTTACCGACGCCACCGACGCCGACGGCCTGTTCTCGCGTCTGATGGGAGACGAGGTTGAGCCGCGTCGCGAGTTCATTCAGGAGAATGCGCTGAGCGTCGCAAACCTCGACATCTGATCGAGGCCTATGCAGAGACATAAAGAAAATCCCGGCCTCAGAGCCGGGATTTTTCGTTGGCGCTTCATTCGCCCTTGAACTGGCCCTCGAAGGCGAATTCGCCGACTGGGTTGCGTTGGCTCGGGATTTCGCGTGCGCGCAGATCGTCCGGCAACGTCGAGGAATCGGCAAGCCGGCCGATCGCAACGGCGGCTTCGACCCGGTAGTGCTCGGGAACGTTCAGGGCGTGCATCGCCTTGTCGCGATCGATACCGGCCATGCCATGGGTGTGCCAGCCCGCGAGCGAGGCCTGCAAAGCGAGGCTGTACCAGGCCGCCCCAGTGTCGAAGGCGTGGGTATAGGCGTGCCGCATCTCGCCGTTCTGTGCTGCATTATGCGTTCTTGAAATCACGATCAGAAGTGCTGCCGCGTTCTTCGCCCAGCGCTGGTTTCCCTCATCGAGCGTGTCGAGCAGCACCGGGAAGCGATCTGTGCCGCGGCGCGCATAGACGAAGCGCCAGGGTTGCCGGTTGCTGGCAGACGGCGCCCAACGCGCCGCTTCGAAGAAGGAAAGCAGGGTTTTTTCGTCGATTTCCTCATTGGTGAAGGCGCGGGGCGACCAGCGCTCGATGAACATGGCATCGATCGGATGGTCAGCTTTTCTGTTGTCGGTCGCCGTCATGGACAAGCCTCTTCTCGGTGTCGCGTGAACCTGGGAACGCCGCTGGACCGACTGGCGGCCCATGGTTTGATTCGTTTCGAACGCTACATGAGGACGGATGGCGAAGAAACGGGTTGGATGCATGGAAACGTGAGCGCCCGCGCGCCTTGTGCGCCTCAGGAAATTGCATAAACGGCGACTCGAGGTCATTGCCGTTTCCAAGAAAAAAGTTGTATAAGTTCTGTAGGATTTGAGAGAGGACGGATCATGTCGTTTAAAGACCCATCATTGTTTCGCCAGGCAGCCCTCGTTGGCGGCGCGTGGATCGAGGCGGACGCGGCAAACGCGATCGAGGTGAACAACCCGGCGATGGGCGAGATCATCGGCCGGGTGCCGAAGCTCGGCGCCAAGGAAACCAGGGCTGCGATCGAGGCCGCGCGCGTCGCCCAGAAGACCTGGGCAGCGCGCACGGCCAAGGACCGCGCCGGCGTGCTGCGCAAGTGGTTCGAGCTGATGATCGAGAACAAGGACGATCTCGGNGTCGCCCAGAAGACCTGGGCAGCGCGCACGGCCAAGGACCGCGCCGGCGTGCTGCGCAAGTGGTTCGAGCTGATGATCGAGAACAAGGACGATCTCGGCCGCATCCTGACGCTGGAGCAGGGCAAGCCGCTCACTGAGGCGACCGGCGAGATTGTCTACGGTGCAAGCTTCGTCGAGTGGTTTGCCGAAGAGGCGCGCCGCATCTATGGCGACCTGATCCCCGGCCATCAGCCCGACAAGCGCATCCTGGTCATGAAGCAGCCGATCGGCGTCGTTGCGGCGATCACGCCCTGGAACTTCCCCAATGCGATGATCACCCGCAAGGCCGGCCCGGCCTTTGCTGCCGGCTGCGCCATGGTGTTGAAGCCGGCTGCCCAGACGCCGTTCTCGGCGATCGCCATTGCGATCCTTGCCGAGCGTGCAGGCCTGCCGAAGGGCCTCTTCAGCGTCATCACCGGTTCTGCCCGCGAGATCGGCGCCGAGATGACCTCGAACCCGGTCGTGCGCAAGCTCACCTTCACCGGCTCGACGGAGGTGGGGGCCGAGCTCTATCGTCAGAGTGCTGCCACCATCAAGAAGCTCGGGCTGGAACTCGGCGGCAATGCGCCGTTCATCGTCTTCGACGATGCCGATCTCGATGCCGCGGTCGAAGGCGCGCTGATCGCCAAGTTCCGCAACAACGGCCAGACCTGCGTGTGCGCCAACCGCATCTATGTNGTCATCACCGGTTCTGCCCGCGAGATCGGCGCCGAGATGACCTCGAACCCGGTCGTGCGCAAGCTCACCTTCACCGGCTCGACGGAGGTGGGCGCCGAGCTCTATCGCCAGAGTGCTGCCACCATCAAGAAGCTCGGGCTGGAACTCGGCGGCAATGCGCCGTTCATCGTCTTCGACGATGCCGATCTCGATGCCGCGGTCGAAGGCGCGCTGATCGCCAAGTTCCGCAACAACGGCCAGACCTGCGTGTGCGCCAACCGCATCTATGTGCAGGACAAGGTCTATGATGCCTTCTCCGACAAGCTCGCCAAGGCGGTCGCCAAGCTGAAGATCGGCAACGGTCTCGACGAAGGTGTGATCCTTGGCCCGCTGATCGACAAGGCGGCGCTGGAAAAGGTCGAGGAGCATATCGCTGACGCCACCTCCAAGGGTGCGCGGGTGATCCAGGGCGGCAAGCGTCACACGCTCGGCGGCACCTTCTATGAAGCGACGGTTCTGGCCGACGTCACCCAGGCGATGGCGGTTGCACGCGAGGAAACCTTCGGGCCGGTCGCGCCGCTCTTCCGCTTCACCGACGAGGCGGATGTCGTCGAGCAGGCCAACGACACCGAAAGGACCTGGCGCGGGTGTTCCGGGTCGCCGAAGCGCTGGAATACGGCATGGTCGGCGTCAACACCGGGCTGATCTCGACGGCGGAAGCGCCGTTCGGTGGCGTCAAGCTTTCCGGCCTCGGCCGCGAGGGCTCGCGCTACGGCATCGAGGAGTTCACCGAGATCAAATATGTCTGCCTCGGCGGCGTTGCCTGAAACGAGACAAGGAAAAGACCGCGGAGCTCGAGCCCCGCGGTCTTTCAAGTAGAGTGGTCTTTAGAGCCAAACGTCACGCGCGCTGCGGCTTTTTACGCGCGGCCTTCGAGCAGCCTCGTGGCGCGCGCCTCAATGCCTTTCGCGTCGAGCTCGTAGTGCGCATAGAGATGGGTCGGCGGCGCAATCAGGCTGTACTCGTCGTAGATACCATGCCGGGTCAATTTGACGGGCAGGCCCTCGCTTGCCAGCACCTCGGCGACCGCACCGCCCAGTCCTCCGAGCACATTGTGCTCTTCCACCGTTAGGATTCGCGGGCTTTGACCGGCGGCTTCTAGGATGGCGTCACGGTCGATCGGTTTCACCGTCGCCATGTCGAGGAAGCCGACGCTTGCGCCTGCGGCCCGCAGCGCGCGGGTCGCTTCGAGGGCGGGGTGGACCGTGGAGCCTGTGGCAATGATCATGAGGTCCGTTCCCGAATAGTGCGAAATCGCCTTGCCGATGGTGAACGGCTGGCGCTGCGCATAGACCTCGGGATCGCGTCCTCGCTGGATACGGATATAGATCGGATGAGGATAGTCGTTCGCAGCCTTGATCACTTCCTTCAGCTGATTGCCATCGGCCGGCGCGATGACCGTGAGGTTGGCGATCGAGCGCATGATGGCGAGGTCTTCAGTCGCATGATGCGAGGTGCCGTAAAAGCCGAGCGAAATGCCGGCGTGGTGGCCGATCAGCCGAACCGGCAGTTTGGAATAGGCGACGTCCATGCGGATCTGCTCGCAGCAGAGCAGTGCGAGGAAAGATGCGAAGGTTGCGACATAAGGTTTCATGCCGACAGCGGCCATGCCTGCTGCGGCCGACACCATGTTCTGCTCCGAGATCCCGAACTGAACGAAGCGATCGGGATGGAGCGCGTGGAAATTCGCAAGGCCGTTCGAATATTGCAGGTCGGCGGTGCCCGCGACGATCGGCTCGCCCGCAGCGACGAGTTCGATAAGAGCGTCCGAGAGTGCATCGAGGCCGGGTGTCACGGCATTGAGCTGGCGGTATTGCCAGGACTTGTCGGAAAGCGGCTTGTTCATCTCAGATCTCCATCGCTTCGATTTCGGCAATTGCGCGCGCAGCATCCGAAGGGTCGAGATAGCCGAGGTGCCAGCCTGGTTCGGTTTCCATGTAGGAGACGCCCTTGCCCTTGACCGTCTCCGCAATAATCATCACGGGGCGTGTCCGCTCGCGATCGGCCTTGAGCGTGCGAAGCAAGGTTGCGACTGCCGCCACATCGTGGCCGTCAACGACATGGGTCTCCCAGCCGAAGGCCTGCCATTTCTCGACAATCGGCTCGACGCCGATGATGTCGTCGACCGATCCGTCAAGCTGGTAACCGTTGCGATCGATGATGCCGATCAGTTTTCCAAGCCCGTTGTGCGCGCCGAAGAGGGCAGCCTCCCAGACCTGACCTTCCTGTAACTCCCCATCGCCGATCATCACGTAGGTGTAGAAGTCCTTGCCCAGCATCCGGCCGGCAAGCGCCATGCCGCAACCAGCCGAAAGGGCGTGGCCGATCGAGCCCGAGCTGAAATCAATGCCGGGCACCTTCGTCATATCAGGATGATCGCCCAGCGGATTGCCGAGGCGGGTATAGCCGTCGAGCACGTCACGATCGATGAAGTCGAGGTCGGCGAGAAGGGGAAAGAGCCCGACGGCCGCGTGCCCCTTGCCCATCATGAAACGGTCGCGATCCTCCCATTTCGGTTCGCCACGTTTGAGGTCCATCGCGTCGTAATAGAGCGCCGAGAACAGCTCGGCTGCGGAAAAGACCGAGGTGTAATGGCCGACTTTCGCGATCTCGATCAGCCTGATTGTCTCGAGGCGACAGAATTTGGCGCGGTCCTTGAGGAACGCGATTTCCTCGTCAGTCGGTCTGAGGCTGTTTCGGCCCCCGGTTATTTCGATCCTGCCTGGTTGGGTCACGTGCTGTCCTCGTCCTCAAGGTGGGTCGCCCCACGGAATGCTTGATCACGAGGTCTGTTTTAGCTTTAGAAACGCGCGGCCGCCCGCACGAATAGCTGAAAACAATCTTCAACTATTCCAAAGAAATGAACGGGTTGGCTCATGTTACCTAGTGAGGGACGCAAGTGAAGGCGGCGGTTTTCTCAAGGAGGTAAACAATGAAAGACGGGATGTTTGTTTTCGACGCGGCGGTCCATACCCAGGACTTCGGCGACAACCAGATCAAGCCGGGAAGCGACGGCAGACGTGTGAAACTGCTGCGCTCGCAGATCGCCGGCTTCATCAATTTGACGGGTCGCCGAGGGCCGCCGCCGGAAACGGAAACCTTCTCCAACCCCGATCTTGAATGGGGCAACAAGATGCTCTTCGAGAACTCCGACACCGATATGGCAAGCGCCTGCTCCGTGCCGCTGTTCTCGCACTGGCGGGCCGGGCTTGGTCCGGTCGAACTCAGCGATGCCTTCGCCAAGTCGAACCCGAAACGCGTGGTACTCACCGGTGGTGTTGACCCGGCCTATCACGGGCTTGATTTTGCGCTCGAAGAGATGGAGCGCCAGGTCAAGGAATTCGGCGCCGTTAGCATGAAGTTCTATCAGTACCAGCGCCGTGGCTGTTCATGGCGCGCCGACGATCGCGACATCGCCTATCCGCTCTGGGAGAAGGCGATCGAGCTTGGCATCAAGATGGTGCAGTTCCATAAGGGTTTTCCGCTGGAACTCGGCCCGGTCGAGGCCTTCAAACCCAACGACATCCAGTATGCCGCCGCGGACTTCCCCGAGCTGAACTTCGGGATACATCACCTCGGTGATCCCTATGTCGACGAGACGATCTCGATCGCCAGCCGTTTTGACAACATCTACCTGATCCTGCCGCTCTGGTTTAACCAGTACTACCTCCAGCCCTGGAAGATGCTGGCACGCCTCGGCGAAGCCTTGCTCTATGTCGGCTCCGACCGCATCTGCTACGGCTCCGAGGCCTTCATCTGGCCGCATGTCCAGACCTACATCGATACGCTCGCCAATCTCGAAATGCCGGAGGAGCTGCAGGAGCGCTACGGCTATCCGGAGGTCACCCGGGAGATGAAGGAAAATATCCTCGGCAAGGCCTTTGCCCGCGGCATGGGCATCGACATCGAGGCCAAGAAGATCGAACTGGGGCTGGTCTGATGACGGCCCGCTCTGCCATATCGACGGATGCGCTCGAAGCTGCTTTTGCGCGCATCCGCCCCCTGATCCTTGGCCATGGCGGCGATATCGAGATCGCCGATATCAGCTCGGACGGCGTCGTGAGCATCAAGCTCGTTGGCGCCTGCAAGGCCTGCCCCAACATGGCGATGACCTATGTCGGGCCGATCCGCACCTATCTCATGGAAGTGGACGGCGTTGCGGAGGTCCGCTGCGAACAGGTCAATGCAAGCATCAAGACGCTCGATCGACTTGCCCGTAGACTGGGTTCAAGGCCGCTCATCGCCTGAAAAGGCGGAGAGACCGAGAAACGTCAGAAGCCGCGCCCCCGCAAGGAGCGCGGCTTCTTTGCGTCACGGGACGCGTTCCGAATTTTCGCGAACCAGAAAAGAAAACGGCGCGCCATTGGCGCGCCGCGGTTTCGTTCGAATTGGTTTGGTCGATTAGGGAATGATGCGTTCGGCGCGCAGGCGGTCGAACACGTCGATGAAGGAGCGTTCCGTGTCCTGCGTTTCCACAAAGCCGAGCGCTCTCGCCTTGGCCATGGAATGCACGCATTCCATCGGTCGCCCGAGGTCGAGATCGGTGTGCCAGGCAGAGGCGAGGCGATCGAGCTTGTTCGGCTGCAGGGCATGCTGGGTGACGAGCCGGTCCCAGTCATTGCCGAGGTCCTTCATCTGCTCGGCAAGCGAATTGTACTGGCCGGGATACTCCGCCACGGGAATGTCGAAATAGTCGGCGATCGTCTTCCAGAGCTGCTCCCAGCGGAAGACATCGCCGTTGACCGCGTTGAAGGCTTCATTACGGGCGTTCGGTTCCGTGCCGGCCCAGACGATCTGCTTGGCGAGGATGCGCGCGTCGGTGATATCGTTGAGGCCACGATAGGCCGTCGGGCTTCCGGGGAAGCGGAAGGGACGGCCCGTGGCTTTGCAGATCGAGGCGTGTGTAGCCAGCGTCGCGCCGATGTTCATCAGGTTGCCGACCGCGTAGCCGATGATCGTATGAGAGCGGTGCACCGACCAGCCGAAATCGTACTCGGCGGCATAGGCCATGACGATGTCTTCGAGCTCGTAATAAAAATTCTTCTTCGGCAGGCGCGGCGCTGTTTCACGGAAGGGCGTGACTGGCTGGACCTTGCCGTAGTCCTCGAAGGGCCCGAGATAGTGCTTTGTGCCGGTGACAATGCCGACATGCTGGACGCAGCCCTTGTCCTTGAAGGCATCGAGCACATTCTTCAGCATATTGCCGTTGAGGCGAATGTTCTCGTCCTCGTTCGATCCGAGCGTCCATGAGCAATAGAAGATGTGTGTAGGGGCCAGGTGGGAGAGGGCCGCGATCGCCTCGTCCCGCTTCAAAAGGTCAACCGCGTGCGGCTTGATGTAGGACGACCCGAGCGGCGGCCGCCGTGAAGCGCCATGGATTTCCCAGCCGCCGAGATCTCTCAGATGCTCGGCGACGTTCAGCCCGACGATACCCGTCGCACCGACGATCAATGCGCGTTTTTGATACATGGATTCCTCCCTTTGTGACATGTGGTGGAGAGGATGACGGTTTACCCTCTGGTCAGGTAGGCCGGCTTGAGGAATAACTGAAGTGAATTAAGTTCACGAAGGCGATTGGAATGCAAAACCGGGCACTCGAGATGGAAGTCTTCGTGACGATCGTCGAAGCCGGCAGCTTTTCGGCGGCGGCCCGGGTCTTCTCGATGTCGCCTTCGGCCATCAGCAAGCTGGTCACGCGTCTTGAAAAACGCCTCGGCGTACAGCTCGTGGTGCGCTCGACCCGCAGTTTCCGACTGACCACCGAAGGAAACGATTTCTACAAGACGTCCCGGGCCATCGTTCAGGAAATTGCCGAGGCCGAAGCAAAGATCGCACGCAAGGCAGAGGCCGTCGGTGGGCTTTTGAAAGTCAGCACCAACCTGCCGTTCGGCACGCACGTGTTGTCACCTCTCGTCGTGCGGTTTCTCGACGAAAACCCGGGCATGCGGATCGATCTCGAATTCAGCGACGAACCGGTCGACCTGATTGCGGAGAAGACCGATATCGCGATCCGAACGGGCGTTCTGCGCGATTCTTCGTTACGTTCCCGTCGGTTGCTGAGTTCACCAAGGCACGTCGTCGCCGCGCCGGATTATCTCGCCCGGCACGGCGAGCCGGCCAGACCGGAGGACCTGCGCAAGCACGCGTGTCTTACCTTTGGCGGCCGTCCGCATCTCAACACCTGGCAGTTCAAGGACCCGGTAGACGGTGCGTCGGTTCATGTCGACGTGGCCGGCAGGCTGGTCGTCAACAACGGCGAATCCATGCGCCACTTCGCGCTGCAGGGGGCCGGTATCGCCCGGCTTTCTGCATTTCATATCAGTCGCGATCTTGCCGAAGGACGCCTCGTTCAGCTGCTCGGTCCTTGGGATGCAGGGGAGACTGAACCCATATCGGCGATCTATTCGGCCCAGACGCATGTGCCGCAGAGAATTCGCAGGTTCTTGGATTTCCTGGCGCGCGCGATCTGACAGAAGTGATCAGTTGATAAATTATCACTTGATCAGTTTTGGCGATGGTGTTACCTCTTGTGTTAGCTCAGGGAGAGAGCATGGGAGGTTCCCGACCGCCGTTAGGGTCGGAGCCATGTCTGATTTTCAAAGCATGAGGGCTGACGTCGCTAAGGTGTCAGAACGATAGGCTATGGCAAAAGCAGCACGAAAATACCTCGACGCGGCCGATCGCGAGCAGCAGATCCTCGAATTTGCGATCGATTTCGTCGCCCAGCGAGGACTGCGGTTCACAACGCGCGAACTGGCCGATGCGCTCGGCGTTTCTCAGCCGCTGCTCTACAGGTACTTCAAGAACCGCGACGACCTGCTCCAGAAGATCTATGACGAAGTCTACCTGAAGCGTTGGGATGCGGGCTGGAACGATCTGCTCGCCGATCGTTCGCTGTCGATCCGCGAACGCCTCGTCCGTTACCTTAGGGCCTACACGGCTGCGATCCTCGATGAGCGCTGGATCCGGATCTTCATCGCGTCGGCGCTGGAAGACCCGCAGATCACCCAGAAATATCTCGGTTTGCTGCATGAGACGACCTTTCCGCTGATCTTCGCCGAAATCGCGGCTGAAGCGGGTGTCGAGGTTCCGACAGGTCCGAAGGCGGACGAACTGGTGCTTGAAATCGTCTGGGGTTTTCACTCCAGTTTCTTCTACATGGGCGTGCGGAAATACGTTTACCGCAACAATATCCCGGATGATCTCGATCCGATTATCCGCGCGCGCGTCGAAGTGTTTGTCACCGGCCTTGCCGCGAGCATGAGCGATCTCGGACAGTTCCTGCCCGAGTTGGAGGTCAGCCGATGAACAGCATCCAAGACCTCCGCGTTTTCTCGGAAATCGTCAAGTCGAACAGCTTTTCTCTAGCAGCCTCGAAGCTCGGCCTGTCGCCGGCAACGATGAGCGGACGGCTGAAGGCGCTCGAATGTCACTTCGGGGTCGCGTTGTTGAAGCGGACCACACGCTCGCTTTGCCTGACGGAGGAAGGGCGCTATCTCTTCGAAACCTCGCAGACGATCCTTGAGGATTTCGAGCGGCTCGACAAGACGATGCGCGCGCGCAAGAAGAACCCGAACGGAACGGTGACGATCGCAGCACCCACTGAATTCGGGCGGAAGTACCTGATCCCCTTGACCAGCGAGTTCGGCGCCGCTCACCCGGAGATCGGTTTCCGCCTCATCCTTGGTGACGAGGACGTCAATCTGGTCGACGACGATTGCGACATCGTCATTCGCTTTGGCGCCGTGCCTGACAGCGCGCTCACCACGCGCAAGCTTGGCGAAAACCCGATGGTCATTTGTGCGGCTCCCGACTATCTGGCGCGGGTGGGGGCACCGGATGTCCCGTCCGATCTCGCTGCCCATAACTGTCTCGTCTATCTCGACGGCAAGATGGCTGCCGACAAGTGGGGTTTCGCCGTCGATGGCGAACCGACGCTCGTTCGCGTCAGCGGCAACCGCATTGTTTCCGACAGGCAGGCGCTGATCGACCTTGCCAAGGCCGGACAAGGACTCATTCGCGTGTCGTCCTGGGATGTTGCGCGCGAACTGGAAGAGGGAACGCTGGTTGCGGTCCTCAGGGACTTCGACTGCGACCCGGAGATCATTCATCTTCTGTCTGAACCGAGACACCGCCTGCCTTTGCGGACGGCCGAGTTCATCGATTTTCTCCTGCAGCGCGTGAAGCGCCTGAGCCGAAGCGCGGAGCTCTGCAGGACCGAGTACCCAAGGCTGCGCGGCGCCGCCTGATCGCATTTCTCATCGCCCTTGTTTCCAACGGTGCGCCTTTGCTGACCACCGAACGACGACGCATGGAGTTTTTTAGAATGGATTATGGTCTTACCGGCAAGCACGTGTTGATAACGGGTGGTGCCACGGGCATCGGGCGCGCCATCGCCTCCGTCTTTCTCGCCGAGGGAGCGGATGTCACGGTAAGCGGCATCAGTGCCGCGGAGGTCGAGGAGGCGGTTTCCGCTCTCGGTCAACGATGCCGGGGGATCGCAGGGGATCTGACCGCTGCGGGTGAAGCCGAGCGGCTCCATGCATTCGCTTCGTCCCACCGCCCCGTCGATATCCTCATCAACAACATCGGTATCTTCGAAGTTCGCGATTTCTTCGAGACGACGGATGAACACTGGTTTCGCTATTTCGACGTGAACGTCATGACCGGTGTGCGCATGTCGCGGCTGGTGCTGAAGGACATGCTGGCGCGAGGCGAAGGCAGCGTTGTCTTCATCAGCAGCGAAAGCGCCGTCAAGCCGCAGCCATGGATGGCGCATTACGGCGCCATGAAGACCTGCCTGCTCGGTCTGTCGCGCGCGCTTGCCGAATTGACGAAGGGCACCCGGGTCAGGGTCAACACCATCCTACCGGGTCCGACGAACACCGAAGCGGTGCGCCGATACCACCAGGAAATCGCCGACGAGAAGGGTACGACCCGCGACACGGTCGTCTCCGACTACTTCGACGAAACCGAACCGACCTCGCTCATCAGGCGAATGATCGAGCCAGACGAGGTGGCGCGCAGCGTCGTGCATCTGGCGGCAAGCTCGCACCTCAACGGCATGGCGATGCGTGCGGAGGGCGGCACCATCAGGGCCATTCTCTGAGCCTTCTTCAGCGGGGCTGAAGAGTGAATTCAGGGCAACGTCCTCAATCGCAAGCACCAATCGGTTTATCAATAAAATCAGCAGGTTTCGGGAGGTGCAGGTGAACAGATTTGATCTTGGCGGCAAGCGTGCGTTCGTCACGGGCGCAGCAAGTGGACTCGGGCAGGCAATCGCAATCGCGCTTGCCGAAGCGGGTGCCCATGTCGCCTGCTTCGACTTGCCGCGTGCAGTCGGCCAGGAGGAGACGCTGGCAGCCATCTCCGCGACCGGCAACAGAGTGCTGGCCCTCGAGGGCGACGTCACCGATCGCAGTTCGATCGAGGCCGCATTCGATCGAGCCGAGCGCGAGCTCGGCGAGATCGATATCGCCGCCAATAGCGCCGGCATCGCCAATGTCAGTGCGGCCGAGACTATGCCGCAGTCGCAGTTCCTGCGGATGATGGACATCAACCTCAACGGGCTCTTCTGGTCCTGCCAGGTCGAGGGCCGCCGCATGCTGGAGCGTGGCCGCGGCTCCATTCTCAACATGGCGTCGATCTGTGGCTCGACCGCCATCCCCGGTCTTGAGCAGGTGCACTACGACGCGACGAAGGCGGCGGTGATCCGCCTGACGAAGAGCCTTGCCGCCGAATGGGCCGGGCGGGGTGTGCGCGTCAACTGCCTCAGTCCAGGCTTCATGGCCACGCCCATGAACAGCCGGCCGGAAGTGGCCGAGAACGTCCGCAAGTTCGCCGAGATGACACCGATGAAACGCATGGGGCAGCCACACGAAGTGGGCGGGCCGGCGGTGTTCCTCGCAAGCGAGGCGGCGAGTTACTGCACCGGTGTCGATCTCAATATCGACGGCGGTTTTCTATCAATCTGACGACAGAGTGGGAGGAGAAATCATGTCGACAGTTCTGAAATTTACCAGCGCCGCGATCATCGCCTTATTGGCCGCGTCACCGGCGCTCGCCAAGCCCGTCAAGATCGGCTGGATCCAGGGTAACGCCGCTTTCCAGGCCGAACAGCGCACCCAGGACGGCTTCAAGAAGTACCTGACCGAAAACAACATCGATGATTGGGAGGTGACCTATCTCGACTCTGCCGGTTCTGCCGAGAAGGTCGCCAACAACATCGAGGATGCGGTTAACCGCGGTGTCGACGTCATTTACGTGACCTATGCGGATCTGCGCGCCTCCAGCAACGCCCTCAAGGGCGCAGAATCAGCCCACATTCCAGTCTACACGGTCGACTCCGGCTGGATCCCCGGCTCGACCGCTGACATCACCACCAACAATTGGCAGATGTCTGCTGAGGTGTCGCTGAGCCTGATCAGCCAGATGAAGGGCAAGGGCAACCTCATCATTATCACCACCGACAAGATCAAGCCGGTGCGCGAGCGCACCGACACCTTGCGGGCGATCCTGAAGGAATATCCCGACATCAAGGTCATCGGCGAATACAACTTCGACGTCGCCAACTTCTATCAGGAAACGTTGAACGCCGTGCAGGACTTCGCCACACGCTACGGCGAAGAGATCACTGCCGTCTGGACACCTTGGGACGAGCCGGCGCAAGCGGCAATCACGGCTCTCCAAGGCGCTGGGCTGAACGTTCCGGTCTCTGGCATGGACGGGCACCCGGAAGCGATCAAGGCGATCTGCGAGCCGAACTCGATGTTCGTTGCGACCGGGCGGCAGCAGTTCGAGGAGTGGGGCGTGAACCTTGCGACCTATGCCAAGCGGGTCATGCTGGACGGTGATCATCCAAAGGAAGTCACGAACGGCAAGGACATCGTCTATTACGGTGCCACGCTCTTCACCAAGGACAACTGCAAGTGAACCGTCGGGCGGGCGGTGCTGCCGCCCGTCCATTTCGGAGGTGCAACATGTCGATTGTTCTTGAGAACATCACCAAGCAATGGCCGGGCACGCTCGCACTCGATGGCGTATCCATCGAGATCGTCGAGGGCCGTGTGCACGGCATTGTCGGCGAGAACGGAGCCGGCAAGACGACGCTTGTCAGCATTTTGAGCGGTGCCGTCCAGCCGACGGCCGGCACGCTCAGCATGGCGGGCCAACCGGTCGCATTCGAAAACCCGGCGGCGGCTGTGGCAAACGGCGTTTCGCTCGTATCGCAGGAAGGCAGCCTGGTGCCGCATCTGACCGGCGCCGAGAACATCTGTCTCGGCTTCGAGCCGGTCAAAAGCCGGTTCTTCATCAACCGGCGCGAGGTTCAGCGGCAGGCGGAAGAGCTCGCGAAACAGTGGTTTCCGGATACGGCAATCGCGCTCAACCGCAAGGTTGACGAGCTTGCCTATGCCGATCAGAAGGTCATCGAAATCCTTCGCGCCCTGCACTCGCGGCCCAAGGTTCTGATCCTCGACGAGCCCACGGCGACGTTGCCGGCTAAGGAAAAGCAGAGCCTCTGGACGCTGATCCGCCAATTGTCCGATGCCGGGATGGCGGTCGTCCTCATCAGTCACTTCCTGCAGGAAGTGATCGATCTTTGCGATGAGATCACCGTGCTGCAGGATGGCCGCAAGGTGAGCCACCTTTCCAATGCCGGGCACGAAGTCACCGAGCGTCAACTGATCGACCTCATGCTCAATCGTGGGCAGGCCGGCAACCAACATCGTCTGCTTGATGGTGCCCTGACGGAGCGCACGCTTGCTGCCGACGCGGAGATCGTCGTCGATATCGAGGGCTGGCAAGGCGAGCGTTTCCATATGGACGGCCTTAAGGTTCGCAGCGGCGAGATTGTCGGTCTGATCGGCCTGACCGGTTCGGGGCATTTCGAGTTCGCCCAGTCGCTGTTTGAGCCGCGCCTGGCGACGGCCGGTCGATACCGGTTCAAGAGCAAGGACGTCGGCCGGGCCAGCGTGCGCGACATGAAACGCTGTGGTGCAGCACTTATCCCGGATCACCGGATGATCAATGCCATGATCGGCGACTGGACCGTGCGCGAGAACATGTCGATGGCCGGGATCCAGGAAACGAGCCTCAAGCCTTTCGGAATTGTTCAGACCGGACGCGAGCGTGCCGAGACACAGCGTCTGATCAAGCGGCTGAACATCAAGACATCGAGTGCGGAGACGAAGATCGTCGAACTGAGCGGCGGCAACAAGCAGAAGGTCTCCGTCGCCAAATGGCAATTCGCTTCCGAGGGCAGGTACAAGCTCTTCGTCTTTCTCGAGCCAACCGAAGGCGTGGATGTCGGCGCAAAGCGCGAGATCCACGAGCTCATCGTCTCGCTCGCCGAACGTGGCGCGGCTGTCATCGTTGCATCGAGCGATCTCCTCGAGATCGCCCATGTGGCTGACCGGGTCGTGGCGTTCAGGAATGGCCGGGACGCCGACCAGATTGCCCGTCGCGATTTCAGCGAGGCCGTCTTCATCAATGCAATTGCGGGGGTAACCCAATGACCATGACAACGACTATTGCTCCGGAGAAAGCGTCCCGCCCGATGCGCATTGGCACACTCATCCAGAAGTACAGCACGCTTGCCGTTCTGATCATCCTTTTCCTGGCTTTCGCGGTCGGCACGGATCGGTTCTTCACCGGCACCAACCTCGTCAACATCCTCCAGCAGATCTCGATGTTGACCATCGTCGCGGTCGGTCTGACCTTTGGGTTTGCCGCCAAGGAGATGGATCTTTCCGTCGGCTATGTCGTTGGACTCGCCGGTCTGCTCGCCCCCCTCTTGATGGTGGCGGGCGTGCCGATCCCCTTGTCGATCGTCGGCGCGCTCGTCGCGGGTCTTGGCGTCGGCCTCATCAATTCCGCGCTCGTCGTCGGCGTCGGAGTTCCGTCGCTGATCGCGACACTCGCGGCCGGCTCCATTCTGTGGGGCATCAACTTCATGATTTCCGGCGGGCGAGCGATCTATGGCGGCATTCCCGCCGACTATCTGGCGGTCGGCCAGGGCAAGGTCTTAGGCATACTGCCCTATCCGGCGCTGATCATGTTGGTCATTGTTGGCAGTTCGTGGTTCGTCATGGAGCGCACGACCTTTGGTCGCTACCTTTATGCCGTCGGCGGCAATGCCCGCGCCGCCGAACTTTCGGGCATCAAGGTGCGCTCCTATCGGGTCTATGGCCTTGCACTGAGCTCGCTCTTTGCCGCGATCTCCGGGATCATACTCTCGGCCCGGCTTGGTTCGGGTCAGCCGAATGGCGGTGAAACCTATCTTCTGGATGGCCTTGCTGCCGTGTTCATCGGCATGACGATGCTTCGCCCCGGCACGGCGACCGTGATGGGCACGTTCTTCGGGGCGCTGCTGATCGGCATCATGAACAACGGTCTCAACCTGGTGGGCATGGACACTTACGTGCAAAGCATCGTCAAGGGCATCATCATCGTCATCGCCGTGTCGGTGGTCTCCCGCACGACGAAGCTGAAGCTTCTTTGACCAACCGGTCGAGGGAGGATGCTGAAGAAACCTTGACGCGCTCCTCGATTGCCGTGGCATCCTTGTTGCGGCCGTCGAGAAGTATGTGGAGGAGACTGCAGCCATGAATCTGAACCTGAAAGACAAGGTCGTCATCGTCACCGGCGCAAGCTCCGGCATCGGGCTGGAAACGGCCAAGGCGCTTCTTGCCGAAGGCGCCCGCGTGCTGGGGGTCAGCCGTGACATGGCGCCGGTGAGAGACCTAGCCGCACATGCCCGCTGGCGGACATACGAGGTCGATCTTGGGGAGAAAGGCGCAGGGGAAGCTGCTGCGGACACGGCGCTCAAAGCCTTCGGCCGCATCGACGTGCTCTTCAATAATGCTGGCATCTGTCCAACGCGCGGCGGTTTTCTCGACGTTTCGGACGAGGATTGGGCGCAGACGCTCAATGTCAATCTCATGGGCTATGTCCGTATGGCGCGAGCTGTAATTCCCACCATGCTCGCGCAGAAGAGGGGTGTGCTTATCCATTGTGGTTCGGAGGCCGGGCGCATGCCGCATCCGCTGTTGCCAGACTACAGCACCTCCAAAGCGGCAATCGCGCTTCTGTCCAAAGCGCTTGCACGTGAGTTCACGTCCAAGGGCATTCGCTCGAATGTGGTTGCGCCCGCCCACATACGAACTGAGCTGTGGGACCGTCCGGGCGGGTTCCTTCACGCGCTTGCGGAGCGCTACGGTACCACGATCGACGGCGCGGTGGACGCGTTCCTTGCTGAATCAAGACTGCCCGCGGGGCGGCTTGGCACCGCCCGGGACGTGGC
Organism: Ensifer sp. Root558; assembly: GCF_001427045.1. NCBI lineage: Bacteria > Pseudomonadati > Pseudomonadota > Alphaproteobacteria > Hyphomicrobiales > Rhizobiaceae > Ensifer > Ensifer sp. Root558. The sequence continues at coordinate 81,974 of NZ_LMGC01000033.1, read as the reverse complement.
CATGGCGGTTCTTTACCTGGCCTCGGACCTCTCCGAGTTCATTAGTGGCGACGTGATCAATATCGATGGTGGGGTCATACCCACCACGTGACGGAGAAACCGGGATGATACCGATGATTGAGAGCAGCGTTGGAATGTCGAAGGCTTTTCGCGATGAGATTGCGAATGCGGACGAGCGGGTCGGACAGGTTCTCGTGTCCGAAACTGACTTCGTGCGTGTCTGGCACATCTGCCTCGCCCCCGGTGAACGTCTCGGTTTCCACCGACATCAGCTGGATTACTGCTGGATTGCGCTGACGTCAGGACGGTCCCGCTCCACATATTCAGATGGGAAGGCTGTCGTTACCGACTACAACGCCGGCGACTGCAAGGTCTTCGCCTTTGCTGCCGACGAGACGATGGTTCACGATCTGACCAACATCGGCGGGACGCATCTCGCTTTCACAACTATAGAATTCAAGGGCGCGCTCGCGCGAGAGCGCGACAGGGTTGAACCACCAAAAAACGCTGTCCGCGATCTCAATGACTCCATGTGACGCAAGGCGGACGCTTTGCTATGGAATGTTCCTTCTGTGCGTCCAAGGTCGCATAATGTATCGACAGGAACGCTTTAGCCGCTTGCTCCCTCGCTCAGTATTTCCATGTACGCGCGATAGACGAAGACTCGGCCACGCCGTCGACCTGTTGCTTCTTCGACGATCCCAAGTTTCTGGAGTTGGTCTAGAGCTGCGTTGACGGTGGGCATGGTTAGTCCGCTCCGTTTCATCGCCGTGGGGGCGGTCAGATAAGGGCTGGTGCGCATGGCTTCGTGGATCTGGAGGACTGACCCCGTACGCTCAGACTCCCTTACGATGCGTTCGCGGTCGCCGTCGAACAGTCGTGCAATTTGATTGGCAGTCTCAAAAGCTTGTTCCGCTGTTTCGGCGATTCCATGTCGGCGGTAATTCGCTTGTTGGAAAGCGGATGGTCAAGAAGCAGCAGACGCGATGGTCGCTCCACGGCGCTCACATGCTCACGCAGGTCCGGACGACCGCGTTGAACGGCGGACTTCGCGATCGCTTCAGGGCACCATTCCGACAGCCAGACCCGAACGTGCCTTCGATATTCAAACCCAAGCCACCCCCTTTGCGCCGCCGGACCCTCGAGAAGTTACCGGTCTCCAAAGGGGCAATCTCAATTAACTGCCAACTCTTAAATTTAGTGCCAGGCTATCTTGTTGAAACTATTGCTGTCGGAGTCTTGCGGTTAAATGCAAAACGACATGGGCGCTTTGTAGCCGCTATAGGCATTGATCCCTTCGGTCGCACCAAGGTCGCCGGAGCGGATCTGCGGCATCTTCGGCAGTAGATCGGTGATTATCTTGGCCACGCTGCTCTTACCCATCCTTGCAAGCGGTCTGGCGATCCGTTCCTCGGCGACGTAGTGAGCGGGCAGGGCTTTTGCTGTCATTTGGACGGCGCAACATCGGCCCCGTGCGCAGTCATGACCCGGAGGTAGTCTTTTCCAAGAGCCCCGTCGTTGTAGTCGCACCAGTCTTGATATTGGACCATACTGACCATCCCTGCGCGAAGAGTTCGCGACGCGTTCTAAGAAGGTGGCGGTTCCGGCGGCTCGAAACTGGTGGTCGAGCATCTGAACCAAACGGTTCCGCACAATCAAGCAGCTCTCAAAAGTTTGCTGCCGTCAGCAGGCGGAAATGTCGCTTCATCGGAAACGCAACAGGCCCGTTATCAGAAAAACGCGCATGACGTGTAGACCCTCCAATCCCATTGCAAGGTCGAGATGCGGTCCGCGAGCCGGCGGTGGAGCTCGTAGCGTAGAAATAATCAGCGGTAAAAGGCGCCATGCAGCTGTTGATGTCGGGTTGGAAAGCCGGCAAGCGTTCACTGCGACCAGAGAGTCACGTTGAAATTGCGGCCACTGCTCATGGATATATGATCAAGAATGGGAATATTGATTATCTTTATATGTTCTATTAAGCTGACCATGATCATTTATTTGTGATAATTTTCTTCTTTATGGACATAAATATATGAACAGAAAGCAAGCCGCGCTCGCGCGAAAACAGTTGGAAAGACGTCTCGCGCCCGTGCGAGAACTCAAAATCATCTCGCCGCCTCGCGGTTGGATGAAGGCCATCCGGGAAGCTCTTGGTATGACCACCCGACAACTTGCCCACCGCATGGGAGCGGCTCCGTCTCGCATACCGGCCATCGAGAAGGCCGAGGTTTCCGGAGCGACAACAATCAAGACCCTTCGTGAGGCCGCTGCGGCAATGAACTGCACGTTCGTCTACGCTTTCGTGCCGATAAAACCGCTCGACGATATCCTTTACGAGCGTGCCGCCGAAAAGGTGGGCGAGGATATGACGAGGCTCGACCACACCATGCGGCTGGAGAATCAGGCGCTGCTTAAGTCGGACCTGGAGGCAGAACGTCGGCGGCTCGTGGAATCCCTGCTTACCGACGCTGCACGGCGCCTTTGGGATGAGGATTGAGATACATGGCTGAAGATCCTCTATTCGAGCACGACGACGAGGCAAACACCCCTCTACCCCCTGAGGAGCGGGAGCGGCTCATCCCTTCCTACATCACCTTGCGGCACGAGTTGAATGAGGCCGAGCAAGTCAATATCGGCGAGGGCCTGCGGTGGGCAACGTCGCGAAAAAGGGACGTGCTCGACCAGGCTTTTCTTTGTGAGCTGCATCGCCGCATGTTTGGGGACGTTTGGGACTGGGCTGGGGACTACAGAACCACGCCTCGCAATATCGGTATCGATGCCTATCGCATCTCAGTGGCAGTCAGGCAGGTGGTCGACGACGTACGCTACTGGGTCGAACACGAAACTTTTCCGCCCGACGAGATCGCCGTGCGGTTCAGTCATATGCTCGTGGCCATTCATCCCTTTCCGAACGGGAACGGCAGATTTTCCCGGCTGGCTGGTGATCTGCTGGCACGTCGGCTTGGCCGGCCGCCCTTTACCTGGGGCAGAGCTGATCTGGTGGATGCGGGCGAGACCCGCGCTCGTTATGTTGCGGCCCTTCGGGCGGCTGATAACCACGACATAGGACCGTTGCTGGCGTTCGCCCGCTCTTGAGGTTCGAACGGGGAGTTAGCCAGCCGAACTGAACCGAGGAAGACGATATGAAGACATTCACGCAGTCGCAGTGTCGGGCGAAATGAAAAACTGATCCCCCTGGAGGTGCGGACGAATTCTTGGACTAACAGGAGATAGTTCATGTATTCGTACGAAGACCGCATGAGAGCCGTGCAGCTCTACATCAAGCTTAGCAGACGCGTGAAGTCCATCGCGGACGCGCTGGGGATACACAAGACGGGCTGACAGATCAGAGATCGCGCACCTTGCCCGGCACGGAAGCGCCTGCCGTGGACAACATCGTGTCCAATACCAAACAACGAGGAAAACCCTCTTCGGCTTTCGTCGAGCCATCGATCAGAAATTTGCCTGAGGCGGGCGGGAGAACGCATCCCGTCCTACCCGCTTATGCGGCGTGAGCCGTCTGTGATTGCCCTGCCAGATGGAATCGAAACCCCGGAGCGTCAGCTTCGAGTGCTGCTCAAGCATGTTGTGCCGCATGGCTCGGGCAATAGCGCGCGAAAGCGTTCTGTCATACGTTCGCTCGCCCGGTCCGGCCGGCACGCCGAGCCTCGAACTGTAGAGCGCGTCGTCAGCTTATGGGCAATGCGCCCGCCTTCATCGAATGCAGCAAGCTGGCATGCCGTCGAGTTGCGTGCGGGGTTATACTGATGGATGCCGCCATTGCTCTTGGCACCGCCATGGCGACCGTTGCGCTGTCCGACAGAATGGCGACACCTTCGCCGATTACCTGCATGACTGCATTATGTCCGACATTCCGGCCACGAGGCGCTGATCATCGAGGACGATCTGGGCAGCGAGTTTCGCTATCGGGGCGGTCCGATTCCACCGCTGAAAGCGCTCGATCAGGCCCGCCAGGTCATCTATATCGGCGCCTTCAGCATGACGCTGCTGCAATCCCTGCGCGTCGGGTACATGATCATGCCGAGGGCGCTAGCGGAAAGGTGCCGCCGGCTGATTCAGGTTCGCTATGGGCGTTGCCGCAGTTCACCGAACAGATCGTTACCACGATTGAGTCGTCCGACACATCCAATCCGCGTGTCGAGGATCACCCCGAAATCGCCATCGAGTCTAGCCGGGGCGCGCGCTTGCGAGGATCGCCTGGGCAAGCGTCTCGGCGGCACGCGAGGGCTTGCTGCGGGGATGGGCGATGTGGAACATGTCCTCGAACGTCATGCGCTCGGGGGCGAGCAGCCGCAGGCGACCGTTGCGTACCCATTCGTCGGCGTAGTGGTCGGGCAAGAAGCCGATATAGGCGCCGGAGAGGAGCAATAGCAGCGTGCCCTCCATGTGCGGCGTGGCCGCCGCCCAGTGGAAGTTTACCCCACAGATCGTCTCGGTAAGCATGTAGGTGCGACCAGCAAAAGACTGCGCTTCCAGAACTGCGTCGGTGAGCGCATCGTCGGGCAGGTCGAATAGCGGGTGACCCTGCGCGCAATAGAGTTTCTGCACCTCGGAAAAAACGGGCTGCGTGCGCAAATGCGGCGTCGCGCTGCCGACCGTCGGCATCAGCACGATCTGATAACCACCATTTAGAAGGCCCTGATGTAGCACCTGCGGCGCGGCGACGTCGATCTCCAGATGCACACGCGGCGCCTGTCGGTGGAAGGCGGCGAGTGCCCCCTGGAGATCGAGATCCCGGTTGGTGATCATCGCGTCGACCGTGCCGAAGGTCAGGCTGCCGGTCAGTTCCCCTTGCGCCTCGCCGACACGGCTCTGGAACTTTTCCAGCGAGCCGAAAAGATCCAGCGTCGCCTCATAAACGAGGCGTCCTTCGTCGGTCAGAAGGAAACCGCTGCGCCCGCGGCTGCAGAGGCGTAAGCCCAGCCGCTCCTCAAGGTGGCGCATATGGGTGGAGATGGTCGCCTGCGTCATCCCGAGTGATGATTGCGCGGCGGAAAACCCCCCATGCTGCACGACGGAGGCAAAGACACGCAACAATCTCAACTCTGCATCGCCGAGCGACAGATTGAGGATGCGATGGCGAACCTTGTTGATCATTCATTGATTAAGTCACAACTAAACATCCAATCATAGATATTTTTAAGCGTATCGACCTTCCACACACTCCCTTCATCCTGAGGAGGAGAGACATGGCGGGTAATTCCTATGAAACCGGGCGGCTGAACCTGCCGTTCGTCGGCATCTGCACCTTCGGCAAATATCCCTACCAGCCGGACTGGGATGCGATCGATGCGGATGTGGCGATCCTCGGCGCGCCGTTTGACTGCGGTACGCAATGGCGCGCCGGCACCCGCTTCGGGCCGCGGGCCATCCGCGAGGCATCGACGCTGTTTTCCTTCGGCCATGGGGGCGCCTACGATCACGAGGACGACGTCACCTACCTGCCGAGCGACAAGGTTTCGATCGTCGATATCGGTGACGCCGACATCGTCCACACCGACACGATGAAGAGCCATGCCAACATCGAATTCGGCGTGCGCAAGATCCTGGCCGCCGGCGCGCTTCCGGTGGTGCTCGGCGGTGACCATTCGGTCAACATCCCCTGCATCAACGCGTTTGAAGACGACTGTGCTGGACACGGCCCGATCCATATCGTCCAGATCGACGCGCATCTCGACTTCGTCGACGAGCGGCACGGGGTTCGCTACGGCCACGGCAATCCCATGCGCCGGGCCGCCGAGAAGCCCTATGTCTCCGGGCTCTCGCAGTTCGGCATCCGCAACGTTTCCTCGACGGCCAAGGAAGGCTACGAGGATGCGCGGTCAATGGGCTCGGATATCCTGTCCGTGCGCCAGATCCGCGCGCTCGGCACGGAGAAGGTTGCTTCGCGCGTGCCGGCCGGAGCCCGCTACTACGTCACGATCGATATCGACGGCTTCGATCCCTCGATTGCGCCGGGCACCGGCACGCCGTCCCATGGCGGCTTCATCTATTACGAGGTGCTGGAGATCCTCTCGATACTCGCCAGGCGCGGCACCATCGTCGGCATCGACCTGGTCGAGGTTGCGCCGGATTACGACCACTCAGGCTCGACCTCGATCCTCGCCGCCCAGGTGCTGATGAACCTCATCGGCCGCGTCATGCACGCCAAGAGAGGCTGAGACCATGGGTCGTATCGCTTACGATTTTTCCGGCGAACACGTGCTGGTGACGGGCGCCAGCCGCGGCATCGGCCGCGCCGTCGCGGAAGGTTTTGCCGCCGCCGGGGCAGAGGTCACAATTCTTTCCTCCGGCCGTGGAATTTACGAGGCCGCCCGCGAGATGTCTGAACGCTTCGGCCGCAGGATCGCGGCGCTCGAATGCGATATCACCGACAGTGCTGCCGTTAAGGCAACGCTTTCGCCGCTTGGTCGCATCGATGTCCTCGTCAACAATGCCGGGCTCGAGCGCATTACGCCGGTGACCGACGAAGACGATAGCGTAGAAGACACGTTCCGACGCATCACCGATATCAACACCAACGGCACCTTTTATGTGACCCGCCATGCGCTGCCTCACATGCGCGAGGGGGGCCGCATCGTCGTCACCGCGTCGATCTGGAGCCGTGTCGCGGTGCCGGAGTTCTCCGCCTATATCGCCTCCAAGCACGCCAATCTTGGTTTCACCCGGGTGATGGCCAAGGAACTTGGGGGACGAGGCATTCGCGTCAATGCCGTCTGCCCCGGCTGGGTGCGCACCGAGGCGGCGATGCTGTCGCTGAAGAACATGTCGCTGCGCACCGGGCGCAGCGAGCAGGACCTGCTGGACGAGATCGTGGGAGCCCAGGTCCTGCCGGGCCTCCTGGAACCGGAAGACCTCGCTGCACCCTATCTCTTCCTCGCTTCCGATGGCGCAAGGGACATGACGGGCCAGGCGCTGATGCTCGACCGCGGCGAGGTGATGGCATGAGTGCGCGCGTTCTTGTCACCGGCGCCTATCGCGGTATTGGGGCTGCTTGCGCCCTGGCATTCGCAGCGACAGGAGCTCGGGTTGCGCTTGCCGATATTCGCAAACCGGACGAGACGGCGATTTCGGCTGTACAGGCAGGGGCTACGGAAACCCTGACGCTTGCCTGCGATGTCTCAGACGAAGGTTCGGTCGCCGCCATCGGCGAGGTGGTGCAACAGACGTTCGGCGGACTGGATATCGTCGTCCACTGCGCCGGCGTCATTCATGAAGCGGCCTTGCTTGAAACGCCCGTTGCGGATTTCGACCGGGTCATCGCCATCAACCTGCGTGGCAGCTTCCTCGTCGGCAAGATGGCATTGGGGCTGATGGGGGGAACGGCTGAGGAGCCAGCGCGGCTGATCATGATTGCCTCCGACATGGCCTATTACGGCCGCGAGACCTTTTCGCCCTATGTCGCGTCCAAGCACGGCGTGCTCGGTCTGGTGCGTTCCTGGGCAAAGGAATTTGCGCCGCGCGTGCTGGTCAATGCGATCTGCCCCGGTCCGATCGATACCGAGATGCTTGGGGCGGCGAACATGAGCGCCGAATGGCGTGCCAGGGAACTGGCGATCCCGCTTGCGCGCTTCGGCAAGCCCGAGGAGATCGCCGAACTCGCATGGTTTCTCGCCGGCTCCGGCGGGCGCTACTTCACCGGCCAGGGGATCGGCAGCAACGGCGGGAGCATCATGCCATGATCGCCAATCCCATTCCCTGGCCGAACGGCGCCAAATGCGCCGCCTCCATCACCTTCGACATGGATGCCGACAGCCTCGTCCATATCGCCCATCCAAAGGATGGCCACAGCCGCGTATCGGCGATCTCGATGCTGCAATACGGGCCGAAAGTCGCGATCCCGCGCATTGTCGAGAGCTATCGGCAACTGGGCATCAAGCAGACCTTCTTCGTGCCGGCCTGGTGCATCGAACAATATCCGCAGGCGATCGAGGCCATACTGGAAGGCGGCCACGAGCTGGCGCATCACGGCTTCCTGCACGAGCACCCCCGCGAACTTTCGGACGAGCAAGAGGCGCACTGGCTCGACCGCGGCATCGAGGTGATCGTGAAGGCCAGCGGCAAGCGACCGCGTGGCTGGCGGGCGCCGCTTTACAACTTTTCCCACCGGTCCGCTGACCTCCTGGTGTCGCGGGGCTTTGCCTACGACGCCTCGTTGATGGGTGACGACATTCCCTATCTGCTTGAATGCGACGCCGGCAGCCTCGTCGAGCTGCCGTCGCACTGGGGCCTCGACGATTGGCCGCAATATGTCCAGTCGATGGACCTCGACTACATGATGCCAATCCGCGCGCCGGAGCAGGGCTTTGCCGCCTTTTCGCAGGAGTTCGAGGCGGCCTATCGCCACGGCGCGCTCTGGGTGCCGGTCGTGCATCCCTTTGCCACCGGCCGGCTTGCCCGTTGGGAGGTGGTGCATCGCTTCCTCGAACAGGTTCTCACGCGCGGTGACGTCTGGTTCGCGCCGATGGAGGAGATTGCCGCCCATGTGCGGCGTGTTGCCGAAAACGGCAGCTGGTCGCCGAGGATTGACCGACTGCCCTTTTATTCCGAGCCCGTCACGGTTCGGTAGCCGGCAGCGGGTTTATCCGCTTCCGAAGATCGGCGGCTGATGGAGCCGCAATGGACTTCGCGGAAAGACGCCAGAAGGCGCGACGCGAAAAGGGGAACGACGATGGAAAACAACGATATCGCCTGGCAGAGCGAACTGGCGCGGCGCGCCCGCATCTACGAAGATATCGAGGCGGGCGACCGCTTCGAGGGCACGATGACTGCGCTCGACTACACCGGCATGACGGTATTGACGCTCGTGCTGGTCGTCGGCTTCTGGCTCTGGGGGGCTTGAGATGACCGATCATGTCGCACTCGAACATATCTCCACTTTGAAGACGGAACAGGAAGAGGCCGCCCGCAATCGTGCTGCCGCCGAGCGCGGCGATGCGCCCCTCTTGCCGTCTGAACGGCTCTGGGGCTTCTGGGAGTTCACCTATGCCAATTCGGCACTGGCGATTGCCACCTGGGCCTTTCTGATCGGCGGCTCTGTCGGCCTCTTCGTCGGGCCGAAGGAGGGTATCGCCGCCATTATCATCGGCAACATCGTCGGCGTCGTGCTGACGGCGCTTGCCACCACCACCATGACCGGCCGCTACGGCGTCGAGCAGTTCGTGGCGCTGCGCAGCCAATTTGGTTACAACGGCAGCCGCGTCGTCTATGTGCTCGCCGTCGTCATTCTCACCATGGGGTGGCTTGCGGTTCTCGCGATGATGTTCGGTCGCTCGATCGACGGGCTGATGGCGCTGAGCGCCGGTGAGGCCGCCAATCCGACGGGCGCGAAGATGATCATCGCCGCAATCGGCGCAATCCTGCTCACCTGGTTCATCGTCGCCAAGGGGCCGACCTCGATCAAGTTCTTCAACATGGTCGTGTCGCCGGCGCTGGTCCTCTTGATGGTGGCGATGCTCTACCTCATCCTCAGCCATCATTCGATCGGCGAGCTTCTGGCCTTGCCGGCCCTTGCGCCGCCTTTCGAGGACAAGACGCTGAACTTCATCGTCGCGGTCGAGGTCAATCTGGCAGCCGGCTTCTCCTGGTGGCCTTATATCGGCAATCTGGCGCGGCTGACGAAGAACGAGCGCACCGCCTTCTGGCCCAATGTTCTCGGTATCTTCGCGGCGGCAGCACTCGGCGAAATTGTCGGCCTGCTTGCAGCAGTCGCACTCGGCGAAAGCGATCCGACGATCTGGATGACGAAGATCGCCGGTCCGATGATCGGCATCGTTGCGCTGCTTTTCGTCGCCTTCGCCAACATGACCTCGATGGCAAACATCCTCTACACGTCGATCGTTGGCCTCAGGCAGGTCGGAACTGCATCGGTTCGCGCCATTTCCTGGGGCGCGATCCTGTTCCTCTTCTGCCTCATCCCGTTCGGGCTCGTGGTCTTCTACCCGCAGATGTATGACGGTTTCTTCATCTTCCTCGTCTGGACTTCCGCGCTGAATTCCGCGCTCGCCGGTATCGGGATCGCCGACTACTTCTTCCTGCGTGGCCAGAAGCTCGACATGCGCAGCCTGCACGGACCGCAGGAAAACGGACCGTATCGGTTCTGGGCGGGCTTCAACCCCATCGGGCTCTTTGCCCTTGCGGTCGGCTTCATCGTCTATGTCGCCGTCTTCAATCCGCAGACGCTGGCAAGCCTGCCGGCCTTCAAATACCTGACCGCCTCCGTGCCGTCCTGCCTTGCCGCAGGCGCCACCCACTACGTGCTCACTCGGCTTTTTGCCCGTGGCCGTGGTTGGGGCCAATACCCGTAACGCCTGGAGAAGACCGCCATGAGCGACACCTACGACTACATCATCATCGGCGCAGGATCGGCCGGCTGCGTGCTCGCCAACCGCCTTTCGGAGGACCCGTCGACCAGGGTGCTGGTTCTTGAATTCGGCGGCAGCGACAAGTCGATCTTCATCCAGATGCCGACGGCGCTTTCGATCCCGATGAACGGAACGAAGTACAATTGGAAATACATGACCCTGCCGGAGCCCGGTCTCGACGGCCGGCGCGTGCATTGCCCGCGCGGCAAGGTCATCGGCGGCTCGTCCTCGATCAACGGGCTCGTCTACATGCGCGGCCACGCCAGCGACTTCGACGAGTGGGAGGAACTTGGCGCGCGCGGCTGGCGCTACGCCAACTGCCTGCCTTATTTCCAGCGCGCCGAAAGCTGGCAGGACGGAGGCGACAGCTATCGCGGCGCCTCAGGTCCGCTTGCGACCAATGCCGGCAACGGGATGAAGAACCCGCTCTACGGCGCCTTCGTCGATGCCGGCCGCGAGGCGGGTTACATCACCACAGACGACCCGAACGGGCACATGCAGGAGGGCTTCGGCCCGATGCACATGACCGTCAAGGACGGGGTGCGCTGGTCGACGGCCAACGCCTATCTGAAGCCGGCGATGGGGAGGCCGAACCTCACGGTCATCACCCATGCGATGACGCGGCGCGTGCTTGTCGAAGGCAAGCGCGCCGTTGGCGTCGAGTACGAACTCGGTGGCGAGCGCCATGTCGCGCGCGCCAACCGCGAGGTGCTGATTTCCTCCGGACCGATCGGATCGCCGCACCTGTTGCAGCGCTCCGGTATCGGGCCAGCCGCCATGCTGCAGAGGGCCGGTGTTCCCGTGCTGCACGATCTGCCAGGGGTCGGCGAGAACTTGCAGGATCATTCCGAGGTCTACATCCAGTATGCCTGCAAGGAGCCGATCACGCTCAACGGCAAGATGGGGCTCTTCAGCAAGGCTTTGATCGGGGCCGAATGGCTCTTGTTCAAGAAGGGGCTTTCGGTCTCCAACCACTTCGAAAGCGGCGGCTTCATTCGCTCCGACGCGTCGCTGCAATGGCCGGATATCCAGTTCCACTTTCTGCCGGCCGCCATGCGCTACGACGGTAAGAAGCCGCTCGACGGCCACGGCTTCATGGTGCTGACCGGTCCGAACAAGCCGAAGAGCCGCGGCTATGTCCGGCTACGCTCTCCGGAAGCCCATGAGCAACCGGATATCCTTTTCAATTATCTCGACCGCGAGGAGGACCGCGAGGGCTTCCGCCGCTGCCTGCGGCTGACGCGCGAAATCATCGCCCAGCCGGCCTTCGACCGCTTTCGCGGCGAGGAAATGGCGCCGGGCAAGGATGTTCGAAGCAATGACGAGATCGACGCCTGGGTGCGCGAGACAATGGAAAGCACTTACCATCCTTGCGGCTCCTGCCGCATGGGTGAGGACGGCATGGCAGTCGTCGACAGCGAGCTCAAGGTCCGCGGCATCAACGGGCTGAGGGTGATCGACAGTTCCGTCTTTCCGTCAGAGCCCAACGCCAACCTCAATGCGCCGACCATCATGCTGGCGGAACGCGCCTCCGACATGGTGCGCGGCAAGCCACTGCTTGCGGCTTCCAACGCCGCAGTCGGCGTCGCCCCCGGCGTTGGCGTCACCCAGCGCAGCGGAAAGCCGCTTCGCGCCGTCCGGCAATAATGATCCTTGGAAAGGGCGGTGCGTCATGTTGCGCGGTATCGGTTACGTGGTCGCCCGGCGGCTTCGCGGCGATGACGAGGACCCGGAGGATTGGGCCATGGCGGTCGAAAGGCTCCTCAATCGCCTGATCGCCCGATGCGGCCTTGCGATCGGGCGATCGCATCGGCCAGCCGGAAAAGAAGAGGCCTCATTCGATCCGCCGGAACGCCGGCATAGCCCAGAATGAGCGCAGCCGGCTGAGGTGTCGCGATCGTGTAGTCGGACAGGGGATAGCATTGCAGTCCGGCATCGAGCACGGCGCGGTGGGAGGCCCGGTCTTCCCGGCCGCCCTCCAGCCAGGCGAGTGCATTGAGCCCGCTTTCGGAGCAGTCGATGCGGGCAAGTCCGGCAAGCGCATCCCGTCCGGCTAACATGAAAGCCTCGCGGCGCTCGGTGTAAAGGCCGCGCATCCGGCGCAGATGGCTGGCAAAGTGACCGCCGCCGATAAACTCGGCGAGTGCGAGCTGGGTTTCCACCGGGACGCTACGGTTGATCAGCCCCGAGAGCGTGCGAAATGTTCCGACGAGTTGGGGTGGCAGGACGAGAAAGCCGACGCGGATGCCCGGATAGAGCGCCTTGCTGAAACTGCCCGCGTAGATCACCCGGTCGTCGCTGTCGATGGAGCGCATCGAAGGCAAAGGCGCGCCGTCGTAGCGGAATTCGCTGTCGTAGTCATCCTCGATGATCCAGGCGTCGCTCGCCCGCGCCCATTCGAGCAGGGCAAGCCGGCGTGGCAGCGATAAGGTGATGCCGAGCGGGTGGTGGCGCGACGGCATCACGAAGGCGAGGCGCGCGTCGGGATAGCGGGCCATCGCAGCCTCGACATCCATGCCGTCTGCATCGACATCGGCCGGACACAGCTGCAGCCCAAGCGTGCGAAACAGGTTGCTGGTGGTCACCGGCCCCGGATCTTCGAACCAGATCCCGTCGCCAGGATCGGCAAGCGCCAAAGCCGAAAGCGTGAAGGCGGCGTGCCCCCCGGGCGTGATGACGATCTGATCGGGATCGCAAGGGTCGCGCCGGTGCAGGGCCAGATATTCGGCGATCCTCTGGCGAAGCACCAGTTCGCCCGCGACGTCGCCATAGCCCATGGCCACGGCCTTGCCGCCGCGCGTCACGGCGTTCCAGCATTTCCTCCACACAGCGAAGGGAAACCGGTCGAGCGCCGGACGGTTGGGGAGGAAAGGCCTGTCTTCCATTTGGCCGATATCGGCCGACATCCGGCATGACAAGTCGCCAATTCGCGATAGCCGCGGCGGGGCGCGGTCGGCGACGTCGTGGCGGGTCGGCCTCGACAGCGGCTTTGCCGGTTGGCGCGGCAAGGCGGCCGAGACGAAAGTACCGGCACCCTGTCGTGCCTCCAGATAGCCCTCCGCCTTCAAGTTATCGAGCACACGCACCAGCGTCTGGCGCGACAGGCCCAACTCCTCGGCAAGGATTCGGCTTGCAGGGAGCCGTGTTCCGGCGCGCAGGTGCCCTTTCAGGATCGCCATGCGCAATTGGTCCTGCACCTGGCGGAATTTCGGCAGGGCGACTGTCGCGTCGAGGCGAAGGAAAGGCAGGATTGGCCCTTCAAGCTGTTTGACCACCGGTGCGCCTCCAAAAATTGGTACAGTAGAATGCATCATAATGGACGTTTCTTCGTCGTCCAATTGTTACATCCTGTCCCTACACGAAAACGCACCGATGCATCCCTTCGCAGGACGCAGACAAGGTGCGGGGGAACCGGGAAAGGCGGCGGTGCCGACGACCGGATGCAAGGACAAAAAGCAGCCATCGCCCACGATCCGTCGTCGACGGTCAACAGGAGGAATTCATGAACAAGCTTCTATCGCGTGCAACCAGTCGCGCCTTCGTCTCCACACTCGCCCTGGCGGCGGCCCTGCCGGGTCTTGCCCAGGCTGAGGCATCGCAAGAGCTGGTCGCTGCCGCAACGAAGGAAGGCATGTTGACCGTCATTGCGCTTCCGCACGACTGGTGCAACTACGGAGACGTCATTGCCGGCTTCAAGGCGAAGTATCCGGGCATCGAAGTCAACGAACTGAACCCCGACGCCGGTACCGCCGACGAGCTCGAAGCCATCCGCGCGAACAAGGGCAACACAGGTTCGCAGGCGCCTGACGTCGTCGATCTTGGCCTGGCTTTTGCGCCGGCTGCCGCCAAGGAGGGCCTCCTTCAACCCTACAAGGTGGCGACCTGGGACGAAATTCCTCAAAACATCAAGGACGAGCAAGGCTATTGGTACGGCGACTACTACGGCGTCATGGCCTTCGGTGTGAACAAGGATCTGCTTGATACTGTACCGGCCGACTGGTCGGATCTGTCGAAGTCGGAGTACTCTGGGGCTGTCGCACTCACCGGCGATCCACGGTCTTCGGCACAGGCCATCCTGGCGCTGATGTCGGCAGGCATCTCGCGGGGCGCCAAGCCTGGAACGGAATCGGGCGGCAAGGGCCTGGAGCTCTTTGCGGAACTGAACAAATCCGGCAATTTCGTGCCTGTGCTCGGCAAGGCCGGCACGATCGCGCAGGGGCAGACCCCGATCGTCGCCGCCTGGGACTACAATCTGTTGGCCTGGCGTGACGCGTTGAAGGGCAACCCGCCGATGGACGTCGTCGTACCGGCAAGCGGTGTCGTCGCCGGGGTCTATGTTCAGGCAATCTCGGCCTACGCGCCACACCCGAACGCCGCCAAGCTCTGGATGGAATATCTCTATTCCGACGAAGGCCAGACCGGTTGGCTGAAGGGCTACTGCCACCCGGCGCGCTTCAATGCCATGTTGAAGGCTGGCAAGTTCCCGCAGGAGCTGCTCGACAAGCTGCCGCCTGCCGAAGCCTATGAAAAGGCGATCTTCCCGACGGTCGACGAGCTTTCCGCCAACAAGACGGCGATCGTCGAGGGCTGGGACAAGGTGGTCGGCGCCAACGTGAAGTAATCCTCCGCTTGAGAGAGAGGTTTCACCGGTCGTGAAGCCTCTCGCCCCCCTTTGGCGCAATTTTCCCAGGGACAAATCCGATGACAACAAGCGTCGCATCCCTGCCGGCCGTCTTCCGGCCACGACAGGTTCTCAGCTGGTTCGGGGTCGCCCCCTTCTTCGTCTTCGCCACGCTGTTCCTCATCCTGCCCACGCTCAACATCGTGCTCGGCGCGTTCCGCAACGCTGAGGGACAGATGACGCTGGAGAACCTCGGCAAGCTTCTTGCGCCATCCATACGATCGGCCTTCTGGATCTCGATCGAGCTCAGCCTGCTGACAGCGGCGCTCGGGTGTCTGTTCGGCTTCCTCATGGCCGCCGCCATCACGCTCGGCGGCTTTCCGCGACCCCTTCGCAATGCCATCCTGACCTTCTCAGGCGTCGCTTCGAATTTCGCCGGCGTGCCGCTCGCCTTCGCCTTCATCGCAACCCTCGGCCGCCTTGGTTTCGTGACGATGCTGCTGCGCCACTGGTTCGGCATCAATCTTTATGGCGCCGGCTTCAACATCGTCTCCTTCCTCGGACTGGCGCTTACCTACCTCTATTTTCAGATCCCGCTGATGGTGCTGATCATCACGCCGGCACTGGAGGGGCTGCGCCGCGAATGGCGAGAGGCGGCCGAAAGTCTCGGCGCCAACGGTTTTCAGTACTGGCGCCTGGTGGCGTTGCCAGTGCTCTGGCCCTCGCTTCTCGGCACGCTGGCTTTGCTTTTCGCCAATGCCTTTGGAGCGGTTGCGACCGCCATTGCGCTGACCGGCTCATCGCTCTCGATCGCGCCGATCGTCCTGTTCGCCCAGATCCGCGGTGACGTGCTCAATGATCCGCATCTGGGTTATGCGATCGCCTTTGCCATGATCCTTCTCACCGCCATTGCCAACGCAATCTATATCCTCCTGCGCATGCGCGCGGAAAGGTGGGTCAAATGAGGGAAAGGCGTCTCTGGTCCTGGCTCGCCGTCGCTTTGGGTGGGCTCTATTTCCTCCTTCCGCTCGTCGGCATGTTTGACTTCTCCATGCGCATGCAGCGCGATGGCTACAGCTTCGAAGCTTACCGCGTCGTGCTGGCCGATCCGCAGTTCCAGCAAACCTTCGGCTACTCCGTCGTTCTGGCCTTGCTCACGATCGTTCTTGGAATCCTGCTCATCGTGCCGACGGCCTATTTTGTCCGGTTGCGGTTTCCCGGGTTGCGCCCGGTCGTCGAGTTCCTGACGCTGCTGCCACTGGTCATTCCGCCGATCGTCATCGTCTTCGGCTACATCCGCATCTACAATACATCCTCGGTCCTGCCGCTCACAGGAAGCTGGTGGGGCACCAATCTCCTCATTCTGTTCGGCTATGCGACACTGTCGCTGCCCTACATGTATCGCTCCGTCGACACGGGCCTGCGCACCATCGATGTCGGCAGCCTGACGGAGGCGGCCCAGAGCCTGGGGTCCGGCTGGACGCGGATCCTTGCCGTCGTCATCCTGCCAAACGTCTTTGTCTCGGTGCTATCCGGCGCCTTCCTGACCTTCGCGATCGTCATCGGCGAATATGTCTTTGCCGCCTTGCTCAACGTCGGCTCGTTCGGCCCTTACATGGTCTGGATGGGTGGCAACCGCGCCTACGAACCCTCGGCGCTCGCCGTTGTCGCTTTCGCCATCACCTGGGCCTGTATGGCCCTGATCCAGCTTGTCACCCGTTTCTCCAAATTCTCCACCGTGAGGCGTTGACCATGGCTTTTCTAGATATCCATCACCTGGAAAAATCCTTTGGCCCGACCCGTGTCGTCAAGGATTTCAACCTCGACATCGAAAAAGGGGAGTTCGTCTCCTTCCTCGGCCCGTCTGGCTGCGGCAAGACCACGGTTTTGCGCATGGTCGCCGGCTTCGAGACGCCGACATCAGGCGCGATCCGCATCGACGGACGGGAGGTGACGGGGCTTGCCGCTAACCGGCGCAACATCGGCATGGTGTTCCAGTCCTATGCACTTTTCCCAAATTTGACGGTGGCGGAAAACATAGGCTTCGGCCTCAAGGTCGCGGGTGAGGGCAAGGCGGCCATTGCACGGCGCGTCGGTGAAATGCTGGATCTGATTGGCCTGCCTCAACTCGAGGGGCGCTATCCGTTCCAGCTCTCCGGCGGCCAGCAGCAGCGTGTGGCGCTTGCGCGCGCGCTGGCGCCGCGCCCGCAAGTGCTGCTGCTCGATGAGCCGCTATCGGCTCTGGACGCGAAGGTCCGCATTAGCCTGCGTGACGAGATCCGTCGGATCCAGCGCGATCTCGGCATCACCGCCATTTTCGTGACGCATGACCAGGAGGAGGCGCTGTCCATTTCGGATCGCGTCGTGGTCATGCACCAGGGCGTCGCCGACCAGGTCGGCACGCCGTTCGAGATCTACAACCGGCCGGCGACGCGCTTCGTTGCGCAATTCGTCGGTACGCTCAATCTTCTCGACGCCGACGTGTTGGATGCGACCACCGGCAAGGTGCGGCTTGGTGGTGTACCGGTGGCGCTGGACCAGCCGCTTAATGGTCGGCCCGGCGAGCGCATCAGCCTGGCGATGCGTCCAGAATCGGTCGAACTGGGGCGCAGCGACTGCGATCGCGTCGTCCTTTCCGGCGAAATTGCAGCAGTGCATTTTCTCGGTTCAGTGATCCGCATCAAAGTGGCGGTCGCGGGCCAGTTCGTTTCGCTCGATACGTTCAACCAGCCCGACAGGCCGCCGCCCTCGGTCGGCACCACCGTAGAGGTCAGCCTGCCGCATCGCGATCTTCTGGTGCTTGCCGCCTGATGTTCCCTCAGCTTTGAAATCGTCTGTGAAGGAGCCGGCTCTTTGACCGAAACGACGTTTGACGATCTGTCGTCGCCGGACTGGCGCGCGAAAATAGCCACCCTTTCCGGCCCGGCCCGCGCCCGGCTGGCGGAGCGGGCGCGCAACGCGCCGCTGTTTGCGCACGCCTATGCCTTTCATCTCAACATGCGTTTTGGCGGAGTGACACCGCTGCAGCTTGCCGAATTCGCCTATGAGCAGCGGCTCGTCGGCCTCAAGGTCCATGTCGAGGACGGCGAGGCAGCCAGTCTCGCCGGTATGTCAGACGCAGCGCTTTCTGATTATGGTGCCGCAGTCGAGCAGTTCGGACTGGAGCTCCATATCGAGACCAGCACGACGCAGGAGACAGGTCTCTTTGATGCGGTACGTATCGCGCTTGCCACTGGCGCGACGTCTCTGCGTTGCTATCCGCGCTACGAGGGACGCGTCTCGGAAATTGTCTCACAAACGATTGCTGATCTGCGACGATTGGAGACCTTCGATCCCGAGGGGCGGCTTCGCTACACGCTCGAACAGCACGAGGACCTGAAGTCGGAGGAGCTGATCGGCATCGTAAAGGCGGTCGCCAATCCGCGCCTCGGCCTGCTGTTCGACTTCGGCAACATGATCAATGCCTATGAGCTACCGTTGCCGGCGCTTGCCGCACAGGCACCCTATGTGACCGAAGTGCATGTCAAAGACTGCCTCGTCCAGCAAGATCGCGACGGCTGGGCGCACCTCGCCTGTCAAACAGGCACCGGCCATCTGCCGCTGCATGCGATGTTCGTGGACCTGCTTCTGCTTGGCCAGGACCGTGCGCAGGTCTTAAGCTTCGGGCTCGAGGAAGAAGAGGGCTATTTCGCGCCCGCCCTGCGCTTCCCCTCGGAGGAAAGCGACCCGTTCATTGCGGCTCGCTCCGCGAGTTTCACGGACATCGGGACCACCGACCTTGGCGCGCGGCTTAGCCAAGAGGCCATCGCCGCTCATCGGCAGCTCGAAACCGTAAGAACCATGCTCAATCAGATTGCTGCCGAAGCTTTGAGGATAGAACGATGACCCATGAGCCTGACTGCCCACCGCCGTATCTGGCACTTGCGCACGCCATGGCCGATGCCGCAGCCAGCGTCATCCGTCCGCACTTCCGCAAGCGTGTTGTCGTCGACGCCAAGGCAGACTCCAGCCCCGTCACCATTGCCGACCGCGACGCCGAGGCCACGATGCGGCGGATGATCGAGGCGCAGTATCCCAACCACGGGATCAGGGGCGAAGAATTCGGCGCATGCCGAACGGATGCCGAATGGGTGTGGGTGCTCGACCCGATCGACGGCACGAAGTCCTTCATCTCCGGCTCGCTCGCCTTCGGCACGCAGATCGCATTGCTCCATCGCGGCAAACCTGTCCTCGGCATGATCAATCAGCCGATCACCGGCGAACGATGGTTCGGCATAGGCTCCTCCGCGACCCTTAATGAGGAGCCGATCCGCACCAGCGAAAAGACCGCGCTCGGCGAGGCGATCCTCTACACCTCGGCCCTTGAGCAGTTCGGCCGCGCGCGCCACGAGCGCTTCGACGCCTTGACTGCCAAGGTACGCTTCACCCGCATATCTCATGATTGCTACGCGGCCGGGCTGCTGGCGCTGGGTGGCATCGACCTACTCGTCGAAAGCAATGTTTTCGACTACGACATCCTGCCACAGATGCCCATTATTCTGGCTGCAGGCGGCATAGTGACTGACTGGGATGGGCAGCCTCTTGCGGATGCGACAAGGTACGACACCGTGTTGATGGCTGCAAACGCCGACCTCCATCGAGCCGCGGTGAAGATCCTTAGCCGGCTAGGATGAAATCCAGACGAACGGGCCGCTTAATCAATTGCCTGATCGTCGCGCTCGGCTTCAGCACCACCCATCCTCGACAATCATTCCGCGAACGAAGCGCAGTTAGGCCGAACTCGACGTTGCCGTAGCCGTGCTCGGTGAACATTCCGCACATCGGCACTAAAGCTCAATTCATGGTGGCAATTTGCGGACGCTTCAGTGGGCGGTAGCTAGGCGCCCGACGATACCACCAAGGCCTCAGCCTTCGAAGTAGAGGTATTGACGAGGCGATGAGGTGTCTGCGGCAAGTTTCCGGATGTTCCGATCCGCTCGGTTCCAGCGCGGTGCGTTGTCATTGCATCGTACTTTCACGTATCTTGAGCTCGAAGCCCAGGTCAACGATTGGCGATGCGATTGGCAGGCCGGCCAGTCGATCAAGCACCATCTGTACAGCCTGTCGGCCGATTTCATAGCGCGGCGTGCGGATGCTGGTGAGCGACGGATAGGCGACGTGCATCATGTCGAGGTCGTTGAAGCCGCAAATTGCCATGCGGTGCGGCACGGCGATGCCTGCCCTTTGGCATTCAAACAGCACGCCCATGGCCAAGTCATCATTGTTGCAGAAGACGGCGTCGAGATCGGCGACCTTTGCCAATGCGTCGGCCAGGAGCTGCCCGCCGAGCGAGACGCGAGACGGCGTCAACGTGGTGGTCACCAGCTTGGGATCAAAGGACTGTGCGGCCTCGAGCGCCGAGCGGTAGCCGGCGAGGCGGCGCTGCGAGCGTGGATCCATTCGGGCGCCGATGAAGCCGATGCGGCGATATCCCGCCTCGATCAGATGATTGGTGGCCACCTTGCCGCCATCGAAGTGGGAGAAGCCGACCAGCATATCGACCGGATCCTCGCCATATTCCATGATCTGCACGATGGGGCAATCCGCGCTCTCGAGCAGTTTGCGGGTCGTTTCGGTCTGGTCGATACCGGACACGATCAACGCCGATGGCCGCTGGCCCAAAAACATCCGGATCAGCCGTTCCTCTTCCCGTGGAGAGTAGTGGGTGTTGCCCATCTGGATCTGCAGCGGGCCGTCGCCGAGCCCGTCATAGATGCCTCGAAGGGTGTCGGCGAAGACGATGTTCGTCAGCGACGGCACGAGAACGCCGATCACATCGGCTCGCGCGGACGCGAGCGCGCGAGCATTGGGATCGGGCGCATAGCCAAGCTGGATCACCGCCGTATCGATCTCGGCGCGCAGTTCGGCCGAAACGAGCGATGGGTCGCGCAGCGCGCGCGAGACGGTGATCGCCGCGACGCCGGCCAGTTTGGCGACGTCGGCGATCGTCGGCCTGCCACTGCCGCGCCGGCTTGCCTTGCGGCCCTGGTCTCTGGAGACGATGTCGTCCGTCACGTCGATCCCTGCCGGTTGCGCGCGCGCAAGGTCTCCACATCGGTGTTGCCGACATACCAGTTCCTTGCGTCGACCTCATCGAAGACGACGGAAATTTCACGCTCGGCAAGCCCGGTCGCTTCGGCAATCGCCGTTACGACCTTGCTTGCGATCGCAGCTTTCTTGACCGAAGGATCGTCGCCGAGGACCTCTCGTACGATGGTGATCCGCACGAACGGCATAATTGACCTCCTGCCTCAGTAGGGACGTGCGCCGTTGACCATCAGCCGAACGGCATAAAGCGAACTGGTCGCGCAGATGTAGAGGATGTTTCGCTTGGGCCCGCCGAACACGCAGTTGGCGGTGTTTTCAGGCACTCTGACCTTGCCGAGCAGAGTGCCTTCCGGGTGATAGCAGTGGATGCCGTCGCGGGCACTTGTCCAGATCCGGCCCTCGTCATCCAGACGGAAGCCGTCAAACAGCCCGGCGGTGCAATCGGCAAAGACCTCGCCGCCCGACACGGAGCCCGCTTCATCAACATTAAAGACACGCATATGCGACGGAAGGTCAGGGCCGTGCGTCCGGCCGGTGTCGACGACGTAGAGCCGTCTTTCGTCAAGGGTGAAGGCAAGGCCGTTCGGCCGCACCATGTCTTTAATGACGGCAGTGACCGCGCCCGTCGCCGGGTCGACGCGATAGACATGGCAGGCGCCGATTTCGCTTTCGGCCTTGTGGCCTTCGTAATCGCTCTCGATGCCGTAGGCAGGATCGGTAAACCAGATCGACCCGTCGGACCGCACGACGACATCGTTCGGTGAGTTGAGCCGCTTGCCGTTCCAGCGATCGGCGATGGTTGTGATGCTGCCGTCATGGTTCGTGCGGGTCACGCGGCGGCCGCCGTGCTCGCAGGTTACCAGGCGGCCCTGCCGGTCGGTGGTGTTGCCGTTTGAAAAGTTCGACGGCTGCCGGAAGACGCTCACATGCCCATCGGTCTCGTCATAGCGCAGCATCCGGTCGTTGGGGATGTCCGACCAGACGAGATAGCGTCCGGCGGCGAAATAGGCCGGCCCCTCGGCCCAGCGACACCCCGTGTAAAGCTGCTCCACGCGGGCGCTGTGGTTGACCAGCCGGGCAAAGCGCGGGTCTACGATCTCGAAATCCTCGGCCATGGGGCTCCCTCATGCGCAAAGAACGTATTCTTAAGCGTCGCGGTATGATAGCGCTATCATCGCGGAAGGAAATAGGCTTCCTTTCGAGACGTCGAAATCAGGCTGATTTCGATCTTAAACCAGTGATATTCGGTCCTCCATAATCCGCAAATGTTACTTTACAATCGCATGTGGTAGCGCTACCTAATTAAGAGACAGCGGTGTTTTCGGGAGGAGACCAGAGCGCCTCGTCAATGGTGAACGCAGGCATCCAGCGTGCCGGTGCCGCAGGAGTTCGTGCCGCTCGAGGGTGAGTTCATTCCCGGGCTGGAGAACAAACAAGTGGCGCGCCAATGGGAGGAAATGTCGATGGTGAAGTCACTCGCTGGCGGCATCGTTGCCGCCACTGCCTTTTTCATGCTTGGATCTGCTGCCTATGCAGATCCGGAAATCGTTTCAGGGCCTGCAGCCGAGCCGGAATGTTTCGCGCCGTGGTCGGCGGACACGAAATTCTTCAAGTTCCCGAAAAAGGACGGCCCGTATCGCATCGCACTTGCCAACGGCTACATCGCCAACACCTGGCGTATCCAGATGGTGCAGACCGCCAAGGCCTATGCCGCTCAACCCGACGTCGCAGCCAAACTGAAGGAGTTCAAGGTCGTTTCGACGGGCGAGGATGTGCCGGCCCAGATCTCGGCGATCAACAACTTCATCGACTCCGGCTATGACGCGATCGTCGTCAATGCCCAGAATCCGACGGCGTTTGCGCCGGTCATCAAGCGGGCGAAGGAAGCTGGCGTGGTGCTGGTCGCCTTCGACAACATCCTCGACACCGAGGACGCCATCAACGTCAACGTCGACCAGAAGGGGCTCGGGCAATTGTGGGGCGACTGGCTCGTCAAACATCTGCCTGATGGCGGCAAGGTGCTTGAGGTGCGCGGTGTCGCCGGCACGTCTGTCGATACCGACAGGCACGACGGCATCCATGAGAAGCTCCAGGCGTCGGGCAAGAAGTTCGAGGTCGTCGAGGTCATGGGCAAATGGGACGACGGCGTCGCCCAGAAGGTGACTGCGGACGCAATCGCAACCAGCGGCCCCTTCGACGGCATTACCGGGCAGGGCGGCGACACCGGCATCGTTCAGGCGATGATCGACGCAAAGCACCCCTTCGTGCCTTTCGGCGGCGAAACCGAAAACGGATTTCGCAAGTTCTGTGCGGCACATGCCGCCGACGGCCTGAAATGCTCGTCGGCTGGAACCGGACCCGCGCAAGTGGCCGTCGCCATCAAGACGGCGATTGCCGCGCTCGAGGGTCAGGTGGTGCCGCAGTCGGTCAAATTGCCCTTGGCCATCGTCGAAGATCCGAACTTCAAGGAAGGCCAGGATTATTTCCAGGCGGAGTCCGACAATTTCTTCGTCGGCAATTCGTTCCCCACCTGCGGGATCAATTTCTCCGCCCAGGAGATCATGAAGCAGAGCAAGGATAACCAGTAGTTCGATCAGGATCAGGGCACCGCACAGCTGTGCAGTGCCCTGTCGTCAACAACGGTTTTCCGGAGAGCGCAATGGAAAGCGGCGCACCGCTCTTTCGCATGGAAGGCATATCGAAACGCTACGGCGGGGTGCGGGCGCTTGAAAATGCCGAACTGTCCGTCAGGACCGGCGCCATTCACGCCGTTCTCGGCGAGAACGGTGCCGGAAAGTCGACGCTCATCAAGATCATGGCGGGCGTTGTCGCCGCCGACGAGGGGCAGATGACGCTCGATGGACAGCCGGTGACGTTTGCGTCACCGGCCGCCGCCAACGCCGCCGGCATCGCCTGCGTCTTCCAGGAGCTGTCGCTGATCCCGGAACTTAGCGTTGCCGACAACATCGTTATCTTCAATCCGCCGACCCGGTTCGGCATGATCGACCGCAAGGCCCAGCGGCGTCTGGCAGAAGAGGCGCTGGCGCGCGCCGGTGCGGCAGACATCCACCCTCTGGCGCTGGTCAAGGACCTGCCGCTGTCGCGCCAGCAGATCGTCGAGATCGCCAAGGCGCTGGCGCGCAAGCCACGCATCCTCATTCTCGACGAGGCGACGTCGGCGCTCACGGCGGCCGATGTTTCCAAGGTCTTTGCGGTGTTGAAGCGGCTGCGCTCTGAGGGGCTGGCGCTTGTCTACATCTCGCACCGGATGAACGAGATTGCGGAACTGGCAGACGATTGCACCGTGTTTCGAAACGGCAGCAAGGTTGCAAGCTACCCGGCAGGGACAAGGAGCGACAGCGAGGTCATCGAGATGATGATCGGTCGTGAATATCATAGCGTCTATCCACCCAAGCCGGGCCCGCTTGCACCAGCGGCACCCGTCCTTGAGACGCGAAATCTGTCCTGGGCGAACCGCCTTCACGACATCTCGTTTTCATTGCGTGCAGGCGAAATCGTCGGTCTCGGCGGGCTGGACGGGCAGGGACAGCGCGACCTCCTCCTGGCGCTGTTCGGGGTCTTGCGCGGGCTGCGCGGCACGGTTCTCGTCGACGGCAGAACGATCAGCATCGGCAGCCCTGCGCAGGCGCGCCGGCACGGCATCGGCATGGCGCTCATTCCCGAGGACCGCAAGACCGAGGGGCTGATGCTGCCGATGACGGTGCGTGACAATCTCTCGCTCGCCTCTCTCGACCGGCTGACGCGCGGCGGAATCATCGATCGCGCCAAAGAAGAGAGCGCTATCGACCGGATGATGACGTTGCTGTCCATCAAGGCGGGCAACATTGACGCGCCGGTCGGGGCGCTTTCGGGCGGCAACCAGCAGAAGGTCGTCATTGCAAAGTGGCTGATGCGGCAGCCGCGCATCGTCCTTCTCAACGACCCCACGCGCGGCATTGACGTCGGCACCAAGCAGGAGATCTACCAGCTCTTGCGGCGTCTGGCGGACGAAGGGGCGGCTATCCTCTTTTATTCGACCGACTATGCCGAACTCATCGGCTGCTGCGACCGGGTCCTCGTGCTCTATGACGGGGCGGTAAAACGGGAGTTGGCGGGCCCTGAGATAACGGAGCGCGCGCTGATTGCGAGCGCACTCAACATTCCGTCCGCAGACCCAAGCCACCGGGAGCCCATCCAATGAACGACTGGCGGTATCGACTGACGGAACACCGGGGCACGCTGGCGGCGGTTGCGATCTTCGTGGTGATGTTCATCATCTACACATCGAACCATCCGGCCGGCTTCACCGCCAACGTTATCCAGACGGCCGCCAACAAAGGCGTGCTGCTTGCCTTTGTCGCGATGGCTCAAACCATGGTGGTGATCACCGCCGGCATCGACCTCTCGGTCGGCATGATCTTCCTTCTCACCAACTGCCTGGCCTCGTGGCTGGTCGTTGGCTCGCCGCTTGAGACGGCCTTCGGCGTCGTGGTCGTCCTTGGCGTCGGGGCTGCATGCGGCGCCATCAACGGCGCGATCGTCATCTATGGGCGACTGCAGCCGATCGTGGCGACGATCGCAACGGGGGCGGTCTATTTCGGCTTTGCCCTGTTGCTGCGGCCTTTTCCCGGCGGATCCGTCAACGAGGGGCTCGCGGATGCCCTGACCGGCCGGATTTTCGGGGTTGTGCCGGCGAGCCTCGTCGCGCTTGCAGCGGTAGTCGTCGTGATATGGGTGCCCTTCAGCCGGTCGGTCTATGGGCGTGCAGCCTATGCCGTGGGCTCCTCCGAGACGGCCGCCTACATGTCCGGCATGCCGATCCGCCGCGGCAAGTTGCTCGCCTACACGCTTGCGGGCCTGGTCGCCGCACTCGGGGGGCTGTTTCTCACCTTTTTTACCTATACCGGCGACGCAGCACTCGCCAGCGGCAACGCCTACACGCTGTTTTCGATCGCAGCCGTGGTGCTGGGAGGCGTTTCGCTGTTCGGCGGCAAGGGCAGCGCCATCGGCGCCGTCTTCGGTGCGCTGGCATTCCGCACGATCGGCGACCTGTTGTTCGTTTTCGATCTCGATCCACTCTGGCAACCGCTGTTCCAGGGACTGATCCTGATGGCGGCCATCAGTCTCGGGGCCCTTGCGCTCTTCAGGGTGCGCAATAGATTGGAGTGGTTCCTGTGAGCGAGACGGCAATGACTGGCGCAACCGGACGCAAATCGACCTTCATACGCAATCTCGACCCGGCGGTGGTCACTGCGTTCGGCTGCATCCTGCTGCTGCTTGTGCTCGGCAGCCTCTATTCGCGCAGCTTCCTGTCGCCGGAGTATCTGCTGCAGCAATTGAAGGTGGCGTCCTTCCTCGGCATCATCGCCACCGGCATGATGCTCGTCATCCTGCTCGGCCAGATCGATCTTTCGGTGCCGTGGACCGTTGCCACGGGCGCGATGATGGCTTGTGCGGCCGCGGCCTATGGTCCGGTCGGGACAGCGCTTGCCATTCCCTTCGGCGTCCTGTGCGGCATCGGCATCGGGCTCATCAACGGCGTCGGGGTTGCCTATCTGCGCATCCCCTCGATGATCGTGACGCTGGCGACCAATGCCGTCGCCCAAGGGGTGATGGTGGTCTATACGGGCGGTTTCTCGCCACAGGATTCCGCCACCGCAGCCATGCGCTATCTCGCCACCGGTGCTCTGGTTCCCGGTATTCCGAACGTGGTTTTCATCTGGGCGCTGATCGGCGCGGCAATGGTCTTTCTTCTGCGCCGGACGGGCTTCGGGCGCGCGGTCTACGGCATCGGCAATCGCGAGCGTGCGGCCTATCTGTCCGGCATCAACACCCGCCGCATCGTCATGATTGCCTTTGCCGCCTCGGGCGGGCTTTCGGCCCTTGGCGGGGTGCTGCTCGCGGGCTATGCCTCTAAGGCCGCGCAATCCATGGGTGATGCCTATCTTCTTCCGGCCATTGCGGCGGTCGTCCTTGGAGGAACGTCAATCCTCGGCGGGAAGGGATCCTATCTCGGTACGGTGGCGGGCGTCATTCTGATCACGCTCCTGCAGTCGATCCTTTCCGTTACGCAGATGCCCGAAGCCGGGCGCCAGATCATCTACGGTGTGGTGATTATCCTGATGCTTCTGCTCTATGGTCGCGCGCCGGCGAGCCGGTAGGAATGCGGGCTCGCGACACGTCACTCGGCATCGCACCTTGACGCTGTTCTCGGCGATGCGACGGAGTTCCGCCGCATTGACGGTTGGACAGTGTTCGATGCTGTCGCGAACGAAACCGGACTAGAGACCAAAACCGATTGCGCTTCTCGCACGTATATTCCTGGAGGTCGCTATTCTTCAGGAACGTCATGAAAGCGCGCGCAAGATTTCAGGTAGTCCTAAGCCTGCTGATTTTGATCGGGACCATTTTCGAGCCGCTCAGGGCGATCGCGGACGAGGCGCGCCCGGTTCGCATCGATGTCGGCGGCTTCAGTCTGAACAGCGTACTTCTTAAACCCGGCAAGCAGACGAGCCTGCCACCGATCGTTTTCATCCACGGTGCCAGCGCCAGTCTTTACGACCCGATGTATGCCTTTCGCGGGAAGCTCGAAGGAAGAGCGACACTTTTGTTCGTCGATCGGCCGGGACATGGCGGCTCGGATGTCGGCGGACCTGAAAACATACTGCCTGACGGACAGGCGGACGCCATCGCAAGTCTTATGGCAAGGCGCGGGATTCCGAAGGCGATCATTGTCAGCCACTCCTTTGGCGGCGCGATCGCAGCGGCCCTTGCCGTGCGTCATCCCGAAAGGGTTGTCGGTCTCGTCTTCCTGTCGCCAGCCGTCTACCCCTGGAACGGCGGCGTCGCCTGGTATTATGACGCAGCAGCCGTTCCTGTGTCGGGTGCGCTCTTCAGCACTCTGATCGCCCCGCCAATCGGCCTTCTTGCGATCGGCAGCGCGACCCGCGCGACATTTGCGCCGAACAAAATGCCGAAAAACTATCTGCGTGAAGCCCGGACACTGCAGGCCCTCAGGCCCGCAGCCTTCCGGCACAATGCCCAGGAAGTGGCGGCACTCAACGACTGGACCCGGACGGCAAGTCGGAAATACCGCAAGATCAAGGCGCCGACGGTCATCATCACCGGCGATGTCGACAGGATTGTCTCACCCAATGTGCATGCACGGCACCTGGCCCGGGATATCCGCGGCGCGAGGCTTATGGTCGTGCACAATCTCGGGCACAAGTCGGACTATGTCGCAAGCGATCTGGCCGTCGCGGCGATCGAAAAGATCAGTGGCCGGAAAGTCGATCTGAGCGCCGTGGCAAGGACGCTCGAAGAGCGGATCGCGGCAGATGGCGAGCGTTGATCTCTGGCGGTTGAGGTGCAGGGCAGGCATGGTCGCGCTCTATGGAACGGCGGGCGTTCTGCACGTGGCCTTTCCAGCGCCCTTTGTCGCCATCACCCCTTCGTGGGTGCCTGACGCGCCAGAGGTGATCTTGCTGACAGGACTTTGCGAGATCGCAGGAGCGATCGGTCTGCTGATCCCGGCTCTTCGCAAATATGCCGGCATTGCGCTCGCCCTTTATGCGGTGCTCGTCTTTCCGGCCAATATCAAGCATGCGCTGGACAGCCTGAGTGCGCCGGAAGTCGCTCCTTGGCAGTGGCTGTATCACGCCGTCAGGCTGCCGCTCCAACCGGTCGTCGTCTGGCTCGCTGTCTTTGCAGGAGGTGTCGTGACCTGGCCTCTGCGGTGCAATCGGCCGCGACGGCACGCGGGTGGCTGACGGCGCAGTGCTCGTATAGGTGGCCGAGAGGGGCTTCCGGCTCGGGCACCGACGTGCTAGTCAAGCTGCCATAGGGATAACCGAAGCTCTGCCTCGAAACCCGACATGTCCATTCCATGTCGGGGCGATCGCTGGTTCGTGCCCGCATGGGTCATCATGCAGGGAGAACGGGCGCATGAACCCTATCGTTGTCTTGCTCGCATTTGCGACATTTGCCACAGGAACCGCTGAAAACATCATAGTCGGCATCGTCTCCGATGTCGCCGGCGAGCTTGGCGTTTCGATCGCGCTTGCCGGGCAGTTGACGGCCGTTTTTTCGATCGTGTTTGCCTTGACGGCGCCCTTGGCCCTCGTCCTTACGATGAAGATCGAGCGCAGGCGCCTTCTTCTTTGTGCTCTGGGCCTGTTCGTCGTTAGCAATCTCTGTGCGGCAGCGAGCTCCAATTTCGCAACGCTTGTCGTCGCCCGCATCGGCATGGCCATGGCGAGCGCGACCGTCTGCCTTCTGGCAACGATGTTGGCGACCGAGCTGGTCGCGAAAGACATGAAAGGTCGAGCCATCGGCATCATTTTCATGGGGATCAGTGGCTCGCTGGTGCTCGGCGTTCCCGCGGGAATTTTCATCTGCGGACTTATCGGCTGGCGGGGCGTCTTCATCGCACTGTCCCTGCTTGCCGGCTTGGTGTGGTTGGCAAGCTGGCGGCATGTTCCGGTCTCCGCTCGCCGTAAAGCCGCCCTTCCAAGGTATCTGGACCACCTGCGAAAGCCGCCTCTCGTTGCGGGCCAGTTTGTCTCCATTCTGATGATTGGCGGGCACTTCGTGCTGTTCGCCTTTCTTGGCCCCTACCTCGTTGAGATTGCCAGCGTTGCCGCGGAAAACATCGCGATAGCCTTTGCGGTCCTTGGTATTGCCGGCGTGAGCGGTGGCTATCTCGGTGGTTGGCTTGCCGACCGGTTTTCGCCGCGCAACGTCCTTTTGCTCACGCCGACGGCCTACCTGCTCGCCCTTGTCACGATACCGTTGGTCGAGGGCAGCTCGTGGGTGATGTTCAGCGTGTTGATGATCTGGGCCTGCATCAGCTGGATGATCTCGCCGGTGGTACAAAGCTTCTTGATCTCAGCCGGGCCGGAGACGGCCGATACCGGCATAAGCCTGAACCTGTCGACAATGCACATCGGTGTAGGGCTCGGGACGGCAGTTGGGGGGATCGCGCTTGCAAACCTCTCAGTCCACGCCCTGCCGTGGGTTGGAACGATCATTGCAGCGCTTGCCGTGGTCGCGAGTTTCTGCGCGTTCTGGTCGTCGAGGTTAGCAGAAAGATCACGAGAACGCATTCCGGGCCAAGCCAAAAGCCCTGCCGCATAATCGGAACTCATGGGATTTTGGAGTATCGCCTACGGATTTGGTCCTCTGTGGGCCGCGTTCAGCGCGTGTTGAGACGAGCCATGGCCATTCACGTCAAAACAGCTGGCTCTGTGGAGGCATGACCTGACGCAACTCGGGGCTTGAAAACTGCATGCTTGATAGTTGTCTTGACGGACCAACCTGCAGGTTGAGCCCAAGCCGGAGATCTTGCATCGGCGTCTTCAATTTGATCGGAGGTGTCCTCAACACGCCCGACCACGCCTCCCTTGGAAAGGGTGCGAGGTTTCCATCGCCGAGATCGAACGGAGCGAGCGCCTGCGACACCAGGCCCTCCGCCGCACCATCTTCCAGGATCAGCGAAATGTCCCGCCAGTCACCGTGCGCGGGCACTTCCACCTGGACGCTTGCCTGCACCCAGGTGCCCGCCGGCAGCGGACTAACGAAAGCGTCCGGCAGGAGATCCACGCGGCACCCCTCTATCGCCACACCGACCTCCTGCCAGTTCGCCATGCGGTCGGGCTGGCAGATGATCCGGCTTGCAGTCGTTCGACCGTGAGAAACGGCCAATCCTTCGGCCAACGGTCCGTTCCCGGCAAGAAGAGGATTTGGCAGGATGTTGCCGATCGGGTTGTTGACTGCATCGAAGCGGTCGTCCTGCGCCCATATTCGAGGAGCGGGTGGAGCGAGGAAGCCACTAAGATAGGCTGCCAACGCCTTGCCGACCGCGTAGCCGCCCGGAACCGAAAAGTGCGTGCCGTCGTCGGAGAAGCCATCGTGTGGCGCCCCATCGGCAGAATAAGGGTCCACCCAGACGGAATTCCAGTCGAAGACGTGGCAGTGCGGTCTCATGGCTGCAAAGGCGAGGCTCTTCTGGTTGATCCAGTGTGCTTTTGCCCGTTCCGATCCGCCGGCGACCCATTTCTGCGTGCCACGCGCCAGGATCGGCAGCAGGATCACCGTCTTTCCAGCCGCTATCAGTCGATCAACGACCGCTTCGCGGATAGACTGGATGACTTCCTTTGTCTCAACCATCATGTCGTTCGTGCCGGCATCGACGACGATCAGGTCAAAATCGAGCTTCAAGACCTCCTCGAGACGCTGTGCGATGTCCCGGGCCTTCTGGCCCGAAACGCCGGCGTTCAGTCCGCCGAAGCCACGGGTGACGCCGATCCTGCCGCTTGGCTCCCAGCCGGGAAATACGCGCGTATCGTGAAACACCGTAATGTCGAGCTGGCCGGCGGAGAGAACCTCCGCCCATGTCGCCCACCCGCGGGCGCAGGAATGGATGTGCCTGTCGCCTGCGTGGTGGTTCTGCTGGACAAGCGACGTGCCTATGAGGGCGACGCGCTTGCCATGGATCGGAAATCGCACTGTCATGACCATATCAGGAAAACAGCGTGCCGCCGTTTACATCGTAGCAGGCGCCGGTGATGAACGACGCCTCATCGGAGACAAGGAAGGTGACCAGATTGGCGACCTCGTCCGATCGGCCCTCGCGCCTGACCGGCGTTGCGGCAGCGACACGCTCGCGCACTTCCGGCTTGGTGAACGTGTCGTGGAAGGTCGTAGAGATCATGCCCGGGCAAACCGAATTGACGCGGATCCTTGGTCCGAGTTCTTTTGCAAGACCACGCGTGAAGGTCATGACCGCCCCCTTCGAGGTGGCATAGGCCAACGCACCAGGGCCGCCGCCATCCCGGCCGGCCTGTGAGGCAAAGGTGACGATCGCGCCACCGTCGGCCATCGCCGGAACGGCCGCCTTGGATGCGTTGAAGAGTGAAGTGAGATTGACGTCGATCACCTGCCGGAAGAACGCCTCGTCCATGTCCTGCAAGGTCTTGCGCGCCAAAAGTCCGCCGGCGACATGCACCAGCCCATCGAGCCGACCGAACGCGGCAACTGCCCCGTCGACAGCCGGTTGTGCATCGGCGGCCACGGTCATGTCCGCCTTGATGGCGATCGCCTTGCCACCGGAAGCCGTTATCGCCCTCACGCACTCCTCGGCGCTAGCCGCCGAGCCAAGGTAGGTGATTGCGACCTTTGCGCCGTCGCTGGCAAGCCTCTCGGCGCAGGCCTTGCCGATGTCGCGGCCGCCGCCAGTTACTAAAATGACCTTGTCCTTCAGTCCGTTCATGACATTTCCTTTCCGATCAGAAGTTCTTGGGGATGATGATGCGCAACTGGTTGTCGTCGACATCGGTGAAATAGAGGTCGGCACTGAAGCCCTGGTCATCGACGAAGTGAAAGACCCGCCGGGGTTCGCTAAGGGCATAGGGAACGAGAAGCGTCACCAGGGTCTGCTTGGTGGACGCTGGAAGCGTTGCCTCGATGTGATATTGGGTGGCCAGGCCCTCGATTTCGGTTGGATCGACGCCTTCGAAACCTTCGATCATGCGTATCTGCGGCGGCCCTGCGGTTGAAAACACGAACTGCCCGTAGAGCCCCGCCCGTTCGCCAGTCAGACGAAAACTGTTGCTGCCCACGTCCATTTGATGGGCGGAGTGAAATAGCCATTTGAGGGGCTGTGGTTCGACGCATTCGACGCGGTCGACGATGACGAGGAAGTCGCTGCTGGCGAAATGGATGTCTCGCTCGACCCTGAGGACCAGCGGATTGTTCGCCCGATAGGCCGCCGTGGCATCGCCGCTGATGAAGACATGCGTCGGCTCCTCGCGCACCGCCGTGATCCGACCTCCCGCCTTCTTGCCGATCGCCTTGTCGCCTTCGGCGTATTGCCCGCTGCCGCCTATGAGGACCGCGTTCTTGGATATGGTCTGCCGGCGCCAGTTGCGATGCATGGTCGAGTTGAAGGCGACATAGTAACCGCTCTGGATCGCCAGATCCTCGCCGAAGGCATAGAGCAGGAATGCGTTCTGGTCGCCGTGACTGTGGCTCAAGGAACCAAAGGGGCTGCTCTTGAACAGGAACTGGATGTGGCGATCGGGATCGTCCATGTGTTTCTGGATCGCAACCCAGCCGATCTCCCTGAACCACTTGACCGGCGGCAGGTCGGCAGGCGCCTTTGCCTCGACTTGCGGGTAATCGTGCCGATAGACAAGCTCGTCGAAATTGAGGTCCCACCAGCCGTAGTTATAGAATTCCATGGCGGTACCGGCGGCATCCGCCTTCAGCCGCTCGAAATACCACTGGTAATGGGCGTTGCCGGTGACGCCGGCAAACTGGCGGACATTGTAGCCAACCTTGAGACCAGGCGGATCGCCGAGGGTGGAGTCGTCTCCGAAGCATGCTCGCCTCGTACCCGGCGCCTTCGTGTAGAGCGGAAAATCACCGGTTTTCTGGAAGAACGGCCGCCGATAGAGATCGACCTTGAGGAAGTTTCGGATGAGATTGGCGGCTTCCGTCAGATAGGCGATGCCGGTCATCCAGTAGTGTGGACCCTCCGCCCACCCGCCGTCGCTGTCGCCCCAGGGCGAATAAAGGGTGAAAAGAAATTCGACCGTGTAGTCCAGCCAGCACTCGGCTTCCTTTTCCTCACCGGCCAGCGCGATACAAGCCGCCGTGAGGGCCGCCGAAAGCGAGCGCACCGCGTGACTGTCATAGGGGAAAACATGGATGCGCGCACGCCAGATCACGTGGTCTGCGACTTCGCGTGTCCGCGCAAGGAGCACACGACGCACGCGCTCTCGCTCACCGTCATCGAGATGGTCGTATAGCCAATCGTAGCCCCAGGCGAGCGCGGTCACTACGCGGAATGCCGCCTCGTCATTGTAGGAGCGGGCCGTTGCTTCCTGCGGATCCCAGGTCGCGACCGACAGCAGCCAGTCCTTGGCCCGCGCAATCATGTGTGCGTCATCCAGGATGATACCTGCAATCGCCAGGTGCCGGATGGCGTAGATCGCCTCCTGGCAGTCGATGTACATCTGCCGCCAGAGCTTGGCGGTGCGCACATTATCCGGGTAACGTTGCGGTTCGGCGATCAGGCTCCGCGAGAGCCACGGCTCCACCGAGTTCACGTAGAAGGTCTTCCAGCCGCAGCAATCAGGATCCTCCTGCAACCGGCTGCGGAAGTTGGTGATGCCATCCGGATTGAGCCACAGGCGGGGATGGCGAAGATCCATGATGTCGCGCCGCTTTGCCGCGCGCGGCAAGGCCGTCTCGGGAAGGCCCGGCTTGAGCGTAAATTCACGCACGCTGCTCCAATCGGAGGCCGCACGCTTTTCGGCGTCATTCCAAAGGGCAAATGACCAGCAGTAGGAACCGGGTTCGAGCACTGTATCCGGGGTGAAGAAGTTCCAGGCGATATTGTTGAAGACCAGCGTCCGCCCGGGCGCAAAGGCCGCATCGCTGGAGATCCGCACCACATAGCGCGCATCGTCGTTCAGGGCCGGCAGCCAACTGAAACGGGGCGGATTTTCGACAGAGCTTTCGCCGGCCGGCTGATAGCCGATCGTCAGGGTCCCCGGTTTTGGCTCATCGAGATATTGCAGGCGGGGTGCTTCAGCGGTTTTGGGCATCGAAATGACGTCCTTTGAATACGTGATAGAGGCGGGCGCGACCCGGTCGCGCCCGATAATCGGGTCAGTTCTTTCCGTATTGGCGGTCATAGGCCGCCTGCATCACCTCGGAGACCTTGGCGTAGCCGAGTTGGTCGAGCCGGGCGACATAGCCGTCCCAGGAGGCATCGACATCCTGGGCTCCGAGGACCCAGGTCTGCTGCATTTCCATCATGTAGGTGAGAAGGCTCGGCCAGTACTTGTCGTAAACGGCGCGCTCGTCGCTGTTCATCGAGACGCCGGTAAACTCAGGCTGCAGAAGCCCTGGTTCCTTCTCGTACATGGCGATCCCGTCGAGAGCCATCTTGTTCGTCCATTGCTCCTCGGAGGCATAGGCGGCCCAATAGCCACGCGGCACGCCGGCGCCGATTTCCCACATCTGGGCGTTCACCGGCTTGGGGTTGTGAAGGACGGTCTGCTTGTAGACGGGCTTGCCGTCGACCATGTCATAGGTCTCGCCCTCGATGCCCCAGTTCGACAGGATCCGGCCCTTTTCGGAGAACCAGAAGTCGAAGTACTTGATCGTCTCGACCGGGTGCTGGTTCGAATAGGAGATCGCCCAACCTGCCGGCTGAACGGTCGCACGCCGGCTGTCCTCGAAGCGCCTCCCGGACACGGTCTTCGGCGGCAGCATCGGCGCGAAGTCGATGCCTGGAACGCTGTCCTTCAGAGCGTCGGTGTAGTTGGACGTGCTTGCGAACCAGTCGTGCGTCATGCCCCCGATATTGTTGCCGAGCATGTATTCACGCACCCGAGCTCCACGCGTGAACACCTCCGTATCGATCAAGCCCTCCTTGAACCACTGCGCAACTTTGGAAATGCCGGTCCTATAGTTCGGTGTTGTCCAGGGATGCACGACCTTGCCGTCTTCGATCATGAAGTCGCCGTAGCGTTCCGAGCCGGACACGCGGGCATCCCACATGTTGATCAGTCGGACTGCTTCGATCGGCTCGCGTGCGAAGTAGGGAACTTCATCCTTCTTGCCGTTGCCGTTCGGGTCTTTCTCGCGGAAAGCCTTGAGAACGGCATAGAGTTCGTCGACGTTTTCCGGAACCTTCAGGCCCAGTTTGTCGAGCCAGTCCCGGCGGATGAACCAGGCGCGCGAGAATTCGCCCTCGGGCACATAGGGGATGAAGTAGATGTGACCGTCAGGTGCGCTGATGGCCTGGCGCACGATCGGATGCTCGTCAAAGAACTTCTTGAGGTTGGGGGCGTTCTCCTCGATCAGGTCGTCCAGGGGCATGAAGGCGCCCTCCATGCCATAGCGAATGAAGTCGTCCTTCAGCCCGCCGGTGACGTCGCCGCCAACGATGTCCGGCAGGTTGCCGGAGGCCATCAGCAAGTTGAACGCATCCCGGCTGCTGCTGGTCGCAAGCGAGGCGACATTCTTCACGTGGATCCCGGTCCATTCGGCCGCCTTCTTCTCGACGGGCCAGTCTTCCGTGTAGACGTATTTGTCACGGAAATGGAAATGGATCGTCAGCTCGAGCGGGTCGTCCGTAATCTTCGGCGAAGCGTCTTGCGCATAGACAGGACCCGATTGCAGCAACGCACAGGTGGCAAGCAGCGCCAACGTGTCTCGAATATATCTCATTCCATTCTCCTCCTTAAACAGAACTGACTGAGACGGCCGTTATTCCTTCACGCCGCCAAGGGTGATGCCCTTGTTGAAGTATTTCTGGATGCTTGGATAAATGAGCAGCACTGGAATGATCGAAGCGATCATGATCGCCGCGGTGACGGTCTCGAACGAATAACGAGACGTCAAAAGGCTGCTTGCGAACTCGTCGTTGGCGGTAAGATCGACGATGATCCGCTTGAGGTAGAGCTGAAGCGGGATCTTCTCCTCGCCGCGCAACAGCACCATGGCCCAGAAGTAGCTGTTCCACCTGGAAACGATGCAGAACAGCGCGACCGTGATGATCGCCGGTTTGGACAAGGGGATGAAAACCTTCCAAAGCAGCTGGAACTCGCTGGCGCCATCCATCTTGGCGGCCTCCTCGAAGGATTTCGGCACGGCCTCGAAGAAGTTGCGCAGCAAGATGACGTTGAAGGCGTTGCAGGCGAAACCGATGATGATGCCCAACCGCGAGTCGAGCAGCCCGAGATCCCGCATGTTGAGGAAGAATGGGATCATGCCGGCGTTGAACCACAGGGTGAACGCGACCATCATGTTGAGGATCTTGCGCCCCCTTAGGCGGGCACGCGACAGCGCATAGGCGCCGGGGATCATGATCGCGAGGCTGACCGCCGTGCCGCCGAAGGTGTAGATGAAGGTATTGCCGTAGGCGATCCAGAAGAGCCGATCCGAAAGAACGAATTCGTAGGCCGCAAGTGTCAGGTCCTTCGGCAACAGCACGACCTGACCCGAGGTGACTGCGGCACCCGACGAGATCGATACCGACAGGATGTAGATGAACGGGTAGAGCGTGGAAAGGACGAAGAGCCCGATCAGGGTCGCGTTCGCATATCCGAAGATCCGGTCGCCGCGAGAATAGAGATTGAAGCTAGCCATGACGATCACCAGAGCGAGGTTGTCGAAACCTTCCGGCTGATCCGGTTGGCTGCGAAGACGAGAGCGAAGGCGATGACCGCATTGAAGAGGCCGGCGGCGGTGGCAAGGTCGTACTGCGTACCCTGCAGACCCGTCCGGTAGACGTAGGTCGAGACGACGTCGGCGGTGCGGTAGGTTGCCGGCTGGTAGAGCAGGATGACGTATTCGAACCCGACCTCGACGAGGTTGCCGATGCGGATGATCAGCATGATGATGATCGTCGGAAGGATGCACGGAAGCGTGATGCGCCACATCATCTGCCAGCGCGATGCGCCATCGACCCGGGCCGATTCATAGAGCGTCGGGCTGATGCCGGCGATCGCCGCGAGATAGACGATCGATTCGAAGCCTGCTTCCTTCCAGATGTTCGATCCGATGAAAACGGTACGGAACCATTCCGGCTGGGTGAGGAAGTAGACCCGGTCAAGGCCGAGGCTCGACAGGATGAGGTTGACCACGCCTGTCGTGGGAGACAGCAGGTTGATCACAATGCCCGCGACGATCACCACCGAGATGAAGTGGGGCAGATAGACGATGGTCTGGGAAAACCTGCGGCCCAACTCGCTCTGAAGCTCGTTGAACATGATGGCGAGCACGATCGGTACGGGGAAGGCGAAAATCAGCCCGAGGCCGCTGATGGTGATCGTATTGACGAATGCGCGGATGAAGATCTGGTCGCCAAGAAGGGTGCGAAAGTTCTCAAGACCCACCCAGGGACTTCCGGCGATACCGCGGAACGGGCTGAAATCCTTGAACGCAATCTGCAGTCCTTCCATGGGCTTGTAGAGGAAGAGCATAAACCAAAGGAGCATCGGAAGGATAAGCAGGTAAAGCTGCCAGTCTTTCCGGAGGTCCTCGCCAAGGCGCTTGAAATATCCGGCGATCATCGATGTCATCCTCGCCTCACGCATGACCGTTGACGGCTTTGCCGCTCTCGGCGTCGAAAACATGGAGACGGCCCACCGGTATCTGCAGCTTGCCGATCTGCGAGAGCGCCTCGACATCGGCGGGCGTTTCGATCTTGGCGACGATCGGCTGGCCGGAAATCCTGGTGTGCAGAAGAGCCTCGGACCCAAGCGGCTCCACGAGGTCGACTGTCGCGGCGATTTCCTGGACGTCCCCGCTCGCTTGCTTGCCGACCGCGACGTGCTCGGGCCGGAGGCCGACGAGGATACGTTGATCGGCGCGCAGGGATGTAACGATTGCCATCGGTAATTTGAGGAGGGCGGCTTCCGCGTCGGCAGCGTCTATGCGCGCCTGCAGTTCACCGTCCACGGAAACGACTGTTGCGCGCAGGAGGTTCATGGGTGGTGAACCGAGAAAGCTTGCAACGAAGGCATTGGCCGGCTTGAGGAAAAGCTCCATCGGTGTGCCGACCTGTTCGACGCGGCCGCCGTTCATGACGACGATGCGGTCTGCCAGCGTCATCGCCTCGATCTGGTCGTGGGTGACGTAGATGCTGGTGACGCCCATGCGTTTGTGAAGCCGCTTGATCTCTGCGCGCATCTGGGTGCGAAGCTTGGCATCGAGGTTCGACAAAGGTTCGTCGAACAGGAAGACTTGCGGCTTGCGGACGATCGCCCGCCCCATGGCAACGCGCTGCCGCTGGCCACCCGACAGGTCCGCGGGCTTGCGTGCAAGGTAGGGCGTGAGGTCGAGGATAGCCGCCGCTTCCTTGACGGCCGCTTCGATTGCGTCCTTCTTTTCACGCCTTACGCGCAGGCCGAAGGCGATGTTTTCAGCGACATTGAGGTGGGGATAAAGCGCGTAGTTCTGGAACACCATCGCTACGTCGCGGTCCTTTGGCGCGACCCGATTGACGAGCCGCCCGCCGATCGAGACCGTTCCGCCGGAAATCTCCTCCAGGCCCGCCACCATCCGCAAGGTCGTTGACTTGCCGCATCCCGACGGCCCGACGAGAACGACGAACTCCCCGCGTTCGACATTCAGGTTTACAGAGTGCACGACTTCGAGTGCGCCGTAGCGTTTCACTACGTCGTTCAATTCCACTGCAGACATTTCAGTTTTCCTCCCGACGGCGCCTACCTCAGGTCAGGCTGCGCCGTGGTTTCCGTTTTTCTGTTGTGGTTGCATTGATCGATTCGATGTAGCTCCACAGTTTCGGATCGCGTGAAAGCTCTGTGATCTTGGCTTCGAGAGAGCCAAGATGCCGAGTCATAGCGGCCACCGCTTCATCCGGAGATGCGGCCCTTATCGCATCGATGATGTCGCGGTGTTCGTGGATGACCTCGCCGGTCCTGCGCACGCCGAACACCATCTTCAGATGGCGCATCCGGTCAATCTCGCCTTTGGCCTGATTGACAAAGGCCCAGACGCCGCTCAGCCGCGCCGTCGAAAAGATCACCCGGTGAAAGTCCTCGTCGAGCTCGAAGAAACGCGTGTAGTCCTCGTTTGCGACAGCCTCGATCTGCTGGTTGAGAGAGAGCTCCAATCGGCCAAGATCTTCCAGCGTATGCCGCTTGGCGGCCTCTGCCGCTGCGCCCGACTCGAGGCGAAAACGAATGAAGCAGGCCTCGATGTAGCGCTGCACCTCGATCGTCGCGACAAAGGTGCCGCCCTGTGGCACGACCTTGACCAGGCCCTCCTCGGATAGCCGGATAATCGCCTCGCGAACCGGGGTTTTGGAGACGTTGAGGATCGCGGCCACTTCCTTTTCGGGCAACGCCCGTCCGGGCAGAAGCCTGACTTCGACGATCAATTGTCGAAGCAGCCGATAGACCTTGGCCGTGGTGTTGCCCGGTCCCTCCTTCGGAAAGGAACGAAGCAATTCTTCAAGGGGTAAGGCAGGAATTTCGACAATTTGAGACATATCATTCCGCAAACTGATATCTTAGTTGCGAGAGTGATGTCTCATGACGCGGTTGTCAAGGTGAAATCCACGTTGACAGTCGACCGCGTTAAACTTGCAGGCACTGGAACTATATTGCGGTCAATGAAGGCGCCTCCGAGGGTCTGACTATGGCTGTCCTTTTCGTTCGACAAAGTGGAAGAGGCGGCGTCGATCGGCCAGATTCAGCTGAGAATAGCGTCGAGACATGCCAAAATATCCAAGGGGAAACCATTGAAATCATTGGCATGTCGCACTTTAAATTAGAATTTACCTACATTTGTCTGAGCGTCATAAGCGTCGGAAGTGAACACCTGCCACGCGTCCGTTCAAAGCGTCGCTCGAATACTCCGCGAATAGCGGACGTTCAAATGTCCCCAACTTGTCTGGACCCGGCATTGCCGAACCGGCTTACTGATTTCGATGGCCGCTCGACCTGATGACCAGCGGCAACGGATCAGACGGTTTCAGTGCAATCAGGCCGACGGACTCGATCATTCATCGCCGTGGGGCTCCGACCGTTGG
Source organism: Ensifer sp. Root558 (assembly GCF_001427045.1). Classification (NCBI taxonomy): domain Bacteria; kingdom Pseudomonadati; phylum Pseudomonadota; class Alphaproteobacteria; order Hyphomicrobiales; family Rhizobiaceae; genus Ensifer; species Ensifer sp. Root558. The sequence goes on along the minus strand of NZ_LMGC01000033.1, from coordinate 41,305 downwards.
ATAGGCCATCCATATTTAAGCTCGGTCCTGCAATTCCTCTACGACTGGCGCCTCAGCGCGTCAGTCGCAGTGCACGCCATCCTGAAGTGGTTTGGCGACAAGGTCCCCAGCTCAAAACCCGGCGAACAAAAGAGTCGTGCTAGTCGGGCAGAGTCTGGGTGGACTAAATGTCCCCGGCCTGTCAAAAGTCCTCAGGGACGCGATCGCCGTTATTTTTAGAACGGGGTCGGGCGACCGATTGACGTCACGTTGCTGCCGCGAGATCACGCTGGCCGTCCTACTATTTATCAGCACCCGAGACTGGTTGAAATCAGCGGCCAATAGCGCGCGATGGCTTCTTTCGGCCCAAAGCGGCTACACTGCAGCACTTCGGATTGACGCCCAAGAGAGATCAATCGGGCGAGACCCAAAAAGCATGGACGGCGGACTTCGATCCTAAGGGCATGGTGAGCCCGGCAGGACTCTAACCTGCGACCCATTGAGCGGCCTCTAACCATCGAGCTACAGGTCCCGCCAGATTACTTCCAACGGCGGCGAACGAATTAACCAAGCTTGAGGGGCGACGAAGCGCTTCGCAAATCTCCGGCGCTCGGTGGGAGGCCGAGCCGTCCCGCTCTCCAAAAGTCCAAGTAGCAGGGCTCGAAACGAAATGACTTTGCCCTCGCTGGCCAGATGCTTGAGCGTGGCGACATCGTCGTTGGTTAGGAGGGCCGCAAGCCGACCGCGGCGATCGAAGGGCAGGATGGCGTCGAGCGCGTTGAGTTCTTCAGCGCGTTTGAGGACGGATTCTGAGGCGGGTTCGCTCATTTCGGCAGGCCGTTGATATAGAGATCGCCGTGTGCCGACATCACGCGGCGCTCCGAACCCGGAATGCCTTCCACGGCGCACAGCCATACCTCGTCGATCAAGCAGGATTTTCCGCGCTGGCTCCGCTTGCCGCTTTGTGTGGTCGCCGACACGTCCGTGGGCGCTTTTGCTGGGCCGCTTCGAGCCACCATGAATTCGGCCTCACGCGGCCTCGATGTCGGTTTGCGAAAAATCGTTGCCCTTGTAGAGGAATTCCGTCCTTCAATGTTACATATAGGTAATTACCTACATGGAGGTGCGCCTCATGAGCATCACGACCCTTTCCAGCCGAGAACTGAATCATGACGTCAGCAGCGCCAAGAAGGCGGCAAAAAGCGGCCCGGTTATCATCACAGACCGCGGCAAGCCTTCGCATGTCCTCATGACCTATGGTGAATTCGAGCGCTTGAGCGGCAAGCACCGTAGCCTTATCGAGGCTCTCGCTATGCCGGGTCTCTCGGCAATCGATTTCGGGCTGCGCCGTGTTGAAATCAGACCTCGCGAAGTGGATTTTTCTTGAAGTACTTGCTGGATACCAACGTTATCTCGGAACTACGCAAGGTCGGCGACGGCAAAGCTGATGCCAATGTCGTCGCGTGGATTGGGGCAGAAGATGCGGCTCGCTTCTTCATCTCGGCCATTCCTTGTGGGGGTGTGGGCTACAGTGTTTTCAGCGCCGACCAGATCGACGGCTTGCCATCGCGGTACTACGCGATTGAGTCCGAGCCGGTCGAGGGTGAGGGCAAGTAGCGCATCTAAGCTGCCAACCGCTTCTTCGCCAATCTTGGCGCCGACGTCCGCCACGTCGGCAACAAAGCGTTCTACCATCCAGTCGGCGATTTCATCCAGATGCCGCCGTTCGAGGCGTAGACAGATGAAGGCGACACGCCTCCACCGTAAAATTCACTCGTGTTCTGCCCCCAATGGCGTTATACCTTTTCACTGAAAGGGTATAACCATGAAAACCATTGACCTGATGTACCAGACGATGCTTGCCGAGCTCGGTCAGAGATCGCTCGACGCCGCATGGACAGCCGACTTTCCGCCTGAGGGCCGCTTCACGCCCGTGACGGTAAAGGCGCGCCGATACTGGTATTTCGACATCCCTGATGGGCATGGCGGAAGGGCACGACGATATGTTGGCCCCGCAGAGGACCCCGAGATTTCGCAACGCGTCGCAGACTTTCAAGCTCAGAGGGATGATCTCCGCGCTCGGCGCCGCCTCGTTAGCACCCTCACGCGGGAAGGAGGGATGATCGCGCCCGACAAGATGTCAGGCGACGTCGTTGAGGCGTTGGCGAACGGGGGCCTATTCCGATTGCGTGGCGTGCTGATCGGAACCGTGGCATTCCAATGCTACGCCGGTCTTCTTGGCGTGCGTCTGCCCATGGCGGCAGTCCTGACAGGGGATGCCGACATTGCCCAAGACTACGCCATCAGTCATGAGGTCGAAGACAGCCTGCCTCCAATCGTCGATCTGCTGCAATCGGTCGATCCCACCTTCCGGCCCGTTCCGCATCGCTCGGGAGCTGCGGCCTCGTCTGCATTTGTCAGCGGCTCCGGATATCGGGTGGAGTTCTTGACCTCGAACAGAGGTAGCGACGACTACGTTGATCAACCCGCAAAGATGCCTGCCCTGGGTGGCGCCGGCGCGGATCCGCTGCGCTTTCTCGACTTTTTGATCCGGGACCCCATTCGGACGATCCTGCTCCACAAGTCGGGTGTTCCTGTCACAGTCCCAGCCCCAGAGCGCTATGCCGTCCATAAGCTTATTGTCGCGTCGCGTCGCCACACAGATGGCCAGAGCGCGGTCAAGCGTGACAAGGATGTGCGACAGGCAGCGCTCCTGTTCGAGGCGCTCCAGCAGACGCGACGGACGTCTGACCTGGCTCTGGTTTACAACGAAGCATGGGAGCGCGGCGCTGGTTGGCAAGAAGGCATCCGTGCGGGGGCAGGAATGCTTACAGCCGAGGAAACGAACCGTCTCAGGGAGTGTCTCCAGACAGGAGCCTCGGAGATCGGAGAAGAGGTTACCGTGCCCTTCCGATAGTGATGTGATTACGGTCGGCTTTTTCAACCGATCCCAGCGAGACGCAGGCGCTGACTGGAACGGGTGAGTTTCGTTCGAGTAAATGAACGGCTTCTGATAGACTCCTGCGTGCTTTATTCAGATCAGTAGCTTCATGGAGACGACTGTAAACGTCACCACGATTTCCAGCCGAGAGTTCGAAAGGGATGTCGGTCGCGCCAAAAAGGCGGCGCCAGCCGCTCCGGTTATAATCACCGATGACGGTAGGCCTAATCTTGTCCGGATGGCCTTGAGCGATTGAATGGCGATGCCCGATCCGTGGCGCGGCCGGGCAGATGAGGGGAGTTTCCTGCATGTTGGCGGTTATTTCGGGTGAAATCTCTGGCGTTTCAAAGTGGGCGGGTCCTTAAGGAGCGAGCGATCCGCGCCTCGGGATTCGAGCGACAGAAGCTCCGCTCTATGGCAGTCGAGCGCTATCGGGAGGCTCTTGCCGGGATCAGTTAGGTAGACGATCCCGATATCTGGGCCGCCCGCAACAACAACCTCGCGTCTACGCTTCGCCGACTGGCATATGCATCAACGACAATCGACAGGAACAGGCTCTTGAGTGCGGCAGCGACGGCTTGGGGGGATGTGCTTCAGGTGCGCAAAAGAGAGGAGATTGATTGTGACGCTGCGCCGCCGAAAGCACGCCCGCGGCCTCAACCGTTTTTATGCCCGGGTCTCCTGCCTCGTCAAAGTAAGCGATGTAGCTAAATTCACCGTCGCTCAATCGACGCCCCTGTCGTCTCGCAAAAAACTCATCTTTGGCAAGCGCCGCCTCGGGAGCGCATCGACCATTGGTACTCAGACGCCAACGCTTTTGCCTCTCGTCATTCAGACATCGTCGGCGCTAGTTTGATCATTGAATAATGCAGGTGCCCGGCCACTCCCGGCAAGAGCGAGTCGCACAGCTCGCCAGAGCCAATCCAGTAGCCACAATGCAGGCGATGACGGCAAGCTTTCGGAACATTGGTTCTCCAGCCTATGGCGTTAACGCGAGGGCGATAAGCCAAGCTGTCAAGGCGATCAGAAGCCAAATCCGAGCGTGCCTAAACCGTTGCCGTCTGGTCTCCTAAGTCGTCTATTTCGCACGAGAATGTCAGGTTGGCGGCGGAATCTATGCCAGTTGGCTCAGCAACCAGCTTCGGAACGTTTTAACGCGCGGGAGTTCGCTCTTGGCTGCGGACGTGACGAGATAGTAGGCTCCTGGTCCAGAAATTCGGTCACTGAATGGCGCAATCAGGTTGCCGGCGCGAATATCCTCTTCGATCAAAAAGGTTGGCAAGAGAGCGACGCCGAGACCCGCGATAGCTGCCTGGATGATCATGAAGAAATGCTCGATGCTTGGCCCCCACTGCAGGTCGTCGCGATGTGCGCCGACCGAGCGAAACCAGTGCTCCCAGCTGTTGGGTCGCGTCGAGTGACGGATCAGGCGATGAAAGCGCAGTGCCTCATAGCTGGTGATAGGATGTTTGCCCGCCATGAGCTTGGGACTGCAGACGACCTGTATCTCCTCGCTCATCAAAGGATCGATAATTGCATCCGTCCAATTGCCGTGGCCGAAGCGGATAGCGACATCGATCCGCTCCTTTGTGAAATCCAGTTCGCCATCACTGGAGACGATGTTCAGGTCTATCTCTGGATGCTGTTCCTGGAAGGTAGGTAGGCGTGGCAACAGCCAACGGGTGCCGAAGGTCGGCAACATGCCGATCGACAGGGTCCCCTTGCCCTCCTTCGACGAGATCAGCTCGACAGTGCCCGCCTCGATCAGATCGAGCGCGTCGCGCAGCAGTGTATTGTAGAAGCGCCCCTGATCAGTCAGTTCGATCCGGCGGCTTTGGCGCGTGAACAGCGCCACCTGCAGATATTCTTCAAGACTGCGAACGAGCCGGCTGGCGGCGCTCTGGGTGACGTTCAACTCCTCCGCGGCGCGGGTGAAGCTATTGTGTCGGGCGACGGCTTCAAACGTTCTTATAGCGTTGAGTGAAGGCAAAAGGCGGCCACGCACGATTTTACATTCCTTCAAGTCATGGAATTGCGATCTTTATGCGCCTTGCGGACTCCGGTCAAGAAGATAGCTTTTCTGCCAGAGCCGCCCGCAAGAGCATCGGCTACCCCATAGGCCAATCACCCAAAAGGCGTTCAGCATGATCCCTTTCCATATGGCATTCGCCATCGACGACAAGGAAGCCGCCCGTCACTTTTACGGCGAAATCATTGGCTGCAAGGTCGGCCGCGAAGCTGAAAACTGGATCGATTTCGATTTTTTCGGGCACCAGATTTCAGCGCATCTCAACAGAGATCCCAAGTCGACGGCAACGTCCAAGGTCGGCAATGACATGGTGCCGTTGCATCATTTTGGCGCGGTGCTTCCCTGGAACACCTGGAATGGTCTGATCGCGCGTTTACGCAAGGACGGCTACCCCTTTGTCATGGAGCCCAAAGTGCGCTTCCAGGACGAACCGAGCGAGCAGGGAACATTCTTTCTGAAGGACCCGGCTGGCAACGCCCTGGAGTTCAAGTCCTTCAAGAACCCCGACGCCATCTTTGAACACTGATATTTCCGGCCGCGGCGGCTGTGACTGAGATCGAGATACAAATGAATTCTTTTGAAATCGGCAGAGAGCTGACCGCGATCACGATGGGTATCGATGCGCTTGAACGCAGCATGCCCGCTCAGGGCAGCCTGCTCGGCGGCGACGGCCTTGTTCCTATCTATCTGGGCGATGGCCTAGTTGACGCCCGACACTACGATGACCGCGAAGCCATTCGCGCCGACCTCGCCCGGCTCGACCCGGAGGTCGCCGCCTTGCCCGCTGGACCACGCAGGGTCTTTCTGCAGGGCATGCTCAAGTCGGTGCGGGTTGCCGTAAAGATGCTGTCAGGCGCGAGCCCATCCTTCGAGGAAAAGGTTACCGATCTGGTCGGCGCGCCCGCCGGACGCGAGGACGCGGCGTTGATCGAGGATGCCCGTGCCAGGGCCGATGCGCTGCTGCGCAAGGCGGGATTCGTCCGGGGTTCGCTGGCTGAACGGGTCCAGAGTTGGGAGGAGGCGCGCGCCGTACCGATAGATCAGATCGAAACGGTGTTTCGGGATCTGATGGCCGAAGCGAAAGCGCGAACCGATAGCCTGGTCTTCGACACTGGGGACTACGACATGGTGCTCAATCCCGTGCGCGGCATGTTCTACACGGCGCGTTGTTCTTTCAACGAAGGGAAGATGGATCTCAATTTCGATTTGAGCTTCACGCGGGCCGCCCTCAAGCATCTTGTCTGCCATGAGGTCTATCCGGGCCATTCGACCCAATTGCTGTCCACCAAGGCAGCGTTCGATGCCGGCAAAGCGCCGGCCGATGCGCTGCTGATCACAACCGATGCGATCACCGGCTGCGTGCAGGAAGGCATCGGCGATCAGGGTATCCACCTCATCGATTTCATCGAGGACGAGGATGACGAAATTCATATGGAGCTTCGTCGCGTCCGCTCCGCCGCCCAGACGAGTGCAGCCTGGATGCTGATGGTCGAGGGGCTGCCGCGTGAGTACGTGGCGGGGTATCTGCGTAGTACCGCCATGGGGCAGGAAGCCTGGGTTCAAGGAAGGCTGCGCATGGCGGCCCACCCGTTCCGTGGACCGTTCATCGCATCCTATTGGGCCGGCAACGAAAGTGTTCGCCGCGTGCGCGAACGGGTCAGCAAGGACCAGTGGCCGTTGTTCCTGGAGGCGCTTTATAGCCATGCCAACAGCCCACAGAGCCTCGAAATGTTTCCGCAAACCGTAATTGAAAAGGGTTGATCCATGAAGATCACCATTCTCGGATCCGGCGCCATCGGCGGTCTTGCCGGAGCGTATATGACAAAGGCCGGGCACGAGGTGCTTCTGGTCGATCGTTGGGTCGAACATGTTGCTGCACTCGATGAGAAGGGCCTGTTCATCGACGGCGTACGCGGCGAGATGACCGTTCCCGTCAAGGCTGCGACGCCGGACCAACTGACGGGCGAACTCGGAACAGTGTTGATTGCGACCAAGTCGCAGCACGCTGTGGAGGCGCTGAAGCAGATCATTCCTCTACTCAACGCCGACAGCTGCGTTGTCTCCTTCCAGAACGGCTTCAACGAGCCGGACATGATCGCCGCGCTCAACGAGGCGGGATTGCCCGGGGAGAGGATCGTCATGGGATCTATCCCGAACTATGGCGGCGCGCTGGTCGATCCCGGTTATGTGGAATTCGTGCATGAGGGCCCTATCCAGCTCGGTGAGCTGAATGGCGAGATGACACCGCGCCTCAAGGCTCTTGGCAAAGCGTTGAGTGCTTTGACCGAGGTGCAATATTCAACCCACATCTGGGGTCAGATCTGGGCCAAGGAAGTCTATGCCTCGCAGGTGGTGTTCTCCGCCCTTGCTGACGCGAAAATCCGGGACACACTCGGCGTCGAGCGCTATGCGCGCATTGCCGGCGCAGTCGTCAAGGAAGCGCTGGAGATTGCCGATGCCAACGGCATCGATGTACAGGCCTTCGATTTCTTCGATCCGTCAAACTATCGGGTGAAGACGGCTGCGGATACCCAGAGGCTTCTGGCCAACATCAATCATGCCATCTGGCTGTTGAAGAAGGATCAGGACACCAAGCCCGCACACAACTTCAAGAAGAAGGGTTCGGGCATCTGGTGGGACATTGTCTATCGCAAACGCCCTTCGGAAACCCGCTCATCCAGCGGCAAGCTCATCGACTTCGGCAAGAAGACGGGCGCCGACACAAGGCTGAATGAGAAACTGTTTTCGATGATCTACGAGATCGAGGACGGCAAGCGAGACCTTGGTTTCCACAATTTCGATGAACTCGAAGCTTATATTGCCTCAATCGGAAAGACCCTCCCATGACCACCAAGCTCGGCGTCGGACTGATCGGCGCACATACCTGGGCCGACAAGGCCCATCTCCCCGGTTACAATGCGCATGAGCGCGTCGACCTGATCGCGGTGTGCGACGTGGATGGCGACCGCGCCAAGGCGATGGCCGAAAAATACGGGGCGCGGAAAATCTATACCGACCCTGAAAAGCTCATCGCCGATCCGGACGTGCAGATGGTGGACGTCTGCACACCGACGCATACGCATCTGCCGCTGAGCCTCGCTGCCATCGCAGGCGGCAAGCATGTGCTCTCGGAAAAGCCGCTCCATACGCTTGCTGCTCCAGCGTTCGAGGCTGCTGCCAAGGCCGATGCGGCTGGTGTGCGCACCAAGCTCGGCTTTACCTTCCGCTATTCGCCGGCGATCCGCCAGATCAAGGCATGGATCGACGACGGCACGCTGGGCGAGATTTTTCATATCCACGGTTTCGAGCAGAACAGCCAATGGCTGGATCCGCAGGAGCCACTGCGTCAGATCACGCCGGGTATCGATCGCAACTCGCTCATTCCGGCCTCTATCGTCGGATACGGTTCCCATCTTATCGATCTGATGCGTTGGTTGGGAGGCGAGTTCGCCTCAGTGGCCTCCACCATGAAGAATTTCATTCCCGAACGTATCGTACGGGGAGAAGAGGGGCTGCAGAAGATCAAGGTTGAAGACGGTGCTGTCGCACTTGTCGAATATGCGAGCGGTGCGCAGGGTCTGTTGCAGACGAGCTATGTCGCGGTCGGCAATTATCCCGGCGTGGAACTGCGCGTCTATGGTTCGAAAGGGGCGGCCATCGCCCGGTTGATCTCCGAGTTCGGCACGGCGGAGACGCTGAAGTTGGCTAAGGCAGAAGCCGTCGAGTTCATTCCCTACGATGTCGGCGCCTCGGCCCTACCGCCCGGCACCACGCTCAGTATGCCGTGGCCCGAGCTTTACTATCGCAACCTCGTGCGCTTCTTCGTCGATGAAATCCTCGAAGATCGGCCTCAGGAATGCACATTCTATGATGGCGCCAAGAGCCAGGAAATCGTGGACGCGATCATTCAGGCCCATTTTGAACGCCGCTGGGTTGATCTGCCGGGCAACGGCGCATGACGCAGTGTCGTTACGATCCGTCGGTGGTCGACGCCTTCCTTAGGCACCACTGGACCTATCACCCTGTGGATGCGACGTTCATGGGCAATAGGGACCATGACGACCGTATGCCGCCCTGTGGGCCGGAAACGCTGACTGAGGAATTGGCGGGTATCGCCTCTCTTGAGCGCCGGCTTGCCGACACGGCCGAACCTGAGGCCTTGGGCGATCGTCTGGACCGCAAAATGATCCTGGCGGAGCTCGCCTTGCAGAAGGCAGCCGCGACATCTCGTCCACGTTTTTCCAATCCGGCCTGGTTTTCCGGCGAGGCAGCTTTCGCGATTGTTTCCCTGCTACTTCCCCAGTCGGCGCCGGTCCGGCAGGATGGACTGATTGCCCGCCTCAATTCTCTGCCGGCATTCCTGACGTCAGCCCTGGAACGGCTGAAGGGAAAAACTGCTCCATTTGGGTGGACGGCGCGCGCCCGGCGCGAGGCGCGCGCGATGGCGGAATTCCTGCGTATTGAGATTCGACTGCACGACGAATTTTCCGCACAATGGGCCGCGCCCGCTGATACCGCAGCAGCCGCGTTCGACACCTTCGCATCTGGCCTCACGGATATTGTCGATGACGATCCGGCTTGCGGCGGAGACTATCTGTCGCTTTTGATGAATACGATCCATGGCCTCGATTTCGGTCCGCGCGAAGCGGTGAAAAGGGCCGAAGAGGCCTTCGATCGAATCGGCGACGAACTGGTTGAAATGGCAAAGTCCATCGATCCGGAAAAAAGCTGGCAGGAATTGATTGCCGGCCTGTCCGACGATCATCCAGCCGACGCTGAAGCCGTAATCGAAAGCTATCGGCACCACGACGCCGCCGCGCGAAAAGATGGCGCAGCGCTGGTGACGCCGGCCCAGGAGTATGGGCTCGAGTACCGTTGGATGGCGCCGTGCTTCCGCAAGATCAATCAGTCCCTCTATTTCCTATTCTACAGATCTCCGCCCGGCCTCAACCCCGGTCAGGGCAGCGTCTATTGGGTGACGCCCCCAGGTGACGATTTCGACACCTTTCTGCGCGGAAGCAACACGGCCATGGTCAAGACGATCCACTCCGTGCATCATGGCAGCGTCGGCCACCACACGCAGAACACCCGCGCCCGCTCCGCCCAGTCGCACCTCGCACGCATTGCCGGTACCGATTGCGCTCTGGGGCTTGCGTTTCTCGGTTCCGGTACGCTGATTGAAGGATGGGCATGCTACGTTGAAGACCTTTTGATGGAAGCGCCGGACTTTTATGAACCGGCCGAAATCTTGCTCCTCAAGCAGTACGAGCGCAGAAACGCGGCGAGCGTCCTTGTCGATGTCAAATTGCATCTCGGGGACTGGAGCATGGCGGAGGCCATGGCCTTCTACCGCGACAAGGCGGGCTTCGCACCGGCTCGTGTCGAGGGCGAGGTGGTTCGTAATTCCATGCTGCCTGGCTCGCGGCTGATGTACTGGATCGGCGTCGAAGGCATCAAAACGCTGCGCGGCCGATGGAAAGGGGATACGATTGGCTTTCATGATGCGCTGCTGAGCTACGGCCATGTGCCGCTTGCGTGGATCGCTGAAGAGATGCAACGCGCGGGGCAATTGAACTGATGGCTGAACCCCTGCTGGAGATACGCAACCTCGTTACCGAATTTCGCACGGAGAGCGGCATCGTGCAGGCGGTCAAGGGCGTCGACCTGAAGATTGAGCAGGGGCAGACCGTTGCCGTCGTGGGCGAAAGCGGGTCGGGAAAATCCGTGACCAGCCTCTCTGTCATGCGGCTGATCCCGCCTGCGATCGGCGGCATCGCGTCTGGCGAAATTCTGTTCCGCGGGCGCGACGGCGTGGTGCGCGATCTGGCCCAACTGCCGGAAAAAACCATGCGCGGCGTTCGCGGCAACGAAATTTCGATGATCTTTCAGGAGCCGATGACCAGCCTCAACCCGACCCAAAAAGTCGGAACGCAGGTCGCTGAGGCGGCGCTACTGCATCAAGGACTGACCCGTTCGCAGGCATGGAAGCGGGCGATAGAGATGCTGATGCTGGTGGAAATTCCCGAACCGGCGCGACGGGCCGACATCTATCCGCACCAGATGTCCGGTGGCATGCGCCAGCGTGTGATGATCGCGATGGCGCTAGCTTGCAATCCGGCGCTGCTGATTGCGGACGAGCCCACCACGGCGCTGGATGTCACCGTTCAACTACAGATTCTGGAGCTGATGCGCCGCCTGCAGCGAGAGATTGGCATGGGTATCCTGTTCATCACCCACAATCTGGGCGTCGTCGCCGAAATCGCCGATCGCGTCGCTGTCATGTATGGCGGACGCATTGTCGAAAGCGCCGACGTCAACGAATTGTTCGACCGGCCGAGCCACCCTTACACCAAAGGCCTGCTGGCCAGCATGCCGCAGGTCGATCACGCGGCACGCGCGGCAGGGCAGGTTGCCCGCTTGAAAGCCATTCCCGGCAGTGTCGTCGACCCGCGCAATCCACCAACCGGCTGCGATTTCAATCCGCGCTGTCACTGGGCGCTCGATGCGTGCCGAGCCGCGGTCCCTCCGGTTTTCATGGTGAGCCCGGATCACGGCGCGCGCTGCCTGAGATGGAGCGAAATGAATGGCTGAAGCCCTGCTCCAGGTTTCCGATCTGAAAGTGCATTTCGAGATCGGCAAGTCGATGTTCAAACCGGGCGTCGTCATCCGCGCCGTCGATGGCGTCAGCTTCGAGGTCGCCAAAGGAGAGGTTGTCGGGCTGGTCGGAGAGTCTGGCTCCGGAAAGTCAACGCTCGGCCGTTCGATCCTGCGACTGGTCGAGCCGACCGGCGGTTCTGTCAGCTTCGATGGTGGCAACGTGACGGGTCTTGCGCCCGCACAGCTCAAAGCGCTGCGCAGTCAGATGCAGATCATTTTCCAGGACCCCTATGCCAGTCTCAATCCGCGCATGAGCGTGGGCCAGATCATTGGCGAGGCGCTTCTGCTCCACAACATCGGCACCCGGAAGGAGCGTCCGGACCGGGTCGGCGACCTGCTGGAAAAAGTCGGCTTGCCTCGTTCGGCGGCAGCACGGTTTCCGCATGAGTTTTCCGGAGGGCAACGTCAGCGTATCGGCATTGCGCGCGCGCTTGCCGTCAATCCGCAATTCATCGTCGCCGATGAACCGGTTTCCGCGCTTGACGTTTCGATCCAGGCGCAGATCATCAACCTGCTGCAGGATCTGAGGCAAGAGCTTGGGCTGTCGATCCTGTTTATCGGCCACGATCTGTCCGTTATCGAGTTTCTCTGCGATCGCGTCATCGTCATGTACCTCGGCAAGATCATGGAAACTGCGACGGCCGCAGATCTCTATGCTAAACCCCTCCACCCCTATACGCGTGCGTTGCTGGATGCGGCGCCGGTGCCGGATCCGCGCGTGCGCCGAAGCCGCATCACGCTGAAAGGTGACTTGCCCAGCCCGATCAACCCACCCTCCGGCTGCGTGTTTCGCACCCGATGTCCTTTCGCCATCGAAAAATGCGCTGCGGCCGTGCCGGCTCTGGAGGCGCGCGGTGATCGCCACTCGGTGGCCTGCCTTCGAGCGGACGAACTTAACTTGAGAGAATAGATCAGCCTTATTTTTCGCGCCGATCCCCCGGCTATTTTTAGCCAGCCTACCCCGTAATTGCTCAGGAAATTGGCAATTCGGGGTATTTTTTTGCCCATTGTCGCCCAAACTCATGCATGAGTTAAAATGCGGTCAAAGTGGATTTTTTCGGGCATTGCACGATGCCTTCATGACGCACCATGCTGTGGCCCATGAAACGGATATTTATCGCCTCTCGCGGCAACCCTGAGCACATGGCAACCCTGTTTCGGAAAGAGCTTCCGAGCCACGTCGTCACGACCGAACAACCCAAGACGGACGACGGTCCCGTGCCCTATATCGTCGTCGGACGACCCCTGCCGGGCGTCATTGCAGCGGTGCCGGGGCTTGAGCTGGTGTTAAGCCTCAATGCCGGGATCGAACACCTGCTGGCCAGCGGCGAAGTGCCCGGGCATCTGCCGATCGTTCGCCTGGTCGATGATGGCCTTGCCGAGGGCATGTGCGAATGGGTTTTGGCGCAGGCGCTGGCATGGCATCGCAATTTGTTGGTCTACAAGGATCTTCAGGCAAAGGGCGAATGGGCACCCTGCGCGGAGAAACTGGCCCGCGAGCGCACGGTGACGATCCTGGGCGCGGGCGCACTTGGTTCCGAGGTTGCCCGGCATTTCGTTCGTTTCGGCTTCAAGACCCGTAGCTGGAGCCGGTCCGGCCGGGCGATCGAGGGAGCGCGGAGCTTCGCCGGCCGCGACAAACTCATGGATGCGATCAGCGGCGCCGATATTCTCGTCAATCTCCTGCCGATGACCGCCGAAACCGCCGATGTTGTGGATGCAAAGGTGCTGGCGGCGTTGGCCAAGGGCGCGTTCTTCATCAACGGTGCCCGTGGTGGCCACGTCGTGGATGCGGACCTGATCGGAGCCCTTGACGGCGGACATATCAGCGGCGCGGCTCTCGATGTTTTCCGCATCGAGCCGCTGCCAGCTGAAGACACGCTGTGGCGGCATCCGAAAGTCCTGCTCTCGCCGCACGTCGCCGCTCCCACGCATGCAGATGCTGCCGTGAAGGAGATGGCCGAAAACATCCGACGCTTCGAACGCGGTGAAAAATTGCCACACATTGTCGATCGCTCGCTGGGCTACTGAAAACTTAACGACCGGCCGATCCAACACGGCCGGCGAATAGGGAACGCCCGCAAGGGCAAAAGAGAGGACGATGCCATGACATTTGAACTGACCCGACGCGCAGCACTTCAGGCGATACTCGCTGGTACTGCGACCCTTGCCACGATGCATGCGTTTCCGGCCCTCGCGCAGCAGAAGGGCGGTACGTTGACGGTGGGCCTGACCTACGAGATCGACACGATGAACGTGTACTCGACCGGCTTTCTGGGGGATGCACAGGCGGCCGTCGTCGAGGGACTTCTCGCGCCGGATCAGCATGCGAAATATGTGCCGGTGCTCGCAACCGAAGTGCCGACCATCGAGAATGGCGGCATTGTCGTGGCGGCCGACGGCAAGACGATGACGGTGACCTACAAGCTCCGTCCCGGTGTGAAGTGGCACGACGGCAAACCCTTTACGTCAGCCGACGTGAAATACACCTGGGAAGCGGTCAAGGACCCGGCGTTCAAAGCTGAATCCAAGGACGGTTCCGCCGAGGTGGCCAGCATCGAAACCCCGGACGACCTGACCGTCGTGGTTCACTACAACTCCATACTGCCGACCTTTGCCTCTACTCTCTTCACCTTCGGCATCTTCCCCAAGCACCTGCTGGAAGGCACCGATCTCAACACGTCCTCCTACAACGAAACTCCTGTGGGCACCGGCCCGTTCAAGGTGACGGAGTTCGTGCGCGGCCAGTACGTGGTGACCGAGCGTTTCGATGACTATTGGGCAAAGAGCGAGAAGGGTGATGCGCTGCCTTATCTCGACAAGATCATTTTCAAGATGATCCCGGACACCAACACGCTGATTACCCAGCTGAAATCCGGCGAAGTCAACCTGGTCGTATCGACACCCTACAGCCAGGCCAAGCAGGTCGAGGGCATTTCCGGCATCGAAATGGTCAAGGGGCCGCTCTTGTCCTGGCAGCATCTCGATTTCAATTTCAAGCGCCCGTCGCTGGCCGACATCAATGTTCGCAAGGCCATCGCGGCTGCTATCGACCGCACCGTGCTAAGCAAGGCGCAGGGCGGCTTCCCGGAACCGATCAAATCGCCGGTGGTGCCGGTGTTCGAATTCTATGATCCGAACACGCCGGAAATTGCCTACAATGTCGCAGCCGCCAACAAGATCCTCGATGAGGCGGGCTATGCTCCGGGCTCCGACGGCGTACGCGAAAAAAACGGCGAGCGCTTGTCCTATGCCTTCATGGTCCAGGCGGGCCGGGCGGACGACGAGCTGGCCCAACAGGTGATCATCGCCCAGCTCAAGGCGATTGGCATTGAAGCCGTTGCCAACAACCAGACCGGCGTCGCCTATCGCGAAGCGCGCTACAAAGGTGGCTACGACCTGATCTACGGTCGCTGGATCACCTCTGCCGATCCGGTCTACTCGGTGTTCTGGGGCACCGGCGGTGCCAACAACGGCCAGTCCTATTCCAACCCCGCTCTCGATGCGGCCCTGTCGAAATTCGAAACGACGCTGGACCCAGCCGCCCGCAAGCAGGCTGCGGCGGAATTCCAGAAAATTCTGGCCGAGGACCTGCCTTCGATCCCCTTGACCACCAATGTCGCCTTGATTGCCAAGACCGCGGCGCTCAAGAACTTCGTGCCGAACCCGACGAACATGACCAATTTCGTGCATACGGCCGAATGGTACATGGGCTAACATGAACGGAGGCGCCCGGTCTCAAAGGCCGGACGCCTCGTTCCTTTTGACCAGGAGACGGCATGAATTTCGGTTACATTTTACGCCGTCTGCTCGGCGCCATCCCGCTGCTCCTCGGTATTTCGCTGATTTTGTTTGCTATCGTGCATCTGGCCCCCGGCGGCCCGCTCGACATGTACGCCGAGAATCCCGCTGTCAGCAAAGAGGCGCTGCAACAGATCGCGGTCGCCTACGGCCTCGACAAGCCCGCGCCTGTGCAATACGTCATGTGGCTGAAATCGATGCTGGTTGGCGACTGGGGCTACTCCATCCGCACCGGACGTCCCGTCCTGACCGAAATTGTCCTGCGGCTGGGGCCAACCCTCGAACTTGGCGGTCTCGCCCTTCTGATTTCGCTGTTGCTCGCCGTCCCTCTTGGAATCATCAGTGCTGCCCGGCGCGGCTCGAAGCTCGACAGCGGGCTGACGATGCTGTCGTTTGCCGGCATTTCCACCCCGGTCTTCTGGTTGGCGCTGCTGCTTCAGCTTCTCTTCTCCGTGCAACTCGGCTGGCTCCCGTCTGCCGGCTACAAGTCAATCGGTGATGGCTCGTTCCTCGATCGGCTCGCCCATATCATTATGCCGGCCACCGTGCTGTCGCTTGCGACCATCGCCAGTTGGAGCCGGTTCATCCGCTCCGGCATGATCGACGTGCTCAACCAGGATTACATCCGCACCGCCTATGCGAAGGGGCGTTCCGAGCGAGGCGTCATCATCCTGCACGCATTGCGCAACGCGATGATCCCGGCCGTCACCGTCATCGCGGTGGACTTCGCCACCGTCATTTCAGGCGCCGTCATCACCGAAACAGTGTTTGCATGGCCGGGCATCGGACGTCTGTTCATGGAAAGCATGGATGGTCGCGACTATCCCATGCTGATGGGCCTAATGATGATGGGGTCTGTCGGCATTGTCGTGGCCAATATCATCGCCGATGTGACCTATGCCGCTCTCGACCCAAGGATTCGCTATGGTTGACGCAACGATGCAACTGGCTCACTTGGCGCCGCCGCAGAGCTACAGCCGCCGCGTTGTCAGGCGCTTTCTGAAACATCGGCTGGCGGTCGCCAGTCTCGCCTTTCTGTTGTTGATGACGATTGTTATTGTCATTGGGCCATTCCTGTCGCCCTACAGTTTTGATGGTCAGGATTTCACCTTGATCGGTTCACCCGGCCCGATGACTGCAGAGCACTGGCTTGGAACCGATGAACTCGGTCGCGATGTCATGACCCGCTTAATATACGGAGGGCGGGTTTCCCTTGCTGTCGGCCTTGCTGGCGCGATTATCGCAACCATCGCAGGCACGCTGGTTGGTGCACTATCGGGCTTCTATCGCGGTTTGTCCGATATGCTGCTAATGCGGTTTACGGATGTGATGCTGTCGATCCCGACGCTGCCCCTTGTCCTGCTGCTCTCAGGGCTTTTCCGCCCGAACCCGCCTCTGCTTGTGGCTATCGTCGGCATGCTAATCTGGATGGGAACTGCACGACTGGTGCGCAGCCAGTTCCTCGCGTTGCGCGAACGCGAATTCGTAGAGGCCGCCCGCGCACTTGGGGCAGGGGGTGCACGGCTGATGTTCCGGCATATCTTGCCCAATGCCATCGGCCCGATCACCGTGGCGGCAACGCTTGCCGTTGGAAGCGCCATCATGCTTGAATCGGCGCTCTCGTTTCTGGGCTTTGGCATTCAGCCACCAGTTCCCACATGGGGAAACTTGCTGAACAGTGCATCACCCTGGCTCAGTGTTGCGCCATGGCTTGCTATACCGCCCGGCCTGCTAATTCTCTGCACCGTGCTGGCCGTCAATTTCCTTGGCGACGGTTTGCGCGACGCAATGGAACCGAAAGAGTGATTTCCCAGCTGATTTCTGTTTGACGTTTTCTCCAACAAACATTTGCTGGCGGGTATTGGGCAGCCCCGGCCAGAAGGGCCGGTAGACGCCCTTCCCGACCGAGAAGGCTTCAAGGCCGCGGCTGGCGACCGATGAGTCTTGTCTGGGCGCACTATGCGCTTGACGATCGAGACGCGATCTTCAGCTACATTGAAAGTGAAAACCCGAAAGCGTCAGTGTACGTCTACGAGGAGATTGCGCGTTCAGTTCGGCGTCTCCTCGACTTTCCCGGAAAGCGGCCGCCCGGATCGAATTGAGGGAACGCGGGAGTTGGTAATTCCGCGCACACCCTGCATCGCCGTATACACGTTGACTCGACCGCGGTAAACTTGCGGAATGACTGCATCGGAACTATATTGCAGTCAATGAAGGCGCCTGCGAGGGTCTGACTATGGCTATCCTGACAGTACGAAATGTACCTGATGAAGTGCACCGCGCTTTGCGCGTCCGGGCGGCAAATCACGGCCGTAGCACAGAGGCGGAAGTCCGCGAGATTCTGGAACGTGCGGTAAAGCCCGAACAGCGTATTCGCATCGGGGATGCCTTGGCTGAGTTGAGCGGGCGGATTGGCTTGACCAATGATGATTTTGAAGTGTTCGACCAGATGCGAGACAAAGCGCCGGCAGAGCCAATGAGGTTTGAATGATCGTCCTGGACACGAATGTCGTCTCGGAGGCGATGAAGCCCGCCCCGGATTTGGCTGTGCGCAATTGGTTGAATGACCAGGTAGCCGAAACCTTGTATCTGTCCAGTGTAACGCTGGCGGAACTGCTGTTTGGCATCGCTGCGCTCCCGGAGGGCCGGCGCAAAAAAGCGTTGGCCGACACGCTTGATGGCCTGCTCGAACTGTTCGACGATCGCGTGTTGTCATTCGACACTGCGGCGGCTCGGCACTATGCCGGCCTTGCGGCCACCGCGCGAGCAGGGGGGAAGGGATTCCCGACACCTGATGGATATATTGCGGCTATTGCAGCCTCCAAGGGATTTACAATCGCGACACGCGATACAAGCCCCTTTGAGGCGGCAGGAGTCCCTGTCGTCAATCCTTGGAACCACCTATAGACTCGCCATGGGGGGCTCTCGGGTTCAAATGGGTTCAAGGCGAGGGAAAGCCGGCGTGCTGCCGACTTACGTCGTCTAGTGGAGAGTTTGCGTCGCTTCCAATGATCTGAACGTCCGAGGCGTCAGTGCGCAGGTCTGGGATCAGCCCATGCCCAACACTTTTCGAATGCTGTGATTCCGCCCGCCGCACACGACCTATGGCACGTGTTGCATATGATTTGCGTGTGCAGCATCGGCGCTTCGCCTCTTGGACAAGTTGGCACCCGCCGATCGACCTCGTGCTTGCTATTATTTTTTTCGCATATGGATTTGCGTTGTTGCGTCTTGGGATCGGCGGGCCAGACGGTTTCGGCGCGGCACGCCTTGCTGACGCAGATAGGACCCGCAACGCGGCAATCGTTGCAGGATTGGTGCTGGTTCTGACAGGCTTGGTGGACCCGCTGCTGGCGGGCGATTTCGACTTTTATGGGGGCACCCATTCTGCGCTGATAGTTGCCGTTGCCAACATGCTCAGTCTACCGCTGATCGCCGGAGGGCTCCCGAGCCTAAGATGGCATGATCCTGATCAACGCTCCCCTTTATGGAAGCAAAGCTCTTCGATCTCGATCGCGTTTCGGGAGCGGTTTTGCTTCTCGCATCTTAAAGATCGTGGGGAGGTAGTAAACGGTTAGATATGAACTGGCCGATCGCTCGATCGGCCAGTTCATATCTACGAGACATGTATTGATCTCGTTCTTTCATGAATCGGTAACAGTGGACACTTGACTCGCGGCAGCAGCTGTTGAGACTCTTTCGTTGTCAGACATCTTACATAAACGGGGATCCAAACTGACGGATCACAAGGAGGACCACATGAAAAAGCTCTTCATGCGACTGACTGTAGGTGTTGCCTTTGTCGCTGCCGCCGTATTGGCCCATGCTGGCGAGACGTTGGATCGCGTCATGGAAAAGAAGGCGATGGTCGTCGCCACCAACAGCGGCTGGCCGCCCCAGAGCTATCTCGATGACAGCAACGAGATGGTCGGCTTCGACATCGACGTGTCGCGCGAGATCGCCAAGCGTCTGGGCGTCGAGGTGAGCTTCGAGACGCCGGACTGGGCGACGCTCACGGGCGGTCGCTGGCAGGGCCGTTACGACCTCGGTGTCGGTTCCGTAACGCCCACCAAGGCACGCGCCCAAGTGATCGATTTCGTCGGCATCTATTACTACAGCCCTTATGTGTACGTCGTGCACAAGGACAGCGACGCCAAGTCCGTCACCGACCTCAACGGCAAGGTGATCGGCGTCGAAACGGCGACGACCTCGGAAGACTTCATCAACCGGAAGCTGGAAATCGACGCTCCGGGCCTGCCGCCGATCGAATACAAACTGGAGCCGGGTGAGGTCCGTACATTCGCCGATTCCATGCTGCCCTTCGACGACCTTCGCCTCGGCGCTGGCGTTCGCCTCGATGCGGTAATCGCACCCGAGCAGACCGCGATGAATGCCATCAAGAATGGCTATCCGGTCAAGGTTCTCGAAGGCGAATATGCCTTCCGTGAGCCGCTGGTCGTTATCAGCGAGAAGGTCGACCCGGACTGGACGGCCAAGGTCGGTGGTATCGTCGAAGAGATGAAGAAGGATGGCACGCTCGGCCAGCTCACCACCAAGTGGTATGGCAAGGACTACAGCGCCGACTGATAAACACCGGTGCGGGCCTTTTCGCCCGCACCCTTCCATTCGAAGGGGGGCGCATGCCGATGACTTATCCAGACACCTACTATAAACGAACGATGGCGGACCGGACGGCGCGACCAGTCCTTTCGGGTACGGTCGAATGTGACGCGGTCATCGTCGGCGGCGGTCTTGCCGGCCTTTCGACGGCGCTGCAGCTTGCTCGCGCCGGCAAGCGCGTCACGGTGCTGGAGGCTGAGAGCGTCGGCTTCGGAGCGTCCGGCCGCAATGGTGGCTTCGTCAGTCCCGGTTATGCGACCGGCGGCGACGACATTGCCCGGGTCACGGGCAAAGATGCGGCCCGCGAGCTGCACCTCCTCTCCGTCGAAGGCATGGAATTCATCCGCGAGAACATCAAGACGCTCGGCATCGATAATGCGAAGCCAGAACCGGGCATCATGAGCGTTCTGCGTTACGACGATGGCGCGAGCCTCAAGGCCTATGCCGACGAGATAAGTCGCGAATACGGCTACGAGCTCGAATACATGGACCGAGACGCCGTGCGTGCTGTGCTCAAATCCGAGCGTTACTTCCAGGCATTGCGCAATCCGACTGCCTTCCATATGCACCCGCTTAACTATCTACGTGGCATCGCGGCGGAGATCGAGCGGCTTGGGGGGCGCATCTGCGAGCAGTCGCGGGCGACTTCGGTGGTTTCTTCCGGTTCCGAAAAACGTGTGAAAACTGCACGGGGCGAGGTGAAGGCCCCTGACGTCGTCTTCACGACGGGTGGTTATACCGGTTCGCTGAATGGCAAGTTAAAGCGTTCCTATCTGCCGATTGCCACCTATGTGATGGTCAGCGAGGAGGCGCCGGAGCTGATCGCCACGGCGATCGCCACGAAGCACGCCATCGGCGACAACCGCCGGGCCGGTGACTACTACCGCCTCGTCGACGGAGGCCGCCGGATCCTCTGGGGCGGGCGTATCACCACGCGTGCTGCCTCGACCGCAGGCCTCGTCAAGGAACTGCGGGCCGAAATGGTCGATACCTATCCGCAACTTGCCGGACTCAAGACGGAGCTCGCCTGGTCAGGCCTCATGTCCTATGCCCGGCACCTGATGCCTCAGATCGGACGTATGAGCCCAGGCATCTGGTACTGCACGGCCTTTGGCGGTCACGGCCTCAATACCACGGCGATCGGCGGCAAGGTCATTGCCGAGGGCATTTTGGGGACAAGCGAACGTTACAAGCTTTACCAACCTTTCGGTCTCGTCTGGGCCGGCGGCCTGGCGGGGCTTGCGGTGGCACAGCTCACCTACTGGAAACTTCAGGCGCAGGACTGGTGGCGCGAGCGTGCGGCTTAAACAGCTTCTACAATAAAATGGGGCGGAATATGATTGGTCGACTGATACTCACCTATCCCGAAGCGTCGCGCAGGGCAGGCGGCCTGCTAATCCTTGCGATCGTCGTGGCGATCCTTTACTCCCTCGGGGTCAGTTCCGCCTGGATCGGCCATGTTCTGCCGTCCTTGACAGACTGGCTGAAGGAGAACCCAGCGATCAGCCGCGTCGTCTCGTCGGTGCTGATCGCGCTCATCGCCGCCGCCAACTGGCAGGCGCTGCGCCAGCTGTCACGCCGCCAGCAGATCGTCGCCGTCTGGCTCGAGCTGTTCGCGCTCCTGATGCTGTTCTTCTACTCCTTCGATCTTTCCTTCGCCTTCATCGCCAAGAAGATCGGCTTCCTCATCACGCAGGGCGTGACGACGACGCTCTTCATTTCGGCGATTTCGATCGTCATCGCCACCATCATCGCGCTGGCCGGCGCCATCGCGAAACTCTCCAACAATGGCGTGATCTACGGGCTTGCAACATTCTATACGTCGCTTTTCCGCGGACTGCCGCTGCTCATGCAAATTTACATCATCTATCTCGGCCTACCGCAGGTGGGTTACGTGATCGGCGCCGTACCGGCTGGCATTCTCGCGCTCTCGCTGTGTTACGGCGCCTACATGACGGAAATTTTTCGCGCCGGCATCCAGAGCATCAATCGCGGTCAGACGGAGGGCGCGACCGCGCTCGGTCTCACTCCGGCGCAGACGATGATGCTGGTCATCTTGCCCCAGGCCATGCGGGTCATCATCCCGCCGACTGGCAACCAATTTATCGCAATGCTGAAGGATTCCTCGCTGGTATCTGTCGTAGGCGTTTGGGAAATCATGTATCTCGCCCGCACCCAAGGCCAGACGGAATTCCGACATATCGAGATGCTGATTACCGCCTCCATGATCTACTGGACCCTTTCGATTTGCCTGGAATATGCCCAGTCCCGCATCGAGGAACGGTTTGGCCGCTTCAATGTCCGCTGAGGCATCCGTGGCAGACAGCGACGGCACTCCGGTCGTGCCGTCGTCGAACCGTCGGGGCGCGCTGCTCGTGCTCGCCGCCTTCTTTATGTTCTCCGCAACCGATGCGATCGTCAAGATCATGGCGGGAACGATGCCTGCGCCGCAGGTGACCTTTTTCGTCACCATTGCAGCTCTCCTTCTGCTCTTGGTCCATGCACTCGCAACCGGCCGTCTTCGCCGCCTCATCCCACGCCAACCGTCGCTCGCCTTCTGGCGAGCGCTGCTGCTGGCGTTCGATACGCTGCTGATCCACTATGCCTTCGCCAAGTTGCCGCTTGCGGAAGCCTATCTTATCGCCTTCCTCACGCCGATCCTGGTGGCGATGCTGAGCTTCGTCTTCCTCAGGGAGCGGCTGTCGCGCATCGGCTGGGCCGGTGTACTGATCGGCTTTGCCGGCGTCGTCGTGGCGCTGAAACCGGGCGTCGCGCCGCTCAATCTCGGCCATCTCGCCGCCTTTGGATCTGCCGTGCTTTTTGCGCTGTCGTTAATCCTGCTGCGCCGGGCGAAGGTGACGGAAACGGATGAAGCGCTGGTTGCCAGCCTGCTCGTCGTTATGACGCCTGTCGGCTTCGCGGTTGCGGCTGTTTCGGGCGAGCCAGCACCGCTCCGCCTTACCGATCTTGGCTTATCAGTCGCGGGCGGTGCCTTGATGCTGGGCGGACATGCGTTGCTGGTGCGCGCTTTCCGTGTTGGCGAGGCTTCGGTCGTTGCGCCGTTCCAGTACAGTCAAATCATCTGGGGCTGCTTCTACGGCATCTTCCTCTTCGCAACGCCGTTAGAGCTGTACACGCTGCTGGGCGCGGCGATCATCATCCTGTCCGGATGGCTTGTCCTGAAATAAGCTTGAGGGCAGCGAGTTTCCTGCGGCTGTGCAGGGCAAGAAGATGCTTTTTGCGCCCGCCGAAAGGCAGGAGGCGATCACCGTGTCGATCCGCTTCTGCAGGGCGAGACGCCCGACTGGATGCGCAGGGATTACTGTTCGTCGAAGTTCAGCAGGGACATGTCTTTATTGCCATGGATTAAAAAGTTGTAAGACAACGGACATTGTGGATGTTGCCTGTCAAGGCGATCCTTGGAGCGGCTGGAAGTGCAACCTCTCGCACGGTTTCTGCATACGCCCTACACTTGACCATCCCGGATTTGTCAGACAAGGAAGTTGCAACGACAATCAATGACGAGGCACGCCGGTGGAGGAGCCCCTTCGCGATTCACGCACCCTCGCTGTCCAGCTCCGGGACCGGATCGCCGATCTTATCAAAGATAAAGGGCTGAGGCCGGGCGACAGGTTGCCGACCGAAGCACAGCTGACGCAGCGGTTTAAGATTTCTCGGCCGGCGCTGCGCGAGGCGCTGAAACTGCTCGAACAGGACGATGTGATCAATGTCGAGCATGGCCGTGGCCGGTTCGTCTCGGCGCTCTCAGCCGTGCAGGTCGATCGACCGATCACCGTCTTCGAGAGCGTTACGGACATGGCGCGGCACTACGGCTACCGGACGGTCAACAAGGTACTTTCGATCTCCGAGGAGGCGCCGGACGCGTGCGTCGCCGAGAGCCTAAGGCTTGGCCCGACGGACCGCGTGATCCGTATCGAGCGCATCCGCCTGCACGAGGACGAGCCGATCCTCTACTGCATCGACTACATGCCGCGCAGCCTCATTGAAGGGCGCCTCTACGACATCGACTGGAGCGGCTCGCTGATGCAGCTCATGGAGGAATACGGCAACCGCCCGCGCATGTCGGCGGCCAGCGTTTCCGCTGTCATGCTGCCGGACGACATTGTCGAGCGTCATGGTCTGAAGGACTTCGGCCCAGCGCTTCTCATCACCGAAACTTGTTTCAACGCCGCCGGCGCGCCGGTGAACTACGCCATCGACTACCATCGCGGCAGCCATTTCTCCTTCAGCCTCGTTCGTAAATGATGTCGCTGTAGGGGCACCCGTGCGTCACGCGCATGACTAGGCGAGCGTGCTATCCGAAGCTACAAGGGATCGCGAAGCGTCCTGCTCGTACGATTGGAGGTGACATGGTTCAGAAACCGGCGACTTTGAAGGATGTGGCGGCGCTGGCCAATGTGTCGCGCGCAACGGCCGCCCGGGCTCTCAACAGTTACGGATATGTCGGCGACGAAACCGCCCAAAAGATCCAGGCGGCCGCGGAAAAGCTGGGCTATCGCGGCAACCGCCTCGCGCAGGCGCTGCGTAGCGGGCAATTGCCGATCGTCGGTTGCATCCTCGGCGATATCCAGAACCCGTTCTTCGCCCGCATCGCGCACGATATCGAGGTCCTCGCCCGCGAGTTCGGGCACAATCTCATCATCGGCAGCAGCGAGGAGGAGTTGGCGCAGGAAATTTCCCTTCTGGCGAGCCTCCGGTCACTAAGCATCCGCGGCTTCATCGTCGCGCCGACCTCGGAGGGCAACAACGCCCACCTCCAGGGTCTGGTCGACGAGAACGTGCCGCTGGTGCTGATCGACCGTGTCGCAGAGGGCGTCGATTGCGACAGCGTCGTCGTCGACAACGAGGGCGGCGCCCGCAAGGCCGTCGAATACCTGATCGGCATGGGCCATACCCGCATCGGCCTGTTGCAGGACGACATGCGTATCTTTACCTCACGCGAGCGCAGGAGCGGCTATAGGTCGGCGCTCGCCGCGGCCGGGATCGCGGCCGACGACCGTATGGTCGCCGTGTCGCAATCCACCGTGGAGCACGCGGTCGATGCGACCATACGGCTCTTCAGCCAGAAGACACCGCCGACGTCGCTTTTCACCGTCGACAGCCTGATGACGCAGGGCGCGCTCCTCGCCTTTCGGTCAATGGGGGTTTCCATCCCGCACGACGTCTCGCTCATCGGTTTCGACGACTTCAATCTGGCGACTTTCACCGATCCGCAGATTACCGTCGTTTCGCAGCCCGTCTCCGAGATCGGCCGCACGGCTGCTCGGGTGCTGTTCGAAAGGCTCACTGGCAAATTCGAGCCGCCGCGCAAAATCCGCTTTGAAACCAAGCTGATAGTTCGCGGCTCGGTGAGCCGCCGCGGCGGCGTCTGAGCGCCGCAAACCCCGCCTCAAAAAATTCGAGACGCCCACTTGCCAGCGCGAAAGTCTTGTGCGCTAAATATATGTGAGATCGATCTCACATCGTCTCGAAGTTTATTCGCGTTGGGACGCCACCTCGCTTCAAAGGCGATTTCGCGCAGCGCAAAACGGGAAGGTACAAATGCTCAACTTCGATAGAGATCGCTTTGTGAAGATACAAAGCGGTGCAGTCGCAATCGCCGACGACATG
The DNA here is from genome assembly GCF_001427045.1 of Ensifer sp. Root558. Lineage (NCBI taxonomy): Bacteria > Pseudomonadati > Pseudomonadota > Alphaproteobacteria > Hyphomicrobiales > Rhizobiaceae > Ensifer > Ensifer sp. Root558. The sequence continues at coordinate 15,647 of NZ_LMGC01000033.1, read as the reverse complement.
CGCGCCCTGATGCGCGGTCTGCTCGACGACGGTCTGGAACGCATTTTCTTCATGGGGACCGGCGGCGTGCAGTTCCTAACGCAGCCGGCCATCGAGCTTGCGCGCGCTTTGACGGTATTCCCGGTTTCGGCCGCCTATTCGGCGCAGGTCGTGCTGGAGCCCCCGGCGGGCCTCAACGAGAAGGCGCTGGTCGTGCTGCCCTCGCTGTCGGGCACGACCAAGGAAAGCGTGCAGCTTCTCGCCTTCCTTAAGGAGCGCGGGGTGAAGACGCTGTCGCTCACCGGGCACAAGGACACGCCGCTCGGCCGCGACGCCGACTACAACTTCACCAATTTCGCCGAAGACGATACGTCCTCGGAATCCTTCTACCTCCAGACCCTGCTCATCGTGCTCGCGCTGCTGGCCGAGCGCGGCGAATACGCCGATTTCGACGCGACGGTTGGCGAACTGGCGCTGTTGCCGGAGCTATTGGTTTCGGTGAAGGAGGGCTACGAGGCCGAGGCCGCCGCGCTCGCCCGGGAAATCAAGGACGAAACCTACCACATCTTCACCGGCGCCGGTTCCGTCTGGCCGGAAGCGCACTACTACGGCATGTGCATTCTGGAGGAAATGCAGTGGATCCGCACGCGCCCCGTGCAGGCATCCGACTTCTTCCACGGCACGCTGGAACTGGTGGAACCGGGTGTCAGCCTCTTCATCTTCAAGGGCGAGGATGCCTTCCGCCCATTGACGGACCGCGTGGAGAACTTCGCCAAGCGCTACACCGACAAGGTGCGCGTTCTCGATGCGGCTGCCGCCGACCTTCCGGGCGTCTCGGCCAGGACGCGCAGTCTCATCTCGCCGATTGTCCTGGCGACAATGCTGGAGCGCTTGAGCGCGCATCTGGAGGTGCTGCGCGACCATCCGCTGACCACGCGCCGCTACTACAAGCGCGTCGAATATTGAGGTTTTCCGGTCCGGCGGCGACGCCGGACCGTTCCCCGACCTTGCATGTCCCAAAGAAACGAAAGACAACAGAGAGGAACTGCGAAATGAAAGCCAATCCGTTCTTGAGCACGACGAGCCTCGGGTCGATCGCTGCTGCCGCCTTCGTCATCGGCAGCGTCGCTGCTGCATCTGGCGCGGAGCCGGTCGTCGCCGATCCCAATGCGACGGTCGACTATTCCGGCACGGTCAGCGTGCTGACGAAATTCGGTCTGCAGCAGCTTTCTCCCTTCTTCGTCGATGCCGCCCGGGACTATGAAAAGCTCCACCCCGGCGTGAAGGTCGAGCTCATCCAGGAGAGCGACGACAGCGTGAAGGGCAAGACGAAGGCGCTCGTGGCCTCCAATTCGCTGCCCGACGTCTATTTCACCTGGACGGGCAGCTGGGGTGAGAATTTCGTGCGCGGCAACCGCGCCGTCGATCTGACCCCGGTCATCGGTCCGGATACCGAATGGGGCAAGTCGCTCGCGACCGCTGCCGTCTCCGCCTTCCAGTACAATGGCAAGCTTTACGGCATTCCGCTTTATCTCGACGCCAAGTTCATGGGCTACAACGAGAGCCTGTTCGAAAAGGCGGGTGTCGCTGAGCCCAAGTCCTTCGAGGAGCTGCTCGGCGCCTGCGCCGCCCTGAAGAAATCCGGCGTCACGCCGATCTCCTTCGGCAACAAGGAAGGCTGGCCGGGCGTGCACTATGCCGGGCAGCTGCTAGCCTACAACGTGCCGCAGGCCACGCTCGAAAAGGATTTCATCCCTGCTACGGCCGAATTTGCCGATCCCGGTTATGTCGCCAGCCTCACACAGTTCAAACAGCTCATCGACGAATGCTCTAATGGTTCAGGCACGAACGGCTCATCCTACGCCTCGGCCTTGCAGCAGTTCAGCAACGGCAAGTCCGCCATGTACTATCAGGAAATCATCGAGTTCGACCAGTCGACCGCGGACGGTGCGCTGAAACGGGAAGATTTCGGCTTCTTCAAGCTGCCGGTGCCGAAGGATGCCAAGGGCGACCCCAAGGCGGTCGAAGGCGCGCCGGAAGGCTACATGATCAATGCAGCTTCCAAGAACATTCCGCTTGCGATCGATTTCATGAGGTTCGTCACCTCGGCCGAAAACGGCAAGGTTCTCTCCGCGCCGCCTTATGGCCAGCCGAGCGCGACGGTCGGCGGATATTCGGTAGACGCCATGAACCCAGCCGTGGTCGACGGCCTCAGGGTGATCGCCGACGCCTCCTATCTGATGCCCTGGCTCGATACCGCCAATCCGCCGCGCGTTGCGGCCGCCTGGCTCTCCGGTCTCCAGGCGCTGATCGGCGGCTCCATGACACCCGAAGAGGTCATGGAACGGGTCAAGGAAGCAGCGACTTCGTCCAAGTAAGGATCGGCCCAGGATGACTGTCATGAAGCACGAGCAGAATGGTGAAGCCGTCAAAATCGGCTTCGCCGGGCCGGACCGGGCGCAAAGCCATCGGTTCGGCCCGCTGGCCGGGATCCTGTCGTTTCGCTGGGTGCTGGTCGCGTTCGTCCTGATCCTCTGGTTTGTCTATTATCCCATCATCGACAATTTCGTCGTGAGCACGAAGAACCAGGACATCTTCACAGGCGAGACCGCTTTTATAGGACTGGACAATTACCGCCGCCTGCAGGGCGACCCGGTCGTCTGGACGGCGATCGTCAACAACACGCTCTATGCCGTCATCTCCGTCATATTCCAGGTTTTCGGCGCGTTCGTGCTGGCGGCCCTCATCGAGGGGCTTGCCGATGAGAGATGGCGCCGGTTCTGGCGCGCCGTCTATTTCATACCCTCGGCCATCTCGATCACCGTCACCGGCCTTCTATTCTATTTCATCTACCAGCCCGATATCGGCCTAATGGATTCGGCGCTGACGCAGATCGGGCTTGCGGAGTGGTCGCGCGCCTGGCTCGGCGAGGAGGGCACCGCGATCTACGCTATCATCGCCATGAGCCAGTGGCAGGGTTTCGGTTATTCGACGCTGCTGTTCGCTATCGCGATCCAGAAGATCCCGCGCGAACTCTACGACGCGGCGATCATGGACGGGGCAGGGACTTGGCGGCGCCTATGGAACATCACCTTTCCGCTCACCCGCGAAATGACCGGCCTGATGGTAATCGTCACGATCACCGGTGCGTTCCAGGTCTTCAACGAGGTCATGGTGATGACCGGCGGTGGGCCGAACAACAGCAGCCAGGTGCTCGGCACATGGCTTTACCAGCAGGGTTTCATCGAAAACGACTTCGGTTATGGCGCGGCCATCGCAACGGTTATCTTCGTCATCACGCTGATCACCGGCTTCGCGCAGCTCTGGTACACCAAGAGACGGAGGGTCGATCTGTGAGCGTCACCTATCAACCGGGGGAAACCGAGCGCACCGACTTCGCCGCCGTGCTGGCGAAGACCTGCCTCGTTACCTTCCTGATCAGCCTCGGCTTCGTCGTGCTCTATCCGCTGTTCTGGATGGCGATGAACGGCTTCAAGACCAATGCCGAAATCTTCGGCAACCCCTTCGCGCTGCCGAGCGGCTTCAGCATCGCAAACTATATCTCGGCCTGGAACCAGGGCATCCGCAATTACATCGCGACAAGCGTCATCGTCACGCTCGGATCGGCCGTCTGCACGGTGCTGGTCAGCGCCTGGACAGCCTATGGCCTCACGCGTTCGAAATTGCCCGGAAAGCCATTTTTCGTCGGCATCGTGCTCGGTGGCCTCATGCTAAGCCCGACGGTCGCGGTCATCCCACTCGTGCGCATGATGCAGGGCCTGGGCCTCTATAACACCTATTGGGCGCTGATCATCCTCTACACCGCCTTCCGCATTCCCTTTACGACCTTCCTGATCCGCGCCTACATGCTCGGGCTGCCGCGGGATCTCGACGAGGCCGCCACCATGGACGGTGCCAGCGAAGGGCAGATTTTCTGGAAGGTGACGCTGCCGCTGTGCAAGCCGATCCTGGTGTCCTGCGTCATCCTGCATGTGCTCTTCGCCTGGAACGAGTATCTCTTCGCGATGATCTTCACCAGCGGCGCGGATTTGCAGACGCTGCCCGTCGGCCTCACCTCCATCATGGCAAAGCACGGAACCAACTATGCCGTCGTCTTCGCCGCCATGACGCTCTCCGCACTTCCCATCGTCATCACCTTCTTCGCCGCCCAGCGCTTCTTCATCCGCGGGCTGGCCGAAGGCATCGGAAAATAGGGCGGGCACATGTTGAAACGAACCCAGCTCATCGGTGCGAACTTCTCCTTTCAGCACCATTCCTTCCGCTGGACAGCCGAAAAGCTCAGCGCCATGGGCCTTCAGCAGATGGAGCTCTGGGGCGTCGCCCCGCATCTCGATCTCTTCCACGACAACCAGGCACGGCTTGCGGAGGTGAAGGCGATCCTCGGCGACAACGGATTGGCCGTACGTTGCTTCACGCCAGAGCAGGTTCTTTATCCGATCAACATCGCCTCCGGCGACAGCGCCTACCGCGAGGCCAGCGTCGAGCGTTTCATGCAGGCCGCCGATGTCTGCGCGGAGCTGGGAGCGCAATATCTCTTCCTGACGCCGGGCCGCGGCTTCGAGTGCGAAAGCCGACAAACCGCCTGGGCCAATTCGATCCAGTCAATCAACCGGATCGCCGCCCATGCGCGCGCGCTTGGCGTCTCCTGCCTGCTGGAGCCGCTGCAGCGCCTCGAAAGCAACATCGTCACCAATGCCGATGCGCTTGAGAGCTTCTGGCGCGCGCTCAACGGTGACGATATCGATATCGTTCTCGACCTCGTCGCCATGGCGACGGCAGAAGACAGCGTCGGCGACTATTTCGCGCGCTTCGGCAAGCGCATCGCGCATGTGCATGTCGTGGATGGAACGCCGGCGGGGCATCTTGCCTGGGGCGACGGCAACCTGCCGCTCGACGACTATATCGGGCAGCTTGGCAGGCACGGTTTCGCCGGCACGCTGACTTTCGAACCTTTCGGCAACGGCTCCTATGCGCTCGACCCCGTTTCCGCCTGGCGGCGATGCCTCGAAGCCATTGCACCCCATCTCGATGAAACGGACACAGAATGACGAAGGCCAATCCCAACCTGATCGCCGTCGGCGACAATTGCCTCGATGCCTATCTGAGCAAAGGGTTCGTCACCGTGGGCGGCAATGCCCTCAATGTCGCCGTCCAATGGCGGCAACAGGGGTTGAATGCCCGCTATTTCGGTGCGCTGGGCCCGGATGCGGAAGGCGATATCATGCTTGCCGCCATCGCGGAGGCGGGGCTTGATCGCAACGATGTCGAAATCCGTCCCGGCGCGTCTGCTGTGACGCTGCTGACGGACGATGCCGGCGAGCGACGTTTCCTTCTCGAGTCGCTCGGAGTGGGCGAGGATTATGTTCCAAATGCTGATCGCTACGAGGCGTTGCGGCAAGCCGACTGGTTGCATCTCGGCACAAATTCCAGCGAAAGGCTCATCCGCCGGCTCGTCGCCGATGGCATTCCCTTCAGCATCGACATTTCCACACGGCATTTCGACCTTTCGCTCGATGGCGTGCCGCTTGTCTTCGCCTCCGGTCCGGACGATCCGACCAAGCCGGTCGAGCCGCTGATCGCGCGGTTCAGGGCCGCGGGCGCACTACAGGTCGTCGTCACCTGCGGCAGGCGGGGATCCTTCTATCATGATGGTTCGACGGTGTTCGCGGCGGGTTCTGTGCCGGTCACGGTCGTCGATACCTGCGGTGCAGGGGACAGCTTCATCGCGACCTTCATCATGTCGCGGTTCTTCGCAGACCTGTCCGGACAGGCCGCGCTCGACAGCGCCGCCGAAAGAGCATCCGAGACCTGCACCCATCTCGGCGGCTTCCCGCAGCCCATCCGGCCAATCCCGGAATGGCTGCTTAAGAAATATGACGATGTCATCGGCAGCACCGAGAGGGCGGGAACATGAACACCATCACGATGAGGCCGCCCGTCGCGGCACCGAAGGGCGATCGTTCCTTCTGGCTGCAGAGCATTGCGGCGGATGCCGTCACGCCGCCCCTCAAGGGCAGCGCGGATTGCGACGTCGCGATCGTCGGCGGTGGCTATGCCGGCCTGTGGACTGCGCTGAGGATCAAGGAACGAGCGCCCGAAACGCGTGTCTCCGTGCTCGAAGCGGATTTCTGCGGTTCCGGAGCTTCCGGTCGCAACGGCGGCCAGGTCCATAGCTGGTTTGCCGAAATCGACATGCTGCGCGCGCTTGTCGGCGAGGATGACGCGCTCATGCTGTGCCGGGCGACCGCCGACGCCATCGAGGAGCTTAATGGCCTGCAGGCCTCCGGTGCCATCGACATGGATCTGAGACTCGACGGCTGGCTGTGGACGGCAAGTTCGACCGCGCAGGAGGGGGCCTGGGCTGCGGCCCGCGACCTCAGCCGGACGCTCGCCGAGGACCGCCTGCATCCGCTCCAGCGCGCCGATATCCTGCGCCGCACCGGCTCGGACATCTCTTATGTGGGCATCATCGAGGAGAGGGCGGGAACCGTGCAGCCGGCAAAGCTCGCCCTCGGCCTGCGACGGCTCGCCCTCGAAAGGGGGATCATCATCCATGAGCAGAGCCCGGTTCTCGAAATCGTGCCCGGTTCCACGCCGCAACTGCGCACAGCACGCGGCGTGCTTTCCGCCGGCAAGGTGGTGCTCGCCGCAAATGCCTGGCTTTCGGCGATCGCGGAATTGCATCCCTATCTCTACGTGGTTAGCAGCCAGGTCATCGCGACGGCGCCGGCGCGCGATGTCCTGGAGCAGATCGGCTGGACGGACGGCGCCTCGATCTGCGATGCGCAGCAGCATGTGCTCTACTACCAGCGCACGCCCGAGGGCACCGTCGTCTTCGGCCGGGGCACGGGTGGCATCGCCTATGCCGACCGCATTGATGCCCGCTTCAATCGCAGCGGCGACGGCGGCGCTGACAATATCCGCGAGATGCACCGGGTGTATCCTGAGTTGAAGCATGTGCCTGTCCTTTACGACTGGAGCGGCCCGATCGATTGCACGGCGCAGCACCTGCCGGTCTTCGGCCATCTGAAGGACCACGCGAACATTTTTTACGCGATGGGCTTTAACGGTACGGGCATCGCGCAAACGCCCGTCGCCGGCCGCATCATGGCAAGCCTTGTGCTCGGGCGTGACGACGCCTGGAGCCGGTGTGGGTTGGTTGGCATTGAAAAGCGCACGCGGCTTCCGCCCGAGCCGCTGCGCTATCTCGGCGCGCGGGTCGTGCGGCATGCCATCCGGCGCAAGAACGATCTCGAGATCATCAACAGAAAGCCGGGTCCGGTCACGCGGTTCCTGGCCGGGCTCGCGCCCTGACGGCGCGCTGTCTTGCAATTGCAAATAACGGAACGGGAACGATGGCCGATTTATCGCTGAGGAACATTCGCAAGGCTTATGGTGATCTCGAAGTCCTGCACGGCATAGACCTTGAGATGAGGTCGGGCGAGTTCATCGTCTTCGTCGGCCCGTCTGGGTGCGGGAAATCCACTCTGCTGCGCTCGATTGCCGGCCTTGAGACAATCACGTCAGGCGACCTCGTCATCAATGGCGAGCGAATGAATGCCGTCGCGCCCTCCAAGCGCGGCATCTCCATGGTGTTCCAGTCCTATGCGCTCTACCCGCATATGACCGTCTACGAGAACATGTCCTTCGGACTGCGTATAGCCGGAACGCCGAAGGCGGAGATCGATATGCGGGTGCGAAAGGCGGGCGAAATACTCCAGCTCGACAAGTACCTACAACGCCAGCCGAAGGCGCTTTCCGGCGGGCAACGGCAGCGCGTGGCGATCGGGCGTGCCATTGTGCGAAATCCGCGGGTCTTTCTATTTGATGAGCCCCTGTCCAATCTGGATGCCGCGCTGCGCGTCGCCACCCGCATTGAGATCGCCAAGTTGAAGCAGAGCATGCCGGAAGTAACGATGATCTACGTCACCCACGACCAGGTCGAGGCGATGACGCTGGCGGACCGTATCGTCGTCTTCAAGGACGGCAACATCGAGCAGGTCGGCACGCCGACCGATCTCTACCGCAAGCCGGCGAACCTCTTCGTCGCGCAATTCATCGGCTCACCGGCAATGAACATCCTTAAAGGTAAGGTCGTGGGCCGTTCCGCGACATCGGCACGCTGCCAGCTTGACTGCGGTGTGGTCCTTGATATTGAGGCAGAACGTGGCAGCCTTTCAAGGGGCGAGGCGATCAGCGTCGGCATTCGCCCGGAAAACATACGGATAGGCGACAGTCATGGGACGGATCCGACATTTGCCGGAACCGTCGATCTCGTGGAGCATCTCGGCGAGGTGCAAATACTCTATCTGGACCTGAACGGCGCCCGTGAAAAGTTTTTGGTCAAGGTCGATGGGGAGAGTGCTTTTTCACGCACGCAGAGCGTTAATTTCACCGCGCGCCGCCGGGATATCCACATCTTCGACACTGCGGGAAGAGCCGTTCGAAGCTAGGTGAACCGATCTTGCAGCCATCAGTTCGGGAGGCTCTTGCCGGGATCAGGCAGTCAGGCGATCCCGATATCTGGGCCGCCTGCAACAACAATCTCGCGTCTGCGCTTGGCTGACTGGCATATGCATCACCGACAATCGACAGGAACAGGCTCTTGCGTGCGGCAGCAACGGCTTGGGGTGATGTGCTTCAAGTGCGCAAAAGAGAGGACAATGAGTTATTGTGGGCGCGAGCGAGTGCAAACGTCGCCCGCGCAGTCTCCGATTTGTTTCACTACCTGCTCGTGGAGGATGGTGGCGAAATTACAGAGCGCGTGCGAGAGGTGGCGAGCAATGCAATCCATCTCTTTGAAGAGGTTATCGACGTGATGCGGCGCGTGCCGAATGACTATGCGGCCACGCTACAAGACGTCCCAACGATCCATGCCAACGTCAGATCTTACGGATCTGCCCTTCAGCTTTTGCAAGAGGCGCGCGAGTTTTCCAAGAAACGGAAATGCCGCTGGCATTGGTACGTGCCACGAAATGCTTGGAAAAATCGCAGCCGCACAAGCACCATCAGGTTAGGCCGCGAAAGGCCGATCGCTGAACGGGCGGCCCAACCTGCAAGGATGCGTTGTCCAAACCGTCTTACCGATCGCTTCTCTTCGTTCTTGCAACTGTCGCTGCGTCTGCCGTCGGTGCGGACTTGTCTGAACTCAACCTGCGGGGCCGCGACCACGGTGCATTCAACGCGCGCTGACCATTGAATCGAAACCGATGAGAAAAGCGTCGACCATGGCATGAAGACGACGCGGTTCAACTCCATCGCGTGCTTGAACCGAAAGCCCGTGCAGCAAGGTTGCGCAGCAATCGCCTATGGCAATTTCATCGACATGTGCCGGGATCTCCCCCGATCGTTTCCCCGCGATCAGGCGGTCAATGATCGATTGCGTTCGCGCCTTCCGATGCTCGGCCAGCCAGTCTCTGATCGCCTCGTTCTGCTGCGTGCAATTCGTCGCCGCCGATACGACCATGCATCCCTTCAGTCCGTCGGTATAGAGCGCCACTGCCGCCCGGAACATGACTTCCAGAACTGAGCGGACGTCGCTGTTCTCGAGCATGGCTCGCTCGGCAAAGCCGCCCTCATTCGTCTCGTAGTGTTCGATAGCTTCCCGAAACAAGGCCTCCTTGGAGCCGAAAGCGGCATAAATCCGCGCGGAGGCGATGCCAAGGCCATCCACCAGATCGGTCATGGAAACACCTTCGAACCCGCGCGCCCAAAACAGATCCCGGGCTCTCATCAGCGCCACGTCCCTGTCAAACTCTCTGGGTCTACCTGCCACGTCCCGCTCCTATGTTTGTCGATCGACAAATAATTCGCTTGACGCGGAGATGCAAGGCTGCCAATTCTTTGTCGATCAACAAAGAAAGGCCATCCAGTGAAAACCATAAAAGGCCCAAGCCTCCATCTCGCTCAATTCAGCGATGCCAATCCGCCCTTCAACACGCTAAAATCAATTGCGGAATGGGCGAGCGGAATGGGCTTTGCCGCCCTTCAGATACCTGCCTGGGACCAACGCCTGATCGACATCGCCAAGGCGGCAGAGAGCCAAGCTTACTGCGACGAGATCAAAGGCACGCTTGCCGAGCACGGCTTGCAGGTCAGCGAACTGACCACGCATATCCTTGGACAGCTTGTCGCTGTCCACCCGGCGTACGATGCGATGTGCGATGCGTTCGCTCCTGAGGAGCTTCGTGGAAACGCCGCTGCCAGGAGCGAATGGGCTCTGCAGCAAATCAAGTTGGCCGCGAAAGCCTCGCGGCGGCTTGGACTGACCGAGATGGGAACGTTTTCGGGCTCATTCCTCTGGCCCTACTTCTTTCCGTTTCCACAGCGTCCCGAAGGCTTGGTCGATGCCGCCTTCGACGAACTGACCAGCCGCTGGAAGCCCATTCTCGACAACTGCGAAGAAGAGGGGATCAACCTATGTTATGAACTTCACCCGAGCGAAGACCTTCATGACGGCGCCAGTTTCGAGATGTTTCTTGATCGCATCGGTGGCCATCAGCGGGCCCAAATCCTCTTTGATCCCAGCCACTTCGTCTTGCAGCAGCTCAAGTATCTCCACTTCATCGACATTTATCACGAGCGCATCGGCATGTTCCATGTCAAGGACGCTGAATTCAACCCGACCGGACGCCAGGGCATCTATGGCGGCTACCAGTCCTGGGTAAACCGTGCGGCCCGATTCCGTTCGCTGGGCGACGGCCAGGTCGACTTCCGCTCGATCTTCTCGAAATTTGCCCAGTATGATTTTTCGGGCTGGGCGACGTTGGAGTGGGAATGCTGCCTGAAGAACCAGGAAGACGGAGCGCGCGAGGGCGCTGCCTTCATTCGTGATCACGTGATCCGCGTCACGGACAAGATTTTCGACGATTTCGCCGGAACGCCGCTGAGCGTCGGCCAAATGAACAAGATCCTCGGCATCTCCAACTCTTTCGCAGGAAAACACTATGGCTAATCTATTGGTGTCGGACCGCGCGTCCGAAGGTTTCGCGCATCGCTATGTGCGCGTCGACGGGCAGAAAATCCACTGCGCCACGATGGGCGAGGGCACGCCGGTGTTGCTGATCCCCGGCTGGCCACAGACCTGGTACGCCTGGCGCTACGTAATGGTCGCCTTGGCGCAAAATGGCTTCCAAGCCATTGCCGTCGACCCCATCGGCACCGGGTTTTCCACGAGACCGGAAAACGGCTACGACACGGGCTCAGTCGCGCGTCTCCTGCACCAGCTTATGACTGCGCTTGGTCACACCCGCTACGGTGTCGCCGGACATGACGTCGGCATGTGGGTCGGATACGCGCTGGCGAGCGACTACCCGGACGCCGTGGAACGCATCGCGCTGACAGAAGCTGTCATTCCCGGTCTCGCGCCTGCGCCGCAAATCTTCGTACCCCCTTCGGACAACATCTTCCTCTGGCATTTCATGTTCAATCAGGTCCTGGATCTGCCGGAATTCCTCACATCGGGACGGGAGAAAGAATATCTCGGCTTCATGTTCGACAAGTGGTCTCACCGCAGGGACCGGGTCGCAGCGGATGTCTATGCAGCTGCCTACGGGACACCAGGGGGTATCCGGGCCGGCTTCTCCTATTACCGGGCGATCCCCGAAACCATCCGTCAGAACCAGGTACGGGCGAGCCGGCTGTTGGCGATGCCGGTCTTGGCTATAGGTGCGGAGCACGCGACGGTGGACGCGCCTATGCAAACGATGCGCCGACATGCGAGCAACCTGCGCGGCGAGATTGTCCGCGATTGTGGCCATTTCATAATGGAAGAATGCCCGGACGATTTCATCGCACAGGTTGTTCCCTTCTTTCTGGAGGGGGCAGCCTGATGCCTGTCGATGCGAACATCGCCACGTTTCTGGCGGGGCTACCGGCCACGCATCCCGGCACCCTTGATGAAATGCGCGCAGAGACCGATCGAGCCCTGATCGCCATGCAAGGCCCCTCGGAGCCTGTCAGTCAGATTGAAGATCTCGTTGTGGCCGGCGACGATCCGGACGTTTCAATTCCTGTTCGGGCCTACTGGCCCGCTGGAGCGAAATGGGGCGGCAAGCCTCCGGCTATGGTTTTTGCCCATGCCGGGGGATGGTGCCTGGTATCGCTCGACGCGTATGACAATCCGTGTCGTGCGCTCGCCAATGCGACCGGCTGCGTTGTGTTTTCTGTCGGATATCGCCTTGCTCCGGAACATCCCTATCCGGCAGCTCTGGACGATGTCTATCGCGCCCTATGCTTTGTCGCCGACCATTCGGAACGACTGGGAGTGGACAGAAATAGGATTGTCATCGCTGGTGACAGCGCCGGCGGCAACCTGGCTGCCGCGACCGCGATGCTCGCACGCGACCGCAGTGGACCGCCTATCGCGCAACAACTGCTCATGTATCCGCCAGTCGATACCGACTTGGAAACCGCTTCCTATCAGGAGTTTGCCGACGGTTACTATCTGACGCGCGATGCAATGAAGTTCTGTTGGGGCGCCTATCTCGGTGACCGAGTGACGACGCCCCCAGTCTATGCCGCCCCGCTTCGGGGCGATCTCTCCAGTTTGCCACCGGCGACGATCATGGTGAGCGAGTATGATCCCTTGCGCAACGAAGGCGAATCCTACGCGCGCAAACTTGACGCATGCGGCGTCCCAACCACGCTCATCGTTCTCGAGGGAATGGTCCATGCCTGCATCCATATGCTCGGCATCACACCGGCGGCGAAAGCGATATTCGCCAATGCGGGAAGAGAGCTGCGTCTGAAGCTCGGTGCATTCTAAGGCTAGGCGGTGTGACGGTGAACGCGCTAGTCAATACTGTCGGGAGCGTCAGCGGCAGGTGGCATTGCGTCGGAGCGAAGGCGGTCGGGCAGTCGAGCGCATTGACGGGCCAGACTCGCTTGGTCACAGCCGGTCCACGTCGATGATCGCCTGAGCGAAGTCCTCCGGCGCATCCTGCGGCAGGTTGTGGCCGACGCCGCCGGCGATGTTGCGATGCTGGTAGTTGCCGGAAAACATGCCGGCTTAAACTTCGAGCCCCCGATGCGGGGCGGCGTTCTGGTCGCCTTTGAGTGTAATTGTCGGGGTCGTGATCACCGGGCTATTGGCAAGCTTTTCCTCGAATGCGTCGAAGCGGATTCCCCTTCGATCAGGTCCAGCCGCCAGCGATAGTTATGGACGATGATAGCGACATGGTCGGGGTTGTCGAAAGCAGGGGCCGAACGTGTGAAGATCGCGTCGTCGAATTGCCCGTTCGGCGAGGCGGTCTCCCAGATTAGATGAACAAAGCCGTGCGTATTGGCCTGGTAGCCCAGCCGGCCACGCTCAGTGGCGAAATAGAATTGATACCACCAGGCGAGCTCGGCTTTGAGCGGTATAGGCTTCTTGTTCATTCTCTTGGCTGCCGATCCGCTCACCGACACCATCGCCTTACAGCGATCCGGCCACAGGACGGCCATGATTTTCGACGTACGGGCACCGCAACCATAGCCTCCGATGATGGCTTTTTCGACGCCGAGCGCGGCGGCCAAGGCGGATTGCTGGCCGTTGCGTGGTGTGCCCTTCGATAGGGACCGGGCCGTGCCATACCTCCTGAGATAGGGCACGATCATCCGATAACCGGCCGATACAAACAGCGGCGCGACGTCGACATAGCTATGAATGTCGTAGGGCCAGCCGTGCCGCAGCAGGACCACGCGCTCGTTGCTGGCACGAGCCTCGGCGTAATCGATTTCGAGGTCGACGACCTTAATGCTTTTCATGGATTCAATGGACGTGGTCGGGCGGCCACAATGGCGGTCCGCGACGTCGTCGCGGAGGTGTCTGACCCCGCATCGGCTGCGTCGGCAAAGCCAAGTTTGACGGCTGCGGCGGTAAATGCAGCCACGCTGAACAAGCGACGGCGTTCAAGGTTGAATTCGACGGACATCGATCCGGCTGCTTGGCTGGTCCATTCCGATAAGACCGGTGCACCACGAGTTTGCGCGGAGCGTGCGAGATAGGGAGGACCGTCCCTCACGATCCATGTCGACCGCGTAGACGACCATGCTCCCGGCAAACACCCTCCCGCACACAAAAGGCGCTTGCAAATCTCGCATTTAGACAACGGTCTTGCTCTGGAACATCGCCTTGCGGAGGGGGTTTAATAGGATCGTTGTAAAAAAGGACGTTTTGCCATGCCAACCCATCTGGATAAGGGAGGCGACAGAGTCGGGACATCGAATGGTAGGAACCCACTGCCAACAGGATTGGGATTTCTCAGGCGCGCTCTCTTACTTGCAGTTATTATCGGTTTAACACTTGCAGTGATTGCGTTCACAATATCGCGCTCCTTGGAACCAGGCAGTGACCTCGGCAGCAATCAGCAAACGGTTGTACCAACAGGTACCGATAAGGCCAAGTGAAGTTGAAGCACCCACGAACCGCCAAGCGACATCCGCTCGAGCAACGGTCGGAGCGGTGGTGACGCATGCGTAACCCCTCACGCGCGAACCGGCCCGATAGGATTGGACCGCGGGCGGGTCGAGAATGCTTGTAGGTCTACTTCAACTGCAGCGCGTTCATAGATAATGACGCTTTTTGGTGCACTGCTTACCGAACGTGCGGCCGGCAGAAGCATGCCACTGTTCAAATGCTAGTTTGATGACACGGCCGGACGCTAGACTTCTTTCTGGCACGTATGGCTCTCCGGGAAGTCCGGATTCGCTGGATCAACCGAGATTTTGCCCGAGAATTCCTTCCTTGAAGGAACGTGCACATCGATACGGTGAAAGTGAAGGCACGAAAGTTCCACGGACGGCACGCCTATCGAAGGAGACCGTCGCTCCCGAATTCGTCCCATCCGCTCAAGCCGGTCGCGGCTTCGTCGGCTCGTTCGCTTGGTTTGACTTTTTCCTTTTTCTTCAGCGACCGCGTCANGTCGCTCCCGAATTCGTCCCATCCGCTCAAGCCGGTCGCGGCTTCGTCGGCTCGTTCGCTTGGTTTGACTTTTTCCTTTTTCTTCAGCGACCGCGTCAACTTCGCCTGATACGCGGCCCGCCTGCGATTTTCCGCTTTTGCCGCTATATCTTCTTCTCGCCACTCATCCACGGCGCCACGGTCGAGTAGATCTTCGACGACACGAGGATCGAATATGTGAAAGGTGATCTTCCTTGCGCGTCCTTGTAGCCTCACCGTTCGCGTCCCGGCGCTGGGCAGACGACCGTCTGCGAGCCAGCGCTTCCGCTCTGATGCCGTGATCGTCAGAATATCCTCGATCTCTCGAGGAATGATCGGAAGGTTTGCGATGCCGTCCAACGCGCTGGAGACGGCCGATGCCGTAGCTCTGAAGGCTGTCTTCGAAGTCTCTGGCATGACGAGGATCAGCCCGCCTGGCTGCATATCCAGCGACTTCCGGATCGTGGATGGTAGCCGGGACCGGATTTCCTGCAGAATACCCTTAAGCCTGACACCAGATCCGAGGGTCGCCACCACGGGAAGCGGCCACTCCCTGATCAGTTCGGGATCGTCACTTTCCTTGCTCTTTGTCTTCGTCTTGGGCATTCCGCAGGAGATGGTGTTGAAGGGGCCGCGCGTCAACGGAGCTTGGGATGATTTGCCACGTTCCCTCCTCATATCTGTGTCGATGCCGAGTTGGTTTCCGGTCATGGGACCGCAAAACCCC
>NZ_LMGC01000032.1:0-5346 GCF_001427045.1 Ensifer sp. Root558 | reverse complement strand
CCAGGCAACCGGAATTCGATCGCACCCGTTGTCCGCGACTTAGAGAAACGCTTGTCCGCGACTTGCTGAAATGACTGTCCCGATCTAGCGAAATCCGCATGCGACACCGCACAGAGAGTTGGCACCTCATGTCGATTGATACCCGTCAGTTGGCGGAAACTCTCGACGGATTTATGAATTCGGATGAAGTTGAATAGGAGGTCGAATCAGCGTGCGGCAAGCCTCTTCAGACGCATACCCCCCGGCGCTAGTAAAAGCGCTGCGATCAGAGCTTGCAGCGGCGATCTCAGATTATTCAGCGAACGAGGTGCCGAACCTATGTTCGCAGCTCGGCCTGCTTCCGGGCGACCGAGAGGAGGCCTTCAAATCGAAATTCAAGTATGCGGAAAGGCGCCTGTCCGAGAAGTCAGCGGCCGAGTTGATCCCTATTGCCGCGCGTCTTCTTGAGGATGTCGAGTCTTACAGCCTCTCGGAGGCGCGGTCGAAGTTGGACGAGCACGGCAAGCCCAGGGTTTCGGAACTCACGCGGAAGCGGATCCTCGCCATCTTTTATTCCAAGGTTTTGACGACCGACGACGACCACATGGCGTTCCTGAAACGCATCTGGCCGCTCGACAAGATGCCTTCAATCTATGCTGATCGATACAGCGATCGAACGCTGGAAGACGATTTGTACCAAGCAACAGTTCGCAACAGCGACTGGGACGATCGCGAAATCCTTGAAAATGTGGGGCTATTGACGTGCTCACAACGGCAGTTCTTCCAATTTTTGGAAGAGGTCACGAGTCCACTCGCCCAATCCCCGGACACGCAGTCGGAGCTTGTTGCCGCGATTAACGACCATATACGCCACGATGGTTTCAAGCTGACGATCGTTCGCAGGATGTCGGGTAGCCCCGTATATGAGGTTCAGGATGCCGCCATCGGAAGTCCGGCGGATACGGGTATCTCGCAGGTACTGGCAGCTTATGACGCGGACACTATCCACGCGCGCTGGACGCAAGCGCTCGACCGCCGCGACACCAACCCAGAAGGCGCGATCACGCTCGCAAGAACGCTGTTGGAAGACGTCTGCAAGTGGATCATCGTCGAAGCCGGCGAGGAGTACGACGAGAAGGACGACCTGCCCCAGCTATACAAACGGCTGGCCAAGATTCTGAAGCTTGCACCCGATGACCACACCGAGACAGTGTTCAAGCAGATTCTCGGCAACTGCCAGTCGGTCGTCGAATCGTTGGGATCGCTGCGCAATCGGATATCGGACGCGCATAGTCTCGGGCCGAGGCGGGTGAGGCCGGCTCCCCGGCACGCGCAGCTTGCCGTAAATTTGTCCGGGACGATGGCCACCTTCCTCGTCGACACTTGGAACGCGAGGAAGGCGGAGCAGCCTGCAGGATCCGATTAAGCGCGATACTTGTTCGTCGACGAGGGCGCAAAGCTGCCTTCTGCCGTCCGTCGAGCGTTGCTATGAGTGGGCCAGCGATGTGTGGTCTACGGTCGATAGGGACTGGCTGACGAGCGCTCTTGACGAATCGCGGCGTCAACACGATGTTTCCATTCGGACCGTGGCTCCTAACCTGTCGCCAAGTTAAAAGCTGCTCTTTCTTAGGTGTGTGTGTCAATCAGCGTCCAAAATTCACCCCTTATTGGAGTGCGCCCCTGAGGGTGGACAGATAGGCTTGATGAATTGACCGGGCTTGCCGGGTTTCCGAAAGTGGAGCCCATGGCAAAACATCGCATTCACGTATGCAATTCAAACGGCAGGTCGCGCAGGAGTTTATCGCGGGCGAGACTCTGCATGGTCTGGCAAAGCGCCACGACGTGTCACGCAACTTGATCCGGATTTGGGTGAGCAAGTATGAGGAAGGCGCGTTCGACGATGACGCTCAGGCCGCCGACCTTATCCAGGAATACGAGGCCCGGATTGCAGCGCTTGAGCGCCTCGTTGGCAAACAGGCGCTGGAACTGGAGTTTCTAAAGGGGGCTCTGAAAAACGCACCGCGGCCGAGAAGCGGAGCTACATCCGCCATCACCGGCCCGCTGGTATCTCCGTCGCCGAAGGATGCCGGCTAATGGGTATCGCACGCTCGACCTATTATGACAGCCCGGAAAAGCCTGTCGATGATACCTCTATCGTCGAGGCGATGTTTGCCATCTGCGATGAATTTGAATTCTACGGCTACCGTCGCGTAGGGGCGGCCCTACGCCAGCAGGGCTTGGTCATCAACCACAAGAAGATCAGACGGTTGATGCGTCAACACGATCTGCATCCGAAGGTTCGCCGCAGGTTCGTCGCCACCACCGACAGCAATCATGATGGCCTGATCTTCCCGAACCTGGCGAAGGACATCGTGCCGACCGGCCCCAACCAGCTCTGGGTTTCCGACATCACTTACGTCGCGCTGCCTACCCGCTTCATTTACGTCGCGGTCGTCCTCGATGTCTGGTCACGGTTGATCGTCGGTTACGCCGTCAGTCGGAGTATCGACGCGCGTCTGACGGTTGCAGCATTGAAGGCAGCGATAGAGCGTCGCCGGCCGCCATCGGGCTGCATACATCATTCCGACCGCGGCTCCCAATACGCAGCTCAGGTGTACCGGGATGCCCTGTCTGGCAGTAGTCTCGTCGGTTCAATGGGCCGTAGGGGGAATCCCTATGACAATGCCAAGGCAGAAAGCTTCATGAAGACGCTGAAGGTCGAAGCGGTCTATCCGATGGCCTATGAAACGTTCGAAGAGGTGACCGAGCACCTTCCCCACTTCATCGAGGAGGTTTACAACACACGCAGACTTCATTCAGCGCTCGGCTATCTGAGCCCGCAGCAGTTCGAGGATCAACACATCCGGCAGACTGGCAAAACAGCGGCCTGATGACCGTCCATCCTCAGGGGCGCACTCCACAAGGGGGTCAAATTTGCACGCCGGAACACACCCAGATCGAGAACGCTGACTTCCACGCCGCCCGCGGCCTGGATCGCAATCTCTTCCTGAAGCTCGCCGGTCGCGACTGGATCTCTCAGCGCCATAGCCTGCTGTTGATCGGACCCGCTGGCGTCGGAAAGAGCTGGCTTGCCTGCGCGCTCGGAAACAAGGCATGCCGCGAGGACTTCTCCGTCGCCTATCACCGACTTCCAAGGCTGTTCGCCACCCTTGCGCTGGCGCGCGGCGACGGCCGATATCCCAAGCTCCTCAAGGCGCTCGCCAGAACCGATCTGCTCATCCTTGACGACTGGGGCCCGGAGAAGCTCAACGACGAGCAGCGTCGTGATCTCCTGGAAATCGTCGAGAACCGATACGAAAGGCGATCGACCATCGTCACCAGTCAGGTGCCCGTTGAACACTGGTACGACATGATCGGCAATCCAACCATTGCCGACGCGATCCTCGACCGCCTGGTGCACAACGCCTACCGCATCGAACTTTCCGGCGAGAGCTTGCGAAAGCAGCGTCAAACACCATCCGCCGCTTGACCGCGCGACAATCACGAGCCATTCAAAACAACGACCCAGGGGCACATCGACTGGCCGGCTTCAAATCGGAATCGTGGCCGGAATGAACTTGGAATGGGTGGCCGGCTTCGTTTCGGAATCAGCGGCCGACTTCACTGGAATACGCAGCTGTCCTTTTTGGACTTAATCTCCTCTGGCCACTGGACGTCCTGCTTGCCCCTCCTGTCACGGCATTCGATAGTTATCAGGATGGGAACGGACACGACCATATGGCGAATGGCTGCGTCAACTTCCCTGAGCTTCCCCGTTACCTTGTCACGGATACGGTCGGGCGATTTCACCACAGCACCTGTCGGCGCCAACATCGTCTCGATGCGCGCGGTCAGCTTCTCGAGGTCTCGCCAGCCTTCTGCATTTCGCATGTTCGCACCTCTCGACGTCGGTAATGCGGTTCCGGCATTGTTCTATAATCAGCAACAGCCGCACGTGCTGCCACTCCATGTTGGGAGGGTCGGCAGTCGGGTAGCTGGCATCTGGAATGTTTTGACCTCAGCCGTACCCCTCCGGTGATGGCCGCCTTGCTGAGTTAGGCTGAGGGCTGCAAGTCCTAGTGCAAACACTAGGAGTAGTCCTATGACGAAGCATCAGATTGAGGTCATTACGTCGGTCGAGCGGCATCGGCGCTGGTCTCGGGAACAGAAGGAGCGGCTGGTCGCGGCGACGCTTGAGCCAGGCGCAAGTGTTTCAGAGATCGCTCACTCGGCTGGCATCCATGTGCTCTTCCGCTGGCGCAAGGAGCTCTGCCAAATCTCTGCGCCGTCCGTCCCGCGCCTCGTTCCGGTGGAGGTCGTCGAAGCGCTGCCAGCGCCGGCGATCGCGGCCGAGCCGCCGCCGGTCTGCCGGGCGCGCAAGAAGGCAAGCATCGTCACGATCGAGCTTGGCGGTGGGCGTCGCCTCCGGGTCAAGAGCGACATCGATACCGATGCGCTCGGCCGGATTCTTGATGTGCTGGAGCGGCGATGATCC
The DNA here is from genome assembly GCF_001427045.1 of Ensifer sp. Root558. Taxonomy (NCBI): domain Bacteria; kingdom Pseudomonadati; phylum Pseudomonadota; class Alphaproteobacteria; order Hyphomicrobiales; family Rhizobiaceae; genus Ensifer; species Ensifer sp. Root558. Next base: position 872 of record NZ_LMGC01000032.1, on the reverse strand, counting down.
CGGTCCCGAGCGGTGTGAAGGTCTGGCTGGCGACAGGCTATACCGACATGCGCAGAGGCTTTCCCGGCCTGTCGCTGATGGTGCAGGAGACGTTGAAGCGCGATCCGATGAGCGGCCATCTCTTCGTCTTCCGGGGCCGGAGCGGCGGCCTGATCAAGGTGATCTGGCACGACGGCCAAGGTGCCTGCCTGTTTACGAAGAAGCTCGAGCGCGGGCGGTTCATATGGCCATCCGCGGCCGACGGCACGGTGGTGATCACGCCCGCGCAGCTCGGCTATTTGCTCGAAGGCATCGACTGGCGAATGCCGCAAAAAACCTGGCGTCCGACGTCGGCGGGATGAGCAAAACCGCTGGCACGGCGGGAGCGAATATGATTCCATCCCGCCATGACCGATGCGGCCGATCAGCTTCCCGACGACCTTGCCAGCGCGCATGCGATGATCCTCGCCGAGCGTGCGGCCCGCCGTGAAGCCGAGGCGCTCGCTGCTCGCGCCCAGGCCGTGAACTCGCATTCGGATGCACTGATCGCCCGGCTCAGGCTGGAGATTGAGAAGCTGAAGCGCGACATCCATGGCAGCCGCTCGGAGCGCAAGGCCCGGCTTCTCGAACAGATGGAGCTGCAGCTCGAGGAACTGGAAGCGGACGCCGGCGAAGACGAACTGGCGGCCGAGATGGCGGCACGGTCCTCGGCGGTCAGGGCCTTCGAGCGCAAGGGTCCGTCCAGGAAGCCGTTTCCCGAGCATCTGCCGCGCGAGCGCGTCGTCATCGCCGCGCCGGCGAGCTGCCCGTGCTGCGGTTCTGGCAAGCTGGCAAAGCTTGGCGAGGACATCACCGAGACGCTGGAGGTGATTCCGCGTCAGTGGAAGGTGATC
>NZ_LMGC01000031.1:0-6060 GCF_001427045.1 Ensifer sp. Root558 | reverse complement strand
GGTCGAAAGCGGAATGATTTCGATCAACCATCTGGGCCTGGCGCTCCCCGAAGTCCCCTTCGGCGGCATCAAGGATTCCGGCTACGGCACCGAGGGCGGATCCGAAGCGATCGAGGCCTATCTGGAAACACGCTTCGTCACGCGAAAGAGCGTCTGACGCCGCGGCAGGTGAAACGTGGTCTGAGGAGCGACGTCCTCTTGCGTTCTAAGGAAACAGTGGCGATTTTTCCACCTGAATCCGACCGGGCACACCTTAGCGAAAAACACAAACCCTGACGGTTCAGTCCTTGGACAACGAGGTATGGCTCGTGAGGGATAGAAGTTCGACTTTGCACAATGTCATTCGAAGTGGCAGGCATGACCTTGCGGCACTAGATAATTGAGCACCGCTGCCTTGATGGTGGAGGAGAGAAAGCCGTAGTGGCCGGCTCGCATCGAAAGCATGGTGGCCGCAGTAGGACGAAGGACAGCAGGCATTGTCGACATCCCGCGTTCGCGTCATCGATCTGGAAACGGCCGGCAACGGACCGAACGACGTCTGCGAAATCGGGTGGCAGGACGTGGTCCTTGAAGACAATGGACGGTGGGTCGTCAACGACGAACGCGGCGCATTGATGGTCAATCCGGGGCGGCCGATTTCGCCCGACACGATGGCCATCCATCATATTCTCGACGAGCAAGTCGCCGGCGCGCCCTACTGGAAAAATGTGGCGCCAGAAGTGTTGCATCCGCACGGCGGGATCGACGCATTGGCCGCACATCGTGCAGCCTTCGAACAACGGTATTGCACGCCTCGTCTCACCGGCGGCTTGCCCTGGATCTGTACCTGGAAGTGCGCCCTACGGATTTGGCCCGATCTGCCACGATTTTCCAACCAGATGCTCCGCTACCAGCGTATGCCGGAAGGGCTCGTTCACGAGATAGGTCTTCCGGCCCATCGAGGCATGCCGGATGCCTACGTGACGGCCCATCATCTGCGCGATCTGTTGAACGCTGCATCGCTCGATCAGTTGCTGGCGTGGAGTGCCGAGCCGGGCTTGTTGCCGCGCGTGCCCTCCGGGCCTGATCGTGGGAAGAGCTGGGACCGCCTTAGTACGGAGACGCTCACCGAATTTCTTCGCGATAGAGATAGCGACATCCGCTTCAGCGCCCAGACCGAGTTGCAAAGGCGCGGTGAATTCGAACCTACCGCTGCCGACGAGCCAGTGCAGCAAACCTTGCTATGACTGGAACTGTGCGTCGCGCATGCGCCGAATGAAGGGCGGCACCAGGGTGGCGCTCGGCGAACGCGGTGATCTGCCTTGGTGAAGTACTCTACTCAGCATCGACAGGAATTGCCTTGAAGACACGCAAACCGCTTATCCTCACAGCCCGGATCGCGGAGATCGATCTTGAGATCTTCGATCGCCTTCGAAACGCGCATTTCCCGTCGGAGCGAAACTTCCTCCGCGCTCACCTCACGATGTTTCATCGGCTACCGGGCGAACACCTCGAGCGGATCGTTGGAGAATTGCAGGCCGCTGCCACCAAGCGTGACCAGATCCGCGCGCAGGCAGCCAGTGTTCGCCATCTCGGCGCGGGCGTGGCGTTCACGATCAGAAGTCTTGCGCTTGAAGACCTTTATGCAGAACTAAAGCGCGCTTTCATGCCATGGCTGGGCGGTCAGGACATGCAGAGGTGGCAGCCGCATATCACCGTCCAGAACAGGGTTTCGCGGTCAGCCGCAGACACCTTGCACCGGCAACTGACACACGATTTCAAACCACGATCGTTGACGCTGGAGGGCCTGGATCTCTGGAGATATCTAGGCGGACCTTGGCAGCTCGAACGAGCGATCTGTTTCGAGATCTCCGCTCTCCGTACAGCGCCATTGGCCGGCTCAGCGGCGATCGTTGACGATCATCGCTGAGCCAAATGGGCGGACAGATGCTGTATCCGCGCGCTTATGACCAACAGGGTCGGAGCACAGAGACCTCGAAAGAAGACTGTGGCCCGCACCAGGAAGAGACCGCCTACCCATCACATCGCGCGGAGGCGTACATCGATGACGGATGCGATGCCGAACTCGCTCAACTCTCCGAGCATCGTTCTGACCGGGTCTCGGTCAGGAAGATGGCGAACGCTGTGGCGGGCAGTGCGAGGCCGATCATGGAGGCGAGCCACCATCCACCAGAGGCAAATGCCCAGGCACCCAGGGCAGAGCCAATGGCGCCGCCAGTGAAGAAGATTGCCATGAAGAGGCCGTTGAGCCGGCTGCGCAAGTCCGCGCCGAGTTCGTAAATCGAGCGCTGCCCCGTCACCAACGTCATGGTGACGCCGAAGTCGAGCAGGATTGCAGCAAGCGTTAAAAGTGTGAGCGCAAAGGTCGAACCTTCAGAGATTTGCGTCATCAGAAAGCCGGCCGCGACACTGACAAGGCCGAATGCCGTTGCCGGCCGCACCAATCCCTTGTCAGAAAGGCGCCCAGCGATGGGCGAAGCAATTGCGCCCGCAACACCGGCCAGGGCGAAAAGCGCAATGCCATTATGACCCAACCCAAAGCTGGGCCCTGCAAGATAAAGCGGCGTCACGGTCCAGAACAGGCTAAATGCGGCGAACTGACAGGCCTGATAGGCAGCGCGCCGCTGCAGGACCGGCTGCGTCGCGAGAAGCTGGGCCATCGACTTGAGCAGCTGGCCGTAGCTCAATCGACCCGCCGCAGGCATGCGGGTCGGCAATTGCGTCCATAGAAGGGCTCCAAGCCCGACCATAACGATCGCGGAAACATAAAACACGGTATGCCAGGAGCTGACGCCGGCAATTAATCCGGCAATCGGCCGCGCCATCATGATCCCAACCATCAACCCGCTCATGATATTGCCAACGACGCGACCCCGAACGGCATCCGGTGCAAGGTTGGCAGCGAACGGCACGATCATCTGGACAGCAACCGAGCCAAGCCCGATGGCGAGCGAAGCGGTGAGAAAGGGTCCAGGTGTGGTGGAGAGCCCGGCCGCGATCAGGGCAAGAGTAGCCAGGCTGATCATGGTCACAATCAGCCGACGATTTTCCAGGAGATCACCCAATGGCACGAGGAGCAGCAACCCGAGGCCGTAGCCGATCTGGGTCACGGTCACGATCAAGCCTGTTGCCTCAGCCGGTAGGCCGATGTCGAGTGCGATCGGCCCGGCGAGTGGCTGGGTATAATAGAGGTTGGCGGCAATCAGGCCGCAGGCGGCGGCCATCAGAAAAGTCATGCCGGCGGAGAGTCCGGCCGGACGCTGCGACTGGGCGAGGGAAGCTGGAGTTGTCATGGAATGTGCCTTGGGAGAAAGGAGGCGGGCGGGTTGATCAGTCGAGAATGCGCAAGATTGCTTCACCGGAAGGGAGCAGCTGGTTCTCCAGCTCTCCGGTCTTGCCGGCGATACGCACGCCCTGCAGATAGGAAAATAGCGCAAGCGCGGTACTCGCGGGATCGACGTCATGGCGAATTGAACCATCCAACTGGCCATCGCGAATGAAACCTTCGAGCCGCGTGACGAGCTTGCGATTGTGTCCTGCGACCTTGGCGGCGATCTCGGCATCGGACAGAACCAGTTCCACGGCGGCACCGATGGCCAGGCAACCACGCCTGCCGGTCTCACCACAGGCGGACATGGCATAGAAACTGACGACGCAGGCAACCTTTTCGCGACCGGTGGAGGCTGAAGACAATGCCTGTTCCAGAAGGTCAGCTCGGACCTGCTTATAGCGGTCGTAGGCAGCGACGAAGACGTCACGCTTGTCCTGAAACGCCTTGTATAGGCTGCCGGCAGTCAGTCCCATTTCGGCTTTCAGTTCTGCGATGGAGGTTCCGTGATAGCCCCTCTCCGAAAATATGCGGATCGCCGCATCCAGAGCTTGGGTCATGTCGAACTCGCGGGGGCGCCCGACGGAGCGATGGGAGTGTCTTTCGGAATTCATCTGACGGCCTATTAGGAAACGATCGTTCCCTAATAGGCCGTCAGAGGGATTTGGTCAAGCCGCTTATCTATCGGTCTATTGGAAAGACGAGTGGCGCGAGCTTAGATCGAACCCGTTGCAGTTGATTATGCCCCACATTGCGCTTGGTATCGAGCACATTGGCTGACAGGAGCTGCAGCGTTGGTTCAGAGCGCAGACAAGTTGTCCGTGGGCATTCCACCGTGAATAAGCAAGCCGTCGATCTCCAGGCATTCATGTCCACGGCGTCGAGGGAAGCGTCTGAGGGCGATCGATCGCAAGAGCCCATGCCGGGGAGTTTCAGACTACATCCTGCTCATCGTGACAGTTCCTGAGCAACCGCTGCCCGCCCCGGTCCCCTTGAACCTGCCTTTCCCTTTGTCGTTCTTTATCATGCCGGTGAGGATGTTGCCGCCCTTGCGGCCTTTATGGACGAATGTGAGGGTCATATTAATAGTCCCATTCCTCGCGACTTTCCCCGAAAGCCCCGAGCTGGAGGATACAACGCCGTCATTTACGAGGATGGACGTTGAAAGCTCACGCCAATCACCGCAGTCCGTCGTCGCGTGCCTCGTTAGCTTCCACACGCCATTGAACACGCTCAAACCAGCCGCCACGCAACGATTTCCGCGAACTTCCATTCCGTTGCCACAGACGAGGGGGCAGACACGGCCACCGGCCGCCTTCAGACTATTCACGAGCTCCTCGGTGGGGGTGAGCGAGGCAAGCTTGATCCCCTTGCGTTCGGCATAGGCTTGCAGCGCCTTCTGACTGCCGCTACCCCATTTGCCGTCCACCTGCTCAAGGCATCCGACACGCACCAGTTCCCTTTGGGTGATCAGTGTGAGCTCGCCGGCACTCATTTGGCTGGTCGGATCGCTTGATCCCTTCAAGCCTGGTGTGGTCTGCTCAAGTTTAGCAAGTTCGGGTGGCACGCCGGTGACCTTCGGCAGGGCGGCACGCTTGAGGTCGCCCTGCCCCAGTTCAGCCGTCTCCCGTTCCTTATCCCGCGCTTCAATCGCTGCGATTTTCAGTTTCGCAAGCGTGACGAATGCGCCGCTTGGGTATTGCTGAAGGTAGGCTTCAAAAAAGTTCCTCTCGGTCGCGTCCTTGATGGAATTCCAAAAGGAAAGCTCCACACTTCTGTCGGTGTCCGATGTGACCACCGCCGAGTTCGTTGGCGTCTCGGGGATTTTCGCCGGGTTCAGCACAACCGGGCCCGTCAGTGAGGAACTATCCCAGGGAATCTGCTTACCGCCGGTGACCTGCAAAACGGCGCGACGCACAGCAATCAGGTCATCCGTTATGCTCTGCCCGGGTGTGCCGAGGTGTTGAAGCAAGGCCGACGTAAACGGGGAGTTTCGACCGGCCCCGTCGAGCGCAACGTTTCCCGGCTGCGTGGCGAACGCAATCAGCGACCCCACACCTGTATCGAGTTTGGCCAGGCCTCGACCGACGACTACAGACCGTGTTCCGAGCGACCGGGCCAAATTCGTAGCGAGCGGATTGTCACGGCAAGCGTCGAGGAAAACCAGATTGACCTTGGCGTTGCGCTCCATGGCAGCAAGCACGAGTTCGATCGGCAGCGCCTCGAAGTCTAGATCATTGTTCGATTTCAGCTGCGCGTCGATCGGGATGATATAATTGCCACCGTTCACCTGCAGCCCGTGCCCGGCATAGAAAAAAAGCGCCACGTCTGCGCCTTCGACCTTGCCGACGAACTCTCGGATCACTCCCCGCATTCCTGTCAAATCGAGGTCCCGACCCGTTACCACCACGAAGCCCAGTGCTGTCAATTTCGACGCCATGTCGCCGGCATCATTTTGCGGGTTCGCGAGCTGAGGTGCGTGTCTATAGGCGGAGTTCCCAATGACCAGCGCGACGCGCTTTTCGGCCCAGACGGGGGAGCCCACAAAAAAGAGCAAGAGCAAGACAGCGGCACGAAGGGAATTCATGAAGCAGCTCCACCACTCCGATCCCGAGCCGAGCGTTTGACAGCCACTGACCTGCCACTGAGAATTCCCTCCAGAATGGATTAAAGTCCGGCCCATAGAGGACGGACGAATGAAGAAGCAGAGATTTACGGAAGAGCAGATTATT
>NZ_LMGC01000030.1:0-10591 GCF_001427045.1 Ensifer sp. Root558 | reverse complement strand
TCGCAATCAATCCCATCCGCAATCTCCCAGGTCATCAAAACCCGGGGAGAGTGACATTCCAACTTTGCAGGATCAGGACACTTTAACTTTGCGGCTACATGCAAAGATCACATAAGATAGATTATGGAACTAATGTATATGCCGGAAAGCATGGATTGCGGCTGAACGTTGCCTTGGCGAGCTTGACCCGGCCTTTCCAGCCTGCTTAGCGTTCCCGAACCAAACACCTCATTTTCAAGGCCAGATGTGATGAGCGAATTGCGCGTTCTTTCAGATGCTTTCATTCCGGAACTGCCAAACCGCTACAAAGGCAAAGTTCGCGAAAACTACGACCTGCCCGATGGCCACCGCATCATCATCGCGACGGACCGCCTCAGCGCCTTCGACGTCATCCTGACGTCGATCCCGAACAAGGGTCACGTGCTGACGCAGACGGCGCGCTACTGGTTCGAGGAAACCGCCGACATCTGCCCGAACCATGTGGTCAGCTATCCGGACCCCAATGTCGTCATCGGCAAGCGGCTCGACATCCTGCCGGTCGAGGTCGTCGTGCGCGGTTATCTCGCCGGAACGACCAGCACCTCGATCCTGACGAAATACCGCAACGGCGAGCGCGAGATGTACGGCATCACCCTGCCGGACGGAATGCGCGACAATGAGAAGCTTCCCCAGGCAATTATCACGCCCACCAGCAAGGCTTTCGACGGCGGCCATGACGAGCCGCTTTCGGTCGAAGCGATCCTCGAGCAAGGACTGCTGACGAAGGAACAGCTCGATACCGTCTGGCAATATGCGCTTGCGCTGTTTGCCCGCGGTCAAGAGCGCGCCGCCGAACGCGGCCTGATCCTCGTCGACACCAAATACGAGTTTGGAACCGACGAAAACGGCACGATCATTCTCGCCGACGAGATCCACACACCCGACAGCAGCCGCTACTGGATCGCCGACAGCTACCAGGAAAGCTTCGAGCGCGGCGAACGTCCCAGGAGTTTCGACAAGGATTTCGTCCGTGCCTGGGTCACTGCGCGCTGCGATCCCTACAAGGATCCGATCCCGGAAATTCCACTTGATCTCATCGAGCAGACCTCGGCAGTCTATATCGAAGCCTTCGAAAAGATCACCGGCCAGCGCTTCGTTCCGGATCTGTCGGGTGCGACGGTTCTGGATCGCATTCGCGCCAACCTGACGGCATATTTCTCGAAATAAATCAGTATATTAGAGATTTATTCTAATCTGATTTAGGCGCCGAGCGTAGGATCATCGACATCGAATTCGAGCCGCATCAGGTCGTATGCCGGTTCGATATGATCAGGCGTCTCGCCTTGCACCGTGTCGTAATCCAGCGGCACGTGCATGTGTGTCAGCACCGCCCGCTTCGGCTTGAGGCGCTCGATCCAGCCGAGCGATTGCACCAGCGACAGATGGCTCGGGTGGAACTTGTACTGCAGCGTATCGATCACCAGCAGATCGAGGTCGCCGAGCTTGGCAATGGTCTCGGCCGGAAAATCGCTGACATCGCTGCAATAGGCAAAGTCGCCGATGCGGAAGCCCAGAGAATGAATATTGCCGTGAAACTGCATCAGCGGCCGGAACGCGATCGGCCCGCCGGCGCCTGATATCACCACCGGCGACAGATCATCGGCAATGATGTGCGGCTCGACGATCGGTGGATAGCCGCTGCCTGGCGGTGATTCCAGGCAATAACCAAACCCCTCGCGAATACGGCCCATCGTATAGGCATCGGCCCAGATCGGCACCCGTCTGCGGTTTTCGATGACGTAACCGCGCAAGTCGTCGATCCCGTGCAGATGGTCGGCATGGGAATGGGTATAGATCACCGCATCGATGTGGCGCACGTCCGTTGCGACCATCTGCGCACGAAAATCCGGCCCGGTGTCGATGACGACGGTCGTCTTGCCGCCGTCGGGCGCGATTTGCTCGACGAGCAAGGCCGCGCGCATGCGCCGGTTTTTCGGATTGTCAGGATTGCAGGCGCCCCAGTCCCCGGTAATGCGCGGCACGCCTGGTGACGAGCCGCAGCCGAGGATGGTGAAAGTGCGCCGGAACGCCACGTCAGAGCCTCGGCATCTTGGAGAAGACGCGGAAGGCATTCTCCGTGGTGATCCTTGCAATCTCCTCAGTGGTCACGCCGATCGTCTCGGCAAGCACGGCTGCCGTATGGGCAACGTAAGCCGGCTCGTTGCGCTTGCCGCGGAACGGCTTCGGCGCGAGGTACGGCGCGTCGGTTTCGACGATCATCCGGTCATGCGGCACGGTCTTGGCGATTTCACGCAGCTCTTCGGATTTCGGGAAAGTCAGGATGCCCGAAAAGGACACGTAGCCGCCGAGCTCCACGCCGACACGGGCGAGCTCCGGACCGGAAGAGAAGCAGTGCAGAAGGAAAGGGAAGGCCCCCTTCCCGGTTTCCTCGGTCAGGATCGCCGCCATGTCCTCATCGGCCGAGCGGCTGTGAATGACGAGCGGCAGGCCGGTCTCGCGGGCAGCCGCAATGTGACGACGCAGGCCCTCGACCTGGGCCTCGCGCGGCGCATTGTCATAGAAGTAATCAAGACCCGCCTCGCCGATCGCCACCACCTTCGGATGGGCCGAAAGCCGCACGAGATCCTCGGTGGTGATATCAAGCTCCTCGTCGGCGTTGTGCGGATGGGTGCCGACGGAACAGAAGACGTTCGGATAGGCCTCGGCGATCGCAAGGATCGTCTCGAACCGCTTCACGCGGGTCGAGATCGTGATCATCTGCCCGACACCGGCCTCGCGCGCCCGCGCGACGATTGCGTCGCGCTCCGCTTCGAAATCGGGGAAGTCCAGATGGCAATGGGTATCGATCAGCATGCTCAAGATGCCTTACTGCGCTTCGGGTGCCACATAGCGCGGGAAGACCGGCTTCGGCGCCTCGAGCGGCGTGCCCGAGGCGAGACGTCCGGCCTCGCCGAGCGCTGCGAAGTCGCGCTTGTCGGCGGGTGCAGCCACCAGGTCGAGCAGCTTCGCCGAGGATTCCGGCATGAACGGCTGAAGCAGGATTGCGATCTGGCGCACGACTTCGGCCGTCACGTAAAGCACTGTGCCCATGCGCGCTGGATCGGACTTTTTCAGCGCCCAGGGCTCCTGGCCGGCGAAGTAGCGGTCGGTCTCGGAGACGACGGCGATGATCGCCGCCAGCGCCCGGTGGATCATCTGCTTACCCATCTCGTCGCGCGTGATCTCGTGCAGCGCGTCGGCGGCGGCCAGCATCGCTTTGTCTTCGTCGGTCAGGGGGCCGCACACGGGCACCTGGCCGTCGCAGTTCTTGACGATCATCGACAGCGAGCGGCTCGCCAGGTTGCCGATGCCGTTGGCAAGGTCGGAATTGATGCGGGTCGCGATCCCTTCCTCGCTATAGCTGCCGTCCTGGCCGAACGACACCTCGCGCAGGAAGAAATAGCGGATCTGGTCGAGACCGAAATGCTCGACGAGGTTGAACGGGTCGACGACGTTGCCGAGCGACTTCGACATCTTCTCGCCCTTGTTGAGCAGGAAGCCGTGCGCGAAGACGCGCTTGGGCAGCGGCAGGCCGGCCGACATCAGGAACGCCGGCCAATAGACCGCGTGGAAGCGGATAATGTCCTTGCCGATCACATGGATGTTCGCTGGCCAGAACTTGGCGCGCGGGCCCTTGGGATCGTCGAGATAACCGGTCGCGGTGATGTAGTTCGTCAGCGCGTCGACCCAGACATACATGACATGCGCCGGATCGTTCGGCACCTTGATGCCCCAGTCGAAGGTGGTGCGCGAAACCGAGAGGTCCTTGAGGCCGGACTTCACGAAGGAGATCACTTCGTTGCGGCGCTCGGCCGGGCCGATGAAATCCGGATTCTCTTCGTAGTGCTTCAGCAGCTTGTCCTGGTATTCGGACAGCTTGAAGAAGTAGCTCTGCTCCTCGACCCACTCGACCGGCGTCCCCTGCGGGCCGTAGCGCACGCCGTCGGCGCGCAGCTCGGTCTCGTTCTCCTGATAATAGGCTTCGTCGCGCACCGAATACCAGCCGGCGTAGGAGTCCTTGTAGAGGTCGCCCGCCTCGCCCATGCGGATCCAGATGTCCTGCGACGCCTGATGGTGGCGCTGCTCGGTCGTGCGGATGAAATCGTCGTTGGACGCGTTCAGGGCCACGGCCATCTTCTGGAATTCGGCCGAATTGCGGTCGGCAAGTTCCTGCGGCGTCACGCCTTCCTTGCGCGCCGTCTGCTGCATCTTCTGCCCGTGCTCGTCCGTGCCGGTCAGGAAGAAAACCTCACGTCCGTCGAGGCGCTGGTAGCGCGCCATGGCATCCGTCGCGATCAGTTCATAGGCATGGCCGATGTGCGGCTTGCCGTTCGGGTAGGAAATCGCTGTCGTGATGTAGAAGGGGGACGTGTCTCTCATAGGCGGATTCGATCTATCTCGGATTAAGCTACGCACGCTCTTAGCGCATACGCTGTTAGGAAGAAACATGCGATCCATGAAAAGCCCGGCCGAAGCGGCCGCCGCCACCGCCCTCCTCCTTGCGCGCCCCGCGTGCAAGATTTAGAACAAACAGGAAACAAATGAAGGGGTGAGTCGTGCTGGATCAACTTGGCAGCCAATTTGAAACCGCGTCGGCCGGCTATGCCGCCGCGCACGGGATCGAGCGCGACCCCGACTGGTTCATTTTGAAGATGCAGGAGGAAATGGGGGAACTGACCCAGGCCTGGAACAAGCTGAGCGGTCGCGGGCGGTCCCAGGGGAAATCGCCGGACGACCTCCGGGCACAGATGGCCGACGAGACCGCAGACCTTCTTGGGCACGTCCTGCTCTTCGCGCAACACCACAAGCTGGACCTCCAGGCGGCGATCGAGCGAAAATGGCGTTTTCAGCCGTCGCTATAGCGCCGCTTTCATATCGTCGAGCAGCGACAGAATGGTCTGCTTTCGGTCGAGATTATAGGCATCGCTGACCGTCAGTCGCTCGGTCACGGAGGCTGACAGTCGGGCGAAGCGTTCGGCGCGCATGATATCGCCCGAAACGGCCGCCTCCCGCGCCTCGCGCATGATGCGATCGCTGGCAAGGGCCTGGAAGAAATCGAAGATCGTTTCGCTGTCCTTGCCGGCGAGGGCATCGGCGAGCTTGTGCATGTTTTTCCGGACAGACGGTCCCTGCCCTGCAAGGATGCCCTCGAAGGTTGCCGCGATTTCCAGTCCGCCATAGTTGATCAGCTTCAGCGCCTCGGCGACGCTGCCGCTGGCGGCTGCGATGATGCGCCCGGCATTCTCGCCCTCGAGATCGAAACCGAGATGGGCCAATGCCTGGCCGAGCGGTGCTGCGTCGAGCGGCTTCAGTCGCAGCGGCAGGCAGCGCGAGCGGATCGTCGGCAGCAGTTTTCCGGGTGCATGCGTCAGCACCAGGAACAGCGAGCGGCGCGGCGGTTCCTCGAGGATCTTCAGGATGGCGTTGGCCGCATTGCGATTGAGATCGTCGGCCGGATCGATGATGACGATGCGCCAATTGCCCGTGCCGGAGGTCTGGCTGAAGAACTTGCCCGCGCGCCGGACCTCGTCGACGGTGATCGCCCCCTTCGCCCTTCCCGTCTTTTCATCGATCGGGCGGGCCAGGTGCAGGAGATTGTGTGAGGCGCCGGAGGCAAGCTGCCTGCCGATCGCAGAGGTCGGGTCCGGGTCGGCAAGCGTTTCAGGCGCATCGGCCGGTTCAGGATTTTTTAGGATGTGATGGGCAAAGCGGAAGGCAAGCGTCGCCTTGCCGATCCCTTCCGGCCCTTCGATCAGGATCGCGTGGTGCCCCTTGCCGGAGCGATAGCTCTGCGCCAGGAAGGCTTCCGCCTGCTCATGGCCGAACAGGCGATTGTTCTCAGCGGGCGCAATGGCGCCATCAAGGACCCCGGCTCTTTCGCTCATGACACGGCTTCCTCGGCGGACGTGTCCGTGCCGTCGCCATGCGGCAGAAGTGCTTCGACAAGCGAAAGCACCTCGGCGGCGATGGCCTCAACCGGCTGCGTCGCATCCACCACCCGGCACCGCTCGGAATCGCGTCTGGCAATGTCGAGAAAGGCGTCGCGCCGCTTCTCGTGGGTCTCTAGCTGTTCCTTTTCGAAACGATCGGGATTGTCGTCGCCGGCGCGGCGTTGCGCCCGCTCGAGGCCGACGCTGGCGGGCAGGTCGAAGATCACGGTGCGGTCCGGCACGACACCGTCGATTGCTACCCGCTCCAGGCTTTCGACGAAGCTTTGTTCGAGATTGCCGGTGATGCCCTGGTAGACGCGCGAAGAATCCATGAAGCGGTCGCAAAGCACGATAATGCCCTTGTCGAGCGATGGCCGGATGACCTCCTCGACATGGTCGCTGCGGGCTGCGGCAAAGAGAATCGCCTCCATCCGCACTCCGAAGGATTCCGCAGCCCCCGAAAGCAGCACGTGACGCACCGCCTCGGCGCCGGGAGAACCACCCGGCTCGCGCGTCGTCAGTACCTCGTAGCCGCGGGCGCGCAGGGAATCGGCTAGCAGGCGGAGCTGCGTCGACTTGCCGGCACCTTCCCCGCCTTCGAATGTTACGAATAGACCTTTTTTCAGCGACACCATGCTTTCCCGTATCGGCATGCGATTTGGCCCTGTTTAGCCGATTGGTCCTCCGGGCGAAACCGTCAGGTGACGATTTGGAGAGGCATTCCAGTGAGCGCGGCTCAGAGCCAGAAGAAAAGCAGTTCCTGCAGGGCGTCGACCGCGCGGCTCGTCAGGGTTCCCTGCCCCACCGCGCCGGCCGTCTTGACCGGGACCTCGCGCAACAGTTTCTCGCCGTTCCACAGCTTGACGACGCCGACTTCCGTGCCGGCCGTCACCGGCGCCCGCAAGGGCCACTTGTAGACGATGCGCGCCGTCAGCCGCTCGGGATTGTTGACCGGCAGCAGCACGTCGACCGGACCACCGGCCACCAACGCGACGTGAGACGCGTCGCCGCCATAGACGGCCGCCTCGCCGATCGATTCTCCGTCGGCGAAGATCCGCTTCTTCTCGAAGGCGGTCATCGCCCAGTCGAGAACCTTGCGGCTCTCCTCGATGCGTTCCTTGTCGGTTTCAAGGCCGCCCATCGCGAGATAAACGCGGCGGTCACCGCGTTGCAGCGACGCGGCGAGCGAAAAGCCGAAACCTTCGGCAAAGCCCGTTGCCAGGCCGTCCACGCCGATATTGGCGGAGATCAGCGGGTTCTTGTTGCGTTGGAGGATCTTGTTCCATTCGAATTCCGGCTGCGAATAGAGCCGGTAGAGATCGGGATGCGCTTCGTGCAGGTGGCGGACGAGCGTCACCAGTTCGCTCATTGTGATCTTGTTGCCGGGATCGGGCAGCCCGGTCGCGTTGCGGAAGGTCGCGACCGGCATGCCGAGTTCGCGCGCGCGCGCCGTCATGCGCTCGGCAAATGCACCTTCGCTGCCGGTCATGCCCTCGGCGAGAATGATGCAGGCGTCGTTGGCCAGCTGAACGGCCACGCCCTGCAGGAGATCGGCGACCCGGATGCGCGACTTCAGAGCGGCAAACATCGTCGAGGTGCCGGCCGGCGCGCCGCCGGTCCGCCACGCATGCTCCGATACGTCGTAGAGGGTTTCGGGCGAGACTTCGCCCTTGCCGAGCGCCTCGGCGACGACCTCCATGGTCATCAGCTTGGCAAGCGAGGCTGGCGGGATCGGGTCGTTTTCGGCACGCGAGAAAAGCACCGTGCCGGTTTCTGCATCGACCAGCAGGATCTGCTTTGCCTTGGTGTCGAAGGCGGGTGCCGGCGTTTGCGCGAATGCGGCGCCGGCAAACAACGCAAGGCCAAGGAAAGCGGCCGAAAGCATCTTCATGCGCATGGGAAACTCCGGTTTCCCCTCGGGCATAGCAGCGTGGTCATTTTGGCACAACGCCGAGAACTGTTAACGGGCCGAACCGTTCGTTTTCTGGCGCTTGGCGTAGTCGACGATGACTTGCGGCGTTAGCTGCTTCTTGTCGACCATGATCGCTTCGAAGGGCGATTCGGCGTCGCTGACGCGAACTTCGTAATAGGCAGCCGCATAGGCCATGTTGCCGTCGGGCATCGGAATGTACTCCGGCCGCTCGCGCGGGATCGGGCCGATTTCCGGCAGCATGACGAATTCGTTGAACGACGCCGGCTGCTGGGCAAACTGCGGCACGGGCGCGGCCATCGCGGTGACCGGTTCGCTGACGTCGAGCGACGCCTTGGCCGGCACGGTGATGGTGCCGAGGCTTTGCTTGCGGAACGGTTCGTTCGAGGCAACCATCACGCCGGTTGCAATCTGCCCTTCGGGCATGATGCTCGGGCCGCGCTGGCCCTTCTCGACATAGGACGCCATGAGGTAAGGCATGTCGTTACCTTCGAGCGGTGCGCGGCCGACATATTGCACCTTCACCTGTGCGCTGCCCTTGCGCTTGATGTCGAGCAGGTCTGCCGTTTTCGAGGAAACGTCGATGATGCGGCCGTATTCGTAGGGGCCGCGATCGTTGACGCGCACGATGACCGAGGTGCCGTTTTCCATGTTGGTGACGCGGGCGTAGCTCGGCAGCGGAAACGTCGGATGGGCGGCCGACAGATGCGCCTTGTCGTAGACTTCGCCGTTGGCGGTCAGGCGTCCGTGGAAGGCGGAGCCGTACCAGGATGCCATACCCGTCTTGTTATAGCCGAAGTCTTCCTTGGGCTGGTACCACTTGCCCTTGACCTGATAGGCCTTGCCGACCTGAAAGCGTCCGCCGCCCTTCGGGATTTTGTTGCCGGTGGCAACGCGCGGGCTCGCCTTTACGCCATAGACGGATTCAGGAAAGTACTCCTTGCTCCGCGCAGTTTTCTTGACATTCGACGTGGAGCCGCAGGCGGCAAGCGTTACGCACAGTGCCGGGATCGCCGCAAGGCGCAGTCCCTTGACCAGATATGCCGCATTTTTATTGGAGGTCATCTGTCCCACAACATCGATCGATAAAGCCGTACTCGAAACCTGCCGCTTACCCCCAGCGGAAATCTCGACGTCCCGAAACGGAACAGGTGTGTATTCATGACATCATCAAGGCAAAAATGCGAACTCATCCACAGGCCGGCTCCGCATTTCGTGAGTTATGGTTTACGGCTGGTTAACGTGATCGGGCCCGGCGCCTGCTCTTCAAAGCGGTCGAGAAAATCTTGCAGCGACGCATGTTAATTCTTGCAAAGCGCCAAGGCTTCGCGCAATAACGCCGTGCCCGGCACGCAGTCGCGCGGTGCTTCAGGCAAGGACAGGTGGCCGAGTGGTTTAAGGCTCTGGTCTTGAAAACCAGCGTACGGGAAACCGTACCGTGGGTTCGAATCCCACCCTGTCCGCCATTTCCCTTTTCTCCACCCATTAGTTGTCGAACCGACGAGATGGGACTACCTTACGAAGCGAAATGACGGTGCCAAGTCCTTTGGGGAGCGGGATCGACATGCGCGTTAAAGATGTAATGACGACGTCGGTCGTCAAGCTGTCCCCTGACAACAGCGTCAGGCAGGCAGCCCGGATCATGCTCGACAATCATGTCAGTGGCCTTCCCGTGGTCGACGGTGATGGAGCCCTGGTGGGCGTCATCAGCGAAGGCGACCTCATTCGCCGGAGCGAGCTTGGCGGCGGCATTCCGGTCGCCGACCCGGCCGGGGCCGCGGACGAGCGGGCGAGCGCCTATGTGCGCCGATCCTCCTGGAGGGTCGGTGATGCCATGACGGCCAATCCCGTGACCATCGATGAGGATGCCTCGGTCGCGCGCGTCGCGTCTCTGATGCGGGAGCGCGGCATCAAGCGTGTACCGGTGCTTAGAAACGGCCTTGTTGTCGGTATCGTCAGTCGCGCCGATCTGCTGCAGGCGATCTTGTCCGCAAAGCAAGACGAGACGGCGGCCGGCGACGAAGCCATCCGGCGCAGTATCCTGGTGCGCATCGGCGAAAATACCGGTCTTGAAGGCCTGGACATAAAGGTCGCCGTGACCGACGGCATCGTGCACCTCTGGGGCAACGTGGATACCGCCGATTGCCGTAAGGCGGCCCGCATCCTCGCTGAGAACGTGCGCGGCGTTCGCGGCGTGGTCGAGCACTACGCCGAGCCCTATCCGCAATAAGATATGCGTCGAGACCGCCGCGGCATGTGTCCGCGGCGCTGCAAGCGTATTCCTGCTGCTGTCGTTCCAACTTCAAGCGTTCCACCATCCTGCCCGCCGAAAAAACAGCAACGACCGTAGCGAATTCGAGAGACTGCGATGGCTTGCGCGACGGCAAGCTGGAGGGAATTTCAGCATAGGTCCTTTTGACCGGGAGGCTCAGATGGTTTCGCCTGAAACAGCATCGATGAAAGAGACGGCATCCGGAAAATCAGCAGCACCGTTGTCGGCCGACGAACTCCGCCTGATGGACGCCTATTGGCGCGCTTCGAACTATCTGTCGGTCGGGCAGATCTATCTGCTCGACAATCCGCTTCTGCGCGAACCGCTGAAGCGCGAGCACATCAAGCCGCGCCTGCTCGGCCATTGGGGCACGTCGCCGGGCCTCAACATGCTCTACGTGCATCTCAATCGCGTCATCAA
>NZ_LMGC01000029.1:0-17555 GCF_001427045.1 Ensifer sp. Root558 | reverse complement strand
CGTGATCGCTGCGGTCAGCGACGTCTTGCCATGGTCAACGTGGCCAATCGTGCCAATGTTAACGTGCGGCTTGTTGCGCTCAAATTTGCTCTTTGCCATTTCCGGCTCTCCGTTTTCTATCCCCTACCGGGGAAAACTTTTAACTTCTGTCAGCGTCTTGGTATTCCGGTCACTTCTGACCGGAATACTTCGCCTGGATTTCCTGCGCGACGTTCGACGGAACCGGCGCGTAGTGATCGAAGGTCATCGTGTACTGCGCGCGGCCCTGAGACATGGAGCGCAGGTTGTCGACGTACTTGAACATGTTCGCCAGCGGAACGTTTGCGTTGATCACAACGGCAACGCCACGCGATTCCTGGCCCTGGATCTGGCCACGGCGGGAGTTCAGGTCGCCGATAACGTCGCCGACGTAGTCTTCCGGCGTTACGACTTCGACCTTCATCATCGGCTCGAGAAGCTGTGCACCAGCCTTCTTGGCCGCTTCACGGAAGCAAGCACGCGATGCGATTTCGAAGGCGAGAACCGACGAGTCGACGTCGTGGAATGCACCGTCGATGAGCGTCGCCTTGACGCCGAGCATCGGGAAGCCAGCGAGCGGACCCGAAGACAGAACGCTTTCGATACCCTTCTGAACGCCCGGGATGTATTCCTTCGGAACAGCACCACCGACGATCTTGGATTCGAAGACGAAATCTTCGCCATCCGGGTTCGGTTCGAACACGATCTTGACGCGCGCGAACTGACCGGTACCACCGGACTGCTTCTTGTGCGTGTAGTCTTCTTCGTGCTGACGCGTGATGGTTTCGCGGTAGGCAACCTGCGGAGCACCAACGTTGGCTTCAACCTTGAACTCGCGACGCATACGGTCGACGATGATGTCGAGGTGAAGTTCGCCCATGCCAGCGATGATCGTCTGGCCGGATTCCTGGTCGGTCTTGACGCGGAACGACGGGTCTTCAGCTGCCAGGCGGTTGAGCGCGAGGCCCATCTTTTCCTGGTCGCCCTTGGACTTCGGCTCGATCGCGATCTGGATGACCGGCTCCGGGAATTCCATGCGCTCGAGGATAACCGGCTTCAGCGGATCGCAAAGCGTGTCACCCGTGGTGGTTTCCTTGAGACCGGCAAGAGCAACGATGTCGCCTGCGAAGGCTTCTTCGATGTCTTCACGCGAGTTCGAGTGCATCTGCAGCATACGGCCGACGCGCTCGCGCTTGTCCTTGACCGTGTTCATGACAGACGAGCCCTTTTCGAGCTTGCCCGAATAGATGCGTGCGAAGGTCAGCGAACCGACGAAGGGGTCGTTCATGATCTTGAACGCGAGCATCGAAAGCGGCTCGGCGTCGTCAGCGTGACGCTCGATCTCGGCTTCGGTCTTGGCGTCGATGCCCTTGATCGCCGGAATGTCGAGCGGCGACGGCAGGTAGTCGACAACCGCGTCGAGAAGCGGCTGAACGCCCTTGTTCTTGAACGCGGTACCGCAGAACATCGGGTGGAACTTCACGTCGATGGTGCCGCGGCGAACGAGTTCGCGGATCTTGTCGTTCGAGGGCATGTTGCCTTCGAGGTAGGCTTCCATCGCGGCTTCGTCGATCTCGACAACGGTCTCGATCAGCTTCTCGCGATATTCTTCGGCCTTGTCCTTCATGTCGTCCGGAATCTCGACGACGTCCCACTGGGCGCCGAGCGATTCGTCGCGCCAGACGAGAGCGTTCATCTCGACCAGGTCGATAACACCCTTGAACTCGGTTTCAGCGCCGATCGGCAGCTGCATGACGACGGCGATCGCGCCCAGACGGGTCTTGATCATCTCGACCGAGCGGTAGAAGTCCGCGCCGGTCTTGTCCATCTTGTTGCAGAAGATCATGCGCGGAACGTTGTACTTTTCCGCCTGACGCCAGACGGTTTCCGTCTGCGGCTCAACACCGGCGTTGGCGTCGAGCAGCGCGATGGCGCCGTCGAGAACGCGCAGCGAACGCTCGACTTCGATGGTGAAGTCAACGTGGCCGGGGGTGTCGATGATGTTGAAGCGGCGAGCCTTGCCGTCACGACCCTTCCAGAAGGTGGTCGTCGCAGCAGACGTGATCGTGATGCCGCGTTCCTGTTCCTGCTCCATCCAGTCCATGGTAGCGGCGCCGTCGTGGACTTCGCCGATCTTGTGGGACTTGCCGGTGTAGTAGAGAATGCGCTCGGTCGTCGTGGTCTTGCCGGCGTCGATGTGCGCCATGATACCGAAGTTACGGTAATCTTCGATTTTGTATTCGCGTGCCATAGTGGACTGCCTCTTGAGACGTTCGCGCCAGAATTACCAGCGATAGTGCGAGAACGCACGGTTGGCATCAGCCATCTTGTGCGTGTCTTCGCGCTTCTTCACGGCGCTACCACGGTTGTTCGCTGCGTCCATGAGTTCGCCGCAGAGGCGATCAACCATGGTCGTTTCGTTGCGCTTGCGTGCAGCCGTGATCAGCCAACGGATGGCGAGAGCCTGGCGACGCTCCGGACGAACGTCGACCGGAACCTGGTAGGTTGCACCACCAACGCGACGCGAACGCACTTCAACGTGCGGCGCGATGTTGTCGAGCGCGGAATGGAATACAGCGATCGGCTCCTGCTTCAGCTTGGCCTGAACCGCATCGAACGCACCGTAAACGATGGTTTCAGCGACCGACTTCTTGCCGTGCAGCATGATCGCATTCATGAACTTCGTGACAACCAGATCACCGAACTTCGGATCCGGGTTGATCTCACGCTTTTCTGCTCTATGACGTCTGGACATACTTCTCGTCTCTTCAAACTATTTAGCGCTCTACCACGCGGAGGACCTCGCGCAGCGCCGGGATTTTCAAAACCGAATTACTTCGGACGCTTCGCACCGTACTTCGAACGGCGCTGCTTGCGGTTCTTGACGCCCTGGGTATCGAGAACACCGCGGATGATGTGATAACGAACACCCGGAAGGTCCTTAACGCGGCCGCCACGGATCATCACGACCGAGTGTTCCTGAAGGTTGTGGCCTTCACCCGGAATGTAGCCGATGACTTCGAAGCCGTTCGTCAGACGAATCTTGGCAACCTTACGCAGAGCCGAGTTCGGCTTCTTCGGGGTCGTCGTGTAAACGCGGGTGCAAACGCCACGCTTCTGCGGGTTTTCCTGCAGAGCAGGAACCTTGTTGCGCTTTACCTGTGCCTGACGAGGCTTACGGATCAGCTGGTTTACGGTAGGCATATACCCATCCCTTGCAAAATCTTGTCACATTACCCTTGCGGGCGGATCGTTGCCGTCGCCGGCAGTTTCGAACGCCTCATGAAATGCGCAAAACAAGGGCCGATCCGCCTTTTCCGCAGATGGCCCCAAATAAAGCAGAGGACGCACTATTTCGTGCGTCGTGCGTGCAGCATTGTAGTCGTCAGCGTGCGTTTCGAACCTTGTTTGAGGCGAACTTCAGAACGCGACGTTCCGAACCAGCCAGCCTCACATGGGCTCCGATGCGGCGGGGTGTACTGATTTCAAGGCGAACAGTCAAGGGCAATTAAGAAATATTCCCGGACGCGTTCGCCCGGCATGCCTGAAAAACAAGGCTTTTGCACATGGTTTGGCGCCTGGCGCCCGCCTCATCTGCCCTTCTGTGCCCGGAGTGTCTGACGGGATTAAGGAATCGGCAACCACTTTGTGGGGGTTTTCCACGATGATCGACTCGCTCTCAACGGAAGCGTCCGCGCGGCATTGCATTTCCATCGCGCTGATTCAAAAAGGAAGCTAAGGTCGCACCAAACCCATTCGAAAGGAAACAAAATGGCCGTCACCCCAGACAACGACAATGCCCCGGACGAGCCGATGGTGTTCATCATCATCGGCAAGGCCTACGAGACCGACGGCGACGAGGACGGCGTGGACATTCACGTAATGCTGAAGGCGCCCGACGACGATACCGCGGTACGCGAAGCGCTCAACGCGCTTGCAGAAGAAGGTTTTCTCGAGGCCGACCTGGACCAGATCGGCACATTGACCGACGTTCCGAGCGAAGAGCCGCACGCGTCCGCCTATCAGGGTGCGCTCGAAGGCGAAGTCGCGATCATCCGCTTCAGCTGAGACGCTGCAAGACCGCCCATCGCACCAGCTCCCAAGACCGTATTTGCAAAAGAAGAAGCCGCCGAGATCGCTCTCGGCGGCTTCTTATTTTGTGAGGTTGGAGGGCGAACACGCCCTCCCCCATTATTCGGCTGCCGCGTTCTCGCTTGCGAGATCGGCGAGCATCGGCGTTGCCACGTCTGCACCGGTGCCGCGACGACGCTCTTCCAGGATCATTTCGTCGCGCGCGGTTGCGATGCGACGGATCTGGGTCATCGTGCCGCCGGTACCGGCCGGGATCAGACGGCCGACGATGACGTTTTCCTTCAGACCCTGCAGGCCGTCGGTCTTGCCGGCGATTGCGGCTTCCGTCAGGACCTTCGTGGTCTCCTGGAACGACGCTGCCGAGATGAACGACGGCGTCTGCAGCGAGGCCTTGGTGATGCCGAGCAGGACCGGATCGCCGTAAGCCGGCTTCTTGCCCTGTTCGATCAGGCCGTCATTGACGTCTTCGAGCTCGATGCGATCGACGTTGTCGCCGACGATGTAGGTCGAGTCACCGGCGTCGGTGATTTCAACCTTCTGCAGCATCTGACGGACGATCACCTCGATGTGCTTGTCGTTGATGACAACGCCCTGCAGTCGGTAGACTTCCTGGATTTCGTTGACCAGGTAGGAAGCAAGTGCTTCCACGCCCTTGATCGCCAGGATGTCGTGCGGCGCCGGGTTGCCGTCGAGGATGTAGTCGCCCTTTTCGATGTAGTCGCCATCCTGAAGATGGAAGGGCTTGCCCTTCGGGATCAGGTATTCGACCGGCTCGACACCGTCTTCCGCCGGCTCGATCAGAACGCGACGCTTGTTCTTGTAGTCGCGGCCGAAGCGGATCGTACCATCGATCTCAGCGATGATGGCGTGATCCTTCGGACGACGTGCTTCGAACAGTTCGGCAACGCGCGGCAGACCACCGGTGATGTCCTTGGTCTTGGCGCTTTCGAGCGGCGAACGTGCAAGCACGTCACCCTGCGAAACCTTCGTGCCCGGTTCGACCGACAGAATGGCGTCAACCGAAAGCATGAAGCGGGCGTCGCCACCACGCGACAGCTTCATGACTGCGCCGTTCTTGTCCTTGATGACGATCGCCGGCTTCAGGTCCGTACCGCGCGGCGTCGAACGCCAATCGATAACCTGACGCTTGGTGATGCCGGTGGACTCGTCGGTCGCTTCCAGAACCGAGATGCCGTCGACGACGTCTTCGAAGTGAACGGTACCTTCCACTTCCGTCATCATCGGACGGGTGTAGGGGTCCCATTCGGCGAGACGCTGACCGCGCTTCACCTTGTCGCCGTCGTCGACGAGGATCTTCGAACCGTAGGCAACGCGCTGCGAGGACCGCTCGACGCCACGTTCATCCAGGATCTGGACGGCCATGTTACGACCCATGGCGACGAGAACGCCGTCAGAGTTGCGCAGCATGTTGCGGTTCTTGATCTGAACCGTACCTTCGTAGGACGCTTCGAGGAACGACTGGTCAACCACGGTCGCCGTACCACCCAAGTGGAAGGTACGCATGGTGAGCTGGGTGCCCGGTTCACCGATCGACTGTGCGGCGATAACGCCAACCGCTTCGCCCATGTTGACCGGCGTACCACGAGCCAGGTCGCGGCCGTAGCAGACGCCGCAAACGCCCGTCTGGATTTCGCAGGTCAGCGCCGAGCGGATGCGGATCGACTGAATACCAGCCTTCTCGATCTCGATGACATCCGGTTCAAGGATCATCCGGCCGGCGTCGACGATGCGAGCGCCCGTGACCGGGTGATCGATGTCGTCCAAAGCCGTACGACCGAGAATACGAGCGCCAAGCGAAGCCACGACCTGACCGGCATCGACGATCGCCGTCATGGTGAGGCCCTTGTCGGTGCCGCAATCGACGGAGTTGACGATGCAATCCTGCGCGACGTCGACGAGACGGCGGGTCAGGTAACCGGAGTTCGCGGTTTTCAAGGCAGTGTCTGCCAGACCCTTACGGGCACCGTGGGTCGAGTTGAAGTACTCGTTAACGGTCAGGCCTTCCTTGAAGTTCGAGATGATTGGCGTCTCGATGATTTCGCCCGACGGCTTGGCCATGAGGCCACGCATACCGCCCAGCTGGCGCATCTGGTTCGGAGAACCACGAGCACCCGAGTGCGACATCATGTAGATCGAGTTCATCGGCTTCTGGCGACCATTGTCGTCGAACTCGACCGCCTTGATGCGGGCCATCATTTCTTCGGCGACCTTTTCCGTCGCCTTGCCCCAGGCGTCGACAACCTTGTTGTACTTTTCGCCTTGGGTGATGAGGCCGTCATTGTACTGCTGCTCGTATTCCTTCACGAGCGCTTCAGTGTCGCCGACGATCTTCACCTTGGTGTCCGGGATGACCATGTCGTCCTTGCCGAACGAAATGCCGGCGCGGCAGGCATGGGCGAAGCCGAGCTGCATGATGCGGTCGCAGAAGATGACCGTGTCCTTCTGGCCGCAATGACGGTAGACCGTGTCGATCATCTTGGAGATGTTCTTCTTGGTCATTTCCTGGTTGCAGGTATCGAACGGCACGTTGACGTTGCGCGGCAGCAGCTCGCCGATGATCATGCGGCCAGGCGTGGTTTCATAGATCTTCGAAACCGGGTTGCCCTCGGCGTCGACGGTCTTGAAGCGGCCACGGATCTTGGCGTGCAGCGTCACGGCCTTGGTTTCGAGCGCGTGGTGCAACTCGCCCATGTCCGAGAACGCCATGCCTTCGCCCGGCTCGTTCTGGTTCAGGATCGACAAGTAGTAGAGACCGAGAACCATGTCCTGCGACGGAACGATGATCGGCGCGCCGTTTGCCGGGTGCAGAATGTTGTTGGTCGACATCATCAGCACGCGGGCTTCGAGCTGAGCTTCGAGCGACAGCGGCACGTGAACGGCCATCTGGTCACCGTCGAAGTCGGCGTTGAAGGCCGTGCAGACGAGCGGGTGCAGCTGGATCGCCTTGCCTTCGACCAGGGTCGGTTCGAAGGCCTGGATGCCCAGGCGGTGCAGCGTCGGCGCACGGTTCAGGAGAACCGGGTGCTCGCGGATGACCTCGTCGAGGATATCCCAGACTTCCGGCTTTTCCTTTTCGACGAGCTTCTTTGCCTGCTTGACGGTGGACGAGAAGCCCTTGGCGTCAAGACGCGCGTAGATGAACGGCTTGAACAGCTCGAGCGCCATCTTCTTCGGCAGGCCGCACTGGTGCAGCTTCAGCTCCGGGCCGGTCACGATGACCGAACGGCCGGAATAGTCGACGCGCTTGCCGAGCAGGTTCTGACGGAAGCGGCCCTGCTTGCCCTTGAGCATGTCGGACAGCGACTTCAGCGGACGCTTGTTGGCGCCGGTGATGACGCGGCCACGACGGCCGTTGTCGAACAACGCATCGACAGATTCCTGCAGCATGCGCTTTTCGTTGCGGATGATGATGCCCGGGGCGCGCAGTTCGATCAGGCGCTTCAGACGGTTGTTACGGTTGATGACGCGGCGATAGAGATCGTTCAGATCCGAGGTCGCGAAACGGCCGCCGTCGAGCGGCACGAGCGGACGCAGATCCGGGGGGATCACCGGAACGACCTTCATGATCAT
Source organism: Ensifer sp. Root558 (assembly GCF_001427045.1). Classification (NCBI taxonomy): domain Bacteria; kingdom Pseudomonadati; phylum Pseudomonadota; class Alphaproteobacteria; order Hyphomicrobiales; family Rhizobiaceae; genus Ensifer; species Ensifer sp. Root558. The sequence goes on along the minus strand of NZ_LMGC01000029.1, from coordinate 9,854 downwards.
CCATTCCGGGCGGTTGCCGGAATCCATGAAGTTCTCGACGATCTTCAGCCGCTTCATCAGCTTCTTCTGCTTCAGATCCGAGGTCGTCTCAGCGAGCTCGGCGCGCAGGTCGCCGGCGATCTTTTCCAGGTTCATTGAAGCGAGCATTTCGTAGATCGCTTCGGCGCCGATCATGGCGGTGAACTGGTCTTCGCCGAACTCGTCGACGGCGAGCATGTAGTCTTCTTCGCTGAGGAGCTGGTTTTCCTTCAGCGACGTCAGACCCGGCTCGGTGACGATGTAGTTTTCGAAGTACAGAACGCGCTCGACATCCTTCAGCGTCATGTCGAGCAGCGTCGAAATGCGGCTCGGCAGCGACTTCAGGAACCAGATGTGGGCAACGGGAGCGGCGAGCTCGATGTGGCCCATGCGCTCACGGCGAACGCGCGACAACGTCACTTCGACGCCGCACTTTTCGCAGATGATGCCCTTGTACTTCATGCGCTTGTACTTGCCGCACAGGCACTCGTAGTCCTTGATCGGTCCAAAGATGCGCGCGCAGAACAGACCGTCGCGTTCCGGCTTGAACGTGCGGTAGTTGATCGTCTCCGGCTTCTTGATCTCACCGTAAGACCAGGAAAGAATCTTCTCCGGCGAGGCGATCGAAATCCGAATGGAATCGAAGGTCTGTGCAGGCACCTGCGGATTGAAAAGATTCATGACCTCTTGGTTCATGCCTGTCTCCTTTACGGGCTTTACGCCCTGAGCTTGGCGAGGGTGCCGACAAATCCCGGGCGCCGGCCCCTGCCCCATAAACAGCTAAAACCGCATTGGCTGCGGCTTCGTTCCTGCCGGAGACGTCAGCGTCTCCCGGCGGAAACGGTGCGCGCCGCATGAGCGGCACGCACCTTGGGTCTCTTTACTCGGCTGCGTCGGGCAACTGCGCCGCGCCAGCCTCGTCGACCTTCGAGTTTTCGAGCTCGACCGAAAGGCCCAGCGAGCGCATTTCCTTGACGAGAACGTTGAAGCTCTCCGGAATGCCCGCTTCGAAGGTATCGTCGCCACGGACGATCGCTTCGTAGACCTTCGTACGACCGGCAACGTCGTCCGACTTGACCGTCAGCATTTCCTGCAGGGTGTAGGCGGCGCCGTACGCTTCGAGCGCCCAGACCTCCATTTCCCCGAAGCGCTGACCGCCGAACTGCGCCTTACCACCGAGCGGCTGCTGGGTGACGAGCGAGTACGGACCGATCGAACGGGCGTGGATCTTGTCGTCGACCAGGTGGTTGAGCTTCAACATGTAGATGTAGCCCACGGTCACCTGGCGGTCGAACTGATCGCCGGTACGGCCGTCATAGAGCGTCGACTGACCGGTCACCTTCAGACCTGCCTGCTCCAGCATCTCGTTGACGTCGGCTTCGACAGCACCGTCGAAGACCGGCGTTGCGATCGAAACGCCGCGACGGGTCTGCTCGGCCAGGCGCACGATCGACTCGTCGTCGTACTGCTTGATCGGCTCACCCTTCGGGCCCGACCCGATGACGCTGTCGATGGTGTCGCGCAGCGGCTGGATATCGGCACCTGCCTTGTAGGCGTCGAGCATCGCGCCGATCTTCTGACCCATGCCGGCGCAAGCCCAGCCAAGGTGGGTTTCGAGGATCTGGCCGACGTTCATGCGCGAAGGCACGCCGAGCGGGTTCAGAACGACGTCGACATGCGTGCCGTCTTCCAGGAACGGCATGTCTTCGATCGGTACGATACGCGACACAACGCCCTTGTTGCCGTGACGGCCGGCCATCTTGTCACCCGGCTGGATCTTGCGCTTCACAGCGACGAAGACCTTGACCATCTTCATGACGCCCGGAGGCATTTCGTCGCCGCGCTGGACCTTCTCGACCTTGTCCATGAAGCGCTGTTCGAGGCGCGACTTGGATTCGTCGTACTGGGCGCGCAGAGCTTCGATCTCGCCCTGAGCCTTTTCGTCTTCGACGGCGAACATCCACCACTGCGAGCGGGGGTATTCGCTGACGACGAGGTTCGAAAGCTCGGTGCCCTTCTTGAAGCCCTTCGGGCCGGCAACGGCCGTGTGGCCACGCAGCATGTCGACGAGACGGGCGTAGACGTTGCGGTCCAGGATCGCCTGTTCGTCGTCGCGGTCCTTGGCGAGGCGTTCGATTTCCTCGCGCTCGATCGCCATCGCGCGCTCGTCCTTCTCAACGCCGTGGCGGTTGAAGACGCGAACTTCGACGACGGTACCGAAGGTGCCCGGGGGCATGCGCATCGAGGTGTCGCGAACGTCGGAGGCCTTTTCACCGAAGATGGCGCGCAGAAGCTTTTCTTCCGGCGTCATCGGGCTTTCGCCCTTCGGCGTGATCTTGCCGACGAGGATGTCACCCGGCTGAACCTCTGCACCGATATAAACGATACCGGCTTCGTCAAGGTTGCGCAGCGCTTCTTCCGAAACGTTCGGAATGTCGCGGGTGATTTCTTCCGGACCCAGCTTGGTGTCACGCGCCATCACTTCGAATTCTTCGATGTGGATGGAGGTGAACACGTCGTCGCGCACGATCCGCTCGGAGAGCAGGATCGAGTCTTCGTAGTTGTAGCCGTTCCACGGCATGAACGCGACGAGCGCGTTGCGGCCGAGAGCCAGGTCACCGAGGTCGGTCGACGGACCGTCAGCGATGATGTCACCCTTGTTCAGGATGTCACCGACGGTGACCAGCGGGCGCTGGTTGACGCAGGTGTTCTGGTTCGAGCGCTGGAACTTCTGCAGACGGTAGATATCGACGCCCGACTTCGACGGATCGAGGTCTTCGGTGGCGCGGATAACGATACGCGTCGCGTCAACCTGGTCGACGACACCGCCACGACGGGCTGCAATAGCAGCGCCGGAGTCACGGGCAACGACCGGCTCCATGCCGGTACCGACGAACGGTGCTTCGGCGCGCAGCAGCGGCACGGCCTGACGCTGCATGTTCGAGCCCATCAGTGCGCGGTTGGCGTCGTCGTTCTCGAGGAACGGGATGAGCGCCGCTGCGACCGAAACGAGCTGCTTCGGCGAAACGTCCATCAGGTTGATGTTGTCGCGCGGCGCCAGCATAACTTCGCCGGCGTGACGGCAAACAACGAACTCTTCAGCGAACGAGCCATCGTTCTCGAGAACCGAGTTTGCCTGGGCAACGTGGTACTTCGCCTCTTCCATTGCGGAGAGATAGACGACGTCGTTCGTCACCTTGCCGTCAACGATCTTGCGGTACGGGCTTTCGATGAAGCCGTACTTGTTGACGCGGGCAAAGGTTGCAAGCGAGTTGATCAGACCGATGTTCGGGCCTTCCGGCGTTTCGATCGGGCAAATACGGCCGTAGTGGGTCGGGTGAACGTCGCGGACTTCGAAGCCGGCGCGCTCGCGGGTCAGACCACCCGGGCCAAGAGCCGAAAGACGGCGCTTGTGGGTGATTTCCGAAAGCGGGTTCACCTGGTCCATGAACTGCGACAGCTGCGAGGAGCCGAAGAACTCGCGAACGGCGGCCGCAGCCGGCTTCGCGTTGATCAGGTCCTGCGGCATGACCGTGTCGATTTCGATCGAGGACATGCGTTCCTTGATCGCGCGCTCCATGCGGAGCAGGCCGAGACGGTACTGGTTCTCCATGAGCTCGCCGACCGAACGAACACGGCGGTTGCCGAGGTTGTCGATGTCGTCGATCTCGCCCTTGCCGTCACGCAGCTCGACGAGCATCTTGACGACAGCCAGGATGTCTTCCTTGCGCAGGATGCGCACGGTGTCGGCAACTTCGAGGTCGAGACGCATGTTCATCTTGACGCGACCGACGGCCGAAAGGTCGTAGCGCTCGGCATCGAAGAACAGCGTGTTGAACATGGCTTCCGCGGAATCCATGGTCGGCGGTTCACCCGGACGCATGACGCGGTAGATGTCGAACAGGGCGTCCTGACGGTTCTCGTTCTTGTCTACGGTCAGCGTGTTGCGGATGTAGGCGCCTACATTGATGTGGTCGATGTCGAGAACCGGGATCTCGTCGAAACCAGCCGAGAGGATGACCGGAAGGGTCTTCTCGTCGATTTCGTCGCCGGCTTCGAGATAGATCTCGCCGGTGCTGTAGTTGACGACGTCTTCGGCAAGGTAGTTGCCGTAGAGGTCATCATTGGTCGCCTTGAGCGCCTTCAGGCCCTTTTCCTGCAGCTGGCGCAGCAGACGCGGGGTCAGCTTCTTGCCAGCTTCGACAACGACTTCGCCGGTGTCGGCGTCGACCATCTCGGTGATGGCCTTCTGGCCCTTAAGGGCGTCCGGCTGGAACGGCACGCGCCAGCCTTCGCCGTCGCGCTGGTAGAGCGACTTCGTGTAGAAGGTGTCGAGGATTTCCTCGCCGTCCATTCCGAGCGCCATCAGCAGCGACGTCACCGGAATCTTGCGGCGACGGTCGATACGGGCATGAACGATATCCTTGGCATCGAACTCGATGTCGAGCCAGGAACCGCGGTAAGGAATGACACGGGCCGCAAACAGCAGCTTGCCCGACGAGTGGCTCTTGCCCTTGTCGTGGTCGAAGAACACGCCCGGCGAACGGTGCATCTGCGAAACGATGACGCGCTCGGTGCCGTTGACGATGAAGGTACCGTTGTCGGTCATGAGCGGCATGTCGCCCATGTAGACGTTCTGTTCCTTGATGTCCTTGATCGACTTCGCGCCGGTATCCTCGTCGATATCGAACACGATGAGGCGCAGCGTCACCTTGAGCGGCGCTGCGTAGGTCAGATCGCGCTGACGGCATTCTTCGACGTCGAACTTCGGCGGCTCGAATTCGTACGAAACGAATTCAAGCATCGATGCGCCCGAGAAGTCCTTGATCGGGAAAACGGACTTGAAAACAGCTTGGAGCCCTTCATCAGGGCGACCGCCCTTGGGCTCTTCAACCATCAGAAACTGGTCGTAGGATGCCTTTTGAACCTCGATGAGGTTCGGCATTTCTGCGACTTCTGGAATTTTACCAAAAAACTTGCGTACGCGCCTGCGACCGTTAAACGAAAGGGTCTGAGCCATCGTCGCTCCTTGTCAATCTTGCATCCGGGCCTGCAACGGACGGGAACCGATGGCCAGTCGACCCCGTCAATCAATGAGTAGTTCAATCTCGTCCAACCAACGAAAAACGCTCAGCGCGGATTGCTGTGCTGCCTTCCGTTCGAGACCATCCTCTTGAAGAACCCATTACCCAAAAGCCGTTTTTCGACAGGCTTTTGGGTAATATGTTCTAAAAACGGTCAAAGAGAGGCGGCCTGAAAAGGCCACCTCCCCTTGCATGTAGCCGAATTACTTGACGTCAACCTTGGCGCCAGCGTCTTCGAGCTTCTTCTTGAGGTCAGCAGCTTCAGCCTTGGAAACTGCTTCCTTAACCGGCTTCGGAGCGCCTTCGACCAGGTCCTTGGCTTCCTTGAGGCCGAGGCCGGTGATGCCGCGAACTTCCTTGATGACGTTGATCTTGTTGGCGCCAGCGTCAACGAGGATAACGTCAAACTCGGTCTTTTCTTCTTCAGCAGCAGCCGGAGCAGCAGCGCCGCCAGCAGCAGCGACAGCTACCGGAGCAGCAGCCGAAACGCCCCACTTCTCTTCGAGCAGCTTGGAAAGCTCAGCAGCTTCCAGAACGGTCAGCGAGGAGAGGTCTTCAACGATCTTTGCGAGATCAGCCATTTTACTTTTCCTTTTGTTCGGTTCGAACTGGTTTTAAATACAACAGCGAAAATCCGCCTTAGGCGGCTTCGTCCTTCTTGGCATAGGCCGAGAACACGCGAGCAAGCTGGCTTGCCGGTGCCTGAACAACCGTTGCGACGCGGGTTGCCGGGGCATTGAGAAGGCCCAGCAGCTTTGCGCGCAGCTCGTCGAGCGAAGGCAGGGTCGCAAGCGACTTGACTGCTTCGGCGTTGAGCGTGGTCGTGCCCATGGCGCCACCGAGAACAACGAGCTTGTCGTTGGTCTTGGCGAAATCCATGACAACCTTAGGAGCCGTGATCGGGTCTTCGCTGTATGCGATCAGCGTCTGACCCTTGAAGAGATTGGTCATCCCTTCCGACTCGGTGCCCTGAAGAGCGATCTTGGCCAGGCGGTTTTTCGCGACTTTGACGGTGCCGCCAGCAGCGCGCATCTTCGAACGGAAGTCGTTCATCTGCGCAACTGTGACACCAGCATAGTGGGCCACGACAACCGAACCGGAAGCCTTGAAGACTTCGTTCAGCTCCGTGACGAATTCGCGTTTTTCCGCTCTTTCCACTGTCTGTCTCCAGTAGACAGGGTTGCAATAATGCAGCCCCATCGGGTTTGCCTTTGTCACCCGAGATCGAGCTCGATCCCTGATAACGCTTAAGGATCCTGTCCCTTGGCGTTCCCGGAAGAGCCGGGTCTGACACAAGGCAAGCGAGGTTCGAACCGAATTTCGACGCCTCCGGCGTCATGGCGAAATTCAGATCTTACCCGTCTCATGCAGGCCGAAGTGATTAAGGTATAACCACCCGCAATCTCGGACAGGAGTTCCGGATCGAAATCCGGATTTCCGGCCCCGAAGGGCCGGAAACTCTTTCCCGGGCCGAAGCCCGAAAATTCTTTAGGCGACGCTGAGCGTGGCCGGGTCGATCTTGAGGCCCGGGCCCATGGTCGACGAAATCGCGACGCGCTTGACGTAGTTGCCCTTGGCGCCGGTCGGCTTTGCCTTGATCACGGCGTCAGCGAAAGCACGGATGTTTTCTTCCAGTGCCTTGGCGTCGAAGGACGCCTTGCCGATGCCAGCGTGAACGATACCGGCCTTCTCGACGCGGAACTCAACGGCGCCGCCCTTGGAAGCCTTGACGGCACCAGCGACATCCATCGTAACCGTGCCAACCTTCGGGTTCGGCATCATGCCACGCGGGCCGAGAACCTTACCGAGGCGACCGACGAGCGGCATCATGTCCGGGGTGGCGATGCAGCGATCGAAATCGATCTTGCCGCCCTGGACGATTTCGACAAGCTCTTCTGCGCCAACGACGTCAGCACCAGCAGCCTTGGCTTCGTCAGCCTTGGCGCCACGTGCGAAAACGGCGACGCGAACCGAGCGGCCGGTGCCGTTCGGCAGGTTGACAACGCCGCGGACCATCTGGTCAGCGTGGCGCGGGTCAACGCCGAGGTTCATCGCAACTTCGACGGTTTCGTCGAACTTGGCAGTTGCGCGTTCCTTGACCATCGAGACGGCTTCGGTAAGACCGTAGATCTTCGTCGGGTCAACGCCCTCGCGGGACTTCTGTACTCGCTTTGCAATCTTCGCCATGGTCTTAGCCTACCACTTCCAGGCCCATAGCGCGGGCAGAGCCCTCGATCATGGCCATTGCGCCTTCGATATCGGCGGCATTGAGATCCTTCATCTTGGCTTCGGCGATCGACTTGATCTGAGCCTTGGTGAGCTTGCCAGCCGAACCGCCCTTGCCGGGGGTCTTCGAGCCGGACTGGATCTTTGCTTCCTTCTTCAGGAAGTAGCTGACCGGCGGCTGCTTCATGACGAAGGTGAAGGACTTGTCCTGGTAATAGGTGATGACGACCGGGATCGGCATACCCTTTTCCATTTCCTGCGTGGCGGCATTGAACGCCTTGCAGAATTCCATGATGTTAATGCCACGCTGACCGAGCGCAGGACCGATCGGCGGAGACGGATTGGCCGCCCCAGCCTTCACCTGCAGCTTGAGCTGGCCTGCAACTTTCTTAGCCATTTCTCTCTGCCTTTCTAAAATCCCCTCGCGACGGATCGCTCCAAGGACCTGTTATGCCAGTTACCCGGCTCTTGCCGACCTCGATGGCCGGCGGCTGCGGTTGCGTGGTACGGAACATCCGACCCGGCTAAGGCCGGCATCCTTCCACGCGCATGCGGATTTCTCCGCCAGAATGGGCCTAAACCCACCCTATCCTTTTAAGGCCTTATCAGACCTTCTCGACCTGACCGTATTCCAGCTCGACCGGGGTCGCGCGGCCGAAGATCGAAACTTCGACCTTGAGGCGCGAACGCTCTTCGTCGACATCCTGAACGACGCCGTTGAACGAGGCGAACGGACCGTCGGAAACGCGAACCTGCTCGCCGATCTCGAACGAGACCGAAGGCTTCGGACGCTCGACACCATCCTGGACCTGACCGAGGATGCGCTCGGCTTCATGGTCCGGAATCGGAACCGGCTTGCTGTCGGTACCGAGGAAACCGGTTACCTTCGGCGTGTTCTTGATGAGATGGAAAGCCTCATCCGTCAGGTTGGCGCGAACCAGAACGTAGCCCGGGAAGAACTTGCGCTCGGCGTCAACCTTGCGGCCGCGACGCACTTCGACAACCTTCTCGGTCGGCACGAGAATCTTCTCGAACAGGTGCTCGAGACCCTTCTGCTTGGCCTTTTCCTCGATCGATTCAGCGACCTTCTTTTCGAAGTTCGAATAGGCGTGAACAATGTACCAGCGCGCAGCCATACTAGCCTCCACCCAATCAAGCGCCAACGTTGAGGATGAGGCCGATCGCCCAACCCATCAACTGGTCCGCAGCAAAGAAGAAGGCAGCGGCAAAAAAGACCATGACAAAGACCATCAGCGTCGAGATCATCGTCTCGCGCCGAGAGGGCCAGGTCACTTTCGACGTTTCAGAGCGAACCTGCTGCAGAAACGTTACCGGATTCGTTTTGGATGCCATGTAATGCTCACGCCATTACGGCGCGTAAAGCCGATGATTCAGCCCCACGCACCGCGTGTCTGTTTGGACCCTACATAAAGACCGATTCTAAAAACCACAAGAGCCAATCAGTCTTTTCTGTGAATTTCGTCGACCGGCTAACCGATCCTTAAACTTACTCTGCCGAACCCTCAGCTCTTATGCAAGCCTGGAGAGAATGGCAGGGGCAGAGGGGCTCGAACCCCCGACCTGCGGTTTTGGAGACCGCCGCTCTACCAACTGAGCTATACCCCTATTCGGCTGCGTGCCCGTTCAACAACGTCTCGCCGCCTCAAGTCAGCGGCTTCATATTCAGTTTGCCGGAGGATGACAAGCACCTTTCAACGCCGATCCGAAAAAATCCGCATTCAATCGCATCTATCCCCTGCCCTGCCGGCCGGAGTGCCCCACAAAGAAAGGCAAGTCATTGCCTCGCCACTCAGAAATGGTCGCGGCGCTGCGGGCATTCGCTATCCTGCCAGAAGCTCTCCTCACCGGAATCGATTCGCATGTCGCGCATCACGCTGGTCGAATATGATCCTCTCTGGCCGTCGCTCTTTGAGGCGCGGGCGCTTTCCATCACCGCCCTGCTCTCGCCTTTCGTCCGCGAGATCCACCACATCGGAAGCACGGCGATACCCGGACTGGCCGCGAAGCCGAAGATCGATATCGATGCGGTGGTAGCGGACGTAGCGGAGCTGCCGGGGCTCAGCGCTCGCCTCTGCAACGCAGGCTACACCTTTCACGGCGACCCGCACGCAAGCGGCCTGTGGACGTTTACTATGGCAACGCTTGCCTATGGCACGCGGCTCTATCTCTGTGGAGACGACAACGCCGCCCATGCGGCACGTCTAGTGCTCAGGGACCGGCTGCGTGACGCTCCCGAACTCGCCAGCCGCTACGAAGCCCTGAAGCGGCAACTCGCAGAGCAGGCCAATGGCGATTGGGATATCTACACCCACGGCAAGCGCGCCTTCATCGACGAAATCCTGGCGACAACCGAAACGAAAAAGGCCCCGCCGTTGCCGGCGGGGCCTCTCTACTGATCTGAAATCAGTCGATTACTCGACGATCGAGGCAACGATGCCTGCGCCGACGGTACGGCCGCCTTCGCGGATTGCGAAGCGCAGCTTTTCTTCCATCGCGATCGGAACG
>NZ_LMGC01000028.1:0-19950 GCF_001427045.1 Ensifer sp. Root558 | reverse complement strand
GGCCGCGCGTCAACGGAGCTTGGGATGATTTGCCACGTTCCCTCCTCATATCTGTGTCGATGCCGAGTTGGTTTCCGGTCATGGGACCGCAAAACCCCATTTAGAACTGAGGAGATGCCCAGGTTCCGGCGGACCGCCGGGACAGACGCCTACCTCGGTCGATCGGCCGTTACATAAGCTGGGTGCGAGCCGAGGCGGCACCAGCGCTGACATTGACGCCAATCAGCAGCATGGTATCGCCTTCCGGGCTGTACTGCTCAAACCAGTGCCGAGCGAACTCCCGGATCGTTTCAAGCCGGACACCTTGCGATTATCGCTTACGGTCTCCTTTTCCGGCCAACGCGCCGCTGCGCCTCAGCTTCGAAATTTCAGCGTCTGGACTTTTACTTGGAACGGGCGAGTTTCATGCGTCAGGACTTTTACCTTTCGCTCGCAGAGGGCCAGCCAAACTGACTCGGCACACGCCGGCGATGATACGCGGCACATCTCAGCGAGCCGGGCACGGTTCACCGTCCAGCGGCCGGTGAAGAACATGAAAGCGGCGATTGAGCCGATAACAATCCGGAGCGCAGCGATAGGCAGGCATAGGGATTCCAGGATGGCGCAAGATCTAAAGCGCCCGCGCGACTGGTTCGTGATCGTCGAAAACGATTATGTCCTTCAGCTCTGATGAGCCGGCGTGGGCTAAGCGGCGCGCGCTGTTATCCTAGCGCGCAGTGCTGGCTGTTGAGGAGGCCAGCATCACTGGAACCAATTCGGTGGCACTCGAGTTGGTGCTTCGACGGATGCGAACCGTACTACAGCCCTCTTAAGTTTGAAAGTCTTGCCATGCGCTACGAAGACACCAAAGAGCAATACAGTAAGGTAGTGCGTGGCTGGAATGCGCGTTACGACCTGAATGAGTTTATCGCGCAGCATGGGCTCCAACCACTGGCCGCGCGCGAACTCTTTGCAAAATTCGGACCGTACAAAGTGGATCTGGATCGCAAAGTCGCAGAGCTACGGAAGGAATGGCACAAGAATCGCTGATCCGTCAGCGGAGCATTCTTGCCGAGACAATGGCCAGACGACGTTTCGTGAACTCATCGGCCGCACCTGGGGTCCCTGTCTAACCGATCCCGAAAAAGGCTAGAATTGCGATCACAATAACGACGAGGCCGACGAGATAGATAATCTGGTTCATGTCACCTTCCTTTCCCCGAATCAACGGCTGCCAAGCCAATAGGTTCCTCGCGCCACGTTCGGGAATGGTTTGCGAAGTTGAGATGCGTCTTATGCAAAGCGATCACACCCGGTATTGATGATTGCGAGCCAGGTTTCATCGATCCGCGCGGGCTGGAAAGACCGAGCGCGGTCATCGCCTGGCTCTGGCCAAGTCTGCGGTCCCAACTCCTTGTCAGGCGCTCCTTTCCCGTGCATCCATCTCACCGGTTGCGTCTCTTCCACTCGCGATATGGCGCGAGCAACTGACCCGGAAATCGCTTTTCAATTTCTTCTTCGGTTATTACAATGCGCGCCAACACCTCGTCGCGTTCCGCGCCTTCGACACGTTCACTCGCAGCCTCCAGATCAGTCATGACCGAAAAGACTTCGTCCTTTGTCATCGCCTCAAGTCGGTAGGCGAAATCTGCGACGGGAATGTTGTTGAAGTTCGCCATGGTTCACCTCCAGCCTTCCCAGCCCTAAAGCTAAATTCGCCTCGAAAGTTCCCGGAGGCCTACCGCAAGGGCCGTCCTGACAAAATATCGATGTGGATTTCCTTTTCGTTTCGATTTCACTGTGGCTGGAGCTCCCTTTAAGCAAAGCCAAGCACGATGTGTCCCGATTAGACCTCGGGCCGATGCGATACTGTCACAAAGTCGCACGACGCTGCGACCTTCGTCTGAATTCCCATGCATGCCAGTCCGGCGGGTGCCCAAATGCATTCAGGCTCAACTTAAGGCTGGTGCGTCTAGGATAGAAGCTGCGATAAAGCGCTCCGGACCATTTCGATCGTTGAAGTAGTATACAACAATAATCTTGCCGTCCTGTCTAACCAAGGCGCATGGATAACCTAGGTCCGCATCGTCACCATCATCGCGGAGAACCGCCGGTTCGGACCATGTTCCGCCCCTATCGCGGCTGACGACAGCGCTTAGTCCGAAGGGTGGATCTCGAAAACCGTAGAGCAGCACCAATCTTTCGTCGGGCAGAGCGACAAGCGCAGGCGGATTGCCCATGATTCCCGTATTCCGGACAGGCGTACCGACACAGGACCAAGTCCGCCCCAGATCCGCTGACCGATATGCCTCCAGCCAGAACCGATCATGGGCCCTACGACGAACGACTGTGTAAATCGTGCCGTCTGCGAGGCGCGTCGACGACGGCATGATGGCGTACCCCGTCTGTTCATCCCAGACGAATCCTTCCGAGGAAAAACTCAATCCTCCGTCCTGCGTGCGGGCGCAAAGGATACGACCTTCTGTCCCATCGGCTTTCGGCGCGGTGAGCATAAACAAAGCGTCGTGTCGGCCCAGCGTTATGATGTCGGTACGCGCAGAGAGCGCCTCTTCGTGATACTTCAACCCTTCGAACCTAAAAGGCCCATTCCACGAGCGAGCACGATCCTTGCTGACGTAAAACCAGCTCACTGATCGCCCCGATATCCCGGTGCGGGCTGCCATGACGACTTGCTCGCCATCGGCAAAGTCGATCGGGGTGGGGAGAGTAATGAGATCAAACGCCGGGTCCACATTGGGTCCTGCTTCCAAGTCCTTCGTGACATGTTCGTCCGCCGAAAGACTGCGCGCACCCGGTACGCTCCCACAGAATGGTTCTGCCTGCCAAGTCAGGCCGCCATCGAGGCTTCTCGCCTGAACCGGAGTGAACGCGTGATGCTGATCTTCGAGATGAAGGTTTTCGCTTTCCCTTCCTAGACGGCCTATGGCGAAGACGCAGACAATTTCGTCTCCCCACGCCCATACGCCGTAATTCGCGGGCCATCCCGCGAATGCGCCGAGTCTCCGATATACGATGGTATGAATCGCTTCAAACCTTGCGGTCATCTCTTCTATTCCCGCGCTCGCAGCCTCCAAGCTTCCGCAAAAGGATGAATGCTGAAAGGCAAAAGCAAATCGCATTGGCGATAATTATCGGCCACTCTCCTTTGAGGACACCAAAGACAGTCCACAGCGCAAAACCGGTAACGGTGAGAACGTACATCCGGGCAGAGAGCGCCGAGGTATCGCCTGTTTTTACGACCTTCCATACCTGCGGAACGAAGCTACCCACTGAGCAAATTGAGGCGAGATAGCCGATGAGCAGCGTTGCTTCCAAGTGTTCTCCATAAACGTGCGACCAGGATTCTAGCCGGGCACCGCCGCAGCCGCTGTGACTGTGAGCAGACCGAACAGAGAGCCTTGCGAAATGTTCCTCGCATAGGACCGGCCTTGGTCGCGGTGAGCTAGCGAAAGGCTGGCAATACTTCGCGTGCCATGTCCGCCGATCGATATTGTTTCCTGCCGCAGCCAGAATGCACTGCTCGCACCGACTTCAAGATCCTCTGCACTTTCTTCGAGAGGCCATCGAGCGCGGCATGCGGTTAGTCTGCGACGGGGAAGCCAGCCAAGGTGTCGCACACCCAGCAAATGTTGCAGTTTCGTAATCCGCGTTATGCCATTAACAGGTTGTTTGCTAATGGGTTTTTATGGTTTGAGAATACGCGAATTATTTCAGTTACCTCCCGATCCCGCGATGGGTGAGGCCTTCGCGATAGCCGATTAATTGTGTCATCCCCTGACGGAGCGGGGTACTGCTACCGGAACGTTGGCCCCTGTCGGCCGAGACTTTGGATAAAAAGGGCACATAGGCTTCTCGAAATTACAGTTGCCCGAAGGAAGTTCCCTATTGCTGTGTTGCGCCCAACCCCGCGAACGGTGTTTCGCGCGTCGCGAACTGTCGATTCCTACAATTCGAGCTGCGATATTCTGCCGTTAGGATCTAACCCCGGTGCCAAGGCGCGGGACGTCATGTCCGAATTTCGAAGCGCTCGTCTGAGGGTCGACCATCGCATACTGTCCCTGTCGTTGAGGACGCTACGGGCTGCGAAGTATCAGGACACCTCTCGCCCGCTTTGAGTAAGCTTTGCGGGCGATACGGCGTGTCTCCATGACGTTTCTTGTCTGGGCCGGAGGAGCTTCTCATTCGTACCCGTATTATTGCACCACCTATCCAGAGGCCTGGGTTACGACCTATCTCGAACCGGGCTACTTTGACGTAGATCTGGTCCTCGACATTATCCGGTGGGGGCTCCTGCCCGTGGACTGGTCTTTTTGGAGCACCGTCAGATCCGTCCGCACCCATGGCATAGGTTCTTATGGCTTGACCATTCCCGTCCGTGGGCCAAATGGCGAACGCAGCCTTTTTCCGTGACTTGGCGCCTTCCCAGACAGCAATGGACACATTGCGAACTTCTTTCATTCACGAAATGTAGGTCCTTGCAAGCCATCTCCATGAAACTGTGTTTGAGGCGGTCGGTTTTCGAAGGCTCAGCCGTATTCGCAAACTCTCGCGACGAGAGACAGAGTGCCTGCAATTGCTCGCAATGGGCCGGATCGCTTCGGGGAGGGGCATGCCGGGGCGGGCAGCCTCAGTAAAATACCCGATCTCAATCCGTGAGCCGAGAACAACGTTGGGTCGGGGGATGCACCGGCATTTCAGGATTAGATGGACCGACTGGGGCGTGAGCGCCCGTCGGTCGATGCGACGGAACCCCGGTCCTGGTGCAGGCCTTAGCAAGCACCGCAGTACCTTGAGTTTTTTTGCCGTATCAGTGTGTTGATATTTGCCTGTCCGGCCGCTTAAATCTTCAAAGACGCTGAAGCCACTTCGGCCTTCCGGACATCGGAGCAACATTTATGACCCGCCAACTTTCTCTCCCACGCGAGCGAATTTCCGTGCTTCTCCTAGAAGGTATTAGCCAGACCGCTGTGGACTACTTTTCTTCGTCCGGCTACACCAACCTCGTTCATTTACCGAAGGCGCTCGACGACCAGGATCTTAAGCGCCACATCGCCGACGCTCATATCATCGGCATTCGTTCCCGCACGCAGTTGACGGACGAGATTTTCGAATCCGCCAAGAAATTGATCGCCGTCGGCTGTTTTTCCGTCGGTACGAACCAAGTCGATCTGGATGCTGCGCGGCGGCGCGGCATTCCGGTGTTCAATGCACCTTATTCAAACACGCGATCGGTGGCCGAGCTTGTGATCGGCGAAATTATTATGCTGACACGGCAGATCTTTCCGCGCTCGGCTTCGGCGCATCAAGGTGGGTGGGAGAAGTCCGCTGTCGGCAGCCGGGAGGTCCGCGGCAAAATGCTTGGAATTGTCGGCTACGGCAATATCGGATCGCAACTCAGCGCGCTTGCCGAAAGCATGGGCATGGTCGTGCGCTACTTCGATCTTTCAGATCGGCTGCGCCGGGGCAATTCGGAGTCGATGGCCTCGCTCGGCGACCTTCTCGAGATCTCTGATTATGTGACAATGCACGTTCCCGAAACACCCTCGACGCATAACATGATCACTGAAACCGAATTGCGCCGCATGAAGAAGGGCGCCATCTTCATTAACAATTCTCGCGGGACGGTGGTCGATCTCGATGCGCTTGCGAAAGTCCTTAACGACGGGCATCTGGCGGGTGCCGCGGTGGACGTGTTCCCTAAGGAGCCGGCATCGAACAAGGAGCGTTTTGAGACGCCGTTGCAAGGTTTGAGCAACGTCATTCTGACGCCGCATATCGGCGGCTCCACTGAGGAAGCCCAAGAACGCATCGGCGGAGAAGTTTCAAGGAAGCTGGTCGAGTATTCCGACATCGGCTCAACAATGGGCGCCGTCAACTTTCCGCAAGTGCAACTGCATTCACGTGCATGAAAACCGCCCCGGCATGCTCATCCAACTCAACGAGATCTTCTCGTCGCGCGGGCTGAACATCGTCGCTGAGTTTCTTCAGACGCTTGGCGACACGGGCTATGTGGTGGTCGAGGCCGATGGCATTTCCGAAAATGCCGACGAAATTCTTCAGGCTCTACGCGAAATTCCTGGAACGATACGAGCGCGATTAGTCTACTGACAGCTGTTAGGGCCGATCTGTTGCGGGGCTTTATCGCAATAAGGTGTTTTCGCGGGACAAGTGAAGACGTCCAATGCTTAGAATGCTCGATTCCAAGGGCTCGAGCGTTTCTGCCTGGGCAGACTACCGAATGCGACAAGGGAGGGTCGAGCTAACGCGCACATGGCCAACGTATGCTGGCCGGGTTCGCGAGCATTCGCCCAAAAATACGCACCCATTGATGGTTTGACGGAAGAGTGGATTGGCAGAGCATGAGGTACGTCAGGCCGCTGCGTTTGAGCAGATGGCAGCGGAAACCGCCCCGCAGGAAGTCTGGAGGACGCGCCGATGACCGACTCTCCCGAAATGATCGTGTTGTTCAACAACAGCCACTTTGGCCTCGCGAGCTGCGGCAAGGAGAGCCAGTCTAGCCCGCGTTGGAGAGCATTTTCCTTCTGTTGCGCGAGCGCAGAAGGCGAGGGCGCGCTGAAAGGCCGGGCCGTAGGTCACCGGCCATCTCTCGGCCAGGACGAACTGGGCGTTTCGAGCGTCTTTGATTTCTATCGCACGGGACATTCCCGGAAGCAAAATTATAAGGGTGCTCTCCCAGGTCGCAGCAAGCATTTCGAATTTCCCTGTCTCACCGGGGCTATGAATGCAAATTGTGCGCAGGTGGTCCGTGTTTTTCGATGAAATTTTTAAGAGGCGGACGGCGTGAACGAGATGACACTTCTCACGGACGAACTCGCCGAGCTCGAAGCTCAGATCTTCGGCATCGGGATCAGCATGCACTGTGTCGATGGCGTGAAACTGCAGAAGCTGGCGGTGATCCCTCGCCTGTGACCGGAGCAATCGATCTCTGGACTCCCTCGAAAAGCGGGTGGGCAGCATGACGAGAGTCAATTCAGCGCAATCTTGTTACCTTGGCCTCGGCGATCGCCGCGACGAACGCTACTCGGGCTTGTTCCCATGGGTAGGCACCAACCATCGCGTCCCTGCCTTTATTAACGGCGTCGAAGTAAGCGACGCCCGAGGCGGCAGGCCAGTTTTCACCAAGCAGGACCGTGGCCTTGTTCGGTGTCCAGACTATCTGCGCCCCGTCGAGCTCGGGAAGTTCGATGATCACGCACTTGTTCCAGCTCTCAACCACGGCTGTTCCTTTTCTTTGTGCTTGCTCCCCCGCCGTCAGGCGTTGAGCTTCGGTGGCGTGTCGTTCTCGTCCGGGTTCGGGTTGGGAACTTCGTCAGGAAGGATGTCGGGCTCCGGTTCCTCGATTGGTGGCTGTGGCACGTCCGGGGGCATGTCCGGCGGGAAATCAGGTTGGGGCGGCCTCGGGATCGGTTCGGTAGGCATCATGATGGACTCCTGTTTAGGAGGGCAACTGATCTCGCGTTGGGATTGTTCCGATCTTCCGGTCAAGGTGCCAGCATGATCAAGCTTCATCTCCCATACCCGTCGGTCTGGGGCCTATACGACGGCTGGGGCGCGAAGCGCCGGCTGTCGCCGACCTACACGAAATGGCGCGTTTCTTCATCAAAGTCGAGGCTGACACTCGGCAGGAACTTCTTCCGCTAGCGATCTGCCGAGCTCATCATGCAGCAAATGCCAGACCGCGGCGTCCGATGGGAGGTGGTTCGTGCGCCGCTCGAATAAGTGACTGCCTGTGCGCGATGCGAAGATAAAGTCCCCATCGACTTGCTAGCGACACATTCGGTCTATAAATACGCAGGCATCGATATTTGCTTGTTGAGCTTTGTTTTCTCGCCTTTCGCGTTCAAGCCGACCTTCCCTCTCAAAATCGATCTATCTGCCTTGGCTGTCACAATGTCGGTCGGGGTCTTCAATCATGATTTTGAAAGGAATTGTCATGAACACTGGAACCGTAAAGTTTTTCAATAGCGCTAAGGGCTTCGGCTTTATCGAACTCGAGAACGGCGGGACGGACGTATTCGTTCACGCATCTGCTGTCGAACGAGCCGGTCTGCGTTCGCTTGTCGAGGGCCAAAAGGTCACCTTTGACATCGTTCGGGACGCACGCTCGGGCAAGAACGCAGCTGACAACCTCGCAGCTGCCTAAAAATTCGCTTCTGGCCACTGACCACGGATGTACTGGCAGTGCCGCTGAGGCGTGTGTAGAAGGTCGGGTTTTGCCCGGCCTTTTTTATTGGCAACGTGGTCTGTTTGCCGGCCCGCTCCGCGTTTTCGGCTGACCCGGCTAACCCTAGAAACTGCGGGGAAAATGGGGCTTTTCTATAAGAGCGACGTTCTCGAACTGTTCTGCGCGTAAGAAGCGCTGGATGCTTGGCTCGCAACCGATGCGAGATTGCAACGGAAAAGAGGGTCGAATGTTCATTAATCCGCACGGATTAGAAATCCACTTTTGTACATGCCCCGTTCTCACGCCGTTCGGCGCGTATTAGCGATCAAACTTTCAGTAGAAATTCAGGGTTTTTCTCGGAAGAGAGAAGCGGGTAGCTCGCTAGCTTCGGGGACGCGCATCATTACGTGAGGCGTGCGTTTCACCCATAAATCAGCAAGGCACCGCCGGAAAAGAGGATCGCGCACCAAGCCATAGAGGGTGCATTGGCGCTCAGAGGGAACCGTTGCCCTCTTAGGCAGTTGAACCCTATTAGGCCGCAATTCTTGCTGAGATCTGCCCATGAACCAGTCCTCGAATGGACGAATCTATGACTGCATCGTCGTTGGCGGTGGGCCAGCGGGCCTTACCGCTGCTATATATTTGGCACGCTACCACCTCTCCGTTTTGGTGTTCGACGATCAAGCAAGCCGCGCCGCCAGTATTCCCGTGTCCCACAATCATGCGGGCTTCCCAAACGGTGTGAGTGGCGAAGAGTTGTTGGCTCGTATGCGAACGCAAGCGGAGCGATACGGGGCCTATGTGAGGTATTGTCAGATTACGGAGCTGCGCAAGAGAGGTTCGCTGATCGAGGCGATGTCCCGGATTGGTCATTGGAGGGCGAAAACGGTGCTTCTGGCGACCGGGGTCATCAATCGGCGACCGCAGATGCCGGCGGCCGTTCATGATGACGCGCTAGCCCGGGGGCTTCTGCGGTACTGTCCGGTTTGCGATGGGTTCGAGGTTACGGATAAAACCGTAGGCGTTATAGGGGTTGGGACGAGAGCGTTCCAAGAGGCGATTTTCTTGAGAAGCTATACGCGCCACCTCACCATTATCTCGTCCGAGGATAGGCCTCATTTGAATGAGACGCAGATTTCTGAACTTCAGGAGATCGGCGTCAAGCTGGAGCGCGGTCCCGTGAGTTCCATCGAAATCGCGGGCGATCTTCTCGTCCTAAACACACCAGACCATCGTCTCTTCTTTGCTTCGGTCTATCCAGCGTTGGGCTCGGACGTGCGGTCGGATTTAGCATCGCGACTGGGCGCTCGGCTATCACGTGAAGGATGCGTGTCCGTCGATGCCCATCAAAGGACGACCGTGAGCGGCTTGTACGCGGCGGGCGACGTTGTACAGGGGTTGGACCAAATCAGTCGCGCAATGGGGCAGGCGGGCGTTGCCGCCACTGCCATCCGAAACGATCTGTGCGAGCAAGTGTTGCGGGTGCGGTAAAAGAGGCCGGACGGTCTCAGATGCAGTTGGGTCGCCCGGCCTATCATTTGTTGCTTCGATAGTTCCACTGCATACGCTTGAGGCGATCTATCGATCTGCAGCAGTCACCTTAGTTGTGCTCGGAATGACTTCGAGAACCAATCTCAGCTCCACCAGCAGGGCATGATGCTGATCGAGAACTTGGATGCTGATCATAGAAATTGGGTCCTGCGGAAGGCCGTCAGCCGCCATCTCCGCCAGGGTGACCTTTGCCTCTTTGATCGCCGCCTGTTCATCTGCGAATTCGAACGCCCGATCTTCGGCGCTGAACCCTTCCTGATCAGTTGTCCTGAAGTAGAAATTTGGCATGTGATGTTCTCCTACTGTCATATCGATACACGGGCTGCCGCGCAGTCGCTTCAACCTCAGAACCGGAGGGATGGCCGCCTAGCGTGTCGTGACCACGTTCTTAAGCAATCGGGTGACATCGACCTCGATCCGCGCGCAATCGGAGTCGAGTTCGGCCACATGACTGGAATTCCGGCCTTCAACTGCCCGCACCTGGTCGCGCTGATGAGCCGCAAATCCGTACGCGCGCAGGAGATCTTTCAGCTCGGGAACGCGCAAAAGCTCGATCTGGGGACGATACGTGGGCAATTGTATCAGTAAGCGCGAGCGCCCTATTGCTTCGAAATCCAACGACGTGCCTCCTAAGTTATGTTTTGGGCATCCAGTCGCGAAGGGCGAGAAAAGTTCCTCATGCCACGTGCGGACGGGGGTGTTGAGGCCCCGAAGGGCGACGTTGCCGCGCTTGTAGGGCTAGGCGCTTGCTGGCTTCTCTGTCGACGCTCTCTAGAAAATAACATTGTGTTTGAGGAACCGATTGGAGGTGCCCCGGTTTGGAAGGCCACAGCTACAACGGAGTATCCAATGGCAGGATCAACGGAACCACCCTGCTCCGCAGGGCGGCGGCCAGCAGAGTCGCCAGGGGTGACCAAGGCAACGACCAGGGTGGCCAGCAAGGGGGGCCGCAGCGAGATCGAGGTGGCACGGGTACTCCTCTTCCAAGAGTTTCCAACCTGAGGCATGGCCGATGACCGACCATCAGGTTAAGCAATGATCGCCAACATTTGTCTTAACTGTAGTTGCGGGACCTTCGCCATTTGCTCCGCGTTATACACACCGCAACGCGGCGCACGTCCAGCCATGTCTGAGCGGCCTTCGTTAATGGCACGAAAGGAGAAACCCACCGGCAGGCGTGACTGCGGGCATGGGTCTGATCCCTAGCTAATTGTGGAGATCTGAATGAAAATACTGCGCGACAACGGCCTGACGATCGTATTGCTGCTGGCCTCGTTGGGCACGGTGGTGGGCATGCTCTTTACCGGACTCCACGTCTATAACGACGAATTGGCCGAACACGGAGGGCAAATGGTAACGCTGCCAGCTTACCTTATAAGCGGTCATTTCCTCTCCGCCTTGTTCGAGAATTGGGAGTCGGAGTTTTTGCAGATGAGTGCCTATGTGGTGCTTACGGCGTTCCTGTTCCAACGCGGCTCAGCAGAGTCAAAAGATCCCGACGAGCCGTCATCCCAGAATAGCAACCCTGCGGACGACCAAGACAACGCCGAAGCACCGCTGCCCGTAAGAATGGGCGGCATGGCAAGCTCTCTCTACTCCTATTCGCTCGGTTGGACATTGTTTCTCCTCTTCGTACTCAGCTTTCTAATGCACGTGAGGGAGAGCGCGTCTGCGCAGGCGGTTGAGGCCATGCTGCATGGGCAGCAAGCACCTTCGATTGGCGAACAATTCTTCAGTGCGAGGTTGTGGTTTGAGTCTTTCCAAAATTGGCAATCGGAATTCTTATCGACTGCAGTTCTCGTCGTCCTATCGATTTTTCTGCGGTTTCGTGGGTCCCCTGAGTCGAAGACGGTCTCCGACCCTCATTCCAAGACAGGAGCATAGACAGGTAAAAGGGCCGGCGGATATTTACTTTTGGATGTCCTAGCGCTGACAATCCGTTCACGACAGCGCTCGAGAAAAACCAGGTTCCGCTGCTGCGCCGACCATCGCGATGGCAGCTACTCTGGCTGTTTCCATGGTCGAATGTTTCCGCGTCGTTCATCGACAGGTGGAGTGGCAGCGCTACGCTCACTCGCCGCCGCGCTCGCGGCTTGCCGAACCATGCGGCGCACCCGCCTTGGTAGCCCTGATAACGGTGTTCCGATTCCCTGCGCGGGCTCGCAATTCCGCGGTAGTCCAGCCCGCGCAGAATTTCTGACCGATTTCGCGGGGAGAAGGACCTTGGTCGTGGAAGACGTCCGCCCCACCTCCTGGGCTCGGGCGAAAGATGCATCTGTTGCACCAAGCGGTGCGTTGAGGAGGCGGTGCTGTGAACACGAAGCTCCATTCGACGGGTCATTTCAGGCCATGCGTCAGGCGATTGACGATGCGCGCCAGGCGTTCGCGAGCGGAGGCGCCGATCATCATCGCGACGCCCTGCAACACCTCGGTCGCGTGGTAATGAACTCATTGGCCGAGATCATTGAAACTGACGGCGGCACAGATGGTTACCTCTACGACGCCGACGGCATGGCGCAGGATATCGAGGATTGCTACCAAAAGCTGGTAGAGGAGGAAGAGGCCGCGGAACCGGACAACGAAGCGCGGCAACCTACTCATGGAACGATGAACCTTCGACAGCAGGGAGTGGGGCGATGATCACTGGCTCGGATCTGCTGCAGATTTCCTTGGCATCGGACGGGACATCGATACTTTCATTATAAAGCTGCCCCAAAGTCGGCTCGCTGCGTTAGCCGCGATGATCCAGAGACGAGCAAATCGTCAACGTTGACGGCATCTGGGGGGAATGCGGATGGCTCGGTGAGCGACGGCTAGTTGCGGACCGTGGCGCGCGCTAGCGGCAACAGAGGTGCCGTTGCCGGCAGTGTCAACAGCCCGTGATTATTTCCTGACCCACGGAACGTGCGTCCTGCTCGATGGTTGGGCAGGTCTCTCTCAATAAAATGATCGGACCCTAAAATGCCTGCTGAGAAGACATTGAACGACCTCTTCCTTGACACGCTGAAAGATATCTACTTTGCCGAGAAGCAAATCGTGAAGGCCCTTCCTAAAAATGGCCCGCGCCGCCCAGTCGGAAGAGGGCAAAGCTGGTTTCCTGCAGCATCGTGATGAGACCGAAAGACAGATCGAGCGTCTCGAGCAGGTGTTCGAGCTGATTGGCAAATCTGCCCGCGGCAAGACCTGCGAAGCCATCCAAGGGCTCATCGCCGAAGGCGAAGAAATCATGGAAGAATACAAGGGCACGGCCGCACTGGATGCCGGCCTCATTTCGTCGGCCCAAGCCGTCGAACACTATGAAATCGCCCGCTATGGGACGCTCAAATCGTGGGCCGCCCAGCTTGGCCTCGATGCGGCCGTCCCGCTCCTCGACGCTAATCTCCAGGAGGAGATCGCCACCGATCAGAAGTTGACGGCACTTGGTGAGGTTGCGGCAAACCCGAAGGCGTCCAAGCGGGCGGCCGAGTAGACCACCTCAACGAAAAGCCGCGCACATAGTTGGTTTTTCATTTCGCATCGGCGTTGGACGGTCGGTGGCGCATTGCGACGACACACGACCGGACGACCACAACGCCCCTGCCGTTGCAGACTGCACGCAACCGATGCATCTCATCACCCTTTTTGCCGACGGGCATGGAACCTTTTTATGCGGCAATGTTTGGGTGATGGCGCTCTTCAACCCTAAACCGCTCCAGAACAATCACGATCTGGTTTCATGGTTAGCAGCGGTTGGGCCGCGTTTAGCTTAAGGAGGTACGTCGATGGGTCGCGGTATTCTACTCTGGCTACTTGGTGTCCCGATACCGATCATTATTCTGTTGATGCTTTTCATGCGATAGGAGGCTGCCATGGCACCGTCAGTGCTTGCCGATGTTTCAACACCGGCCGAATCATCCGTTCCAGCCGTCAGCTGGGCGCCGATCATTGCAGGTGCCTTCGCGGCCTCTACATTGACGCTCATTCTCATGCTCGTTGGCTCAGGCCTTGGCCTTACATTGATATCACCGTGGTCTGGGGAATCCGCCAGCGCCACCACTTTCGCGGTCTCAAGCGCCATCTGGCTGGTGATCGTCCAATGGCTCTCGTCGGGCCTGGGCGGCTATCTGACCGGGCGCTTGCGCACCAAATGGGTCGGGCTTCATACCGACGAGACCTTTTTCCGTGATACAGCGCATGGCTTTCTGGCCTGGGCGCTAGCAACGATGCTTGTCGTGTTCGTCCTCGGCTCCGCAACCTCCGCTGCAGTCGGAACGGGGGTGAAGGCAGTTTCCTCAGTCGCGTCAGTCGCGGCCCTTGGGGCGTCAGCGGGCGCAACGAGCGGTCCTGAGGTGGGCGATTCGAACGGGATGCCGTCTTATTTTGTCGACTCCCTTTTCCGTCCAACCGATCCCGCTCGCCTGACGGCGCCGGGCGCCGAGGGCGATGGAGCCGCGGCAGCGCAAGCTTCCCGAATTCTGGTCGCGAGCGCTGCGGCTGGCGAAATGTCGCCGGAGGACAAGACGTATCTGGCCCAGTTGGTCGCGGCACGTACCGGGTTATCGCAGGCCGATGCGACAACCCGGGTCGATACTGTACTTGCGCGGATCGAAGAGGCCAAGGTCGCCGCTCAGAAAGCTGCTGACGCTGCCCGAAAGGCGGCTGCGACATTTGCCCTTGTCGGCGCCTTATCTCTCATCATCGGAGCATTCATAGCGAGTGCCGCAGCCGCCCTTGGTGGACGACAACGGGATGACCTCGAAACGCTTTCCTGAGGGTCCTTTAGCTAAGCTTTGCATTCTACCTCTTCCTCGACGCCCTTTTTGCCGGGGCAATGGTTGCCTCGGCATCGCTGATCGACGTGTAGGCGGCGCCGCGATTTCACTATCGCTCTGCTTGCTCTACTGCTCGTCGTCACGACGAAGACCAAGGTGCTTGGCAGGTCTGACCCAACTGATCCAAAGGAGATCACGATGAAAGCCCTTTGCTGGCATGGTAAGAACGACATCCGGTGTGACAGCGTCCCCGACCCGCAGATCGAGGACAGCCGCGATGCGATCATCAAGATGACGGCCTGCGCAATCTGCGGCTCGGACCTTCATCTTATGGACGGATACATCCCATTCATGGAAAAGGGCGACATCTTGGGTCACGAGTTCATGGGCGAGGTCGTCGAAGTCGGGAGGGACAACAAGAAGCTCAAAGTTGGTGATCGGGTCGTCGTGCCCTTTACGATTTGCTGTGGCGAATGTCCGCAATGTCTCAAAGGCAACTGGTCTCTATGCGAGCGCAGCAATCGCACCCCCGAGAACGCGGCGAAGGCATTCGGCTATCCGACAGCGGGTCTGTTCGGCTATTCTCATCTAACCGGCGCTTACGCCGGCGGTCAGGCCGAGTACGTCCGCGTCCCCTATGCCGATGTTTCGCCTATCATCATTCCGGGCGGAATGACCGATGAGCAGGCTCTCTTTCTCGGCGACATCTTTCCAACCGGTTGGATGGCAGCTGCGAATTGCGAGATCGAAGCCAGCGACATTGTCGCGGTGTGGGGATGTGGCCCGGTCGGCCAGTTTTGCATTAAAAGCGCATTCATGCAGGGCGCCGCCCGCGTCATTGCCATCGATAATGTATCGGAGCGGCTCGCTCTGGCGCAGTCGGCTGGCGCCGAAATCATCAATTTCGATGAAATCGACTGCACGATTCCCGATTATATCAAGGAAATGACTGGCGGGCATGGCGCGGAGAAGTGCATCGACGCAGTTGGCGCCGAGTCTCATGCCACCGCCTCGTTCGACGCCATCGTTGACAAAGTTAAAGCAGCGACACTGATGGGAACCGACCGACCCCACGTGCTGCGCGTGGCGATTATGGCGTGTCGGCCGGGGGGAATCGTCTCCGTGCCTGGCGTCTACGGGGGCGTTCTCGACAAAATTCCGTTCGGCGCGGCGATGAATAAGGGGCTGACCATCCGGACGGGGCAGACGCACGTCAATCGCTATTCGCTCGAGCTGCTTCGCCGGATCGAAGAGGGCGAAATCGACCCCGGCTTTATCATCACGCACCGTGCAACGCTTGAGGATGGTCCCGGTCTCTACGAGACCTTCCGCGATAAGAGGGATGGTTGCATCAAGGTTGTGCTGACCGCCTGACGAATCAGGCGGACGCGTTGAGAAGGGGAAAGGACACAGACGACCGTGCCCAGGCAACGAGAACGACCCCGAGCATCAACATTGTCGGCATTTGCGACAAAATGCTCTCGCAAAGCCCTCGTCATTCTTGACGGGTCACGGCGTGCGCTAGGAAACAGGGGGGCGAGCCGTTAACGAGCCGAGGGCGGTCGTCGGCATAACAGCAACGAGATGCCATAACGGTCGCGCAAGGCAAGTAGAAGAGGCCTGAGCTTAGGTCGCTACACCAGTGACAGGGTTCACTTCCGGTTTTTCACTCGTATCCTTGGCGTCAGGAGGTTGAACGGTTGGCGGCGCGATCGATTCCTCGTCGCGGTGCTTTTTGCGATCGGCGGGGTGGTGGACGTCTTCCGGCTTCGCCTGCTCAGGCTTTGCATTGGTGTCTTTGGTTGCCATAGCGATACTCCTTCCCAGTACAACGGCCCTGGATAGGTGCGGGTTCCGCATACGGAGGGTTTCCATGTCATTTGATCGCGAAAAAGCTGGCCCCGAAAGGCGACTGACGAGCCCACAAGGCTCCGGTGTCAACGAGGGATCAGAAGCAGACCTTGTAACCTCGGCCGACGAAAAAGGTGGCTTCTCCCCTTCAATTCTGCCTCGTCAAGTACACGATGGGCGCGAATGCTGACTAGCTCTATAGGCCGATCGGCCACCAACTCCCACCTCAGGTGGCGCGATCTCCGTTTGGTTCAGCAATTCCTGCGTTGAAGAGTCCTCCTGAACTTCGCCAGTCACGTAGCTGTCGTGGCCGACAGCAGGGACGTCGCATGCTGCTTCGATGAGGTCAGAGACGAAGAACGGGATTTCGCTGGCGTCCATCTGACGTCGCCTTCAGTCATGTTTGGCCCTACTCTGAGGGCGGGGAACTGAGCGGCCGCCCGGATCGATAGGAGCGAAGCTCACGCGTAACCCGCTGGACACGATTAATCTGGTCATTCACCTGCGTGACCGGGATCGCCACTACCGTGAGCGGGACCGTCACCAGTGCCGGGGTCGCCGCCACCGCCGTGGCCCGGATCATCCCCCTCCGTGCCGGGGTCGCCGCCACCGCCGTGACCCGGATCACCACCGCCCGTGCCGGGGTCGCCGCCACCGCCGTGGTCCGGATCACCCCCGCCCGTGCCGGGGTCGCTGCCACCGCCGTGGCCCGGATCACCACCGCCCGGGCCGGGGTCGCCGCCACCGCCGTGGCCGGGATCGCCAGCGCCTGAGCCGGTGCCGCCGCCACCGGCAGATGGGGTGCCTGGGTTTCTGCCAGCACCCGTATTGGTGTCGGTCTTACCCGGATTGCCTTTCGATATTGTCGGGACGATTGCACTTGTCACCGCGGCCGACAGCGGCTCGCATTGTTCTTCTGCAGCCTCGACCATCCGGTTTGCCGACCCACGGGGACTGCACTGCCCGGGGAAAACGGAGCGCTCAATCATTTGTCCTTGTGCGGGGGTGGCTGTCGATAAAAACCCGGCCGACACTACGACCAGCCCGGTGCTTATCAGAAGTTCACGTATCGCGTTCATTTTAGCCTCACTAAATTAGCTTCATGCAAAATAAACTTGAGTGAGGGAAATGGTTCCGTCCGACGCCTGGCATGGGACCTTTGTCAGCGCCTGTGGGACCAAGGTCCCATGTGGAGGATCTTGGCCCCGCGTCTGAAAGCGAATCGCAGGGACGGAAGGGCTGTTCTGGTGTCGTTGTCAGTCCAGGGCGGGGAAATCGCTGCGCGAATAGTCTATTGCTAGGGGCTGGCACGGAGACGGAGCCTGGAAGCGACCGAGGGATCACAAAAAGGAGTGGCCCCGTCGCGGGACGACGAGGCCAGAGGCGCTTATCGAAGAGACTTCACTTGGGGACGATCGTGAAGCTCGGGCCTGATCTCGATCGGGGAAACGGGATCAGAACAATTGAGAAACGCTTGCGTTATGAAAAGGTTCCTGGCCTCCCAATAAGAAACGGTCCTGAAGTCAACGACGGGGCCGGGACAGTGTGCTTTGTTGGGCCAGGAGGTTGGAAAAGCGCTGGGCCCGAATTGGGCTTCTGCTTCCCGACCTTAATCGGTTCCTGTCTCTGTTGCGGCGATGGCAGTTTCGCTAAGGCCATCAGGCGCATAGTTTTTGGAGTGGTAGGCACGATAAAAGGCAGCGCCTCCAGAGGGCGGGCAAGTGCGGCCCGCGGGGGGGCGGGGTTTTGATTGTTATTCAATCACCCGTCGAACCAGTGCCGGGATCACCGCCGCTGCCGGTGCCAGGATCACCGCCGCTGCCGGTGCCAGGATCACCGCCACTGCCGGTGCCGGGATCGCCGCCACTGCCGGTGCCAGGATCACCGCCGCTGCCGGTGCCAGGATCGCCGCCACTGCCGGTGCCAGGATCGCCGCCGCTGCCGGTGCCAGGATCACCGCCGCTGCCGGTGCCAGGATCACCGCCGCTGCCGGTGCCAGGATCACCGCCGCCGCCGGTGCCGGGATCGCCGCCGCTGCCGGTGCCGGGATCACCGCCGCCGCCGGTGCCAGGATCGCCGCCGCTGCCGGTGCCGGGATCACCGCCGCCGCCGGTGCCGGGATCGCCGCCGCTGCCGGTGCCGGGATCACCGCCGCCGCCGGTGCCGGGATCACCGCCGCTAACAGGAGTACCCGGGTTGGTGTTACCGCCCGGACTGGTGCCGGTCCGATCCGTTTTCCCATTCGTTGTTGTCGGGGCGATTGCGTTTGTCGCCGGCAATCGCTCACATTGTGCTCCTCCGGCTCCATTGATCTTGTTTGCGTCTCCAATCGGGCCACACTGACCCGGGAAAATGGAGCGCTCGGCGATTTGCCCTTGCGCCGGGACGGCTATGAATAAGAAACCTGCCGACACCACGGTCAGACCGGTGCTTATCAGAAGTCTATGTATCGTGTTCATTTCGACCTCACTAATTTAGCTATATGTTATGTAATCTTTGGTGAGGAGAAAGGTTCCGTCGGACGACTCGGCTTAAAAACTTGCCTGCAGGGCTAGGGTACTATCCTGAGTGTTTTGGGCGCCGTTTAGGGCGAGCTTTAGTTCCTCCGGTTGAACAACGAGATGCTGCGACCGTCGTGTCTAAACGAAGCAAACTGCTTCCGCGAAATCTTGGGGGCATGAAAAGGAATGGCCCCGTCGGGGCGCGACGAGGCTAGGGGATCTTGTCGAGAGACTTCACTGGGGACATTTGTGGGAGCCCTGCGCCTAACCCTCTATCGGGGAAATGGTATCAAGACAAAGTGAGAACACTCGCATCTTGAAATAGTACCTGCGCGCCAAAAGAAATGACCCCGTCCCTTTGGACGGGGTCTTAGAGCGCGCGTGGTATACGAACCGTGCTACACAATAGGACTCCCTTCTTAAAACTATCGATGGAAGCCCTGCCTTTGATCCGTTTCGGGAATTGATCATCGGTATTCGAGAACGGTTGCCGATGCGGAATGTTCCCTCGTCGGCGGAGGACCACCAGCCCGAGACTTTTACGCGGCCATATGGGACTGAAGCCCGATGGCGGAATCGAGAGCCTGTCTCGCTTCGCTTTTGAAAACGCCAGGTTTGCACAGGCCCGCCCGACCTTTACCCTGTCGCGTTTGCCGCAACTTGGGTGAGCTGCCCTCAGCAGCAGGCGGAACCCGGCGGTACCGAACCAGATAGCGTTCTGGTAGGGAGGTTTCATCCGTATTCCCAAACCGATACTCTCGCGATGAAGTTTTACAAGTAGGTCAGCGGGCCTGCTGGTACGTGGAATGTTGCGTTTTGGCGCAAGCCGTTTCGAAGACCCTTCGTGTGAAGGCGAGATCTTGGAGGCCAAGATCTTGGATTGCGAGTTTGGGCCGAATGCGCACCGACACCTCGCAAAAAAGGAGCGGAGTGCGCGCCATATCGGGCTTCGACGAAGCCTCAAAAGGAGTGCTCAAAAGGTGAGTGTGCAATTACGCCACCTTCATTCTCCCTGACCTGCCACTGAGAATTCCCTCCAGAATGGATTAAAGTCCGGCCCATAGAGGACGGACGAATGAAGAAGCAGAGATTTACGGAAGAGCAGATTATT
>NZ_LMGC01000027.1:0-21763 GCF_001427045.1 Ensifer sp. Root558 | reverse complement strand
GACAAGACGGTCGAAAAACTTGCGCAGGACGGTGTCAAGCGCATTGCCGTCCTCAACCCGGGCTTCGTCTCCGACTGTCTGGAAACGTTGGAAGAGATTGCCGAGCAGGCGGCCGAAAGCTTCCATCACAATGGCGGCGAGAAGTTCACCCACATCCCCTGTCTGAACGACAGCGCCGAAGGCATGGCCGTGCTCGAACACGTCGTGCGCCGGGAGCTTGCCGGCTGGCTACAGGGAACCGGCAAGAATAACGGCTAAGGCACCCCAAATTCATTCGAATTGCCTTTGCAGACGTCCAAGCAGCAAGGTGATGTCTTCCTGGATGTCCAGGCATATTTCGCGATACCGTCTAAGGTCTTGCTCAGGAGACTGTTTCCTCAAAAGTTCGTCGACCCTCATCGCGGCAAGCGCGTAGGTCTCGAAAAGAAGATCGAATTGCTCGCCGTCCAGAGCGCCTAGCTGTTCACGATGACGAGGCAACGCAAGGGCGACGCGGGCTCGCCCGATCTTAGCCAAAGATGTCTTCATGGAGCTAGCGGCCGAGCACATTTGAGCTGTCCAGAGCGTTGCATGCGTCAAAGCGAGAACACCTATTGCCTTCGCGCCAACGCCATCAATTGAGGAACAAGATTGCGAAATTCAGTACGGCCGCAAAGGAGACCCACGCTGCCAGCGGCAAGAGGCAAAGTGCCGCTTTCTTGTCGAGGCGCCAGGCCTGCGCGATCGTTGCGAGGATAAACCCGATTTGCACGATGATGTTCACCAGGCCGGCGACCGGACTTTGCATGGCGAAGAACATCCAGGACCACAACGCATTGAGGGCGAGCTGAACGTAAAATAGCGCCAGTGCCGTCAGCCTGCCCGGCGTCCTGGCAGGGAGGATCAAGAGCCGCCAGGCAGCGTAAGCCATGAGGATGTAAAGCGTTGTCCAGACCGGAGCAAACACCCAGTTCGCAGGATTAAAACTCGGCTTTTCCAGCGCTGAATACCAGCGTTCGAGGTTTGGATAGGTCGCCAATTGTCCTAGCATGGATGTCGCGGCGACCGGTACAATCGCAAATGCCAGCGCACGGACCCATCTTCTTTTGTCAGTGGAAGTTCGTTGCAACATTCTTCTACCCCCTAATGCGGTGGCCAACGCTGACCAGACCTGTCTCATTCGGTGAGGACTGCCAGATCCGCTGGCGGCGCTGGCGAGCGGTTGCCGTCGAAGCGCGAGCCGACGGCTGACTTTTCTTGCTTTACGTATGACCTTGCTGATTGGATCAGCGAATTGAAGTTGGGATCTTACGCGGCCCGGCGAGCCCAATCCCGTTCTCACGCATTCACTGAAGCAGCGGTCCAACATTGGGTCGGTTTCCCGCAGCGTCGGTCATATCGGACGCGACGGTGATCCAGTTTGGTAAAGACGGCGTATTGATGGTGCTGGACAACGTCTGGCGAACATCGGTTGGGAACGCCCGCATGGTGCGGGCCAGCAAGGAGGAATGCACGAATGAAACGGTCCCTAAGACGTACCGCCGCGATCGCGTCTATTTTCGCTCTCGTAGCCTTCGCTGCTAATGCCGACAACCCCATGGTCGGTGGAGCGGCCATGTCCGAAAGCAAAAACATCGTGGAAAACGCAGCAAATTCGAAGGACCACACGACACTCGTTGCAGCAGTGAAAGCCGCCGGTCTCGTGGATACGCTGTCCGGTGATGGCCCGTTCACCGTGTTTGCGCCGACGAACGCAGCTTTCGATGCCTTGCCTGCCGGCACTGTCGACACACTCCTGAAACCCGAGAACAAAGAAAAGCTCGCCAAAGTGCTGACTTGTCATGTCGTGGCTGCCAATGCGCTTTCCGATGCAGTCGGCAAGATGATTGCCGATGACGGAGGGAACCATTCAGTCAAGACCGTGGGCGGTTGCACGCTTTCGGCAAAGATGGATGGCGACAAGATCACACTCACTGACGAAACGGGTGGCATTGCCACTGTAACGATCGCCGACGTCAAGCAGTCAAACGGTGTCATTCATGTGATCGACAAAGTGCTGCTTCCGAAAGCGTAGTAAAACATAAGAACGGGTCGTGGTTGACCACATGCGTTTGCCGCCGGCTAGGTCGGCGGCAAACTGGCAACATCGGTCCCTGCGCCGTTCACCGTCAAACGATGGCAATGCTTGAAATACCGGACGTTTTCGCCGTGGACCAAAGATCTAAGTGCTGTGCCCCCTAACAATGCTCACCACTCAACGGGCAGGCCTCCATAGTCGAAGAACCCTCCGGTGTTTTCCGGCGTCAACCGATCAATAACCCGGAGCATTGCACATGCGCTCTCACTGGGATCCAACCGGCGGTGGTGAGTGGAGTAGTCTGCCGTCATTTTTGTCGCGACCGTTCCTGGGTGGAGTGCGACGACCACCGCGCGCGGATGGGTGCGGCTCAGTTCTACGGAAGCTGTGCGGACGATCTGGTTGAGCGCAGCCTTCGACGCTCGGTAGGAAATCCAGCCCCCCAGGCGATTGTCTCCGATCGACCCGACCCGGGCAGACAGGAAGGCGACTATGCCGCGGTCGCTGCGGACGAGCTTCGGCGCGAAGTGTTTGAGAACGAGTGCCGGTCCAATCGCGTTCAGCGCGAATTGCCGCATCATCACATCTGGGTCGACTTGCTTGAGTGATTTTTCAGGACCCACGCCGTCGACAACAAGTCCGCCGGTCGCACAAAAAACAAGATGCAGCCCATCTACAGTCTCCGCTGCTACTGCTGCGACACTCTCTTCGTCTGTGATATCGAAGGAATTGTCCCTACGCGAGAGCGCTACAAGCTGCAGGCAATTGGGATCGGACCGGAGTTCGCCGGCGATTGCGGATCCGATGCCGCCGCTGGCTCCCAAAACAACGGCGCGGTATCCTTTAGCAAGTGACGTAAGCGGCATCTTTCAATCCTCCTCTAAACACCAAGACCCTCGTCCAGACGTTGCAGGAAAGCGCTGGCGCTTTGCCGATACTCATTTCTCCGGTCCTGCGTCATGCGCCGTCAGGTGGCGTAGGGGTGTTGAAGTCTTCGGTTTGCCGAAAGCTCTTGGTCGCCAAAAATAAAGATCAGTCTGCGACAGCATTTCATGGGGGAACACCGTTTGAAAACCCAAGAGCGTTTACGAGGGGAACGGCTCGTTGGATTATCGCATAGCGTGGCCGCGAAGGTTTTTCGGCGCAGCAGAGGGAGTTCGGCCCCTATAGAGGACTCACGCTTGGCATCGCCAAAAGTTTCCTTAGGCGACGGATATGCCCTGTCCAGCGGACGCGACGGGAGAGAGGGCGTATTTGATAGGACAACGACGCGTGAGTGGATCCTCGGCAAGTTGACCTGTGAGCGAGAGCACCGATGGCTACCCTTCGATCCTTCGTGGCCTTAAGGGATGGTGGGCTCGTCAATCGCCTTCGGTCAGGTATGACGAAATAGCCTTTGCAAGCTGCTCTGCT
Source organism: Ensifer sp. Root558 (assembly GCF_001427045.1). Classification (NCBI taxonomy): domain Bacteria; kingdom Pseudomonadati; phylum Pseudomonadota; class Alphaproteobacteria; order Hyphomicrobiales; family Rhizobiaceae; genus Ensifer; species Ensifer sp. Root558. Next base: position 18,294 of record NZ_LMGC01000027.1, on the reverse strand, counting down.
CGCCTGACATTGTCAGGATCCGCCAGCATGAAGTCGGACGCCAGGGCTTCGATGATTGCCATGGCCGGGACGTTTGTGGCCGAAAGAACCGGGTGTCTGGATGGCGCGAGAAGCAATCGGTCGGCGAATTGAGCCAGCGGAGCGGCTGGAGAATCCGTTATGGCGACAATTTTCGCCTTTTTGTCACGCGCAAATCTGACGATCTCGACAACATCCCTGGAATACCTGGGAAGAGATATTGCAACCAGTACGTCGCCTTCTCCAATCGACATCGCACGCGCGGCAGCCGACTCCGTTCCTCCGTATTGAGCAACATTCACAACTTCGTCTCGATAAGGTTGCAACGAAAGGACCAGCATTGCCGCGAGGTGCGCAGAAAGGCCAAAGCCTATCACGAATACCCTTCGAGCCGCTCTTATGTCACCGCAAGCAACGCGTATGTATTCGGCGGTCTGCGGGCTCTTGAGCGCGTCGATGTTGGAGCCCGTCACCTCGATGCTGAGTTCGACACCCTGGCTGCGTTTATCGAGGTCTCTTATCGAGGCATCGAGCTTGGCGACAGGCGCTATCAATTCGCTCACCATAGCGGCGATGGACGATCGAAACTCCGAAAAGCCCGCCAATCCGAGGTCTCGAACAAAACGGCTGACGCTTGAAGCCGAAGTTCCCGTTGCAGAAGCAAGTTCCTCGATGCCATGCGTTGCCACGAACATCGGGTCCCGGAGCACAAAACCGGACAGTGCCCGCTGCGAAGCCGATCCGTCCCGCAGCAGCCTGCTGAGTTCGAGACCTAAAGCAGAGGTGGCGAAGCGTCGATCGGCTTCTGCGTTCCAGGTGAGGGATGTCTGAAAATTTTCTTTCATTTGTTGACTCTATGAAAATATCCTGCCATTGAGAAGTCAGCTTAGCTGATTTTGGGAGGAAATCGCATGCGAATGAAATTTCTCGCGTCAATCGTTGCCACAACGATGCTCGCCGGTACTGCGTTTGCGGAGGATCTTCGCATAGGGGTGGAAGGAAACTATCCGCCCTTCTCAGTAGTTGCTCCCGATGGAACGCTTTCCGGCTTCGATATCGACATCGCAAATGCGATCTGTGCGAAGATGAAGAAGAACTGCGCGATGGTGCAGCAAGAATGGGACGGGATGATCCCGGCGCTTAATGCCAAGAAGTTCGATATCATCGTGGCTTCGATGACGATCAACGAAAAGCGCAAGAAGGTCGTCGACTTTTCCAACCCCTACTACGACGTCCCGTCGCGATGGGTGGCGCGCAAGGGTGACTACAAGAGCTGGTCGCCGGAAGAACTAAAGGGCAAGACGATCATCGTCCTGCGCAACTCTCCGCGGGCCGAGTATGTTGCGAAAAACTACCCTGACAGCACCGTTTTGGCGGTGGACAAGGAGCCGGCCGTCTACCTGGAACTGGCGTCGGGCCGCGGGGACATCGCCTTCGGATCGTCGGTCGTTTCGGCCGAATCTTTTCTGAAGAAGCCCGAAGGAAAGGACTTTGAGCAAGTCGGCGACACCCTCTTCTTGGGCGAGGACGCCGACGGCGGCGTCGGCATCGCCGTGCGTAAGTCAGATGGCGCTCTGCGCGAGGAAGTAAATGCCGCTCTGTCTTCCATCATGAGCGACGGTACTTACAACCAACTGTCGGGCAAATACTTCGACTTCGACGTCACGCCGCAATCGGCAAAGAAGTAGTTCTTTTCCCGCGATCGGCGCCTGGGCGGCGCCGGTCGCAAGGGGTGCTGTTCCATGTTCCAAGGTTATCTACCGATGATTCTGGGGGGGCTACGTGTGACCCTCAGCGTGGCGTCGGTCTCACTGGCGATCGCCTGTGTTATCGGCCTGATTGGCGCGTCTGCAAAGGTCTACGGCGGGAAAGCGGCAAGATTGTCGGCTGCCGCGTACACGACGACGGTGCGCGCTTTGCCGGATTTGCTTGTTATGCTCGTCGTCTTCTACGGCGGCCAGATCCTGCTCAATTCCATCTCCGAAACCTATGGGTGGGGTTATCTCGATGTCGATCCCTACATAGCCGGCGTTAGCACAATCGGCTTTGTATTCGGAGCTTACCTGACCGAGACGTTCAGGGGAGCGATCCTGAGCGTGCCGGCGGGGCAAATCGAGGCTGGCTTTGCATATGGTCTTTCCCGCTGGCAGGTGGCCTTCTACATTCTGCTGCCGCAGATGATACGGCATGCCGTGCCCGGCCTGACGAATACGTGGCTGGTCATGTTGAAAGCGACAGCGCTGGTTTCGATCATCGGGCTCGACGATATGGTCCACCGGGCCGGGCTTGCGTCTGCGGCGACGCGGGAGCCATTTACCTTCTACGCGCTTATCGGCCTCATCTATCTCGCGGTCACCACATTTTCGGTTCTCCTCTTCGGAGCGCTTGAGAAGCTTTCTTCACGCGGCGTTCGCAGCGGAGGTGCTGCATGATCGACTGGGAAATCGTTGCCGATAACCTGCCGGCATTTGCGGGCGGTCTGGTAAACACTTTGATCCTGTTGGCAACCGTCGTCGTCAGCGGTTTTGCGGTCTCGGTGCCACTGGCGCTCGTGCGCTCGATGCGGTCGCCCCATTTTTCTCGCGCGGTATGGCTGTTCACCTACGGCATCCGCGGCACGCCGCTTCTTGTTCAGCTGTTTGTCATTTACTACGGAATTGCTCAGTTCGAATTCGTGCGCAGCAGCGCGATATGGCCGCTATTCCGCTCTCCGTGGTTTTGCGCGTGGCTTGCGCTGACGATCAACACTGTCGCCTATACGACCGAGATATTCGCCGGCGCGATCCGAACCACGGCGCCAGGCGAAATCGAAGCGGCACGTTCGATCGGCTTGAGCCGCGCGGCGGTTCTCAGGTACGTGATCTGGCCATCGGCCTGGCGTCGCGCACTGCCGCAATACGGCAACGAGGTGGTAATGATGATGCATGCCACCGCCCTTGCGAGCACGGTGACGATTGTCGAGGTGATGCGGGTCGCGCGCGACGTCTACACCAATTATCTCGTGCTGGCGGAATCCTTCGGCGTCGCCGCCGCAATTTATCTGTGTCTGACCATCGGTCTCACCACTTTTTTCCGCTGGCTCGAGACGCACTTTTTGCGGCATCTCTCCCGCTCGAACGCTCCGAACGCCAGAGAGAAGCCAGCCGAGCATCTCAACCCGAAAGTTGCGTGATGAAAGAGACAATCTTTGATATCGAAGGTCAGGGACCCGGCACGCGGCATAGCTTGAAATGTGTCGAATTCGGGCGGCACGCAGACACGCCACTCGTCTATATTCAAGGTGGTCTCCATGCCGACGAGGCTCCCGGCATCATCGTCGCGCATGCGCTTTGCGAGACGTTGGCGGAGCTTGAGGCGGCCGACGCGATCTTCGGCTGCGTTCGGGTCGTTCCGGTTGCCAATCCGGTCGGGCTGTCTCAGTTTTCCCTTGGTCAGCAGGAAGGCCGTTTCGATCTTTATGACGGACGGAACTTCAACCGGCATTATCCGGATTTCGGACCCAAGCTGTCCGCCCGGCTTTCCAACCGCTTGGGCACAGACGCTAGCGCTAACACGGCCGTCATCCGCGCCGAGTTGATGGCCCTGGTTGAGGAATGGCACGTCGTCACCCCCTCGGACAACGTTCGAAAATGCCTCATGAAACTTGCGATTGATGCCGATTATGTGCTGGATCTTCATTGTGATGGAGAGGCTGAAGTTCATCTCTACACGCAACCGCATTTCGCACGGATATTCTCGTCGCTTGCGACGCGTCTTCACGCCCGAGCGGTGCTGCTTGCTGAGATCTCAGGACTCAATCCGTTCGACGAGGCCCTCGTGCGCCCATGGTTGGACCTGGCAAGAGCGCTGCCCGACGAAAACATCCCGCTTGGCTGCGCTTCGACCACCGTTGAGTTGCGCGGTCGTAGCGATGTGGATCGGCGACGCGCCTGGAGCGACGCCGAGGCGATCGTCGAGTTCCTACGCGATCTAGGGGTCGTCAAGGGTTCGGCCGCGCAGGCGCCGGCCAAGCTGTGCGAGCCCACCCCGCTCGCAGGTTCAGAAGCTGTCATTTCACCGTCTGCGGGGGTCGTGAGCTACGCACTCGACCTTGGCCATCATGTAAGGGCTGGTGATGTGATAGCTGAGATCATCGACCCGCTTTCAGGAACGGTGACGGCCGTGAAGGCGCAGACATCAGGTGTGTTCTACGCACGCGCTGACAGCCGCATCGCCGAGCGCGGTAAACGCCTTGGCAAGATCGCCGGCAACGATGTGTTCCGCAACGGTCCACTTTTAAGCCCATGAGCGCCAAGGCGCGGAGACAGACTATGACAGCGATGCTCGAAGTGACCAACATCCGAAAGAGGTTCGGCTCCGTTGAGGTGCTCAAAGGCATCTCGCTCAGCGCGAGGCGCGGAGATGTGATTTCCATGATCGGCGCGTCCGGCTCCGGAAAAAGCACGTTCTTGCGATGCCTCAATTTCCTGGAGCTCCCGTGTGAGGGCAGCTATCGGTTTCAGGGAGAAAAACTTGACCTGAGAAAGGCGTCGAGCGGAGACCTGACGGTACATGACCCCAAGAAGCTCGCTTCGATGCGCTCGCAGTTATCAATGGTCTTTCAGCAATTTAACCTGTGGGGCCACATGACGGCGAGGGAGAACGTGATGCTGGGGCCGATGCGCGTACAGGGGATAAGCCGCGCTGAGGCCGCTGAACGAGCCGACGCATACTTGGCAAAGGTTGGCGTGTCGCACCGCCGCGATGCCTTTCCGGCATTTCTCTCGGGCGGAGAACAGCAGCGAGTTGCGATCGCCCGGGCGCTCGCGATGGAACCGGAGATCATGCTTTTCGACGAGCCGACCTCGGCGCTTGATCCGGAGCTTGTCGGCGAAGTGCTTCGGGTCATGCGGGGATTGGCCGAGGAGGGAAGGACCATGATCGTCGTCACCCACGAAATGGCATTTGCCCGCGACGTTGGCAATCATGTCATCTTTCTCAGCCAAGGTGTGATCGAGGAACAGGGCGATCCACGCGACGTTCTGAGCAATCCGAGTTCCGAACGTCTTCAAAGCTTTCTTTCTTCGCGTCACACGAATTGAGCGGCCCCTGGCCGCTTCAATCTCCGAGTTGGGGTCAAATCAGCTTTTGTACGGCCGAAACGGAAAAATATCCGGCGAGAGCGGACGCCGTGGTGATGAAGACACCCCACACCATGTCCACCAAGCTTACCTCCAACGACCACCCCTTGATCGTTGCCAGATTTGTCATGTCGTAGGTGCCGAAAGCGACAAGGCCGAGCAGAGCTCCCGATACCAGTGCTGTCGTCCAACGTCCGGAGCTGAGCGCAGGTATGACGGCAAAATATGAAACACCGGTTACATAAATGACGTAAAATGCAGCGGCGGCAATGAGATTTGGATGCTCGAGCAGAAGCTCTCCAATTCGGCTGCGATAGAATTTCGACGACCCGGTCAGCCACAAAAAGTCCAAGCCGAGAAAGACGATCGCTGTCGCCACGTAGGATATCGCGTAGGTCATCCGTCGCCTCCGATCAGATCCGAAGGACAGGTTGAAGCAAACGCATAAACCAGCTCCGGAACCTGAGCGGCGCGTCGGTTACCGCCAGACAGATACAATCTTGCTCAGGCGTTGCCAAGGGCTGGTGTTCAACGCTCGGGTCTGCCTCCTCTATATCTCCGCGGGCGAACAAGAGTTCTCCGTCATTGAAGCTTCCGCTGAGCACTAGCGTCAATTCGCGCCCTCCATGGCTGTGTTCCGGCACGGGTTTTCCGGCCGGTATGCGAAGCAGACGGGCCGTTGTCGACCGATCGGCCAGCTTGATCGGAATGTGATAGGCGCCACGTCCCAGAGACTTCCATTTCAGCTCCGCCAGATCTCCTCCAAGATAGGATCGCAACGGTTCCGGGATGGTTGGCGGCGAAACGACTTGCATTACTCTCGCAGGTTGCTTCGGCGAGACGCTTGGGTGAGATTCCGCGGTTCGTAGGCGCTCTTTCAACCGATCGAAAGACGAGATTTCTATTGGCACTGGCTCCATGCTCTCGAGCAACTCTCCGGCCGTATTCTCCATCAAAGTCAGTCTTGTCCGGCAGTTGGGGCACAACGCAAGATGCGTTGCAACAGCAAGCCGCCAACCCTCTTCAAGCGTGCCGGATGCATATCCCACCAGCAATTCGTCGCTCACATGATGACGGATATTCATTTTCCGTCCTCCAGCGCAGCCCGAAGCCTCGCAAAGGCAAGTCGGATTCTCGACTTCACCGTTCCGAGCGGCAGGTTCAGCTTGGTGGCAATCGCACTGTGAGAGCAATCGTCGAAGAACGACAGCGTCAGCAATTGGATTTGTTCCTGAGGCAAGTCCTTCATGGCGTCCTTTAACCGGGTCGCATCCTGGCGTTCCGCCAGCTCGTTCTCCGCGCTTTTGGCATCGTCTGCCACAAATGCGGGGTCATTGACGTCGAAATCCGGCCTCCGGTTCTTGCGGTAGGCGTCAATACGAAGGTTGCGGGCAATCGTGAAGATCCACGTACCTGCGTTACCGCGTGTCGCTTCGAACTGGCCTGCCTTGTTCCAAACGGTGATCATCACTTCCTGCATCAATTCCTCGGCGATGTTTGGATCACGCGTAAGGCGCGCCATATAGGCCTTTACGCGCGGAGCGTAATAGCGAAACAGCGCCTCGAAAGATTCAATATCTCGCTTGCGACCGACTGCCTCGAGCAGAGAGCAGGCTTCATCTTTAGTCAGTTCCCCGCCCGGCTCTACCATGCGTCCACGCTTCTTCTGCCTCCCAAGGTCGATCAGCGGCTCATGCCCAGATCGAACAAATGGGATATCTGGAACAGCGGTAGCGGAAATCGCAAGAATTGTCTCCATGGCACCGATTACGATGCCTTCTGCTTCTTGGATCATTGTTGTCCAAAATTTTTCAAGGTGATCAATCCGATCGGGAGATTTTTTCGTAGTGCGTTCGTAATTGTTCGTCAGATTGAGGGGATAACATGCGGTTTGATCGGGGTATGAGGGGTGAATTCGGGCAACGGCGTGTCGCTGTGATTGGCGCCGGTATCTCGGGAATGTCCGCGGCTTGGCTACTCGGTAAAAGCTTAGAGGTCGTTCTTTACGAAGCCGGCGACAAACCTGGCGGTCATGCCAACACCGTCCTCGCGCCGACGGCTGTTGGACCGGTTCCGGTCGATACCGGGTTCATCGTGTACAACGATCGCAACTATCCCAACCTTGTAGCGCTGTTTGACCACCTTGACGTCCCGACCCAAGCTTCCAATATGTCGTTCTCCGCTTCATTGGATGGCGGGGCATTCGAATACTCGGGCTCTGGATTGACAGGCTTGTTCGGTCAACCGTTAAACGCACTTCGTCCGCGCTTCTGGAGAATATTGTCAGACATTTTGCGCTTCTATCGAGAAGCTCCCAAAGCTCTTAATCGGCTAAATCTCGCTAGCAAGACGCTGGGGGAGTATCTCGACGAGAATGGCTACAGCAATGCCTTTGTTACCGATCATCTCCTTCCCATGGGCGCTGCGATCTGGTCCACAACGACCAAACGCATGCGTGATTATCCGCTGCATGCCTTCATTCGATTCTGCGACAGTCATGGTTTGCTTGCATTGACGGACAGACCTCGTTGGCGAACCGTAACCGGCGGAAGCCGAGAATATGTCAGCAGGCTGATGTCGGACTATTGCGGCGAGCTTCGGACAAGCAGGGCAGTCCGGGAGATCCGCCGCGAGGTGGGGACGGTGGTCATAACAGATCGTGATGGCAATCGTGACACTTTCACGGATGTGGTCATCGCGACTCACGCCGATCTAGCGCTGGCGATGCTTGCCGAGCCTGACGCACGTGAAAGAGAGCTGTTGTCCGCGATCAGCTACACAAGCAATAAGGCGGTTCTGCACTCAGATACCTCATTGATGCCCAGGCGGCGAAACGTGTGGTCGAGCTGGAACTACATTGGCGCGTCGGATGATTGCGGTGAGCGCCAGCTTTGTGTGACCTACTGGATGAACCGATTGCAAGGGATCGATCCGGCGGCGCCGCTTTTTGTGACGCTGAACCCGCATCAAAAGATAGCCACTGAGCGGATAATCGCGACATTCGATTATGACCATCCTCTGTTTGATCAGCGAGCGTTGGCGTCTCAAAAGGAGCTTTGGGATCTCCAAGGACGCGGCGGTGTCTGGTTTTGCGGGGCCTACTTCGGCAGCGGATTTCACGAAGACGGACTGCAGTCCGGGCTTGCGGTTGCCGAGGACATCTCCGGCGAGCGGCGTCCATGGACGGTCCGCGACGATTCTGGCAGGCTCCCCTGCGAGATCGGTTACGCGGCGGCTCAATGATGTCGAGGTCGGCTCTTTACAGCGGGCAAGTGTGCCACGTTCGGTTTAGACCCCGCCGGCATAAGCTTTCCTACAGGGTCTTTTCGCTGCTCCTCGATCTGGACGAGTTGGCTTGGCTGGACAGCAAGTTGCGCCTGTTCGGCCATAATCGCTTTGCTCTGTTCAGTTTTCGCGACAGCGATCACGGGGATGGTGAAGTAGGCGCGCTACGCAGTTGGGTCGAACGGCAACTTTCCGAGGCCGGGGTGGACGTGAAGCAGCTGCGTATCCGTGTGCTATGTTATCCCCGCATACTCGGCTACGTTTTCAACCCTTTGACGGTCTTTTACTGTGAGGCAAGCGATGGCCAAGTCCGGGCCGTTCTCTATGAGGTCTGCAACACATTCCACGAACGCCATACCTATGTCATTCCGGTGAGCGACGACGAGGGCGGAGCGATCCGGCAGTCGTGCGTCAAAGAACTTTACGTTTCTCCGTTTGTACCCATGGATTGCCGCTATGAGTTCAACCTCAGGCCGCCGGGGGAAACCGTGTTCGTCGGCATAACCGAAAACGATTGTGACGGGCGACTTCTCACGGCTGTATTTTCCGGAGAAAGGGAAGAGATCTCGGATAAGAGGCTTTTTCTAACCTTCCTGAAACACCCCATGATGACAGTAAAAGTAATGGGTGCGATCCATTGGGAGGCGCTCAAGATCTGGCTAAAGGGCATGCCCGTGCATCGTCATCGACCGGCGGACCTGCGGGTCGCCACAACGATTGTCTCCCGTTTCGAACAGAAAGACACCTTGGCATGAGCGAGCTTGATCAGGGTGCGGCATTTTCAATATCGTCGGGCCGCCCGCTGTGGCAAAGAATAGTATGCGGTTGGCTTGCCCGTATCAAACGCGGGCAGTTGCGCGCGGAGTTCCCCTGTGGGGCAGTCCATTTGGTCAAAGGCGACGTCCCCGGTCCGACTGCAGCGATCGTCTTTACGAACTCAAGAGCGGTCTGGCGTATGCTCACAAGCGGCAGCCTCGGGTTTGCTCGATCCTATCTTGATGGCGACTGGGAGACGCCAGACCTGGGAACGCTTATGGATTTGGCGCTTGCCAACGAAGAGACCCTCAAGCCAGCTCTCGCCTCTCGGCCGCTAATAAGCCGCCTCGCTTACCTCCGGCATCTGTTCAGACGAAACTCCCGTGCCGGGAGCCGCCGAAATATCGCGTTCCATTACGACCTCGGGAACGATTTCTACCGCGCATGGCTCGATGAGACGATGACGTACTCTGCCGCCATCTTTGAGCGGCAAGGGCAGTCACTCGGTGAAGCCCAACAAGCCAAGTACGACAGGATCCTAAGTGAGCTTCGAATCGGTCCGCAAGATCATGTTCTTGAGATCGGTTGCGGCTGGGGCGGGTTTATGGAGTACGCGGCCTCGCGCACGGGGTGTCGCATTACCGGGCTGACTTTGTCGAAGGAGCAGGCCGACTTTGCGAGAGCTCGGCTGGCAAACAAGGGATTGTCTCCGTTGGCCGAGGTGCGGCTGCAAGACTATAGGGATTGTGAAGGACGTTTCACCAAGATCGTCTCAATAGAGATGTTCGAAGCCGTGGGAGAGGAGAATTGGCCGGTTTACTTTGCGAAGCTGCGCACGAACCTCGCTCCTGACGGACAAGCGCTGATCCAGGTCATCACGATCGACGAGAGGCGGTATGAGCGGTATCGGCGAAACGCCGATTTCATTCAAACCTATGTGTTTCCCGGTGGCATGCTGCCTTCTGCGGCAGTCTTCAGGCAGGAGGCTGTCACTTCCGGCCTACGGGTGCGGGATGCATTTTCTTTCGGCCGTGACTACGAGAAAACCCTGCTTTTGTGGGAAGGTGCTTTCCTCAAAAGTTGGCACAAGATTGAATCCGCTGCATTCGACGAACGGTTCAAGCGCTTGTGGCGCTACTACCTTCACTACTGCGCCGCCGGGTTTCGAAACGGGACCATCGATGTCTACCAGTTCCGGCTCGAACCAACGTGACGGAGGTCAGGTCTGCTCCTCACGCAACATGCGGCGCGTCAAGGCGAACCTCAGGCCCGGAGGAAGCGCCTTCAATAGCTTCAAGACCACTTTCATCCTCCACGGGAATGCGATCTCGAACGTCCCCCGCTCAAGCCCGCGCATGATGTATTCCGCCGCACTTTCCGAAGAGATCAGGAACGGCATTGGAAAGTCATTCTGACGTGTCAAAGGCGTATCGACAAATCCTGGATTGATAATTGTCATCTGAACGCCTTGCCGTTCAAGTTCGGGATAAAGGGCCTCGCACATGTTGATCAAGGCGGCTTTGGTCGCGCCGTAGCCCGCGGCACCAGGAAGACCGGTGTAGCCTGCCACAGATGCCATGACTGCAATCCGTCCCGACCGGCGCGTCGTCATTGCTGGCATGATCGCCTGCAAACAGTTCACGGTTCCCATGATGTTGAGCCCGACCATCTCTCCGATCGACGCGGCGTCGAAGGTCGACAGGCTATCGCGCCGGTACGTTCCTGCGCCGAAGACCGCAAGGGAAATCGGACCCAGGCGCATTTCAATGTCGCGTACGGTGTCTTCTGCCGCTTCGCGGTCGGTCACATCGAGGGGAAAAGAATGGATCTTGTTCTCCAGCGATTGTGCGAGAGTATCGAGCTCCACCGAGTTGCGCGCGCTTATGGCGACGGTCCAGCCGTCAAGTGCCAAACGGAGTGCAAGCGATTTCCCGATGCCGGAGCTTGCGCCGGTAACCCACGCCACCTTTCGACGATCCGTCTCGTGCAAGGCGTGATTGTTGATTAAATCGCGACCGATAGTCATGGAAACCTACCTCAGTGGGCGATGGGGAAAACGTGTCATCAACCTGGCAGCCGTAGACGAGCGCAATACCGTCAAGTCCGGCCAATAAGCTCTCGTTGGGCCACACGATCGATCGGAAAGCCCCACATGAGCCCGATTGCTGCGAGCTTCGGGACGATTGGTACCCAGGCGTAAAGCAACGAAAGACCCTTGAGAGCGTCGGGCGACGAACGATCTTGAGCCGGGTCGAAGCCAATCAGACTGAGCATGGGAAACGTCACCCCGACTGCTGTCGCCAGAGAGAGCTTCGTGGCAAGTGCCCACGCCGCGAAATACATGCCGGAACGCTGAGAGCCTGAGACTGCTGTGTCGTTGTCGATTACGTCTGCCTGCATGGATGGAGGCAAAACAAGGTCGAAGGCGAGCAGAAGACCGGTGCACACGCATATCGCACCAAAGGCGACCAGGTCTCCGTCGCCGAGAAATCCTGATACCGCAAAGATCGAGCACGTCACCAGCATAGCGCCGCTCCAGGCCTTGTGCTTGCTCCAGCGCCTTGCGGCCTTTACTGCGAGCGGTACGCCAAGAACTGCGCATGCGAAATAGAGTAGGAGAAACGGGCCGCGCCATTCCGCAGCTCCCAGACGCCCTGAGACAAAGTAAAGAAACAAAGTAGCTGGGATTGCGTTTGCAAATCCATTCAAAAGAAAAGCGGCGATGAGACGCAGGAACGGCCGGTTCTTCGACATGAAAACCAGGCTTTGCATCAGGCCAAACTCCCGCGTCGACCGATTGACGGGTTCGGGGACGAAAACGAAAGCCATAAGCCCTGTGAGCGGAAGCAAGACCGCGACAAGAACGGCTACCGCCTTTAGCCCATCGGCGTTATTTGCCCCAGCCGTCCCAACAGCGAAGGGGAGGCTGATGGCCGATAAAGTCCCGATAAGCGTCGCGCCTTCGCGGAAAGCTGCAACGCGTGTTCGCTCGGCATAGTCGGTTGAAAGTTCTGCCCCCCAGGCAGTGTAGGGCAGAGAGGACCAGGTAAAGCCAAGTGACAAAAGCCCACCCCATATAAGCAGATAGCCGAGCCCGATTGTTTGAGGCGGCCAAAAAAGCATGAACGCGGCGACCGCGGTTAGCGGAATTGACGCAAGAAAAAAGCCACGCCGGCGACCGCCAACGCCATTCCACCGGTCGGCAAGCCAGCCGAATAAAGGATCACTCGCTGCATCAAGAAGACGAATGGCAAAAAGTGCACCGCCGACGGCCGCGACCGGTAGTCCCATGACTTCGGAGTAAAACGTCGGAACGATGACGAAAAGCGGCAGCGCAAGCGCCGCCAATGGGAACGCTGGAAGCGCATAGAGGATGAGTGTCGAAGGGTGTGACCTGGATGCTCGTCTGCTAGACACTTTCCACATCAGTCACTGTCTCCTGAATTCGACACGCGTCCAGGCAACCGGCAATCCGAATTTCGTCACATAGGCGGTATTGAGGACACGACCGTCATTGTTCAATGTCATGGTGTCGTGAAAGCGAACTTTGTTCTTGCGGTTTTTTGAGTCGAGGATGACCAGATAGCTGAAGCGCGCGACATTATCTTTAATCCGCACCTGCGTCTCTCCAATCACGTCCTCGCGCGTACCCCTGTATCTGCCGGGTCCATCCTTTATGAACCGCCACGTCTTGCGATCTCGACTGCCGTCATCGAACCTGAAATCTTCCCTGAGCGTCAGGGTGCGGCCGTCCCATTTTCCGACCAACTGGACTTCGAATGTCCTTTTAACCCCGGTGATGCTTTGAAAGCTTCCCTCGGCGCTCGACTTGCCTGTAAAGAAGCTTTCAAGCGAAAAGGACCCGGCGGCCGCTGGCGCAACCAATGCAAGGTTCATGGCGAGGACCGTAAGAAAAACGCTGAAGATGCGCATGCATTTCCTCCGTCAAATCGATTGCGCGGCATAAGCTTCAATTCGCGGCCTCCTTTCGCTGCCACATCAAAGCTCGGGACCTATTCGGGCGATACCGGTCTTTCCGTCGTTCCGGATCCACTTCAGCTTTTTCTGTTCGACCCGGTAGAGCTCAAAACACATCGGGCGACCGTCGTACCAGGTGCGAAACTGCTGGCAGAGACGGTCAGACTGTATCCACCAAGTGCCGGTGTCTTTGGGTTTGACGAACCGGCCGAGGCCCAAAGCTTCGCCGTCACCGTCGACACTGCCACTTCTTCGATAGTTTAGCGGGAATTCCCCACCCAATGGAGCTTCAAGGAAGATGCGCCTGCCGACGATCTCTCCCTTGATCTCGTTTGCTCTGTATTGCTCCGCAGCGGCCTCTGACGGTACGGCTGCGCACACAGCTGCGATCGCTATTGCGGTTCGGAACATGGCTCGTTCGTTCGCTCCCGTTGTTTTTCGTCAGCCTGGATTACGAGAAGTGGGCGCGGTTGGATCAGTCCGGATGAGCCTTGTCGTGATTTCGATAAGCGCCACGATCCGCGCCTCATTCGTATTCGTATAAAAAACTGAACCTACCGCGGCAGATGCTCCATCGCGTGCCGGAGGCAGTCAGGCGACCCATTACAGCTGGAAGAAAAATACGCCGGTATATTGCCGCCGGAGATTGGAAAAGCTGAAGCAGCTGAAGGATGAGAATGCGCGGCCGGACCCTCGCAGTGGCGATCTGCGACGCAAAATAGCGCTCTGGCTTCGTTGCGCAAAAAAAATTAGTCGCGCGCGATCTATTAGCGCGGTTGACATGTCTCTTTTGAGGCAATATAGATTGTGCACAAACTAATCGGGCGCGATAAAAACTCCCTCGTAGCCTGTATTGGACCGAAGCCACAAAGGATATCGTCATGTTTAAACTCGCTGCGACCGTTGCCTTAATCGCCGCTCTCCTGTCCGGCGGGGCTGTTGCCCAGCCCGCAAAGCCCACAGTCGTTCTCGTTCACGGCGCTTTCGCCGATGCGTCGAGCTGGAATGGTGTGACGAAGATCCTTCAGAAAAACGGGTTCACGGTCGTTGCCGCTGCCAATCCACTGCGCAGTGTCGCAGGCGATGCGGCCTATGTTTCAGACATCATCTCGAGCATCAAAGGATCCGTCGTCCTCGTTGGGCATTCCTACGGAGGCCAGGTGATCTCGACCGCGGCAAACGGCAAGGACAACGTCAAGTCGCTGGTCTACGTTGCAGCCTTCGCTCCGGAAGCTGGAGAAGCAGCTGCCGATCTCGCCGGTAAGTTCCCCGGGGGCACGCTTGGCCAAGCGCTCGCCGCCCCGGTAAAGCTGATAGGTGGCGGCGTCGATCTTTCCATCGACCAGGCGAAGTTTCACGACCAGTTCGCCCACGATGTTTCAATCGAGGATGCGGCACTGATGGCCGCCGGCCAGCGCCCGATCACCGAAGCTGCCTTGACGGAAAAGTCAGGTTCGCCCGCCTGGAAGACGCTGCCCTCCTATTTCATCTATGGGGACGGCGACAAGAACATCCCAGCGAAGGCACTCGGCTTCATGGCCGAACGGGCGGCCTCCAAGCACACTGTCGTAATCGAGGGTGCATCCCACGTTGTGATGGTGTCGCAGCCCCAAGCCGTAGCAGACGTGATCGAAGAGGCTGCGAAGTAGTCTCTGAAAACTCCAGTGACCAAAGCCGTCACCCGAGAGGGTGGCGGCTTTGCCGTGACGGGGCGGTTCAGCCATTGCGGCGGCGCCGACGGGCCGAGGCGTGTGCTAGCGCTTCAGTGACAGCATCGGCGAGGCGCTGCTGTTCGACGCCATCCTGCGGGCGAAGCGCCGGTGCTGACGCGCGCGAACCCTGCGTCAGAATGACTGAACGCCAGGCGCTAACAGCCGCATCGGGTTGTAGCTCCGGATCCATTTCGCTCGTCAATCAAGCATGATCATGTGAGCCGGCAACTGTTCTTCGAAGAATTTCGAGAAGGTCGCTATGCGGGGCGGCAGCGCTTGATAAGGCGGATAGTATAGGGTCAGCCAAAGTTCCGGGGGCGACCAGCCTTGAAGGACATGGACGAGGCGACCGCTGCGGACTCGCTCCGCGATATGAAATCCCGGAAGCATGGCAACGCCCGCTCCATCGGCGGCCATGTCGGCAAGCACCTCGCCGCTGTTGGCGCTGAACGCCCTCCCGGCCGTGATGGTCGTGCTCGATCCGCCATCAGAAAGGTGCCAGGTCTCCCGCCTGCTTTCGCCGCTGTATGCAAGGCAGTCGTCCGGCGTCAACTCGCTCGGGTGGTCCATCTCGGTGAACCGGGTGCCCGGCGCCGCCACCAAAATTCTCGGCACGGCCCGGATCTTGCGCCATATCGTAAACTTGTCCGATGGCTGGGATGAGATGCGGATCGCGAGATCGTAGTCATCATCGACGATGTTGACCAAGCCGTCCGAGAGCGAGATTTCAAACGACATTTTTGGATAGAGTTCTCGGAAGCCGGACAGGATCGACGGTAGAACGGTTTTACCGAGCCAAGTCGGAGCGCTTATTCGCAAGCGACCCTGGTCCGCCTTATGAGCGTTTCTTACGTCGCGTCTGGCGCTTTCCAGCGCCTCTAGGGACGGCTGGATTTGCGCGGCAAAGACGGCGCCGTCCGTCGTCAGCGAAACCTGGCGCGTTGTCCGCACAAACAGCTGCACGCCGAGATCGTCTTCGAGCGCGGCGATCGCCCGCGTAACTGCGGCCGGCGTCATATCAAGCTCGCGTGCAACCTGCGCGAAGTTGCGCTTCTCAGCCGCCATAAGGAAGGTCTTCAGGGCTTTGTAGTCGTTCATCGCATTGTTTCAATTTCTGCAATTCATTCGAGATAAATATTGCAATTCTTTGCGCCAATCAACCCGGCTATAACCTTGTCTATCGACGGACAACGTCAACGGAAAGGGCACTGGCCATGATCAAGGATATCAAGGGACTGCATCACGTCACTTCGATGGCGTCGGACGCGCAAAAGAACAACAGGTTTTTCACCAACACGCTCGGCCTGCGCCGGGTGAAGAAGACGGTCAACTTCGACGAGCCCAGTGTCTACCACCTCTATTACGGTGATGAGTTGGGCACGCCCGGAACGGTCATGACCTACTTTCCCTTTCCCCATATAATGACCGGACGGCCCGGTGTCGGCGAAGTCGGCGAAACCCAGTTCTCTATCCCGAAAGGAACGCTTAGTTTCTGGAAGGAGCGCCTGGTTGCTCAAGGTGTCGGTGGCATGCAGGCTGAAACGGTCTTCGACGCAGAGCGCTTGCGCTTCACAGGCCCTGATGGCGATGGCCTCGCTTTGGTCGAAACGGCTATCGACGGGCGGGCGCCATGGCTTGGTGAGGGTATCTCGGAGGACAACGCCATTCGCGGCTTTACCGGCGCCCGTTTCAATCTGCACGACACTGCTGCGACCGAGGAATTGCTGCGCTTTATGGGCTATGAGATTGCCGGAGTGGAAGGAGACGTCACGCGATTGATCCTTCCTGGTGGCAACGGTGCAGACACCATTGAACTGGCGGCCTTGCCGAAGACGCCATTCGCCCGTCAGGGGGCGGGTTCGGTCCACCATATCGCTTTTGCGGTCGAAAATCGGGAAAAGCAACTCGAAGTGCGCAAGGCCCTGATGGATACCGGCTACCAGGTAACCCCCGTTATCGACCGGGACTATTTCTGGGCGATCTATTTCCGGACACCCGGTGGTATCTTGTTCGAGATTGCAACCAACGAGCCCGGCTTCGACCGTGACGAGGACACCGCCCATCTCGGCGAGGCGTTGAAGCTTCCGAACCGTTACGAGCCTTTCCGCAACAAGATCGAGGCCGGTCTGGTTCCGCTTGCCGCTTAGAACCCGTCGAATCTGATACGCACGACTTAACCAACCGACAACCTTGAGCCGGCTACTCGCGCCAGCCGGCTCGTCTCCGAAACCCTTCTCATTTCAACCGTCGCACGCCGGCGACACCAAACGGAGTATTCCAGATGTCCAAGCTCGAAGTTCTGACCCCGCAAAACAGCCAGCTTATCTTTATCGACCAGCAGCCGCAGATGGCTTTCGGCGTGCAGTCGATCGATCGCCAGGCTCTGAAGAACAACGTCGTCGGCCTCGGAAGGGCTGCCAAGATCTTCAACATCCCGACGACGATCACCACTGTCGAAACCGAGTCCTTCTCCGGCCACACCTATCCTGAACTGCTCGCCGTGTTCCCGGAAAACGACATCCTTGAGCGCACTTCGATGAACTCCTGGGATGATCAGAACGTCCGTGATGCCCTGGCGAAGAACGCCGCCAACGGTCGCAAGAAGATCATCGTCTCGGGGCTCTGGACCGAGGTCTGCAACACCACCTTCGCGCTTTCAGCCCTCCATGATGTTCCGGACTACGAAATCTACATGGTCGCCGACGCGTCGGGCGGCACCTCGGCCGACGCCCACAAATATGCGATGGACCGCATGGTCCAGGTTGGCGTCATTCCGGTCACCTGGCAGCAGGTACTGCTCGAATGGCAGCGCGATTGGGCTCGCAAGGAAACCTACGACGCCGTCACTTCGCTGGTGAAGGAGCACTCCGGTGCCTATGGCATGGGCATCGACTATGCCTACACCATGGTCCACAAGGCCGGCGAACGCGTCACCCACGGCAAGCGGATCGGCCCGAACCCGGTCAAGTGATGCAGTAGGCAGCCGCTCTGACCGGGTCGAACCGGTAAGGGCGGCAGCCTCAACAGGTGAGGATCACCCGCATGAAACTTTACCTCATGTCACTCGGCGCCGGACTTCTGGTCGGAATCGTCTACAGCCTCCTCAATGTCCGTTCGCCAGCGCCCCCGGTCATTGCCCTTGTCGGCCTTCTTGGGATTCTGCTCGGCGAACAGATCGTCCCCTTTGCCAAGACCCTGTGGAGCAACGAGACGGCTGCAATCTCGTGGATCAACCAGGTCAAGCCGCACATGTTCGGCCACCTCCCGGGCGGACAGACAGCGGCTCGCAAAGTTAACGATCGCGAGAGTGTCTGATCATGCCGACAAGACGCTCGTTCCTCGGTGCCGCCTCGTCGCTGGCGCTGCCCGCTCTCTTCCCGTCGGCCCGCACCGCCGGCGCCCAACAGACCGGAGATACTTCGATG
>NZ_LMGC01000026.1:0-25704 GCF_001427045.1 Ensifer sp. Root558 | reverse complement strand
CTCTCAAGTTGAGAATTCAATCATTGGCATTACGTCACGTTCTGAATCGACGAGAACTCACACCTTGTCTTCAATCAACAGCAATCCAAAGATCGCCACCGAGAAAACAGGTGTAGTCTCTTGTTAAAACGTGACCGCCAAAGTCTCTTTCATATGGAACCGAAGTTCCYCACGAGCTCCGCCGCCCACGTTTCTCTTTCTCTATATTCAATTGTCAAAAAACCGACGAACGCACCGTCCGTCAAACCGTTTCCATAAAGCCCAGAACTCTCGTCCCGAACCCCTCAATCAGCACCAAGCCAACCAGGAAACTCTAGAGCGAAGGTCGTCGTCGCCAGCAGCGCCGCCGCCCTCGTCAGTGATCGGGCTTATAGACCCCCATCCTCGCAGACGTCAACAGCCACGTTCAAAAAAACTTCAAAAATCGACAACTCTCTGAATTTACACAATAATTCCAGCTGTTGATAAACTAGGTCGATTTAATGCACCGGAAAACCAGCGAATCCGTGGCGCGAATCTTTGACCAGGCGGTCAAAAACCTGATGGCCATTTCACGTGGCCCAAAACGCCCCTCTGAGCGACCTCATCTACATGTAGACAGCATGGGTCTCTCAGCTGTCAGATGTAGATATCTCCAGCAACGAGGCGCCATACGAAGCACGCTCACGGACGCACCACGCTTGCCCTTGGGCGGGCGATTGCCGTACTTGCGAATTGTCCGCCCTGCCCGACATGACGATCCATGCGGTGGCGGACCGACAACATGGTGATGCATGAGCCGACGGATGCACCGACCGCACGCAGCGCCATCATCTCTATATAGGGGGCGGAGAACCAGACGTGACGACACAGCTTCCTGCGCTTCCGGTTCGCGACGTGCTGCCCGCACTGGCACATGCGCTCACCGCAGGCCCCTCCGTGGTGCTTTCCGCCCCACCCGGCGCCGGCAAGACGACGCTTGTTCCGCTCTTCCTGCTCGATCAGGACTGGGCAAAGGGCGGAAAGATCATTCTGCTCGAGCCGCGCCGGCTGGCAGCGCGCGCCGCAGCTGGCCGCATGGCCGAGCTCCTGGGGGAAAAGGTCGGCGAAACCGTCGGCTATCGCATGCGTCTCGACAATCGCGTCTCCGGCAAGACACGCATCGAAGTGGTGACCGAGGGTGTGTTTGCCCGCATGATCCTCGACGACCCGGAACTCAAGGGCGTCGCAGCCGTGCTGTTCGACGAATTCCACGAGCGCTCGCTCGACGCGGATTTCGGCCTGGCGCTGGCACTCGACGTGCAGGCGGCGCTGCGTGACGACCTGAAGATCATCGTTATGTCGGCAACGCTCGATGTCGAGCGGGTCTCGGGCCTGCTTGGCGATGCGCCGGTCATCGAGAGCCAGGGGCGCAGCTATCCGATCGACATCCGCTACCAGGATCGCGGCGGCGACAGCGTCGAGGACACGATGCTGCGGGCCATTGCCGAAGCGCATCGTACGGAAGATGGCTCCATCCTCGCCTTTCTGCCCGGCCAGGCCGAAATCACCCGAGTCGCCACGCGGCTCCAGGACCGCTTCGACAACAATACGGCGATCGTACCGCTTTATGGCAACCTGACCCAGAAGGAACAGGATGCAGCGATCCGGCCGGCGCCATCAGGCACCCGCAAGATCGTGCTTGCCACCTCGATCGCCGAAACCTCGATCACCATCGACGGCGTACGCATCGTCATCGACAGCGGCCAGCAGCGCGTTCCGGTGTTCGAGGCAGCGACCGGGATCACGCGGCTGGAGACGGTGCGCGTGTCGCGCGCGTCTGCCGATCAGCGCGCCGGCCGTGCGGGGCGAACCGAACCCGGCATTGCCATCCGTCTCTGGCATAGCGGCCAGACCGCAGCGCTTGCCGCCTTCACGCCGCCGCAGATTCTGGCCAGCGATCTCTCGGGCCTGCTGCTCGACTGCGCCCATTGGGGTGTCAGCGATCCGGCCACCCTTGCCTTCATCGACGCGCCGCCGGAGACGACACTCGCCGAAGCGAGGAAACTGCTGACCAGCCTTGGCGCGCTGGACGAGGCCGGCGCGCTGACCCCGACGGGCCGCAAGATCCGCGACCTGGCCTTGCCGCCGCGGCTGGCGGCAATGGCGGTTGCCGCGGCCGAAGAGGGACAGGCGGAAACCGCGTGTCTCTTGGCGGTGATGCTGACCGAACAGGGCTTGGGCGGTAACAGCGTCGATCTCGAGGACCGGGTGCGCCGCTTCCGTCAGGAGCGTGGCGACCGCGCCGACGCCTCGCGCAATCTGGCGCGGCGCATGGCGGCCGAGCTGAAGGGCGCGCCGAAATCGAGCGAACCGATCCAGCCGGGTGCCCTGCTGATGCACGCCTTTCCCGACCGCATCGCGCTGCAGCGCGGTGGCCGCGGCCGGTTCGTCATGGCGAACGGACGGGGCGCCGAGATCCCCGAGACGGAGCGGCTGGCGGCGGCTTCCATGCTCGTCATCGCCGACCTGACCGGCCGCGCCGGCGGCCAGCGCGTGCTGGCGGCGGCAGAACTGACGCGCGCCGAGGTCGAGGCGCATATGCCCGAGGCGATAACCCGCGAGGACCAGAGCTTTTTCGACAAGGCCAGCCGGCAGGTGCGGGCGCGTCGGGTCACGCGGCTCGGCGCCATCATCTTCGAGGAGGCGCCGCTCACACGACCGACCGGTGAATCGGCGGCGCGGGCACTCGCCGACGGCGTACGCCAGCTCGGCCTTGCCATCCTGCCCTTCTCCAAGGAGGCGATGCAGATGCGCGACCGCATCGGCTTCCTCAACCGCTCGATCGGTGAACCCTGGCCGGATGTTTCCGACGAAGCGCTGCTCGACCGTCTCGACGACTGGTTCGTTCCCTTCCAGCACGGCATCACCGCGATTGCCGACATCAAGGCATCCAACCTCTCCGACGGTCTGCTCTCCCTCATTCCACACGAGCGGCAACGGGAACTCGGGCGGCTGGCGCCGACGCATTTCGAGGCGCCGACCGGGCAACGGCACCCGATCCACTACGACGGCGACGAGCCGCTGCTGTCGATCCGGGTACAGGAGCTGTTTGGCCTGAAGACCCATCCGGCGATCGGCGATGGGCGGCTGCCGTTGCTGCTCGAGCTGATCTCGCCCGGACATCGGCCGATCCAGACGACGCGCGACCTGCCCGGTTTCTGGGCGGGTTCCTGGCGCGATGTGCGCGCCGACATGCGCGGGCGCTATCCGAAGCATCCCTGGCCCGAGGATCCGGCCAATGCGGCGCCGACGACACGGGCGAAGCCCCGTGGTACATGAGACGAAAGCATCGATCATTGAAATGCAGGCACGAATGACCACTGTTGCGCTCGAACATAACAACGACCAGACCAGCAACCGCAGCCTGCGCCTGCAGACGCTCGTCCGGCTGCGCTGGCTGGCCGTCGGCGGCCAGTCGATCGCCGTCCTCATCACGGCCTTCTGGCTGCAGTTTCCTCTGCCGCTGATTTCCTGCCTGGTGCTGATCGCGAGCCTCGCGCTGGTCAACGCCTATGTGACGTTGCGCTATCCGCCGACGCACCGGTTGCAGCCGCCGGCGGCCTTCGCGCTTCTCGGCCTCGATCTCGCGCAGATCACCGGATTGCTGTTCATCACAGGCGGGCTCACCAATCCCTTCGCGCCGCTGCTCTGCGTCCCGGTCATCATTTCCTCTGCGTCGCAGCCGAAGTCACACAGCATCATTCTTGCCGGTTTTGCGGTAATCGCCATCACCGCACTCGCCTTTTCACCCTTTCCGCTGCCCTGGTATCCGGGCACGGTCCTGCTGATGCCGCGGGTGCTGACCGCCGGCATCTGGTTTGCGATCGTCTCGATGACCGCCTTTGCCGCCTTCTATACCTACCGCGTGTCGCTGGAAGCGAGTGAGCTGTCGGAAGCGCTGACGGCGACCGAACTGGTGCTTCAGCGGGAAAAGCACCTGTCGCAGCTCGATGGGCTTGCGGCAGCGGCAGCCCATGAACTCGGCACGCCGCTTGCGACCATCAGCGTCGTCGCCAAGGAGATGGAACGCGAACTCGGCGACGATCCGCGCTTCGGGGAGGACGTGCATCTGCTGCGCAGCCAGAGCGAACGCTGCCGCGATATCCTGAAGCGGCTGACGACGCTGTCCTCCGAGAGCGAGGAGCACATGCGGCTTTTGCCGCTGTCGTCGCTGATCGAAGAGGTGATGGCGCCGCATCGCGAGTTCGGCATCCACATCGAGCTCATCGAAAAGGGCGACCGTGCCACGGAGCCGGTCGGCAACCGCAATGCCGGCATTCTCTATGGGCTCGGCAACCTCTTGGAAAACGCCGTCGACTACGCCAAGAAACAGGTGACCGTAACCGTCGAGCACACGGCGGATCGGGTTCGCGTCACGATCGCCGACGATGGTGACGGTTTCGCGCCCGATATCCTGCAGCGGATCGGCGAACCCTATGTGACACGCAGGCAGAAGGATGACAGCGCCGGCGGCCTCGGGCTCGGGCTCTTTATCGCAAAGACGCTGCTCGAACGCTCGGGCGCGCGCCTGCGCTTCGAGAATGGCGGGCCGGAGAGGCCGGGCGCCCGGGTCAGCGTCGAATGGCCGCGCGCCCTGATGGATACGAAACTGGCGAAATGACATTTCGCAGTTTATTGAACGAGGCAGAAACCTATAATCTCGGCGAAAGCGTTCCGTTTTTGCCCAAGGATTGCGAGAATGACCGACAAATCGACAGCTTCGCCCAGCACCACCGCACAGGACGCCGAACTGATCGGACCGGACCGCACCCTGTTGCTCGTCGATGACGACGCACCCTTTCTCAGGCGGTTGGCCCGCGCCATGGAAGCCCGTGGCTTTTCGGTTGACATCGCCGAATCGGTCGCGGAAGGCATCGCCAAGGCCAAGGGCAACCCGCCGAAATATGCGGTCATCGACCTCAGGCTCGGCGACGGCAGCGGCCTCGACGTGATCGAAGCGATCCGCGGACGGCGCGACGACACGCGCATGATCATGCTGACCGGCTACGGCAACATCGCCACCGCCGTGAACGCGGTGAAGCTCGGCGCGGTCGACTATCTTGCCAAGCCTGCCGATGCCGACGACATCTTTGCCGCGCTCGTGCAGCGCCAGGGCGAACGCGTCGAGCCGCCGGAAAACCCGATGTCGGCCGATCGCGTGCGGTGGGAACATATTCAGCGCGTCTATGAAATGTGCGAGCGCAACGTCTCGGAAACGGCGCGCCGGCTCAACATGCATCGCCGCACGCTGCAGCGCATTCTCGCCAAGCGCGCGCCGAAGTAAGCAATCAACTTCCACGACCGGCGCACAACAGCTGCTCCGGTCGCTTTTCCCCGCGGGATCAGTCGCGACCGCCGGAGAGGATGTCGCCGATCGAATCACCGAGTTCGCCGTTGCGCTCGGCCGCCCATTCGGCAAGCATCAGCCGTTGTGCTGCCGTACGGGCAAAGAGTTGCAGCACCGACTTGCGTGTCGCCGGCGGCAGCCTGTGTTCGGGCGCCTCGCGAACGATGTGGCCTTCATAACCGTCAGACAGCAGCAGTCCGCAGTCCTCCGGAAAGATGTCCAGTGGCACGGCGGCATGGGTGGCGAAGAACAGCCGGTCGCAGTGCTGTCGGTAGTCCGGCCATTTGCGGTCGACGCGAAAGTCCTCAATCGAGGTTTTGATCTCGACGATCCAGATCTCGCCCTTCGCCGACAAGGAGATCAGATCGGCACGCCGTCCACTTGCCAAGGTCAATTCCGGCAGGACCGAATGGCGCAGTTCGGCGAACAGCCGCTGCACACCGCGGCGCACCATCATCGCGCGATTCGATTGGCGACCGTCGATCAAGGGGTTGTCGCCATGGATGGAGAGGATCGTCATGCGTCCGGTGTCCCTTTGAGCCGGTCATTTTGTTGCAAAAAAACAAGGGTCATGGAATTTGCACTTTTCAGCCAAATTGTGGCCGCGCAATCTCTTGCATAGCTCAAACTAATCGAAAATAACCGTAGTCACTGTTGGTCGCGGCGACCCAGTTTTTACTTCGCTTCTTTTTAAGAGACTCCCATGCGCTTCCGCAATGCCTTCCTCTTGTGCAGCCTCGCGGCGACACTCGCCGTTGCCGGCTGCTCGACGACCTCGTCCAAGCCCGAAACGGCTGCGAACGAACCCGCGCCCGCAACGGTACAGGTTGCTACGAATCAGATCTTTAACGGCGATTATGGCGCAGTTGAGGATCACGGTTACGCGCTGCCGGCCATTCCGATCAGCAAGGTCGATACCCGTTTCCATCGCCAGATCGTCGATTACGCCACCAGCGAGCGCCCCGGAACGATCGTCGTCAACACGCCGAATCGCTTCCTCTACTACGTGCTGCCGGGCGGCAAGGCCGTTCGTTACGGCATCGGCGTCGGCAAGGCCGGTTTTGCATGGGAAGGCGAAGCCTATATTGCCTGGAAGCAGGAATGGCCGATGTGGCATCCGCCGAAGGAAATGGCGGAACGCAAGCCGGAAGTCGCCAAGTACGTCGAAGATGGCATGGGTCCCGGCCTCAAGAACCCGCTTGGCGCCCGTGCCCTCTACCTCTTCAATGACCAGGGCAAGGATACACTGTTCCGTCTGCACGGCACGCCGGAATGGTCCTCGATCGGTACCGCCGCTTCGTCCGGCTGCATCCGCCTGATCAACCAGGACATCATCGACCTCTATTCGCGCGTTCGCCCCGGCAAGAGCGCCCGCGTCGTCGTCCAGCAGTAATCGAATCAGATCGAGACTGACGAAGCCGCCGACTCTGTCGGCGGCTTTTTTCGTTCGCGCTCACGTCACCCAACTTCCGAGCGAAAGCCGCAAGCAGGCACACCATCGACGCAAAGTTGCCGTCCTGATTCGCGCTCAAATCAGGGTCGCGGTATTTGTCCCTGTCCGCTCGGAAAGTTCAATTTCGACTTAAATTCAGCCGCTTATTAAGTAAGCGTTATCTAAATAATCGAAACAGTGTGCCCACGAAATTCCGCTCGGGAGGGACTGGCATGCTGATCAAGACCAAGCTTATCGGCGCAATCGCGCTTCTATCATCCATCGCTATCGGCATCGCTATTCACAGCCAGAGCACGCTGTCGGAAACCAGCGACATGATGGACGCGGTCTACGCCGATCGCATTGTGCCGCTGAAGAACCTGAAGGCGACTTCCGACGCCTTTGCGGTCTCGATCGTCGATGCTGCCCACAAGGTGCGCAATGGCAACGAATCGATGGAGAGCGGGCTTGCCTCGGTCAATGCCGCACGGGAAACGATCAAGTCAAACTGGGATGCCTATGCGGCGACCTCGATGACCGACGAGGAACGGAACCTCGTCGACAATGCACGAAGCCAGATGGTCGTTGCGATGGATTCGATCACGGCACTCACGCAAATCCTCTCGGCCAAGGACCAGAAGGCTCTTGATGCCTTCGTGCGCGACAAGCTCTACGCTACGATCGATCCGCTGACGGCCACGATCTCCGAGATTTCGGACCTGCAGGTCGAACTTTCGGGTACGGCCTTCGAGGCCAAGCATCACGAGTTCGAAATCGTACAGACACTCAACATTGGGATCATCGTTCTCGTCGTGGCGCTTGCTGGCGGCACCCTGCTTGTGGTGCTGCGCGGCGTCGTCGGACCGCTCGCCCGCCAGATCGCCGCCATGCGCCGGCTGATCGACGGCCACGTTGAAGATGCCGACGAGCCGGTGCGCGGCAAGGACGAGATCGCCGAAATGGCCCGCGCCATTCAATCCTTCCGCGAGGCGGCGCGCTCGAATCTTCGGCTGCAGGCGGAGGCCGAGGAGAACCGCCGCAACGGCGAGGCCGAACGTGTCCGCGTCCAGAAGGCGGCGGAGCAGGCGGCGCAGGAAAAGCTGACGCAGGCGACCGCCGGACTTGCCGGCGGCCTGCAGCGGCTGGCCAACGGCGATCTCGCCGTTCAGCTACATGAGCCGTTCGCCGCCGAGTTCGAACAATTGCGGCACGACCTCAACAAGGCGGCCGCGCAGTTGAACGATGCGCTTCTCGCCGTTGCCGACAGCGCCCAAAACATCGGCATGGGCACGCGCGAAATCAGCCAGAGCGCCGACGACCTGTCCAAGCGCACCGAACAGCAGGCCGCGTCTCTCGAGGAAACGGCCGCGGCGCTCGATCAGATCACCGCCAATGTCAGCAATTCCTCAAGACGGACGGAGGAGGCACGCGACATCGCCGGCGAGGCGAAGACCAGCGCGGCCCAATCCGCCGTCGTCGTCGCCAACGCGGTGGAAGCCATGCGTCGGATCGAGGAATCCTCCAGCCAGATTTCCAGCATTATCGGCGTCATCGACGAGATCGCCTTCCAGACAAATCTCTTGGCGCTGAATGCCGGCGTCGAAGCAGCGCGGGCCGGCGAAGCGGGAAAGGGCTTCGCCGTCGTGGCCCAGGAGGTGCGCGAGCTCGCTCAGCGCTCGGCGAAGGCTGCGAAAGAAATCAAGGATCTCATCCGTACATCGAGCCGGGAGGTCGAGAACGGCGTGCACCTGGTGCGCGACACCGGCGAGGCGCTGCAGACGATCGAAGCGCATGTGATCACGATCAACGAACACATGGCGGCGATCGCCACCTCCGCCCGCGAACAGTCGGTGGGATTGAGCGAAGTCAACACCGCCGTCAACCAGATGGACCAGGTAACGCAGCGGAACGCAGCGATGGTCGAGGAAGCCAATGCGGCCTCCGCGACGCTGGCGCAGGAAGGCACGAACCTGCGCAACCTGATCGACCGTTTCACGCTCGCCGGCGAGGCCCAGCCAAAGGGCAGGCCGATGGCGCCTGCCCCGGCAGTCGCCGCAACCACGCGTGACCAGGGACGTCCTCAGCCGGTACGCCGACCAGCCCCCTATGCCACCCACGGCAATGCCGCACTCGCAACGGACGGCTGGGCGGAGTTTTAGAGCGGCACGGGCTGCGATCGTGTCTGGAAGACCGGACCACCGCTGAAACGAAAGAGCCGTGCGTTCATGTGAACGCACGGCTCTTTTCCAATACCCCGACTTCGGTGGCGAATCAGGCGGCGTTGCGCGCCTTCAGCTCCAGGCGGCGGCGGTGCAGGACCGGCTCGGTGTAGCCGTTCGGCTGCTCGCGGCCCTGGAGGACGAGTTCGACGGCGGCCTGGAAGGCAATCGAACGGTCGAAATTGCCGGCCATCGCGACGTAGAGCGGATCATCAGCGTTCTGACTGTCGACGACGGCCGCCATGCGCTTCATCGTCTCGACGACCTGGGCCTCGGTGACGACGCCATGATGCAGCCAGTTGGCCATGTGCTGGGCGGAGATGCGCAGCGTCGCACGGTCTTCCATCAGGCCGACATTGTTGATGTCGGGAACCTTCGAGCAGCCGACGCCCTGATCGACCCAGCGCACGACGTAGCCGAGAATGCCTTGCGCGTTGTTGTCGAGTTCGCGCTGGATTTCCTCGGGCGTCCAGTTCGGGCGGACGGCTACCGGCACCGACAGGATATCGGAGAGCTGGGCGCGGGCGCGGCTCTTCAGGCTCGCCTGGACCTCGGCAACATTGACGCGGTGGTAGTGGGTCGCGTGCAGAGTGGCCGCCGTGGGCGACGGCACCCAGGCGGTGTTGGCGCCGGCCTTCGGGTGGGCGATCTTCTGTTCGAGCATCGCCGCCATCAGATCGGGCATCGCCCACATGCCCTTGCCGATCTGGGCGTGACCGGACAGGCCACATTCAAGCCCGATGTCGACGTTCCAGTTTTCATAGGCGCCGATCCAGGCTGCCTGCTTCATGTCACCCTTGCGGATCATCGGGCCGGCTTCCATGGAGGTGTGCATTTCGTCGCCGGTGCGATCGAGGAAGCCGGTGTTGATGAAGACGACGCGCTCGCGGGCCGCGCGGATGCATTCCTTGAGGTTGACCGTCGTGCGGCGCTCCTCGTCCATGATGCCCATCTTCATGGTGTTGGCGGGCATGCGGAGCGCCTTTTCGACACGGGCGAAAATCTCGCTGGCGAAGGCGACTTCCTCGGGGCCATGCATCTTCGGCTTGACGACATACATGGAACCCTCGCGGGAGTTCATGCGGCGACCGCCGTTGCCGACATCGTGGAGGGCAATCAGCGCCGTCACCATCGCGTCCATGATGCCCTCGGGCACTTCCTTGCCGTCGCGGTCAAGGATAGCCGGATTCGTCATGAGGTGGCCGACGTTGCGGACCAGCATTAGCGAGCGGCCGGGAAGGGAAAGCGTACCGCCGGCAGTTGCCGTGTAAACGCGGTCGGCATTGAGACGACGGGTAAAGGTCTTGCCGCCCTTGGCAACCTCTTCTTCGAGGTCGCCCTTCATCAGGCCGAGCCAGTTGCGGTAGACGACAACCTTGTCTTCGGCATCGACGGCGGCGACAGAATCTTCGCAGTCCATGATCGTGGTGATCGCCGATTCGAGAATGACGTCGGCGATGCCCGCCGGATCTTCCTTGCCGATCGGCGTGGTGGCGTCGAGGACGACGATCGCATGCAGATTGTTGTGCCGGAGAACGATCTCGAAGCGCGCACCTTCAGCCCCGGAATAGCCGGCGAATTGAGCGGCGTTGCGCAGTGCAGTGCTCGAACCATCCTTGAGACCAATCGCCAGCGCACTGCCAGCAACCTTCAGGGAAGTAACGTCCGCCCAGCTTCCATTCGCCAGCGGCGCACTGGCGTCGAGGAAGTTTCGCGCCCAGGCGATGACCTTGGCGCCGCGCTTCGGATTGTAGCCGCGGCCCTTCTCGGCGCCATCAGCGTCCGAAATCGCGTCCGTGCCGTAGAGCGCATCGTAGAGCGAGCCCCAGCGTGCATTGGCGGCGTTCAGCGCATAGCGCGCATTCATGACCGGAACGACGAGCTGGGGGCCGGCGATCGTCGCGATCTCCGGATCGACATTGGCGGTCGAAACGCTGAACTCGCCACCCTCGGGCAGCAGGTAGCCGATATCGCGCAGGAAGGCCTGATAGGTCTCCATATCGCT
Source organism: Ensifer sp. Root558 (assembly GCF_001427045.1). Lineage (NCBI taxonomy): Bacteria > Pseudomonadati > Pseudomonadota > Alphaproteobacteria > Hyphomicrobiales > Rhizobiaceae > Ensifer > Ensifer sp. Root558. Next base: position 14,680 of record NZ_LMGC01000026.1, on the reverse strand, counting down.
GGGGGCGCCGTTCTGCTTGTACCAGGCGTCGAGCTTGGCCTGCAGGTCGTCGCGCTTGGCGAGCAGCGCCCGGTTCTTCGGCGCCAGATCGTGCACGAGGGCGGAAAGCTCAGCAAAGAAGTGCTCTGCATCGACGCCGGTGCCCGGCATCGCCTCTTCCATCAGGAAGCGATGGAGGTCCGCATCAATCTTCAATCCATACGTCTCAATGCGGTCCATCTGCCAACTCCTTGAAATAGACGTAAGGAGCGCCACCGATCCGAACGGATGCGATGAAAACGCCCCAACATGTTGATCTTGCGCCTGAAGCGAGTCTCGGACCAGCCCATGCGCAATACGCGCGTGAAACGGCCGCAGTTTCTCACCAATTCATTCCCTGTCAATTCTGCAAGGATGCGAAGAATTGTTTCCGAAACGGAAAAGATCAGCCGTGCGCGATGCGCGGCCGGCCGCTGGCGGACGCAATGAACCGGGCCTCGATCAGCTTGGGGCTGCCCTCGACCTCCGGCGCGTCGATTTCCTCGCGCAGCAACGACGCGGGATCATCGGCACCGTTGGTGCGCGCCGCCTCCAGAGCTGCGGTCTCGGCCCGTCGGCGCGCGGCACCAAAAGCCTTTTCCTGATCGAGAAAGCGTTCGCTGGCCCCGGCCCCGTTGACGACAAAAATGCCCTCCTCCGGCATCGTCACGAAAACGGTGACGGTGGCGCTTACCTGGCCGACCACGGCGCCGACGGCATTGGCGACGCCGGCCTCCTCGGGAATGGCGGCTTCGGTTCCGAGCATCTCGGTAATAGCCGGGTAATAAACCGGCGCCGAAGCGCCAAGTCCGACGAGCGGACGATCGAGACCAAGTGAGAACCGGACGATGCCGGGCGTCCGGGTCAGCGCACGATCGACGGCCTGCGACACGGCGGGATCGATCGCGCCGGCGCCGTCCTCGCCGAGGCAGGCCTGCAGGATGACCTCGGAGGATTGCCGCGTCAGCCGATCGACGATCATCTGCGCCAGCGCCTGTGGAGAAGAAGCAATCGGCTGGCCGGAGCCGTCGCGGGTCCGGGCCGCAAGCTGAATGCCAAGCTCGGCCGCTTCGAGGTTCCATTGCGACTGCCGGCCGAGCACATGCATGGCGTCGGACGGCGTCAGACCGCAGATATGGACGAGCCCCCGGGCCACCAAACGATCGAGCGTCGCCTTCTGTGGCGTCGAGACGAGCAGCGTTTCAAGCGAGACGGGGACGCTACCGATGCGCTCGTAGAGCGCCTGCTCCTGTGGCTGCAGGCCGCTTGCCAGATGATCCGGCAGGCCGGTACGCACAGCAAAGCGCCCATTGTTGCGCCCGGTGTGCTGGGCGCGCATCTGTTTTTCCAGCACCGAGATGACGGCGTCGCCGTGGAGCGCTGCGGCGAGGCTCAGCGGCATCAGCCGGCGCGGACCGAGGTCGATCTTCGCCTTGAGGCCGCGATCGTTGATGCGCACTTCCGAATCACCGCCAAGGCCGTAGGTCCGCATCGCAACAGCCTCGACCATGGTGCGGAAACCACCAACGACGGCGCCTTCGGCATCGAGACGCGGGCGGCCGCCATCGAGCACGGCCACGTCGGTGGTGGTGCCGCCGATATCCGAAACCACGGCGTTGTCGAGGCCGGTCAGATGCCTCGCGCCGACGAGGCTTGCTGCCGGACCGGAGAGGATCGTCTCGATCGGGCGCAGCCGCGCCTCCTCGGCCGAAATCAGCGCACCGTCACCGCGCACCACCATCATTGGCACGTCGATGCCGCGCGCCTTGAGAAACCCTTCGCAGGACCCGATCAGCCGGTCGATCATCGAGACGAGGCGGGCGTTGAGCAGCGTCGTCAAGGCACGGCGCGGCCCGCCGAGTTTCGAGGACAGTTCGTGGCTGCAGGTGACCGGCAGGTGCGAGACCTCGCGGATGCGGTCGCGCACGCGCTTTTCATGATCCGGATTACGAACGGCGAAGTAGCCGGCAATGGCGAAGGAGGAGACCTGATCAGCCAGCACCGGCAGGACGGCGTCGAGCTCGCTCATGTCCAGCGGGGTCTCACCGCCATGCACATTGTGGCCGCCCGGCAGGAAGACTACCGGGTCCGAGCCGAGCGCTTCCTGCAAACCGTCGCGCTTCAGATCCTCGGGGCCGAAGCCGATCATGACGAGGCCGGCGCGGCCGCCCTGCCCTTCGACCAGCGCATTGGTGGCAAGCGTCGTCGACAGGGAGACCATGCTGATCGCCGAGACCGGCACGCTGGCCTGATCGAGCACCGCTTCGACTGCACCGGAAATGCCGACCGCGAGGTCATGGCGGGTCGTCAGCGCCTTGGCCTTGGCGACCACCCCCTTCGTCTCCGAGAAGAGGGCGGCGTCGGTGTAGGTGCCGCCGGTGTCGATGCCGAGAAGAAAATGGGAGGTCAATTCGCGCAGTCCGGAATTCGCGCGGGGCGCAGAGGCCCCGGGTTCAATGGGGATCGATGCGGTGATATGACATATTTCAGGAGAAGACCATCGTGTCGCAGACATCGACGATGAGTTCAGCGACACCGGTGAGAATGGCAGGGGTCCATCGCATGCTCGAACGACGCCATCCGTTGCTCGTCGCCTTGCTGTCAGCGGGCATCTTGTGTCTTGCAGCAATGCCGTCCCGCGCACAGGACGCGGAGGAAGAGGAATACAAGCCGCAGCTGCCCGAAGTCGCGATCTACAAGGCGATGCTCGATGCCAACAAGCAGACCGGCTGGATCCAGTTTCGCGACTATGACGACCGGCAGCTGATCTATTTCACGGCATTGCAGACGATGCATTGCCGGCTATCGGAAATCCGCTACTCGATCAATTCGGATGCGCTCGACCAACGCTTCCCGCTGGCCAAGTGCAATCCGCAGCTGCCCTTCAACCTGCCGGGCGACGAGACGGCCGAATATGTCTACATCTCGCTGCCTGCCAAAACGGCGCAGACGCTGACGATCCAGGCGGTCTGGGACGATGGCGCCGGAAGCGAGATCGTGGTTTACAAGCCCTGCGACAATGTCGGCGACGCCACCTGCGCACAGATCAAGACGATCAAGAAGCCGTCGAAAATGCTACAGCAGCCGAAGCCGGCGGATTCTCCGGTGCGTTCCGTTCAGTCACCGATCCCCGGCAAGACCTTCAGCGAGCCGAAACCCTCATCGGCAACCCGCCCCGCGGTTGAGTAGTGAGCCGCTGCACCGGCCAGGGATTGGTTTCCGCGGTCGTATCGAAGCGGTAGCGGTGCATCATCACTGCCAACGCGATCACCGCTTCCTGCAGCGCGAAAGTCGCGCCGATGCAGACGCGCGGGCCGGCACCGAAGGGCAGATACTGGTAGCGGTTCAGCTTCTCTCGGTTTTCCGGCAGGAAACGCTCGGGCATGAACGCGCGCGGCTTATCCCAGTAGAGCACATGGCGATGCAGCGTCCAGGGCATGATCAGTACGGCGATCCCTTTGGGGATGCGCACCCGCTCGCCAGTCGGTGAGGTCCACGCGTCTTCCTCGATCGCCGCGCGATTGATCGACGGCGCCGGCGGATAGAGCCGCATCGCCTCCTCGAAGGCGGCGAGCACATGCGGCATCAGACCAAGCCATTCGACCGGCTCGGCACCGCTTGCCATCGCGGTATCGATCTCGGCTTCCATGATTTCGCGATAGGCCGGCGTGTTGGCAACGCAGTAGAGCGTCCAGGCGAGTGCCCGGGCGGTGGTCTCGTGCCCGGCACCGATGAAGGTCAGGATGTTGTCCTCGATCTCAGCGGTCGAAAGGCCCTGGCTGCCCTCGATCTCCAGAAGCAACGTCAGGAAATCCTGCGGCGTGCCCTTGGGGTCCTCCGCCATCTTGCGGCGGCGAAGCGCCATGGTCTCCGACACGATCGAGCGGAAGCGGTTCATCACCTTCCTGCCGCCGATGCGGGTCGGGCGCGGGATCCATTCGGGCGCCAGCAGAATGTCCATCGGATCGACGCGGCCCATGCGGTGCAGCAATTCCTCGACGCTCTGGACGAAGCCTTCGCGCTCGACGGCGACCTCACCGGAAAACAGCGTTTCGGCCAGGATGTCGAAGGTCAGTTCCGTCATGTCGTTGGCGACATTGGTGGTAAAGGGAGCTTCCTGGGCTCCGGCATAGCGCTCGACGAACTGCTCCGAACTGCGCAGCATCTGGCCGGCAAAGCCCTTGGCGTGGCGCGGCGTGAACACCGGCGCCATGGCCTTGCGCGAACGCTTCCAGACCTCACCTTCCGCCGTCAGCAGCCCGTCGCGCAGGATGGGCCGCAGGATCAGCCGGCGCACCTTCGACATTTCGTAATTGGCGACGTTATCGACGAGGATATGGCGGATGAGGCCGGGATCGTTGACGATCAGGGTGCGCTGGGTAACGAACTTCGTCTCGATCCAGGGCAGCGTATAGGATGGCTCGCCCCACAGTTCGAGCGGATTGCGCAGCACGGTCCTGATGATCTTCAGGTAGGAAGGAATGCCGACACGGGGAACGGGAGCCGGCGGTTCGAACGGCTCCGGACGCATGTCCATGGTGATTGCCTTTCTCGATTGCCCCAGGATTTCAGGTTTTTACGGCGCAATCAAGGAAAGTGCTTCACGTGAATCACAGCAGGCTTTCGAGTTCCGTCAGCTTGTCGTTGACGAGCCAGCCGTAATAGTTTTCCTCCGGCCATTGCGCCTGACCGCTCTGGATCTTGGCGGCGAGCGCTGCCGCGCGGCCATCCGGATTGCCGACATTGTAGAGCGTCGCGGTTACACCGGGGTTGGTCGAAATATCGACCCCTGCGATCGACTTGTAGGCGTCGATCGAGTGACGGATCGAGGCCGCCATATAGGCAAGCGACACGTCCGGATCCATGATCGCCTCATAGACGCCGGCGGCATTGTTCTCATCGAGGCGCTCATAGCCCGAGGTCTTTGCCACGATATCGGTCAGCATCAGTGCGGTCAGCGGGTTGATCTGGCCAAGGCCGAAGGTCTGGCCGGCGAAGAACGGCTGGAAGAAGACGGCGCTGAAACGGTTGTTCGGGTAGGACTTGCCGCCCACCGATTTGCCGCGGAAGTCGTTGTCCCAGACCCGCTCGCGGCAGCTCCACAGAGCATAGGCGCCCTTCTTGGCGCCGCATTCGGAAAATTGCGGCCGAGCCACGAATTCAGCGACGGTCTCGCCATCGTATCCGAACTGGAAGCTGTTGCCGGCATAAGCAGCCGCCTTGACGTAATAGGACTGCAGCCGATCGTAGGCGTCGACATTGTAGGTGTGTTCGCCGACGATGGCGCCGACCATGTGGATCGGTGCGATGCCATAGGCGCGCGACACGGACTTGATCTTGCTGATCAGCTGCTTGTCGGTGGCTAGCAGATCGCGGACCTTCTCGAACTTGGCATCGAAGGACGTGCGGCCGGCCTTGGTGCGGCGCACGGATGCGCCGGGGATCGCCGGTTGCTCGACGTTGCGGTTGCCCGGCGGAACGTCGGTCGCGGCGAATGACTGGCTTGCGCTCAGGCAAAACGTGGCGATAGCGAGCATGCAGGCGGTGAAACGCACGATCTCTTCTTCCTGTGACTGGTGGAGGCTGCCTCGGTCGGCGGGCCGCTCCTACGCCAAGATCATGTCGGAAAAATGCCCGGACCACGATCGATAACCGCGCCCGTGTTAGAAAAAATGCGGCCGCCTGTCGAGAGACAGGCGGCCTGCGTATTCAAGGTTGCGGGCGTTTGCATGGCCCTACGACCGAAATGTCACAGGATATAGCGCGACAGGTCGGTGTTGGCGGCGAGATCGCCGACATGCTTGCGCACATATTCAGCGTCGATCGTCACCTCGTGGCCGGCGCGGTCCGGCGCATTGAACGAGATCTCGTCCAGCACACGCTCCATCACGGTCTGCAGCCGGCGGGCGCCGATGTTCTCGACCGTGGCGTTCAACTGCACCGCCACGTCTGCAAGCGCATCAATTGCGTCATCGGTGAAGTCGAGCTTGACCTCTTCTGTGTCCAGAAGCGCCTTGTACTGGCGGATGAGGCTCGCCTCGGTTTCCGTCAGGATGCGGCGGAAGTCTTCCTTCGTCAGCGCGCGCAGCTCGACGCGGATCGGCAGGCGGCCCTGCAACTCCGGCAGCAGGTCCGAGGGCTTGGCCACGTGGAAGGCGCCGGACGCGATGAAGAGGATGTGGTCGGTCTTGACTGGCCCATACTTCGTCGCAACGGTCGTGCCTTCGACGAGCGGCAAGAGGTCCCGCTGTACGCCTTCACGCGATACGCCAGCACCCATGCCGCCTTCCCGCGAGGCGATCTTGTCGATCTCATCGAGGAAGACGATGCCGTCGTCTTCGACTGCTTTCACGGCCTCGCGCTGAATCTGCTCGTTGTCGAGCAGCTTGTCGGACTCGTCGTCGATCAGCATGCCATAGGAGGCCTTGACGGTCGTCTTGACCTTCTTGGTGCGGCCGCCGAGCGCCTTGCCGAACATCTCCGAGAGATTGAGCACGCCGATATTGGCGCCCGGCATGCCCGGGATCTCGAAGCCGCCGCCCGGCGGGCCGGTCTCGGCGATGTCGATCTCGATTTCCTTGTCGTCGAGCTCGTTGGCCCGCAGCTTCTTGCGGAAGCTGTCGCGCGTTGCCGGCGACGCGGTGGCGCCGACCAGTGCATCGAGCACGCGCTCCTCGGCATTCTGGTGCGCCTTTGCCTTGACTTCGGCGCGGCGCTTTTCGCGCACGAGACCGATGCCGACTTCGACGAGGTCACGGATGATCTGCTCGACGTCGCGGCCGACATAGCCGACCTCGGTGAACTTGGTCGCCTCGACCTTGACGAAGGGCGCGCCGGCGAGCTTGGCGAGCCGCCTGGAAATCTCGGTCTTGCCGACGCCGGTCGGTCCGATCATCAGGATGTTCTTCGGCATCACCTCGTCGCGCAGCTCGTCCCCGAGCTGCTGGCGGCGCCAGCGGTTGCGGAGCGCGATCGCCACGGCGCGCTTGGCGTCGTTCTGGCCGATGATGAAACGGTCGAGTTCCGACACGATTTCTCTGGGTGAAAACGTACTCATGTAGTCCTCTCAAACTCGGACCGCGTCAGCTCCATCAGGAGTGTGCGGCCGGACGTATCAATCCATTCTGCGTAAGGCACGAAGCCGGCCTTGGTGTAGGCGCTGACGGCCCTTCGGTTGCCGGCGTCAGGGTCGATCACGACGCGGGGTGCGCCGGCGGCAAAGAGCCGCCCGGCAAAGGCCCGGACCGCGAGCGATGCGACGCCCCTGCCCGTCAGTTCCGCCGGGCCGATGAAGATGTCGATACCGGGCACATCGGCCGGCATGTCCTTCGCCCAGGGCTCGTCGTCCGGGTACTGGGCCGGCACCCAGGACTGGATGTAGCCCGCCGGCTCGCCGGCCACGTGGAAGATGAAGCCTTCCACTTCTCCTGACGCGCAGCCTTCGCGGATCAGCTCCACTTCCTTGTCCGGGTCGCCCCACCATTGCCGCACATGCGGCTCGCTCAGCCAGGCATGCAGCAGCGGCAGGTGGCTATCGGCCACCGGCACGAAACTGACATGCGCGGGCTCATTGGGCATCCAGTGTCTCCACGACGATATTGTGGTTGGTGTAGACGCAGATGTCGCCGGCGATCTGCAGCGCCCTGCGGGCAATATCCTCGGCCGACTTGTCGCTGTCCATCAGCGCGCGGGCCGCGGCAAAGGCGTAGTTGCCGCCCGATCCGATGGCAATCGTGCCGTGCTCGGGTTCGAGAACGTCGCCGTTGCCGGTGATCGCCAGCGTGATCGACTTGTCGGCCACCAGCATCATCGCTTCGAGATTGCGCAGATACTTGTTGGTGCGCCAGTCCTTGGCGAGCTCGACGGCTGCCCGCATCAGCTGGTCGGGATACTGTTCGAGCTTTGCTTCGAGCCGTTCCAGCAGCGTGAAGGCATCGGCTGTGGCACCGGCAAAGCCGGCGATCACGTCGCCCTTGGCAAGCCGCCGCACCTTGCGCGCGTTGCTCTTCATCACGGTCTGGCCGAGGCTCACCTGGCCGTCGCCGGCCATCACCACCTTGCCATCCTTGCGTACCGTTATGATGGTCGTCGCATGCATCGTTCCGTAGGGATTGTGTTCGCTCATGAAATTACCCGTAGGCCCCTGATACGCGGGGCATTGCGGCTCGTGACTCGAGCCTGGTTGCTTGAGGCCTATGTAAGTACGGCAGACGGGTTTGCAAATGGCAACAGGCCGCCGGCGCAATCTTCGTTCGGCGACTGTCACCGGATGATTCGAATCGACCGCTCAAGTTCTGGATATTTCAGCTTTTGCCTGATAAGGAGCCGCGTCAGCGTATACAGGAGAGCCCGATGGCAGAAGCCACGTCCAGCCGCACCGCAGAGGTTTCGCGAAAGACCAACGAAACCGCGGTATCCGTATCGGTCAACATCGACGGCACCGGAATCGCCAAGATTTCGACCGGCGTCGGTTTCTTCGACCATATGCTGGACCAGCTCGCCCGACATTCGCTGATCGACATGGAGATCAAGACTGACGGCGACCTGCATGTCGACGACCACCATACGGTCGAGGACACCGGCATTGCCATCGGCCAGGCGATTGCCAAGGCGCTTGGCGACCGGCGCGGCATCACCCGCTATGCCTCGCTCGATCTTGCGATGGACGAAACGATGACCCGCGCGGCAGTGGACGTTTCCGGCCGACCGTTCCTCGTCTGGAACGTGACCTTCACCTCGCCGAAGATCGGCACCTTCGACACGGAACTCGTGCGCGAGTTCTTCCAGGCGCTCGCCCAGCATGCCGGGATCACGCTGCATATCCAGAACATCTACGGCGCCAACAACCATCATATCGCCGAGACCTGCTTCAAGTCCGTCGCCCGCGTGCTCCGCACCGCAACCGAAATCGACCCGCGCCAGGCCGGCCGCGTTCCCTCGACCAAGGGGACCCTTGCCTAAGCGGCCAGTCACTGGCTTTGACTCATGGCTTCTTACATGATCCTCACCCCGCCGGGTGCGCGCGCCAACGACGAGCGGGCGCGCTTCGTCGCCGACGGCTTTTCCTGGTGGGCCTTCCTTTTCCCGGCGCTCTGGCTTCTCGCCAAGCGTCAATGGGCAATCGGAATCGCAGTTGCTGTTCTGCAGATCTCGTTAATATTCCTGTCGAACCACGAAAGCGGCTTCTTGCCATCTCTCCTGGCCCAGCTCGCGCTTCGGCTGGTGGTGGCGCTCGAAGGGCCGGTTCTGGTGGCACGCAGCCTGACGGCCCGTGACTGGACGCTGCGTTCCATCGTTCCGGCGCCCAATCTCGAAACGGCCGAAGAGATCTATTTCACGAGCCTGGCTTCGAATGAGACCAAGCCCGCCGCCCCCTCCCCGGCCGACTGGACCGTGCGCAAGCCCTCAAGTGGCGGCCCCGGCCTCGGCCTTTTTGATTCCTACGGAGAACGCTGATGCGCGTCGCCATCATCGATTACGGCTCGGGCAATCTGCGCTCGGCCACCAAGGCCTTTGAACGGGCCGCCCGCGAAGCCGGCGTTGCAGCCGAGATCGACCTTACCGACAAGCCGGAACGGGTGGCGAGCGCCGACCGCATCGTGCTTCCGGGAGTCGGCGCCTATGCCGATTGCCGCCGCGGCCTTGCTGCCGTCGACGGCATGGAGCAAGCGTTGACCGAGGCGGTCGAACAGGCTGGGCGGCCCTTCCTCGGCATCTGCGTCGGCATGCAGCTGATGTCGTCGCGCGGACTTGAAAAGACCATCACCCATGGTTTTGGCTGGATCCCCGGCGATGTCGTCGAGATGACGCCCGCCGACACCACGCTGAAGATCCCGCAGATCGGCTGGAATACGCTGAAGCTCAAGCGCGAGCACCCGCTGTTTGACGGCATCCGTGTTGGCGAAGCCGGTCTGCATGCCTATTTTGTGCATTCGTACCACCTGGCCGCTGAGAACGCCGCCGACGTGGTCGCTGAGGCCGACTATGGCGGGCCCGTCACGGCCTTCGTCGCCAACGGCAACAAGGCGGGCTCGCAGTTCCACCCGGAAAAGAGCCAGGCGCTTGGCCTTGCCCTCATCTCGAATTTCCTGCGCTGGAAGCCCTGAGCTTTCGCACGACTGATTGGACAGACCCATGATCCTTTTTCCCGCGATCGACCTGAAAGACGGGCAATGCGTGCGCCTGAAGCTTGGCGACATGGACCAGGCGACGGTTTACAACCCCGACCCCGCGGCCCAGGCCCGCGCCTTTGAAGACCAGGGCTTCGAATGGCTGCACGTGGTCGACCTCAACGGCGCCTTTGCCGGTGAGACGGTCAACGGTACCGCCGTTGACGCCATTCTCAAGGCGACCAAAAACCCGGTGCAGCTCGGCGGCGGCATCCGCACGCTCGACCATATCGAAACCTGGCTGTCGCGCGGGCTTGCCCGCGTCATCCTCGGCACCGTGGCTGTCCGTGATCCGGCGCTCGTGATCGAGGCCTGCCGCAAATTCCCCGGCAAGGTCGCCGTCGGCATCGACGCCAAGGGCGGCAAGGTTGCCGTCGAAGGCTGGGCCGAGGCTTCCGAACTCGGCGTGATCGAGCTTGCCAAGAAGTTCGAGGGCGCCGGCGTTTCGGCGATCATCTATACCGACATCGACCGCGACGGCATCCTGACCGGTATCAACTGGGCTTCGACGCTGGAACTGGCGGACGCGGTTTCCATTCCTGTCATCGCATCGGGCGGTCTCGCCTCGATGGACGATATCCGCCGCATGGTCGAGCCGGACGCACGCAAGCTCGAAGGCGCCATCTCCGGCCGCGCGCTCTATGACGGCCGCATCGACCCGCAGGAGGCGCTGGAGCTGATCCGCGCTGCGAGAAAGGCTTGAACCATGACGCTTAAAGCCCGCGTTATCCCCTGCCTCGACGTCAAGGACGGCCGTGTCGTCAAGGGCGTCAACTTCGTCGACCTGATCGACGCCGGTGACCCCGTGGAAGCGGCCCGCGCCTATGACGCTGCCGGCGCCGACGAGCTCTGCTTCCTCGACATCACCGCGTCCTCGGACAATCGCGAGACGATCTTCGACGTCATCGCCCGTACGGCCGAACAGTGCTTCATGCCGCTGACCGTCGGCGGCGGCGTGCGCCAGGTTTCCGACATCCGCAAGCTGCTTCTGGCCGGCGCCGACAAGGTGTCAATCAACACGGCTGCGGTAAAGAACCCGGAATTCGTCGCCGAAGCCGCCGACAAGTTCGGCAACCAGTGCATCGTCGTCGCGATCGACGCCAAGAAAGTCTCGACGGATGGCGAAGCGGATCGCTGGGAGATCTTCACCCATGGCGGACGCCAGCCGACCGGCATCGACGCGATCGATTTTGCCCGTCGGGTGGTCGATCTCGGCGCCGGCGAGATCCTTTTGACCTCGATGGACCGTGACGGCACCAAGAGCGGCTACGACATCGCGCTTACCCGCGCCGTCGCCGACGCGGTCCGCGCGCCCGTTATCGCGTCGGGTGGCGTCGGCACACTCGACCACATGGTCGCCGGCATCAAGGACGGTCACGCGACCGCGGTCCTTGCCGCCTCCATCTTCCACTTCGGCACCTATAGCATTGGCGAAACCAAGCGCTATATGGCGGAGCATGGCATCGCCATGCGCCTCGACTGAGCTTCAGGATCTCCCATGGGCGACTTCACACTTTCCGACCTCGAAGCCATCGTCGCGACACGCGCGATGGCGGCGCCGGACGAATCCTGGACGGCAAAACTGGTGGCAAGCGGCCAGCCGAAGGCGGCGAAGAAACTCGGCGAGGAAGCGGTTGAAACCGTGATCGCGGCCATCAGCAACGACCGCGCAAATCTCATCGCCGAAAGCGCCGATCTCCTCTATCATCTAATGGTCGTATTGAAGATCGCCGACGTTCCGTTGCAGGATGTGCTCAACGAACTTCAGCGACGGACCAACCAATCCGGCCTGCAGGAAAAGGCAAATCGGCAGACCCCATGACGATCGCGGCGAAAGACATCGAAGCAGCCGACCTGCCCGACAACCTCCAGAAGCGGGACTACTCGCCCTATCATTTCTTCACCGCCGAGGAATGGTCGCGCTTTCGCGCCGATACGCCGATGACGCTGACGGCCGACGAGGTACAGCGGCTGCGCTCGTTGAACGACCCCGTCGATCTCGGCGAGGTCCGGCAGATCTACCTGTCGCTGTCACGCCTGCTTTCGACCCATGTGGAATCGTCGCAGATGCTCTTCGAGCAGCGCAAGCGCTTCCTCAGCATGTCCGAGACGAAGACCCCCTTCGTCATCGGCATTGCCGGATCGGTCGCCGTCGGCAAGTCGACGACGGCCCGTATCCTGGCGCAGCTTCTGGCGCGTTGGCCGTCGAGCCCGAAGGTCGACCTGGTGACAACAGACGGTTTCCTCTATCCGAACGCCGTGCTCCAGCGCGAAAACATGATGGACCGCAAGGGCTTTCCGGAGAGCTACGACGTCGGCGCGCTCCTGCGCTTCCTGTCGGCGATCAAGGCCGGCCAGCCGAACGTCAAGGCGCCCAGCTATTCGCACCTGACCTATGACGTGCTGCCCGACCAGTTCACGGTCATCGACCGGCCAGATATCCTGATCTTCGAAGGCATCAACGTTCTGCAGTCGCGCAACCTGCCGGCCGACGGCAAGATCGTGCCGATGGTCTCGGATTTCTTCGACTTCTCGATCTATATCGATGCCGAGGAGAGCCTGATCCACAGCTGGTACGTCAACCGCTTCATGCGGCTGCGCGAAACCGCGTTCAAGAACCCGGAATCCTACTTCCACCGCTACGCCACGATCAGCGAGGATGCAGCCCGGGCCATTGCCGAGGGATTGTGGCACAACATCAACCTGAAGAACCTGCACCAGAACATCCTGCCGACGCGCCCGCGCGCCGACCTGATCCTGCAAAAGGGCCCGAACCATCTGACCGAAAAGGTGGCGCTCAGGAAGCTCTAAGCTTCCGGTGCATCCTCAGGGATTGACGCGGCGGAGTGTCAGATTGACCCGCCCGCCATTCTTCAGCAGCGTCGACGTGCTCGGATAGATCCGGTCGACGCCATGGAAGGCGAGACGCCCTTCCCCACCCAGCACCACGACATCGCCGCTTTCCAGCCGGAAGGACATGGTCTGGCCGCCGCGCGAATTGCCACCCACGCGGAAGAGGCAGCTGTCACCAAGCGAGATCGAGACGACGGCGGTTTCAAGATCGCGCTCGTCGCGATCCTGGTGCAGCCCCATGCGGGCCTCTTCGGAATAGAAGTTTACCAGGCAGGCCTCGGGCGTCTTGCTGCTTGCGGAAACCGCATCCCAGATATCGAGCAGGATCTCCGGCATGACCGGCCAGGGGCGGCCGGTCACCGGATGCTGAGACTGGTAACGATAGCCGCGATCGCGATCCGTGACCCAGCCGAGCGCGCCGCAATTGGTCATGCGCACCGACATGGGTTTGCCAGTCTTCGGCATTTCCGGCACGAACAGCGGCGCTTCGGCAACGACTGACCGAATGGCCTCGACCAGTTGCTCTTGCCGGGCACGATCGAGATAACCCGGAATATGTCTGATCCCTTTCGGGAGCACCTGCATGAGAAGCAGTCCTTATTGTTCCAGGCCGAGAAGTGCCGCCGGCACACCGTAGCGAAGCGGCCAGCCGGCATAGGCCACATCCGTCGGCCCAACGACGTGATCGACCAGGTTCCAGCGGCCATTCTGGAAGCTGACGAGTGCGAACACCGTCAGACCATCCATCATGTCTGCCTCGTCGCGCAACCCGGTTTGCGAAAGCTCGATCGATCCGCCACCCGGCCGTTGCGGCTCGACCTGCATGAAGGCCCAGTTGGGTGCGGCACGCATGGTGGTGACGACGAATTCGACGGGACCGCGCATCTCGGCTTCGACCGCGGGGCGGATCGCGTCGAGGATGGCGGCACGCTCCGTACTGCCCTTGGCGGGTTCACGGAAAGGCTGCGCCAAAGAACCGCTGGCAAGCCAGAGGCTTGCCAGCGCGGCAACGACGAGAGAACGCCTGAAGGACACGCTCAGGCCGCATCCAGATCCGGAATGCGCAGAACCTGGCCGGGATAGATCTTGTCCGGATGGGTCAGCATCGGCTTGTTGGCTTCGAAGATCACCGTGTGCTTGGCGCCCTTGCCCTTGCCGTACTGCGCCTCGGCAATCTTCCAGAGGTTATCGCCCTTCTTGACCGTATAGAAGACGGGCTCCTTTGCCGGAGCAGGTGCTGCGCCGGCATCGGCGACCTTGAGTTCGGAGGCCTCGACTGCGGACACGCCGAGCGTGTTGCCGACGGCGACGACGGCCTTTTCGAAGACGCTCTGGTCCTTCACGACACCCTTCAGCACGACCTTGTCACCGGCCACTTCGACCTGCACGTCCTTGGTGCCGAGATCGTGGGATGCAAGTTCCTTCTGAACGCTTTCGGCATCCGGAGCATCGTCGTCGCCGCCGATACCAAGCTTCTTGCCGGCGTTCTTGATAAAGCTGAAAAGACCCATGAATATCTCCAATGAAAGAACGCAAGGGGCAGAACGCCTTGAGTTGGCGGCTTTCCTTGGGTTCGGTTTTGTTCTGACCGGCCTTTTTTGCCGATCGGCTCAATGGCCTTTTTTGCCGATCGGCTCAAT
>NZ_LMGC01000025.1:0-30166 GCF_001427045.1 Ensifer sp. Root558 | reverse complement strand
AGATGTCGAGTGTCGCATGTCTAAATGGCTGACGACGCGCCGCCCAAATTGACATTTTAACTTTGCGCCAAAGCGGACAGTTCAACTTGGCTGCCACAAAATCTGCAGCCGGGTGGGTTCAAGGATGAAGTGCGACTTGCGATAGATACCAATGGGTTGTCACTCGCAAGGAATGGCTCATGAGACGCACCTACTCCCAAATCGATATGGATGAACGTCGTAGGATCGCCGGTGGCGAGCGGCTGGCCTGAGTGTCACTGTGATCGCCGAGAAGCTTGGGCGGCATCGCTCGACGATTTTCCGGGAACTCAGCCGCAATGCTTTCGACGATGTGCAAATGCCGGAGCTCAGCGGCTACTACTGTGTCACGGCCAACGAGATGGCGCGTGAGCGCAGAGCCAAGCTGCGCAAGCTTGCTCGGTTTGCGCATGTGCGCCGATCGGTGATCGAGCGGATCATGCATGGCTGGTCGCCGCAGCAGATCGCCGGCCGCATGCGGCTTGAGCGTCATCCGATTTCCGTCAGCTACGAGACGATCTACAAATTCGCCTATTCCGCAGACGGCCTTGCCATCAAGCTGTGGCGGCATCTGCCGGAACGTCGCGCGAGACGTCGACCGCGGCATGCCAGGCGGCGCTACGGCCGCCGTTTCAGCCCGGAACTCAACATTCTCCATCGTCCTGACGCGGTCGACGAGCGCAAGCAGTTCGGTCATTGGGAGTGCGATCTCATTCAATTTCGCAAGAAGTTCGGCAAGGCCAATGTGACGTCGCTGGTCGAGCGAGTCAGTCGCTTTGCCGTCTTCCTGCGCAACAACGACCGGCAATCGAAGCCGATCATGGACGGGCTGATCCAGGCGCTGCAGTCCCTGCCCCATCTCGCCCGCCGGTCGATTACCTTTGACCGTGGCACCGAATTCAGCGAATGGCCGTATCTCCAGGCTGGCATCGGAACGCAGACATGGTTCTGCGACCCGCAGGCGCCGTGGCAAAAAGGCACCGTTGAGAACACCAATCGCCGTGCTCGCAAATGGCTTTCGAGAGAGGTGGATCCTCTATCGATCACCGACGGTGACCTGAAGGACATTTGCGATCGGCTTAACTCGACGCCCCGAAAGTGCCTCGGCTATCGAACGCCCGCGGAAGTCTTCCGCAAGAAACTGCTCGCGCAAATGCGGCGTGTCGGTTAGCGTTGCACGCGCAAGTCGCAGTTCGGCGTGAACTCACACCCTTTGGCCATCGTTTCAGGAGGATGGATGTGGCCCGCTCTTTTGCGCAGTTGAGTATGGATGAACGCCGCGTTATTGCGCGGATGCTTGAGAAGAAGATCAGCCAGGCGGAGATCGCGCGGACGCTTCGTCGCGACCGTTCGACCATCTGCCGCGAGCTACGACGGAATTTCTGGCACGATCGTGAAGTCCCCATTGCCGAGGGCTATTGGCACGTGACGGCTCAACAGATGGCTGAGGACCGGCGTCGGCGCTACCGGAAGCTTTTGCGCGACCCGCAGCTTTGCGCCGCGGTTATGCGTCAGTGTGGCAGACACCCGTCGCCATGATCTCGACAAGCACCTCGCCGGATGCGGCTTTCTGACCTCGATTGTCTCTATCGTCAGGGGTTGATTTGCTATCCAGGCTACGGCGGCAGCGAAGACTGCTTCGGAACTTCGGCCCGGCCCTGCTTCGCTCACCGTTGGCGACCTAGCCTCGCTTTGTTCCATTTCATTGAACTCGAATCTTTCCAACCCTCGACGGAAGAACCAGAAAAGCTGGTAGTTGCCCAAAGCGGCGCAGCTACGGAGCACAGGCCCGCTGCCGTCCACGGCAGCGCAACGGAAGGTCACTTGAATGATCGGCAATCTCGCGACCGCCCACGGGGCCGGAGGTCATTTACTGCTGGTATGAGCGTGGTTTTCAGTCGCACGCCTTTGTGCGCCGGTCCGACCAGTCGAGACTACGCTCGGAGCCGTGTTCGCTGATTTACTGGCGACTGATCATGGCGACGAGGATGTCAGGCTCCATCTGTATGGTGCTTCGGTCAGTCGCCAATTTCACGGCGCTGAACCCGATCCAACAGCCAACGACCCGCCGGTCCCAGAGCTTTGTCGGACCTGTAAACTGCCCTAAGATGATAACGAGCGTCCTTCCATAGGTTCAAGGGGAGCCGCACTAATCGACCGGCTTCCAGGTCAGGTTTTATCATCGGCTCTGGCATGGATCCCCATCCGACCCCCGCAAGTAGCAATGCGTGCTTCGCACCAAGATCAGCCAGGCGCCATGTCTGTTCGGAGAGAACGCCAAAGTCCCGACCCTCAGATAGTTTCGAGCGATCCGATAGGACAAGCTGCACATAATCCCGCGCCTTAAGCGCGGCGACTGCGCTGTCTGTTTCCACGGAAAGCGGATGATTCGGGGCCGCAACCGGAACCATGGCAATTGAGTAGAGTGGAACGAACTCCAAACCCTCTGCAGCCGTCGGCACAGGCCCGCTGATGCCGAGGTCGGCGACGCCGTCGCGCACGAGCTGCGTCACAGCCCCAACAGCCTCGACATGCAATCGCAGGGTAACGGTCGGATAGGCAGCACTGAATGCGTTGAGGATTTCGGTGAGCGTGGGGATCGGCATCATCACGTCGACGGCGAGGGAGACTTCGGCCTCTTCGCCTTGCAGGAGGCTTCTGGTGCGGGTGAGCAAACCGCCCACCTCCCTTGTGACTGCCCGAGCGCCGGGCAACAGTGCCCGGCCCGCCTCGGTGAGGCTCACCCGTTTCGCCGTCCGACGGTCAAACAGCGAGAGGTTTAACTGCGCTTCCAAGTTCGCGAGCTGGTAGCTCACAACGGATGTCGCGCGGTTGAGCTGCCTTGCAGCACCCGCAAAGCTTCCGGCGTCCGCAATGGCGAGGAACACGCGGAGCTGCTCGAGTGTGGGTGGATGCGGATTGTTCATCCCACTTATTAGAACAAATTGCGCAATATTATCCAGCTTTTTGTTCGGTTGATTACCGTCTAGCTAATCGTCAGCACCGTTCCAGTGACCAAGCTCAAGACGAGAGATCTCCGCAATGTCTAACAACATCCGCTACCTTCCACCGGTTGGCCGCTTGCTCATCAGCATGATTTTTCTGGTGAGCGGCTTCTCCAAGATCACCAACGCTGCCATGATCAAGGGCTACATCGCCTCCGCCGGCCTCCCCCTCCCCGATCTCGCATATCTGATCGCCGTCGTTGTTGAAATCGGCGGTGGCCTCCTCCTTTTTGTCGGCTTCAGGTCACGGATTGTAGCGGGTCTGCTTGCGGCTTTTTGTATCGTGACCGCGTTCGCGTTTCACGCCGATCTGGCGGACCAGATCCAGGCGACGAATTTCCTCAAAAACATGGCGATCGCGGGCGGGTTGCTGCAGATCGTCGCCTTTGGTTCGGGCGCACTTAGCGTCGACGGACGAGGGATTTCCGATCGCTCCCCCGCCGCATGATTGATGTTCTGCCACGCCAGACCGCGGGGCGAGCCCGGTATCGATGACAAGCCAAAGGAAAACATCGCAGATGCGCACTTTTAGACTGACAGCTCCGCACCTGGACGGGCTCGATCTATTCGACGAGCCTATGCCTGAATTGGCACAAAACGAAGTGCTGGTGAAAATGCGGGCAGCGTCCCTCAATTACAAAGACAGCTTCTACCTTAACGGAGAGGACGGAATTCAACTCCCGCGCGCCACCATTCCACTTTCGGACGGCGCAGGCGAGGTCGTCGCCGTCGGCCCGCTGGTGCGTCGTTTCGCGGTCGGCGACCGGGTTGTGGGAAATTTCGTGCAGGATTGGATCTACGGCCCCATCCCGTCGCATGCGGTTGATTCCAGCACGACACTGGGACACGGGATTGATGGCGTGCTCGCAGAGTTCAGGACTTTCCATGAGGAGGGACTGGTCCACCTGGCCCAGAACCTCACCTACGAGGAAGCCGCTACACTTCCATGTGCCGCGGTCACCGCATGGAATGCGGTTCGAAACGTCCGCGCCTGGGAAACAGTGCTCATCACCGGAACAGGCGGCGTTGCGTTGTTTGCACTGCAATTCGCCAGAGCGCTGGGAGCAAAGACGATCGTCATCTCGTCTGGTGATGAAAAACTCGCCCTCGCGAAAGAAGCAGGCGCCAACCACGTCATCAACTACACGACGGATCCCGACTGGCACCTACGCGCCCGTGAGTTCACTGGAGGACAGGGCGTCGAGCACGTCGTTGATGCCGTCGGGTCCGACACGTTGGAACGCTCGATAGCTGCAACTGCCCGCGAAGGCACCGTGCATTTTGTCGGCCTGATGAACCCTAAGGGAGCGCTGAACCCCATGCTGATCCTCGGCGGCACGGTCAACGTGCGCGGGGTTCGGGTCGGCTCGCGCAAGCTCTTCGAGGAAATGAACGCTTTCATCGAAAAGCATGACATCCACCCTGTTATCGGAAAGCGTTTCGCATTCGAAAGCTCCCGGGAGGCATTCGAACACCAGGTTCGCGGCGCCCCCTTCGGAAAGATCGTCATCGATATTGCAGGAGACGGACAGGCTTAGGCGGAAAGAACGCTCTTGCGAAGCGCCCAGTATCTGACGCGAAAACCGGGGAAGCGCAGAAACGCTCTCGGCACCGAAACTCGAGACCGACATTGGAAATGAACATGTCATCCAGAACTGAGAAGACCATCGCCGTCATCGGCGCAACCGGCCAGCAGGGAGGCGCTGTCTTGCGCGCCCTCAAGGTCAATAATCAATTCAAGACCCGTGCCCTCACCCGTTATCCAAGCGTACATAGCGATCTTGCCGACGAAGTCGTTGAGGCTGATCTTGACCGACCGGAGACCCTCAAGCCGGCCCTCTCGGGTGCACATGGGCTCTTCCTCGTGACGAACTTCTGGCAAGAGGGGGCCGACGAGATCAAGCAGGCAACAACTGCAATCGATGCTGCTAGAGAGGCCGGTGTCGAGCACCTGATCTGGTCTACACTGCCGGATGTCGAAACGATTAGCGCCGGTCGTTTTAACGTTCCGCATTACACCGGTAAGGCCAAGGTGGATCGCATTGTAAGCTCCGCCGGATTCGCGCATCACACGTTTGTAGTCCCGCCGTTCTATTATCAGAACCTGTTGACGGTGTTGGCGCCGCAGCAGCAATCAGACGGCACCTATGGCTGGACGCTCCCGCTGAACCCAGACTCGCGCAGCATTCACATGGGCGACATCAACGAGTTCGGTGGCATCGTCGCAGGGGCGTTCGCCCGCCCTGAAGTGGCAGGCAATGGCCAATACTTGCCGTTGGTTGGTGACTTCATGAGCTTCGCCGAGATCATTGAAACACTTCGGCAGCTCGGACACAAATTCACGTTTAATCGCGCTCCGCCGGGCGTCTTTCCGGCGGAAGTTGAGGCGACTTTCGATTACTTTGAGGCGCACACTTACATGGGCACGCTCACCGCGGCTGACGTCGAGCTTGCAAACGTGGTCTCGGAAAAGCAGCCGACGAAACTCCTGCCGTGGGCCCGAGAGCACTTCCGATATCAGCCTATCTGACCTCGAAAGGACGCGCGGCGTTTCGCCGCGCGTCCTGGTTGGCTTCCGCTACAACTGCTACAAGGGCACCCGCCAAGTGTTTGCCGAAGGTAGCCGGCGAGAGGACTGAACTGCACGTCCTCCATCAGGGATTCGTGAACGTCGGCTCGTTATTGGGGTCATCTAAAACCGTCGCCCATTTTTCTCGGATCAGCTAAGGAGATCCTGCCCGGTATATAAACGGATTTGATCGGCATTTGCCCGGATTTGCACTTGTCCTGTCGGCAGGGAAACGTCACTCCGGACCTTTATCCGCAAACGGTGTGTCCCGATGGCGACATCCACCACACGGGAGCTGCCGAGGTTCTGCACGGCGAGGATTGAGGCTGGGATCCCAGCCTCTTCGACGGTAGCAAATTGAAGATGCTCCGGCCTTATTCCAAACATTACCTCGCTTGAGTGAGGGATCCCGTGACAGCGCTCTCCGCTCAAGAGAGGAACGCCGCCGAGCCGAAGGTCTCCTTCGCCGCGCTCCGCCCGAACAAAGTTCATTCCAGGAGAGCCAATGAAAGTCCCAACATAAACGTTGCGTGGCTCCTCGAACAATTCGCGCGGGGTGCCGCGCTGGACGACGCGGCCGGCGCTCATGACGAGAATTTCGTCCGCGAAGGTCATCGCTTCGTTCTGATCATGCGTGACGTAGACGACGGTGTGGCGGGTCTGATCGTTGGCCTGTTTGATCCTGCGCCGAAGGTCGAACTTCATGTGGGGGTCGATGACGGTGAGTGGCTCGTCCATGAGAAGCGCCGCGACGTCGTCGCGCACAAGTCCGCGCCCCAGTGAAATCAACTGTTTCTCGCCAGCGGTGAGCCTCCGAGCCGACTGATCGAGACGCGCAGTGAGATCAAGAAGTTCGGCGATTTCGTTCACCTTGCGAGCGATCCGGCCTCGTTCCCAGCCCCGACACTGAAGCGGAAACGCGAGGTTCTCAAAAACGGTCTTCGACTGGTAGACAACGGGAAACTGGAAGACCTGCGCGATGTCGCGGTCTGCTGTCCTGACGCGGGTCACGTCCCGACCTCCCAGCAACACCCGACCGTCGGAGGGTGTGAGCAGCCCGGATATGATGTTCAGCATCGTCGTCTTGCCGCAACCGGACGGACCCAGGAGCGCATACGTCTTGCCATTCTCGAAGTGAATATCAGTCTTTTCCAGCGCGTATGCGGCGGACGTCCCGTATGTATGCCCGATCCGATCAAGATGGATAGCAACCATCAGTATTCTCCTGTCGTGGGAGCCCGGAGCAGTTCGCCCTCTCCGTCGGCATTAAAGGCGAAAAGCCGTTCAGGCCTGAAAGACAGGCGCATCTCCGAACCGGTGAGCACGTGGTGAACTCCTTCAAGCTGCATCACGGCCTCGCCCAGCGGTGTCACCACGTGAACGAATGTCTCCGATCCTGAGACCTCCGAGAACTCCACTCGTCCGATCACACCTCCTGTTTCACTGGGCAAGATCTCCGTTGCGCGGATGCCAAACCGGTAGGAGCCGCGGGACAGCTCATCCATATGTTTCGGCGCCGGAAAACCGACATCATTCCCGAAGGTTACACGGCCATCTTCAAGTCTTCCGTGCAGGATCGTCATTGGCGGATCGTTGACGATCCCGGCCACGGCCACATTTGCCGGGCGTTCGAACACTTCCTTTGGCGTTCCCGCCTGCAAGATCCGGCCGTGGTGCATCACGACGATGCGGTCGCCCAGCATCATCGCCTCTGCGGGTTCGGTCGTGTTGTAGATCACGATGCCGTCGCTCTGGCTCGTGAGCAGACCGCGAAACTCCTCTCGCAACTGCTCGCGTAGCTTGTAGTCAAGATTGACCAGTGGCTCGTCCAGAAGGAGGATGTCGGCGCGACGTACGAGCGCTCGAGCGAGAGCGACACGTTGCTGCTGCCCACCCGACAGCGCAGTCGGCGCTCGCGCTCTGAAATCCGAAAGCCCAACCATGCCGAGAGCGGTCTCCGAGCGACTGCGCGCTTCGGCATCCGGGACACCGCGCTGCCGCAGTGGAAAAGCAACATTGTCGAAGACCGAGAGATGCGGATAGTTGATGAACTGCTGGTAGACCATGGCCACATCGCGCCGCCACGGCGGCAACAAGCCGAACTCGCAGCCCTGACGCTCCATTCTGCCGCTGTCGATCGGCTGAAGTCCGGCGATCGCCCTCAGCAACGTCGTCTTGCCCGCCAGGGTGCGTCCAAGCACTGTGGTCAGGCTGCCACGCTCAAACGAGGCTGACACGCCATCGAGGTGGACCTCGCCATTGCGGGCAAGGCCAAGTTTATCGAGAACAAGGGTCATATTGTCTCCTACCGGATCGCGCCGGAAAGCGTGCCGCGCGACAGGAGGCGCTCGGCGAAAACGGCGATAAGGATGAGCGGGGCGACGGACACGAGGGCGGAAGCCGAAAGGCTCCACCATGGCGTCACCGATGAATTCAACGAAACGACGGCGACCGGCAGGAGCTGCGTGTCGGTGAAAGTCAGCGTGAAGGCGAAGAAGAAGTCGTTCCAGCCGAAGATGAGGCAGAACATTCCCGCGACCAGGATTCCGGCTCCGGAGTTCGGCAATACGACGCGCCAGAAGGCCTGGAATGGCGTGCAGCCGTCGAGCATGGCCATCTCGTCTATCTGGCGAGGGACCCCGTCAAAGAAATCGACCATGATCCAAACCGCTATGGGCAGAAGCAGCGCAACGTAGACGAGGATCAGCCCTGCCTTGGTGTCGAGTAGCCCGAGAAACTGGAGCATAAGGAAGAATGGAATCGCCAGCACGATCGGCGGCATGATGCGCTGGGAGACGAAGAAGAAGATGATGTCCGTGTTCTTCACGATGCCAGCCCGGTAGTCGAACCGGGACAGCCCGTAGGCCGCAAGTGTCCCGAGCGCGATCGAAATGAAGCTGGCGCTTCCAGTCACGATCAGGCTGTCGAGGTAGGGCTTCGCGATGTCGATGCCCCCAGCACCGCCGAAGAGACTGCGCCAGCCGCCGAGCGAAGGCTCATATCCGACAAAGGGAAGATAGGTCGGACCGCTTGTCACTCCGTTTGCCGACTTGAAGCTCGTGGTCATCGCCCACAGCAGAGGCGCGACAACGAAGGCGCTCCAGAACGCCACGGCGAGGTATTTGAGGATCTTGAGCATCAGGCGCTCCTTCCGATGAATGTGCGAACCAGGAGCTTGGCGACGATCGTCAGCAGCACGATCATGATCACCAGGTAGGTGATGGAAAGGGATGCCGCGTACCCGATCTCGAAATCGCGCAGTCCTTTGATGTAGATGTAGTAGCCAGCGGTTTCCGTCGCGGTTCCCGGTCCACCGGAGGTCAGCACGTAGACGGTCTCCATGATCTTCGACGCCTCGATCAGCCGGATCACGATCGCTCCGATGGACACCGGAACCAGCAGAGGAAAGGTCACGTTGAAGAACGTCCGGATCGGACCCGCTCCGTCGATGGCCGCAGCCAGAAACTGCTCCCGCGGCAGGCTCAGGAGGCCCGCAAGCAGCAGCAGGAACATGAACGGCGTCCATTGCCAGATCTCGACGATCATGACCGCCGCCATCGCGAAGTTCGCGGAGGTGAGCCATGGATAAGGACCAAGTCCGATCGCGCCGAGCAGGTCGTTGGCCGGGCCAAGCGATTCATGAAAGATGGTGCGCCAGATCACCGACATGATCACGGGAGTCGTCATCATTGGGATGAGGAACAGGACCCGGAAGAAGCGGCGCAGGGCGATCTCGCGCCAGACCAGCAGTGCAAGCGCGAATCCGAGCGTGTACTGGATCAGAACGGAGCCGAGGGCCATACCCGACAAGCGCAGCATCGCCTCCCAGAACCGCGTGTCGCCAAGAAGGGCTGCGTAGTTCGCCAGCCCAGTCCAACCAAGTCCGGGCGAGATCGCGTCCCAGCCCGACAGCGAGACGCGGAGGGTGAACAGCAGCGGAAAGAGAATGATCGCGAGGAGCACGAGCTGGCCTGGCAACAGGAAAGATAGTTTGTAGAAGCGAAACCCGGTGTGACCCATGATGCGCCTTGTCCCCATGTGATATCGAACGTTTGAAGGACAGACGGGACGGCGAGCCGCCCCGTCTGTTGCGTCGCTTAAGCGATTGCCTCAGCGTCCCCGGTCCTCGAGCTCAACAACGTTCGCATAGGCCGCACGAACCTTGTCCGCTCCGACCTTGGCGACGATCTCGGTCCACTGGGCAGCCACGCCGTCGAGCGCTTCCTGCGGGCTCTTCTGCCCGGCCATGGCTTCGGCCACTCCGTTGGCGAGTGTCGACATGAACTGGTTCACGCCGGGGACGCGCAGGTCAAAGACTCGGTTGGTGCTTTCATCCATGCCGCTGAGGGTGAGCACGTAGGTTTCCGCCACCTTCCGGTCCCAGCCGAGCTTGTCCTGCCAGAATTGCGGGTCGAAGTGCGTCCTGCGGTACGGGTTAACCCCGAAGCGGCCGATCTGCAGGTCGAGGGTGGTGTTGGCTTCATTCGAGAAGAAGCAGAGATAGTCGAACGCCATGTCCTGGTTCTTCGACGCCTTTGCGACCGCGGAGGTCCAGCCCCAGGTGACGTATGGCGGCGCGTTCGGCACTTCGAACTTGTCCCATGTCTTCGTCGTGCGGTTCCAGACTTCGTTGGCACCGGGAAGCGGGGCTGCCGCGACCTTGTTGCGGATCGGGCTGTCCCTTTCCTGAGCCTGCACGAAGGCATCATCCCAGGAGTAACTCATCAGAGTCTGGCCGCCGCCGAACGAGAAGATCTCATCGCCCAGCCCGAAGTTCGCGCCCCCCGGCGGGAAGGCCTTCTGCGCGTCGATGAACATTTCCAGGGCCTTCACCCAGCCCGGATTGTTGACCTGCGGTTCCATCGTCTCGAGATCAAAGAAGAAGCCGCCTTTCACGTTCGGGTTTTTCGCATACGCGGCCGCACGGCTGATGAAGGCCGAGAACATCAGGTCGTCGCGCTTCGTCACTTCTGCGCTTCCGAAATGCGGCTGGCCGTCGCCGGCCCAATCCCAGCCCGAGAAGAACTTCGCAATCGCGTTGTATTCCTCCCAGGTTTCCGGGACTTTGAGGTCCTGCCCGGTCTCGGCCTTGTATTTGACCTGCATCTCCGGATTGTCGAAGATATCCGAGCGGTACTTCATGTAGTGACGGTCGCCGTCGACCGGATACTGCACCATTTCGGCGCCCCAGGTCGCGACGTCCTTGTAGTTGGTGGTTACCTCATCGAGGCCGCTGAGTTCCTTGTAAGTGTCGGGAACGGGGGCGAGGAAGCTATGAAGGTCCCCGATCCACAGCGAAGGGTAGAACAGAACGTCGTACGCCGCCTGCCCCGTTTGGAACGGAATCATGATGCGCTGATAGAGATCACCGAAGGGGATATGGACGACATCCACCTTGGCCCCGGTCAGCGCCTCGAACTGCCTGGCGTGCAGGTCGGTCGGCTCTCCGATCACCGGAACCGCGTGACTGATGACCTTCAGGGTGCGCCCGGAATAGTCCTTCTTGTCGATCGCCTCGTATGAGCACGCGCCGGGGACATCCTCGGCTTTGCCGTACTTTGCGTAATCGCCGAACTGGCTGTAGTCGATCTCCGCCGCTTGAGCGCCAGATGCGACTGTCGTCGCGAGAGCGCAAGCCGACGCATAGAGGAAGTTCTTCAGTTTCATGTGTGGTCTCCTCCCACAGGTTGCCCGAGTTGGTTTTGGTTGGGTTGGTTCGCTCGGGAGGGCCCTGCTGACGCCTCCCGATCGTTCTTCATGGGATCAGGACGGCGCGGCCGTGGATCTTTCCATCACGGAGATCCCGAAGGGCTTGGTTGGCGTCGGCCAGGCGGTACTCCACGGTCGTGAGATCCACGAGACCGCGGTCTGCAAGCGCCATCAGCTCGGTGAGTTCGGCCCACGTGCCCACGAGGTTGCCGACGATGTTCTTCTCGGTGATGACCAGGTCGACGGTCGGCACGCGAATGTCCTCGCCGTACCCGACAACGTAGTAGCTGCCCATCGGACGGGTCATGGCGAGCCCCTTCAGGGTGGTGCCCTTTTCGCCGACGAAGTCGATGACCGCCTCGGCGCCCTGCCCGTCCGTCAGCTCAAGCACGGCCTCGACCTCGTTGCCGTCGGCCTTGACGAGCTTGTCGGCCCCGATCTTCCCCGCAAGCGCGAGTGACGCGTCGGAAATGTCCACCACGATCACGTCTGCCGCGCACATCGCCTTCAGGCACTGGATGCCGATGTGGCCAAGGCCGCCCGCGCCAATGACGACGCAACGCTCACCCGGCAGCAGGTGGCGGGTCGCCTTCTTCACCGCCCGGTAGGCAGTCAAACCCGCGTCGGCATAGGGAGCGACTTCCTTCGGTGCCAACGTCTTCGGCAGCGGCACGATGTTTCGCTCAGAGGTGCAGAGGTACTCGGAATAGCCGCCATTGCAGTCGAGCCCGGGAAACTTTCCAGGCCCGTGCATGTCGAAGCCGCGTCGGCAGGCGAGGCAGGTGCCGCCGGAGATCTTCGGGTGGACGATGACCGGATCCCCGACCTTGATGCCCTCCACTTCCTTGCCGACCGCCTCGACCCAGCCCGCATTCTCGTGCCCCATGATGAGCGGTAGCAGGCTGTTGCCGGAGGGATCCATGTGTGGGCGCCAAACGCCTTCGATGATGTGAAGGTCCGTCCTGCAGACCCCTGCGCCTCCGATCCGGACGATGACGTCGCTGGACTTGGTGATCTTGGGATCGGGTACATCCTGCAGCGAGACCCACTGGTCTGCTTTCAGATAGTCGTCGTATTGGGTCAGCACCTGTGCCTTCATGCCTGTCACTCCTCGTTCCGCGGGACAACAAGTCCGCGTTCGGCGGTGACGGTAGCAAGGGCTGTGCCAAATTTATTTATCCATGTCTTTCAGGTATTTAACCGAAACTACGCATGTCCGGAGTGTGAACTGGTTGAACGCCTGTACATTCGAAAGTGTTCAGTTTCTGTCTATTGCAATGGCAGCGCGCGCGACGCATTTTGGGCCGGGATGAGCGCATGAGGAGGAGCCATGCATCTTTCAGGGATCGAGCGCGCCCGCAGCGCACTGGAGGTTGGTGGCCGCCTGCCGCTTGGCGGCCTGCCTTCTCTCGTGGCCGACAGTTGGCAGCGATGCCGTGATCTGGGATTGGACCCGAATGCGGAGCCGCAAAGCTGCGTCGTTCCGTTCGCGCGGGTTAACGAACGGCGCGAGCACAATGCAGCGCTGCGCAGACTGGCGCTGGCCGAGATGCAGCTCCTCCATTCCCAGATTGCGGGATCCAATTTCATGATCGCCCTCGCTGATGCTGGCGGCGTGGTGCTCGATACCATCAGCGACGCTCACTTCGCCGACAGTTCCGCCGGAAGATCGATCATTCCCGGAAGCCTCTGGGACGAAGGGCTGCGCGGGACGAACGCGTTGGGCCTTGCTGCGGCGAACCACAAGCCCGTCGCGATTTATGGCCGCGAGCACTACTTCGCCTGTCACGGCCACTTGAGCTGCATGGCAGCGCCGATTCTCAATTCCCGCGGTGAGATTCTCGGCCTGCTCGACGCTTCCTGTGCCCATGAGGCCCGTCAGGAGCACACCCACGCGCTCGTACGGATGGCGGCCGCCCAGATCGAAAATGGACTGATCTACCAGGAATGTTCGGAAAGCTTCATTTTCGCCTTCCACCCGCGTGTCGAATATCTCGATACGTTGTCCGCCGGCCTGCTGTCTATCAGCCGGGACGGACTTGTGATCTCGCTAAATCGGCCGGGGCGCGCACTGCTGACCGGGTTGCCTGCAATGATCGGCAGTCGCTTCGACGATCTGTTCGAAGCCGGATTCGGAGCGGCGATGGACGAGCTCCTCGGCGGTGGCGCCATTCGGATCCGTGACAAAGCCGGAAGCGGCGTGTTCATGGTCTGCCGCCAGATCGGACTGCGCAAAGCGGTCATGCCTTCCAGCCCGCTGCTTGCCTCACCTGCCCTTCTGCCGCGAGCGGGAGCGCCTGACTTTGTGTGCGACGATCCGAAGGTAAATCGGTCGATTGCCGACGTCGCCGACGCGGCAAAGCTGCGCATGCCCGTCCACATCACGGGCGAGACGGGCACCGGAAAGGACCTGATGGCCCGCCACGTCCATACCTTGAGTGGGCGCAAGGGCGAGTTTGTCGCTGTGAACTGCGGTGCCCTGCCGGAAAACCTGTTCATAGCCGAGATCTTCGGCCACGAGCGTGGCGCGTTTACAAACGCACGCACCGAGGGTTCGCCGGGACTTGCCCGCGCCGCCGACAAGGGAACGCTGTTCTTTGACGAGGTTGCCGACATCCCGTTGGCAGCGCAGACGTCGCTTCTGCGCTTCCTGGACAGCATGGAAGTGCGATCCGTAGGGGGACATAAGACCGGAAAGGTCGACGTCCAGATCGTGTCTGCCACAAATCGAAATCTGCAGGAAATGGTGGCGGCCAGGGAGTTCCGCGCCGATCTCTACTACCGTCTCAACGCCTTCAGCGTCAGTCTTCCGGCGCTCAAGGACCGCAGCGACTTCGCCGGCGTAGTCCGGCACCTGATGCAAGGATTCGCTCCAGACACGCCGATCACGGATGCGGCGATCGCCCGTCTCGCCACCCATTCCTGGCCAGGCAACATACGTGAACTGAAGACCACACTCCAACGCGCCCTCGTGCGGCGGCGCATGGACTACCTTGACGAAGACTCCTTCGACGACAGCGGAGTGGGTGGGAGGCACGCCGACGACACTTGCGACAGGTGTCACTCGCGCCCCCTGGACCGAAGCAAATGCAGCGAAATACGGTCGACCTATCATATCACCGGGCAGAACATCGCAAAGAC
The DNA here is from genome assembly GCF_001427045.1 of Ensifer sp. Root558. Classification (NCBI taxonomy): domain Bacteria; kingdom Pseudomonadati; phylum Pseudomonadota; class Alphaproteobacteria; order Hyphomicrobiales; family Rhizobiaceae; genus Ensifer; species Ensifer sp. Root558. The sequence goes on along the minus strand of NZ_LMGC01000025.1, from coordinate 15,724 downwards.
GGCGCGCATTCTGAGATTGTCGCGAACGACCGTGTACAAGCACGTGCGCTAGGAGCTTGCGCGCGGACAGATCAGGCCGCTGCCCGTCTCAAATAAATCGATAGACCCATGCCATCGCTCAGTACTTGATCGAAGCGCTTCGCTCCGGCGCGATTGCCCTTCTCGCTCCGAACGGTTAGTTGCGCGGTTGACTGCTCTCGAACGAGTGACACGCCGTCGCCGGGGTCACCGCGCGTCCCTTCATATGTATTGCCACGGTGGCGGCCACATGACGATGCTCAGTATATCTCGATTTCTGCTAGAAGCAGATGACACGGTTTCTTGGTGGGGCGTCACGGCTGGTCTAGCGCGACGATGAACCTATGCTGAGCAATCCAGCGCGCCTTAGTTGGCGAGTGACTGACGACGAGAAGCAAGCCTCTACTGCCCTTCGCCCCTCAAACCAAGACTCGACGTTCGCGCGAGACTTCGACCGGAAGCACCTGCCTCCTGGTTGCCATGGATGTTGCAAGATCGCCACCAAGTACCCAAGCGTAACCAGGTGAGAGCGACGATCCGCCTGCTCTAGTGCCAATCCAGGCAGACGTTCGTGATCTTCTCCCGTTCGATCCGCAAGCGCAGCGCACCGATCCGAGCGGCTAGCTCTTCCGAGAAGAATTCATGGGTTTCCACCAGGATCAAGTCGATCTGACGCTCTAGGCGTTCCGCGAGCAGGGCTTCGAGGACTTCAGCCTCGTAACCTTCAATGTCGAGTTTGAGGATGCGCACGCGCTCCGGCAAACCACGAATGTATTCAGCCAGGTTGGCGATCTCCACCTGAGCAACGGGTGCCGTCGTGTGAACGTCGCGACGCATCAAGGAGGAGGCAATCGTCTCCTTGATGTTGCCATCTGCAAGCGCCTCGGTCTGATAGAAAGGCGCAAAGCCGGCGGCCGCCCCGACAGCCTTCTGCTCGATGACCAGTCGCGGCTCGTTCGGGAAGCGCGCTTTGAGGACCGCAAGTGCAGTCGGGTCCGGCTCAAACGCGATTACCTTCATTCCCTTGGCCAGAAAATAGCCGCTGACATCACCCACGTTGGCGCCGCAATCAAGCACCAGTGCACCCTTTGGCAGTCTGCGCACGGCCGTCCGCATTTTCAGCAGGGCACCCTTGAAGGCATCTCCCTGCTTGCCCCTGCGCTTTCGATAGAGATGCCAGCGCAACCACGAAACCCAGTAGGCTTCCTTCTCAAACATCGACAACCAATCCCATTACCGCGAGTGCAGTCTGCTAGACGCAGACTCTCGGACCGCCGAAAATCACGGCGGCCGGATAACACACGTAACCGTTGTGTACAAACGAGCGTTTTTATGGCGGTCGTGCTGATGACACACGTTGAGCAAGGGATCCGAAGTATCTAGATACCGGCGTCGGCGTCACGGCCTCGCGCGCGCCGCGGCGGGGCAAGGGAGGGAGCGCTGCTGGCGGCGTTTATCGAGCGCTCTTTGAAGCTCTGGCTGCGGACAGGAGAGCGGTGGTATCGCGGACCACCAGCGGTCCGTCGACTTTTATCGTCATCGGCCGCATGTGTTTTCCGTGGATCGCCATGTCGATCAGGAGTTCAGCCGCCTTCTGGCCCATTTCGTAGTTCGGCAGCACGAGGGTCGAGAGCGGCGGATGGGTGTAGCGCGCCAGTTCCTGGTCGTCATAGCCCATCACCGAGAGATCGGTCGGCACCCGCAAGCCCTTTTCCTGGGCCGCCTCCATGACGCCGATCGCCATCAGGTCGTTGCCGCAGAAAATGGCTGTCGGCGGGTTGGGCATGGAGAGCAGGTCCAACCCGGCCTCGTAGCCGCGAAGCGGCAGCCAGTCGCCATCGCGCACAAGCGTTTCGTCGAAGGCGATGTCGGCTGAGGCAAGCGCCTGCTTGTAGCCTTTGAGCCTATCCATGGCGGCGTCCATCCAGCACTCGCCGTTGATGAAGCCGATGCGCTTGTGGCCGAGCGCCGTCAGATGCGCTGTGGCGGCGAAACCGCCGGCGACCTCCCCCGGCACGATCGCCACATGCTGGCGCGGCTCGCAGTAACAATTGAGAAGCACGGTCGGCAGCGGCGCCAACGCCTCGGGAACGGCAACCTTGCGGGTGAAGATCGTCGCGTAAATGACGCCGGCGATGGAGGGGTCGCGCAGGACCGACCGCACAACCGCTTCCTCGAGTTCCGGATTCGAGCGGGTGACATGCGCCGAGACCAGCATGCCTTGCTCGAAAGCATAATCGCGAATGCCGTCGAGGCTGACGACCGGGTGCGGGCTGGTGGAGATTTCATCGACGATGAAGGCGATTGTGTCCTTTTCCACCGCCGGCGCCGCTGCAACCGGACCTCGGGTCGCTGGCAGTTTATAACCGATTTTATGAGCAGCCTCGCGCACCTTCTGCTGCGTTTCGGGCGAGATGCGCGAGCCCGACATCTCGTTCAGCACCAGGGAAACGCTTGACTGGGAAACGCCGGCTATCCTGGCGACATCCGTCATGGTTGGGCGTCCTTCCCCCTTTTTCTCCAGATTTCGCCCGTTTCCCTTGGCCATGTGTGCTCCCCTACCCTACAGCACCGCGCGTCTAGGAGACGTGCAAAGGTCGCTGTAGCACTTTGAATTTCTGCATGTTTTTCCCCTTCAATCAGAGACGATTGACGGAAACATGCAGTTGAGCGTGCATTGCACCGCACGCGGGCTTTTGCAAGTGCTCATAAATTTTGGCCTTGACTGCTAATATTATTAGCGCAAGATTTGGAGATGTGAAGCGCAAAAACGCTCACGTCCGGTAGAGGAGCACCGGCCAATCTGGGAGGAGAACCCGATTATGACCACGATTTCCCGTCGTACCTTCATGCTGGCGGCAACGGCCGTCGGCGCGCTCGCCCTTGCGGGTGTCGCGATCGCCGAAGTGCCGAAGCTCGAGCAGAAGGACAAATACAAGGTCGGCTTCGCGCAGACCGAATCCAACAATCCCTGGCGCATCGCCCAGACGAACAGCATGAAGGCCGAAGCGGAAAAGCTCGGCTTCCAGCTCGTCTATACGGATGCCGCCGGTTCCGCCGCCAAGCAGGTCGCCGACGTCAACTCGATGATCGCTCAAGGCGTCGATGTGATCTTTCTCGCGCCGCGCGAAGAAAAGCCGCTGATCCCCGCCGTCATGGCCGCGAAAAAGGCGGGTATTCCAGTGATCCTGCTCGATCGCTCGGTCGATCCGTCGTTGGCCAAGGCCGGCGAGGATTATCTGACCTTCATCGGCTCGAACTTCGTCGAAGAAGGCAAGCGCGTTGCCGAATGGCTGGCAAAGAACGCCAACGGCAAGTCGAAGATCATCGAACTCGAAGGCACGACCGGGTCCTCGCCCGCCAACGACCGCAAGAAGGGCTTTGACGAGGCGATCAAGGCGGCCGGCGGTTTCGAGATCGTCGCCTCGCAGACCGGCGATTTCGCCCGTGACAAAGGCCGCCAGGTGGCAGAAGCCCTGCTCCAGGCCCATCCTGATGCGGACGTGATCTACGCCCACAACGACGAAATGGCGATCGGCGCGATCGCGGCACTCGAAGCGGCCGGCAAGGTGCCGGGCAAGGACGTCCTGGTGCTGTCGATCGACGGCGGCAAGGAAGCCGTGCAGGCGGTTGTCGACGGCAAGATCGCAGCCGTCGTCGAGTGCAACCCGCGCTTCGGGCCGAAGGCGTTTGAGACGATGATGCGCTACGCCAAGGGCGAAAAGATCGACCCGATGATCATCAACGACGACAAGTTCTACGACGCCTCCAACGCGGCCGCCGAACTCGCCAACGCCTATTGATCCAATCTCCCGAGCCTCCACGGCCGGGACGGCGCAACCGTCTCGGCCGTCTTTTTGACGGCAGCATGACCTTCAGCCCGTTCAAGTGTAGGCTGATGACGCCCACCCCCAAATGGGGCGGCGGATGGCGAAGATAGGGAGGAGACCCATGCTTCTGTCCATGCAGGGCATTTCCAAAGCGTTCGCCGGCGTGCCGGCACTGAAATCCGCCTCGCTCGAGGTCGAACCGGCGGAGGTCATGGCGCTTGTCGGCCAGAACGGCGCCGGCAAGTCGACGCTCATCAAGATCCTGACCGGCGTCTATCGCCGGGACGAAGGCAGCATCGCCTACGACGGTCGGGATGTCGATTTCTCGATGCCGGCTGAGGCGCAGGCCGCCGGGATCGCGACGATCTACCAGGAAATCAATCTCGCCCCGCAGCGCTCCGTGGCGGAGAACATCTACCTCTCCCGCGAGCCGAAGCGGTTCGGCATGATCGATTATTCCGCCATGCGGCGCGGGGCCGAAGCGGTGCTCAAAACCTTCAACCTGACGATCGACGTCGACCGTCCCGTCGCGCATTTCGATGCGGCGACACGGCAGATGGTGGCGATCGCCCGCGCGGTGACGCAGAGCGCCCGGCTCGTCATCATGGACGAACCGACCTCCTCGCTCGACGAGCGCGAGGTCGCCATCCTCTTCGATACGATCCGCACGCTGAAACGCTCCGGCGTCGCCGTCATCTTCATCGGCCACCGGCTCGACGAACTCTATGAGATATGCGACCGCGTGACGATCATGCGCGATGGTCAGACGGTCGCCAAAAGCCCGATGGCGGACATGCCGAAAATGGCGCTGGTGCGCCACATGCTCGGCAAGGAGCTTGCCGCCTTTCAGGCCATGGCACCGGAGAAGGACGCGCCGGTGCGGCCCGTCCGCCTCGAACTCGACAAGGCGGGCGCCGGCGTGCGCGTGCGCGACGTCAGCCTTGCTGTGCGAGAGGGCGAGATCTCCGGCCTTGCCGGACTGCTCGGCTCCGGCCGCACCGAAACGGCGCGCTTGATCTTCGGCGCCGATAGGATGGAGCGCGGCACGATCCGCATGGAGGGACAGGGACGCAGCTATCGCGAACCGGCGGATGCGATCGATGATGGGATCGGCCTCGTGTCCGAGGACCGGAAGATCGATGGCATCGTGCCCGACATGAGCATCCGCGAAAACATGACGCTCGCCTTGCTGCCAAAGCTGAAGAAAGCCGGTATCGTCGACCGCGCGCGCCAGGATGAGATCGTCAGCCGCTACATCCGGGCGCTTGGCGTCAAATGTGCCTCCCCCGATCAGCCGATCAAGGAGCTTTCCGGCGGCAACCAACAGAAGGTGCTGCTCGCCCGCTGGCTTGCCACAGACCCGCGGGTCCTCATCGTAGATGAGCCGACGCGCGGCATCGACATCGGCGCCAAATCGGAAATCCTCAAACTCCTGCGCAGTCTCGCCGACGAGGGTTTGAGCGTGCTGATGATTTCGTCTGAACTCGAAGAACTGCTTGCCGCCGCCGACCGCGTGACGGTCCTGAGCGACGGTACTTCCGTCGCGACGCTGTCGCGCAAGGACTTGAGCGAGACGGCGCTGCTTGCCGCCATGGCCCACCAGGAAGTCCACCAGGAAGCCCACCAGGAAGAATGACATGACGACGATCGAGACCCCTGCCCCGCAGCCGTCGGGAACCCTTTCGTCCGGAAACAGGCTTTTGACGCTCGCCAGCCGCTACGGCACCTTCGTCGCCTTCCTGGCGCTGATCCTCTTCAACGTCGCCGTCACGCCGAACTTCCTGTCCTTGCAGACGCTGAACGTGAACCTCACCCAGGTTGCGACAATCGTCATCGTCGCGACCGGAATGACGCTCGTTATTGCCACCGGCGGCATCGACCTCTCCGTCGGTTCGTTGATGGCAATTGCCGGCGCACTGGCGCCGATGATCTTCATGGGCCAGTTCTGGCCGGTGGAAAACATGGCGCTCGCGGTGGCTCTTGCCTTCCTCTTGCCGATCGCCGCCGCTGCCCTCTTCGGCCTCTTCAACGGTTTCCTCGTCACCCGCTTTTCGATCCAGCCGATCATCGCCACGCTTGTGCTGTTCATCGCCGGCCGTGGCATCGCCCAGGTGATGACCAACGGCAACCTGCAGGTCTTCAAGAATGAAGGCTTCCAGTTCATCGCACTCGGTCGCATCGCCGGCGTTCCGGCCCAGGTCCTGCTGATGATCGTCATCGTCGCAGCGGCTTTCGCGATGATCCGCTACACCGTCATCGGCCGACAGATCATCGCCGTCGGTGGCAACGAGAAGGCCGCCCGCCTGACCGGCATACCGGTGAAACGGGTCAAGCTCTTCGTCTACATGATAAGCGGCGCGCTTGCCGGTGTGGCCGGTCTCATCGTCGTTGCCCGCAACTCTGCAAGCGATGCCAACCTTGTCGGCCTCGGCATGGAGCTCGATGCTATCGCCGCGGTTGCTGTCGGCGGGACGCTACTGACGGGCGGACGGGCCAACATCGTCGGCACGGTACTCGGCGCGCTCGTGATCCAGCTGGTGCGTTACACGCTGCTTGCCAATGGCGTTCCGGATGCGGCAGCGCTCATCGTCAAGGCCGGGCTGATTGTCACCGCCGTCTTCATCCAGCAGCGCGCCAGCAAACATTAGAGGCAACCACGATGCAACCGATCCTCCGCCTCTTCCTGGTCAAGAACTCCGGCGACCTTGCCCGGTTCGGCGTCATCCTGGCGCTTGCCGGTCTCATCCTCTTCGGGGCGCTGCGCTATGAAAACTTCCTGTCGCCCTATAACATCCTGAGCTTCCTGCGCTACAACTCGATGTTCGCGCTGATCGCGCTCGGCATGGCCTTTGTCATCATCACCGGCGGCATCGACCTGTCGGTCGGCGGCACGGCGGCGATGGCAAGCGTGGTGGCAGCCCTGTTATCCCCCTATCATTGGGCGGCGGGGCTTGCGGGCGGCATGGCGGCAGGCCTTGCCGTCGGCGCGCTCAACGGCTTCATCATTACGAAGATGCGGATCCAGCCCTTCATCGCCACACTCGCGACGATGCTCGCCGCCTATGGCACCGGCCTTTTGTTAGCGGACAACCAGTCTGTCTCAGTCTCCTATGACACCGGTTTCACGGTGATCGGGCAGGACGATTTTTTGGGCTTCCCCATTCCCGCCTGGATCGCGCTTGCGGCCTATGTGTTCGGCTGGCTCGTGCTGCAAAAGCTCCCGATCGGACGGCATATCCTGGCGATCGGTGACGGCGAGGCGACGGCTGGCCTGATGGGCCTGAAGGTGGAGCGCGCGCTTGCCGGCGTCTATCTCGCCTCGGGCACGCTCGCCGGTCTTGCCGGCGTCATCCTCGCTTCCCAGTTCGGCGCGGGGCAACCGACGGAAGGCGTGGGCTGGGAACTCTTCGCGATCGCTTCCGTCGTCGTCGGCGGTACGCTGTTGACCGGCGGTTCCGGCTCAGTTGGTGCGACGCTTGCCGGCGCGCTGCTGCTTGCCATGGTCTTCAACATCCTGAACTTCGAAAACGGCCTCGGCTGGATCTCGCTTTCCGCCTACTGGCAGTCCGTTATCCGCGGCGCCTTCCTGCTCGTCGTGGTCGTGCTTCAGGCAAAGCTGATGGCACGGCATCGCAGCACCTAGACCCTCCGTCGCGAACGGGGCGCGAACATCCACAGGACGAAACGGGGAAACCTACCCCTGGATTAGCCCTCGTGGAGCAGGAACAATGCGTGACCGCTAAAGGTGCAAGCCCGCGCCAATAGGATTGCGCATCGCAGCGATAAGCAGACAGCAAAAAAGGCCGGAGCGCGCTGGCTCCGGCCTTCTTTTCTTTTTCGCTCTCAAGGCTTCTGCCAGTACATCCATGGTCAAAAGGCGAAAGCGATACGCAATTGCCGGCATCAACTTCCATTGCGCTCGACAATAACGTTTATGACACTTTTATACTTCGCCACGGCTGTTGGAGCAAGCTGTCCATTCGGGCTAGTCTCGACGAGCAGTACGTCTTTTTGAAGCGAGCCGGCTGTTCTCCGACCGAGGAAGAGATCACTTTACCTGCCAGCATCATCGCGGTTTCCGCTTCCGGCGCCGAGCGGCGAAAATGAATGTCGGCATCCCGCTTGGCCAATCGTCTTCAGGACAGGCAAGCCGTGGAGGATAAGATGACGATCACGATTACCGCCTTTGAAAAATCGCCCGATCGCGGCCGAGGTCTCGCACGCGACATGCGCGTTCGCTGGGCGCTCGAAGAAGTGGGGCAGCCCTACGAGGTTCGCCTCGTTACCTTCAAGACGATGAAGGAACCTGCGCACATCGCGCTTCAGCCGTTCGGGCAGATCCCTACCTATCAGGACGGCGACCTTGCCCTGTTCGAAACCGGTGCCATCGTGTTTCATGTCGCGGAGCGTCATGCCGGCCTGCTTCCAAGTGACGCCGATGCCCGCGCACGGGCGATCACTTGGATGTTTGCCTCGCTTAACACCGTGGAGCCGCCGATCCTCGAGCGTGAAGCGACCACCTACGTGGAGCGGGACAAGGACTGGTATCAGGAGCGCCTGCTGATGCTCGAAGATCGTATCCGAGTTCGGCTCGCCCAATTGTCCAGGCGGCTCGCGGAGGCCGACTGGCTCGATGGCGCCTTCAGTGCCGGCGACCTGCTGATGGTGACGGTGCTGCGCAGGCTGGAAAACTCAGGCTTGCTCGACGCGTATCCCAACCTCTCCGCCTACGTCGCGCGCGGCAAGGCGCGGCCGGCCTACAAGCGCGCCTTCGATGCGCAGCTTGCGGTCTTCACATCCGCCTCATCCGCCTGAGGGTAGCGTGATCCCGGAACGCCGGGCTATCCGTGTCCCGGCTGATCGTCGACCGCAGTCGGTCGTTCGCCCCTGGTGATCTGCAGCCCCTGGCGAACCAGGCGGGAAGCGACCCGCATGAAATCTTCCATGTACAGATAGATGACCGGGGTCACGAAGAGGGTCACAAGCTGCGACACCAGCAGGCCGCCGACGACGGCGACCCCAAGCGGCTGGCGCAGTTCTGCGCTGGCGCCGCTGCCGATCGCAATCGGCAGCGTGCTCATGATCGCAGCAACCGAGGTCATCATGATCGGGCGGAAGCGCATGACACAAGCCTTATGGATGGCCTCGGCGGCCGGCGAACCGGCGCGCTGCAGCGTCAGCGCAACGTCGATCATCATGATGGCGTTCTTCTTGACGATACCGATCAGCATTAGCACGCCGACAATAGCGATGATCGAGAGGTCGAAACCGCCGAAATAGATGGCAAGCAACGCCCCGGATATGGCTGACGGCAGACCGGAAAGCACGGTCAATGGATGGATCAGGCTTTCATAGAGAATACCGAGCACGAGGTAGATCGTGAGGATAGCCGCCAGCACCAGCAGACCCTGGTTGGCGGCGGCGTCTTCGAATAACTGCGTGGTGCCGTAATTGCGGGTCGTCACCTCAGACGGCATGCCGATTTCTGCCTTGAGGCGGTCGATCTCCGCAAGGGCGTCACCGAGGGCGACCTTGGCCGGCAGGTTGAAGGAAAGCGTGACCGCTGGCAGCTGGCCGAGCTGGTTGATGGTGAGCGGTCCGGATACGGTCTCGACCCGGGCGAAGGCCCCGAGCGGAACAAGGGCGCCATTGGCACTGCCGACACGCAGTTCGTCGAAATTGTCGGCTGACCATTGTATCGAGGGATCGAGTTCCAGGATCACTTCGTAGCTGTCGCCCGCCGTGTAGATCGTCGAGATCTGCTCGGTACCGAAACTGCCATAGAGCGTGGTGCGCAGTTCGCTCGCGTTGACCCCGAGCGTTGCCGCCTTGTCGAGGTCGACCACGAGGCGTGTTTGTGGAGCGTTGATCTGAAGGTCGCTGTTGACGTCGGTAAAGAAGGTCCGATCCGCGCTCATCGCATCATGGAGCTTCTGCGCCCATTCGTTCATCAACGGCTGATCGAGGCTCTGGAGCACCAGCTGGTACTGGCTGGCCGACGCGCGCGATCCGACCGAGAGGTTCTGGACCGGCGACATGAAGGCCTGGATACCGGGGATCGCCGCCAGCTTCCGGCGCAAATCCGCAAGGACGGTTTCAAGCGGCGGACGCTCGGTCTTGGGCTTTAGCTCGACGAAAAGCCGACCGGAGTTGAGCGCGCTCGACGCGCCGCCCGAGCCGATCGTGCTTGCGACATGGGCGACGTAGGGTGAACTGGCAAACACCGCCTCCACATTGGACTGGAGCTTCGACATGGCGGCGAAGGAAATGTCCTGGCGCGCCTGGGTCGTAACCTGCAACTGGCCGATGTCCTCCTGCGGGAAGAACCCCTTCGGGATCGTGGCGATCTGGTAGCCCGTGATCACGACGGTAAACAGGAAAAGCAGAAACACCAGCGCGCGCGCCTTTATGCAGAGCGATAGCAGCCGCTCATAGGCGCGCAGAAGCCCGTCGAAACCTCGTTCGAATACAAGATCCAGCTGCCGCAGCCAGCGCGCTTTCTCTGCTCCATCCGCCCTCGCCGGAAGCCGCGCTGCAAGCATCGGCGTCAGGGTAAGGGAAACGAAGGCGGAAGCGAGGATGGCGACGGTGACGACGATCGCAAATTCGTTGAGAATGCGGCCGATCACGCCGCCCATCAGCAAGACGGGAATGAAGACCGCGACGAGCGACAGCGAAATCGCGATGATCGTAAAGCCGATCTCACGCGAACCGATGAGCGCCGCCGAGAAGGCATCGATGCCGTCCTCTTCCATGTGCCGCACGATATTTTCCAGCATGACGATGGCGTCATCCACCACCAGCCCGACGGAAAGCGTGAGCGCCATCAGCGAGATATTGTCGATCGAAAAGCCAAGTGGATACATCGCCGCGAAGGTGGCGATGATCGAGATCGGAACGGCAAGCGCCGGAATAAGCGTCGCCCAGAGGCGGCGAACGAAGGCGAAGATGACGAGGATCACGAGGCCGACGGTGAGGATCAGGGTGAACTGGACGTCGTGCACCGCCCCGCGGATCGACATGGACCGGTCGCTGAGCGTTTCGATCGAGGCTGCGGCCGGAAGCGACTGGCGAAGCGACGGCAGAAGCGCCTGCACCCGGTCGACGACTTCAACAGTATTTCCATCCGGCTGCCGCTGGATGGCCAGGATGATCGCCCGCGAACCGTCGTGCCAGCTTGCCGTCTGGTTGTTGGCAACGGAATCGATCACCGTCGCGACGTCACCGAGCCGCACGGGCTTGCCGTCGACGCTTTTGACGATGATATCCGCGAAACTGGCGGCATTCATGCGCTGCGTGTTCGCAACGATCGCCGCCTGACGATCGCTGGTCTGCGCGGTGCCGAGAGGCGAATTGTCGTTCGCCGCCGCAACCGCCGTCCTCAACTGGTCGACGGAAATGCCGCGCGCGGCAAGCGCGTCAGGATGCATCTGAATGCGCACGGCATATTGCTGGCTGCCGAAGATGGACACTTCCGCCACCCCGTCGAGCACCGAAAGCGTGGGCGAAATCACCTGCTGCGCGATGGCGTCGAGGGTGGTGAGCGGCACGGTGCTGCTCTTCAGCGCCAGGAGCAAGACCGGTGCATCCGCCGGGTTGATCTTCCGGTAACTTGGCGGCGCCGGCATGTCCTGTGGCAGCAGCCTGAGCGTCCTGGTGATAGCTGCCTGCACGTCAGCGGCGGCGGCATCGATGTTGCGCCCGAGCACGAACTCGATTGAAATCGATGTCGAGCCGAGTGCATTCGTCGTCGAGATCGTGTCGATCCCGGCGATGGTGGCGAACTGCTTGATCAGTGGAATGGCGACCGACGTCGACATGGTCTCGGGCGAGGCGCCGGGCAACGAGGCAGAAACGTTGATGACCGGGAAATCCGTTCGCGGAAGCGCGGCAATCGGCAGGATCAGATAGCTGAAAACGCCGGCCAGGATGAGCGCGACCGATAACAATACGGTCGCGATCGGGCGGCGGATACTGAACTCGGACAGCGGCATTTCACGCACTCCCGAATGATGGCAAATCCTAATCCGCGGCCAGATCGGCCGCGCCTGCAGCGACAACGACATCACCCGACTTCAGCCGCGCCTGTCCTTCGATGATGACCCGGTCACCGGCGGCAAGGCCCGTGCCGATGGCGGCCTCCTTGCCGTCGTCGGCCAGCACGGACACGGCGCGGGTCTCGACCGTGTTGTCATCCTTCACATCAAAGACGAACGGGCCGTCCTGCCCGGGCTGGACCGCAACGCTCGGGATAACAGGCGCCTGATGCAGTTGCGCCTGATCGATATCGACATCCACGAACTGGCCCGGCCAGAGCTTCTGAGCGGTATTGGGGAAGGTCGCGCGCATGGCAATGGTGCCGGATGCGGTATCGACGGCAGAATCGATGAAATCGAGTACGCCTTCGCCGATCACTGTTTGCGTGCCGCTCGACCTGGCACGAACCGGTGGAGGCGTCCCGCGATCAATCAGATCCTTGAACGTCTGCAAGCGCTCTTCCGGCAGGCGGAACGTAACGTCGATCGGGTCGATCGCCGTGATCGTCACCAGATTGTTCGATGTCGCGCCCGATTGGCCGACAAGATCTCCGAGCGCGACCTGCACGGCGCCCAGGCGTCCACCGATCGGCGCGGTGATCTCGGTCAGGCTCAGCGCGACCTGATCGGCATCCACGGTGGCGCGATCGGCATCCAGGGTCCCCTGCGCCGCCTGCTGAAGCGAGAGAGCGGTGTCATAGCTTTGCTGGGTGCCGGTCTTGTCGTCGCGCAAGGTTTTGGCACGCTCGAGTTCCGTGTTGGCGTCGGCAAGCTGCGCGGTATCCTTGGCGACGATCGCCTGGTCACGGGCAAGCCCGGCCTTTATCGTGCGGTCGTCGAGCGTGAACAGCAGGTCGCCCGCCTTGACCATCTGCCCGTCCTTGACGTGGATGGCCGTGATCTGGCTCGCAATGCGCGCGCCCACTTCCACGGTATCGGGGGCCTGCACGTTGCCCAGGGCATGGACGACAACGGGAACATCTTTAAGCGTCACTGTCGCCGTCTGCACGGACACGGCGCCACGCTTGGTGCTGGCGGCCGCGTTGGCTGGCAATTTCGCTTCGCTCGGCACGGGCTTGCGCGCCACCACGAACCCGACGGCGGCGATTGCGAGAAGAACGACGGCGATACGACACGTGACACTTGATCGGCTGAGCATCGGCGCCTCCGCAGACCTTGCTGTCGGCACGCGGCGATAGGTGGTGCCGACTATCGGAAGCTGGGCCTAAATGTGGCCGCTTCAATGGCGCAACACCCTGAAAAACAATTAAAAATTGTTCATCTTCGGGTGTCGCTCATCAGGTTTTGACGGCCATCGCTTCAGTGGTGACGGTTCCTCCGTCCGTCAGGAATCGGCCGGCGCGCGCTCGACTTCGTCGGCAAGCGCCTGAAACAATTCGCGAAACCCAACCTCACGTTCGCCCGGCTCGTTGAGACGATCGAGGAAGGCGGCCTGCTCGGTGTAGTTGAGGCGCGTTCCCTCGCCGTCAGCGGAAAATTCGAGGGTTCCGAGAGAAGCCGAAATCGGCCTTCCCGCCACGGTCATCGTGTAGGAGAAGACGATGCGCTTATTCGCAACGATCTCAAGATAGATCGTGTCGTTGCACATGACCGGGCCGTTTCCGAAGCGGAAGCGGCTGTGCTCGCGGCCGCCGACCTCGAAAGACGAGGTGAATTCGTCGACCGTCCACCCCTCCCCTTCGAAGAACCAGCGTCGTTTGGTGGCGGGATCCGCAAAGGCATGGAAAACGGTCGCCGGTGTTGCGGCGTAGCTGCGGCAAATGACGAAGGTGGCGTGGCCGGCAGATCTTTCATTCATGCGCATGGGTCTCGCCGCTGGTTGCTTCATCCACCGCCCGCTGCTGGGCGGCGATCTTTTCGTTCTGGTGCGTGGTGTTCTGGGCGACAACGATCCTCCAGGCGCCATCGTGGCGTCGAAGAATATAGAGCGGCCGCCCCTCGTCCTCGCCCGGCCGGCGGTTGCCTTCGGCATCGACAGGAATTTGCCGCACGTTCACCGCGACGACATCCGCATGCAGGAAGGTGATGCGCTCGACGTCGTAGAGCGCCTGAAAATCGCGAAACAGGTTCGGGAGTACGGCGGCGGTGAAGGCATGGATTGCCGGCGCGCCGACGATTTGGCGCCCGAATGCGGTTGTCCACACGGCCTGTGGCGCCAGCAACGAGACGAAACCGTCGACGTCCCGGAGCCATTGGGTCTCTTCGACCCGGGCGACGAGCGCGAGAACGGCACTGACATCGCGGGCATCAGGTGACGATACGCCACGAGCTTGGCCGATTGCGGGAATGGGGCGCATGCGCGGCATCACGGCGTGCTCCCAACGGTGCGGTACCCGACCGCTAGAGCCTGGGCGACAGATCCGGAAACGTGGGTGCGAAATACCGGATCCACGCCAGGCCCTAGCAGCAGGAAAGCCTCGTCCGGCGGCCGGCCGGCGATAGAAGCTTCATCGACGTTGCACGGGACGGAAGAGGCGAAGATACGGACGGTGATGCGATCACAGTCGCATGCCTCCCGCGTGTCGGAGGTGTGATTGATGATCGGCCGTTCCATTGCCTGCTCCCTTAACCCGTGGGCGGAGCATTGCCCAATTCAAATGATCAATGTAATTGCTCAAATATCGATCACTTTGATCGGGATGGCCGATCATGCTGGATGCCTTGACGCTCGACCAGTTGCGCGTATTCGTCGCCGTCGTCGACCACGGTTCGTTCCGGGCGGCAGCGCGCGCGCTCGGGCGTGCCCAATCCGGCCTCAGCAGCGCCATCCTGAACCTCGAAACGGAACTGCGCCTGCCGCTGTTCGACCGCTCCCAGCACCGCCCCGAATTGACGAAGGCCGGAGCGACCTTGCTTGCAGAAGCCAGGACCTTGCTGATAAAGGCCGACGCGCTACGGGCCAAGGCGAACGGCTTCAATCAGGGCATGGAATCGGCGCTGCGCGTGGCGCTCGACCCGCTGCTTCCTCTGCCGGATATCGCACGGGTCATCAGCGATTTTACCCGCGCCCATCCCGGCGTGCGGGTGGAGCTTGTGACGGCGCCGATGACGATGGCGTTGAGCCTGGTGCTCGACGGCGACTGCGACCTCGGCCTGACGGCGGCACAGGAAACGGACGCACATATCGCCAGCGAGGCGGTCGCAGCCTTTCCGGGCATGGTTCCGGTATGCGCCGGCGGTCATCCCCTCGCCGCACCCCGCGACGGAACCGTTGGCCTGACGACGGTCGACCTTGCCGACCATCTGCAGATCGTCGTTGCGGATCCTGCAGCCGATGCGCAGGCGGTGAGCTACGCAGTCTTCTCGCAGCAAACGCTGAGGGTCAGCGACCTTGCGACCAAACACGCCCTCATTCTTGCCGGGGCCGGGTGGGGTCATCTGCCGCTATGGCTGGTCGCGGCAGATCTTGGCGAAGGGCGGCTCTGCGAGGTGCCACTCGCGGCCCGCAACGGTCTCCCCGGCCCGCTTCTCCCCCTCTACACGATCCGCCGGATCGATCGGGTCCGCGGACCCGCAATGGAAAGCCTGTGCAGGCTCATGATTGCCCACTTCGGCGGTCAGCCGCAGGCCACATCGGCGCTCCCCTGATCGGGCTAGCAATACGCAGACGAGTTCGAGAAGGTAGCCAGGGGGTTGACGTCTGCGAGCGGAGCGTCTTCAGTTCGCCCCGAATAGGGTTGCCGCCTTGCAACGGGGCGGCCACGTCCCCATCTCCAGATCTCAAGGTCGCCTGGCCAGGCGACCTGTTCCCCATTGACCTGATCCTACGGCATCGCGCTCAAAGCGGCGAACTTCATTCAGTAAAGGGTTTCCCATGGC
>NZ_LMGC01000024.1:416-32020 GCF_001427045.1 Ensifer sp. Root558 | reverse complement strand
CCAGGCAACCGGAATTCGATCGCACCCGTTGTCCGCGACTTAGAGAAACGCTTGTCCGCGACTTGCTGAAATGACTGTCCCGATCTAGCGAAATCCGCAATCCGGGCTTTGGGAGTGGTCTAGGCCTAACAGCGGAGGGCACTGCCCGTGACGTTGTGATTGAGGGCGGAACAACGTTCGCAACCTTGACTGAGGTCACGCTTCTGAAGCCCCACTTCAAGCTTCGAGGATGGGCTGGCGGCTCTTCGGGCAGTTCGGCGATCGACCACATCCTTAGTCACCGTCATCTCCGAGCATATGAGCTGGAAGACGGCTCGCTGTTAGAGTTCCGAAGAATTTTCGATCAGTTCGTTGCGAAGAAGCAAGCGCAACTCGCGACCACGCAATATATGACGGAGGAGGAGAAGGCCCTAGAATTCGATCGCGCGGCGGTTCTCGACGGCTTCGAACGACGGTTCACACGGCAGGAAGCGCGGCCAGATCAGGCCAAATTCAGGGCAGCGTTGATGCAAATGTACAAGCGTCGTTGCGTCATTAGCAGGTGTGGCGTCGAAGAAGTCCTGCAGGCGGCGCACATTATTCCGTTCTCCGAGGCGGTCGTTTTCAGGGACGATCCGCGGAATGGCCTTATCTTACGCGCAGATTTGCATGCTCTGTTTGACAAATTTCTCATTTCAATTCATCCGAAGAGTCGAGAAGTAGTCCTGGCATCTGATCTGGAAAATACGAGCTACGGCCAGTTCGAAGGGCGCAAGGTCGAACATTTTGCCGCGAAAGAGTTTCTAATAGAACACTATCAGTTTTTTAAAGCAGCGAGGCAGCCGAACTCGGCAGCCGATGGCCTCTGAAATCGCTTGTGCCCCCTGAATGCCGATCCCTGTAACGGTCGGTCTGACCGTTGCCGTCGGAGGCAGGTGAGAACAATCCCTACGTAATCCGGATAATCACGTGCATCGCGGTATCCGCAGACGAGACCTTAAGGCGGCACAGCGTTGCCTCCGCCAGATCTGGCAGACGTTTTAGATTGCTATTCCGCCCGTAACGTCCAGGCTCTGGCCATGGCTTGCTGAGTTCCATATTGATACCCTCCGGGAGGCTTGCCGGACAGTGCTCGCTTCGTATCCAAAGTGTGACCTCCCGTTTGCCCTTGCGTTCAACCGCTAAAGTCTGTCCACCGGGGAGAATGTAGCAACATAGGTATTTTGTAGACCCCTTAGGATGGTCGCGGATGTCCCCCTTCGCCGAGAGCAGCCGTTGGAGATTCAGGGAGACCCCAGCTTCTTCGCTGCTCCCGTCGTCATCAACAGACCCGTTTTCAACCACCGAGACCTGGGCAAGTGTCTGGGTGGCCCTCAGAAAGGGTGGGCGTCTTTCATTAAATCAGGTTCACCCATAGACAGATCAGAGTGGCTGAAAATTGTTTGTTTGAGATGCTTTACGATCAATCGCTCGCGTTCTTTCACAAATCTCGGCAGTTGGAGAATGTTATACAAACCCTCGTTCCCGGGTATCAGATGGCGATCGCGGAAGCCTTCATCACGCGTGTGGATCCACTGGTCGAAGGGCTGGTTACTCTTCTCCAAGTTTTCCTGGCCGCGAAGTAGTTGAAGGTTGCCAAGACGATTGACTGATTCCTGAATGCGCTCGATGACCGTTTCCGGGACGTTGCCGCTTCTCAAGACTTTCGGCTCGACAAGCGAGCGCGGAATAATGTGGTCGATGTGGTAGTTCGTGAGGCCCCAGGTCGTTGTGTCGTAGAGGAGCGACAAAGCGAGAAAGCATGTTTGACGGCCGTAGGTAGTGTCGAGGAAGCTGTCGATATTGCTGTCGTTGAGTTCGGTGAGCCGTCCACGCAGTGCAAGGCCGTCAACCAGCTCCTTGTAAGGGAAAGATTTGCCTTCTCGGGTCTTGTCTTTGACGATCGCACGAGCGGCGCCAATGGTGTTATCTGAGGTCCCGCCGAACACGCCGTTAATCAAAACGCCTATAAGCCATCGCTGGATCAGGGACGAGTTTCGGGCATCTTCGGGTGTCGACGCGGAAAGATCGCCTTGTCCCGTCTTGAAGAGGTAGTAGGCGATTGGCAGGATCGCATTCCCCGAGGTTAGCGTGTCCTGGTCGATGCCAAACCGGTTAATCAGATTGAACGTTGCCTCAAGCACCCGCTTAATCTCGCCCCAATTCTTCTCAATTATTGCCAAGTTTCTCGTCGTGAAGTTTCCGACCTTGTAAACGTGGTCGAGATCGCTCAACAGCAAGCAGGCCTTCATTACGAGGTCTTTGTCGACGTTGTTCTTTCCTTGAAGTCCCGTGTTCAAATGGTTGACGAATCCGAAGATTTCTTCACGGGCGCTGACACCGTTCCACTTGGATGTGATCATTGACAAGAGCAGGTCGGACTTGCTTAGCTTTGTGCCGCCGTCGTTCGCTCTGATGAAAATGTCTAATACGCGGTCATATGATTGGTCAGTCTCGGTGAAGTAGGAGACGACCTCGTCTCTCCAAACCATCCGGTACAAACGGTTCAGGTTCTGCTGGAGACGGCGCGATTCCGCTCGCGTTGCAGTTTCGGGTAACGTGTCCTCGATCTCAGTCAACAGCGCATCAAATTTGTCGTCGCTGGTGCAGTCGAGTATTCGACCGACTTTCATCCACATATGACCAGCCGCCGCCGGTGGAGTAGTGGAAGAGAATTTGAAGCCGTAAGTTATGCCGATGTCCTGATTGTCGGCATCTTCGCTCGCTTCAACCGCTGCATCTTTAAGTAGGTCGAGATAGAGGTTTTGGCGGACCCAGTTGTCCGGGCTGCCCCGCCGCGCGTATTTGCGACGCACCGTGTAACTGCCCTGCAGGCCGATGAGCAGCGAAGTCAATCGTTGCTGCCCGTCGA
Source organism: Ensifer sp. Root558 (assembly GCF_001427045.1). NCBI lineage: Bacteria > Pseudomonadati > Pseudomonadota > Alphaproteobacteria > Hyphomicrobiales > Rhizobiaceae > Ensifer > Ensifer sp. Root558. Next base: position 29,130 of record NZ_LMGC01000024.1, on the reverse strand, counting down.
GTATCAGCGTGATATCGCGACCATCGGCCTCTGCTAGTTCGTTATGGACGTTTCCTTGCCTAAAGTTCTCCATAAACTTGTAGATGTCCCAATCATCACGACGGGACGGCTCGACCTGCCAGAATAGGAATGAGCTGATTGGATAGCCCTTCATGAGAGAATCGAAGAGAGACACTATCTGGTCCGGATGCCAAACGTACGGTCGCTGAATCGCCGGGAGGAAGTAGCTTCGATTGATTTGCCCGACGGCACGAGCAATGGTCGTTGATGCGTATGCCATAGAAAACTCTGATTAGTTTCTTCGATTCGTTAATCAGAGCTTCCACAATCCGCATCGATATAGCGAGGGTCTCGTCGCTGTTTTGCAACAAAAAGTGGTGGTGGTTCAGAAGGCTCGTCGACAAACCGAGCGCCCGTTGCAGTGCCTCAATCGGAACGCCTCCGGCCTATTCGCACCAAAGAATTCGACCATCTCGGACCCAGAAGTGGGACTCGCATCCTGACTTCCGCCAGACGGATGGGTGAAGCGAAGGTTTGCCGGCCTTGTTGACGCTGATGTCCCAGCGCGGACGAGCCTCCCGGAGGATCATGAGTTCGATCTTGTCTCCACATCCGCACGGACACCGCATGCCGACGCTCCAGTCGTCGCCATCGTCTCGCGTCAGAACAAGGTCGCGAGATGGCAAGGCGGACGGGAGGGTGTCACCCTCGATGATCTGCAGACGACGGACTGGGCCATACTTGCCCCACAGCCGGCGGAACCAGGGGGGCATCCTCATGCTGCATCCTTTCTCGGTTTCTGGAACAGCGGCAGTCCTAGCAGAGGCTCGGCAGCGCCTCGCCCCAGCAAAGCATTTTCCTTGCGGTCGAAGTCGTCTTCCGAATGATGGTCCTCGTCGCAAGCTGCGAGGCTGAACGCGACGCGTGCGTAGTTCCCGTTCGGCTCCTGGCGATAGGGATAGGCGCGGGCGACGAACTCGTTCACCAGAGCAGAGGCGGCCCTCATGTTCAGCGTGATCACCGAGGGAGCCTCTTCGTGGATTCCCTTAATGTAGCCCGCCGCGAGTTCATCCCGGAACGCCGCTGGATCGGTGCGCAGCAGATACTCTGCCCTCAGGCCTTCCTGGGTGTATACGCCGCGATCTGAAAGCGTTGAGCCGCCCGGTTGAACGTAGTCGATCCGACCACTGACGTCAGCGATGGCAACCTTGCCGTCATCGAGGAAGGTAGGGATCGTGACGCCAACGTCGAAGAGCGGAATGAGGAAGGCTGAAGCAATGAGGTCCGCGTACAGTCGGCCCTCCTTGCTGTCCACGCAGCAGAAGATGACATCGCATTGACCTACGGCTTCGACAGCCTCCCTTGTGCCCAGGGTATGAGGAAGGCTGACCGCCACGCCTTCGCCACGGTGCGAAGCGACCGCGGCGGAGAACATCTCGACCTTCGGGCGGCCTCCCGCTGCGTCCGCCAACGTGGAATTGAGGATGCGGTTGAGGTTCTTCTTCTCGATCCTGTCGGGATCGACGAGGGTCACCGATCCAAATCCGAGGCGTGCAACCTGTTCAGCCGTAATGGATCCGGTCCCTGAGACGCCGATAACCGCAGCAGACAGCCGGGAGAGTTCATTGGTCATCGCACCCGTGAAGGCGAGCGGTCGACCAGACGGGACCGCGTTGACGATGCGGTCGTTCCACCAGTAGCTGATGTCATCGCCGGCGATCGTCACAAGATCGACGGGTTGCGACGTCATGTCGGGCGCATACAGGCGCGCACGAATTGCGCCTTCCGGGGTCATGATCGCAGAACCATGGCAATCTCCGAAAGCGTGAAACAGACCCGGAATAACCCTCGCGTCGCTCTCGTTGTCGATCTGTGAGAACTGCAGCCAGCCCCCGGGATGGGAGTGAAGCAGGATGATCACGAGTCCTTCAGGCTCCGCGACGTCGATCGCGTCCTCGATGTAGGCCCCGGGCCAGACGATCGCATCCGGCTTCCGTACGGGACAGGCTTCGTGGGGCACAAGGATTGCCAGCCGGACGACCAGCCGCTGCCGAGGGCCGGGCGAGGGGGCGCAGACAAGGATTGCTGCAGCCTCGTTGCCGTCGGAGAGAAGGTGAGCCTTCAGCATGGAATGCGTGACCCCTGCCATAGCAAGTGTGTTCGTTGGCATCATTCGCCGACCTCCACCGCCAGAGCGGACTCGACAAGAGCGAGGTGCGTCACAACATTGTCCCGCTGCGGGTTCCACGGGCCGACCGCTCCACGATGTCGCGACCAGCGCTGAAACGGGAGCCCGCCGATGCTCTGGAAGGCTTCGGTCGCGGGAATTCCCCCTCCCGTCACGCGCTGAAGAGGGGGATATGCGTAGAACATGTCGATCTCCGACTGAGGATACGTGGGCGGGATCATCAGCGCGAGCGTCGTCGTGGTGGCGGTGTAGCCAGCGGGCAGCGGATAGTCGTTAATGCTCAGCCAGCGGTGACCATCGCTGGTACGGGTTTCCCAGCGAAGACCAAGTCCGTCCAAGTAGGATTCGTCGATCTCCAGAAGTGCGAAGTCACGGGAGGGCGCGGGGCGCGCCTCTCCGTTGCTTACGTCCGTTGGCGTGAGGCGAATCTTCTCGATGCCCGGTGCGCGCAGATCGATATCGTCGCCGACCGAAAGCTGGCGCTTCGGCTGCCCCTGCACCTTGAGGATGATGATCCAGGCGTTCGGATCGAAGCCCGCACGGTTAAGAGCATCAACCACCGAGATGACAGGCGTGACGGAGACAATCTTCTTGCCCTGCACGTTGAGTTCCCAAACCTCCGGCTTGCTGCTCCGGAACAGCTCGACGCCATCCTTCTTGATCTTGATGATGTCGCCGTCTTCGACGAGGCGGTCAGGCTCACCCGCGCGTTCGAGATAGATGGAGCGTTCCGCCGCAATCCGACCCAGCTTGCGGATGGCTGCGCCGGAAATCTCGTCCGCGGGCCAGTCCCTTGCTTCGCCTTCGATCACGATACGATAGGTACCGTCGCTTTCGGCTACGATGAACTTCACGCCATTGCGGAGGTCAGCCTCTTCCTGTGCGCGGAGTTCTTCCAGATCACCGTCGTCGCGCCACTGCATGACGTAAGGGTGCTGGTCGGCACTGAATCCCGCGACCTTTGCGATCTTGCCACCAGTGGGCGTGCTCGTATCCAGCTCGAAGACTCGGAAGTTGAGGTCGATGCTGGCGATTTCGACGGCGATGCGCTTGCCGCTGGGTTCTTCGTGATGTTCGATAGTCATTGGTTGTGATTCCCTGATTGTTGAAAAAAAGGAGAGGACGGGGGCGTCCACCTTGTTTGCGTGCGACACCGACGATTCCGACACGAAAAAAAGTTCTGTCGGAATCCGCGTTCCCGCGCGCAGACAGAGCGAGATCGAGGAGGAGGATCGACATATGCGGACGAAAATGCGGAGGAGCTGGTGGGACAGCCTGATGAAGAATACTACTCTGCGGACGACGCTCTTGCGGCGTTCGAGGCGCTCTCCGATGAAGAGCGGACCAAGCTCGCGCGCGTCGCCCGCTTCATCGCGGGCAGCAGTGGCTTCCCGTCACCAGACGACCTGATCAACGAGGCCTACGTCCGGATCGCCGACGGGAGACGGCGCTGGCCGCGTGCGCATGGTTTCACGTCGTTCGTGGCGGGCCTGATGAAGAGCCTCCGCTCTGACGGCGCTTTCTTGACCGACGAAAGAAAGGTGGTGCGCCTCCAGCAGGGCTTCGGTATCCTGAATTCCGAAGACCTCGAGATGGTGGCCGCGAACGACGATGATGGCGGCCTCGCCCGCAAGGCGATCGTGGAGGACGCGATATCCAAGCTGGAGGAGCATTTCGCGGATGACGACGAAATGCTGCTGCTCCTCATGGGTATCCAGGATGGGATGATAGGAAAGGATCTGCAGGAGGCTGTAGGAGTGGACGCTAAGCGCCTCGAGGCGCTGCGCACCCGGCTGAAACGCAAGATCGACAACCTCGCCGGTGACTATCGAGCGAAGGAAGGACTCGCGTGATGAGCGACAAGAAGAAGGACGCCGTCGACAACTTCATAGACTTCATCCTTTCGGACGACAGCCCAGTGGGCCCGGAAGACAAAGCGAATATCCAGATGTTCAACAATGCGATCGACAGTGCAAAAATCGGGCTGGCGAAGGCGCGGTTAGAGCGTGCACGCGCTGGCGCGTTTTCCAGCACTATGTCTAGCGGCGTGAGCAATCTTGATAAAGAACGCGCAAAGCGACGCTATGAACGCGCGAAAGCAGGCGATGCGACGGCCGGTCTCACTCTGGCTGCGCGTTTTGGTGATGGAACCATGGACGGTGATCTCGACGCAATTCTGGAAGATCTCACAGAGCTTGAAGACGAAGACAAAAACGATGAAGAGAATTGATCCGCTTCCTACGAATTTGTCGCCGGATGCACTGCTTCGTTCCCTTGGTATTACAGAACCCCGCGATATCGATGTCGAAGCAATCGCGTACTATGTGGGCCTGCGTGTAAAGCGTCGTTGTCTCAAGTGTTGCGAGGCCATGATCACAGGTCTGGGGAACAAGGGGATCATCTCAGTCAATCCGGGCGGTATGCCCCAGCGGGAGCGGTTCTCGATCGCACACGAACTCGGCCACTGGGCACATCATCGCGGCGCGACCGTCGCGTGCCGCGCTACGGACATCGGCAAGTTTTCGAAGACGAACAATGTCGAGCGGGCCGCTGACCAGTATGCCGCCGACCTTTTGATGCCGTGGTCGATGTTCAAGAGCGAATGCCGCAAGCATCCTCGGTTGGATCTGAAAGCGTTGAAGGAAGTGGCGGGCATCTTCAAGACAAGCCTCACGGCTACCTTGATCAGGATGATTGACAGCGACATCTACCCGGCTTCGATGATGATCCGTCACGGCACGGGAGGCAGGAAGTGGTACAGATCGGCACCCAAGGTGCCAGGCTGGTGGTTCCCGAGAGAAGAATTGGATGCGGACAGCTTCGCGTTCGAATTGCTCCACAATCAGAACCAGGAAGAGCAACGCTTTCCACGGAAGATCGGAGCGGACGCTTGGTTCGACAAGGCGTCCGCTGCCCGATATGAAATCACCGAGCAGTCGTTCAGGATCCCGGGCGAGGGTGTTGTGACAATCCTGAACCTTGATCCAAGTATGGTGTAACAAGTCGGTGGGCTGCCGCAGGCAAAATTCCACCCGTCTGGTTATCGTTGAAACGTTCGCGCATATTCCAACCATCCAGTCCGTTGGATAGCCTTGTCGACGGCCTCGATCACTTCGTCCCGATTTGTCTTAAAGAGTGATGTCGTCCCGGCGAAGCCATCATAGCCAAATCGGTCCGAGGCCCCGTTCGATAACAGTTCGCACCAATTCCGAATGACCTTAATGCGGCCGATCAGGGCTTCGCGCGTGAGACCTTGGCCCGTCTGCTGGCCGTGAAAGATCTTCTGTCTGTTGCGGTGGCAATGTTCTATCTCTTTCTTCAACGGCCGGTAGCGATCCCCGATCACCTCACTGACTGGAACACCGCTCAGATGGCTTATAGCTCCGATGAAGGTGGTGTAATCGAGCCCTCGATGACCGAAGAACGCGTCGCGGATTTTCCCCGCGTCGGCTGACGTGATATCGGACGCCTGATAGAGCAGATTTGCTGTGATCTTGCGCAATTGTCTTTCAAGTTTGATCCAAGCAAGACAGAAGCCATCTACGCCTCTGCTTTCGCAGTCCGATGCCAACAGGATGTCTAGTGATCTGAATTCGTTCTCAAAACTGCGGTTCATCAACACTCTCCACGGGCACTATCCGGACATCGCTTCATTTACTTGCCAAACAGCCAACCCAGCAGACCTTTGCGAGCGGGCCGCTTGGAGACACCCGAAGAATATGGAGAAACATCACGTGCTGGCGGAGCCAACGACGGGCGCGCAGGGACGGCCTGGATTGGTGCCGAAGTTGCCTTGACTCCTGGCGAGGGCGTCGACGGCGCGACCTCGACGCGCTCCCGCTGTGGCGCGATTCCTCGATCGATGAAGTCCTTGATGGTAGACGGAATCTCCAAGGATTCCTTTGCTCGGGTCAATGCAACGTAGAGGAGACGCATTTCCGCGGGGTCGGGGCCGCCACTCTTCTTGTCAGTCGGGCTGCTCCGAAGGAAGTCGTCCATGAGGCGAACGGACTTCCATTCCCGCCCCTTAGACTTGTGGGCAGTGGATATGACTAGGTCGGCCTTCTCCTCATCCACTGTTCTGTTCAGCGCCCACATGAGTTGCTTCTCGCCACGTTTTTCGACGAGGTTTACGAACATCACCAGATGCGCGCCTTCGTCGGTTCGCGCGAACTCAACGACCTCGTTCCAGGATTTGAACCCGAAAAAGGCCGGGCAAGTCGAAGGTTCGTTCTCCTTTAGTGCTTGCGCGCCGCGAAGCATGTCCATCAATTCGGACTTGTCGCCGACCAGGTGCGGCTTGCGTCCGGCATCAAGTGCCTCAATTACGGCACTGATGGTCGTCGCGTTGGTGCGGGCGAGGACTGCAGCCGGATTGGTATTGCCGATCCTGCTGGCGATGCCAGGATTGCCTCTGACTGGCTGACGCTCGCCAAGCTTCACCAGCATCTTAGTCGCGAGGTCGGCGATGGCGTCCCCGAAACGGAACGAGGTCGTCAGATATGTGCTAGCCTCGGTTTCGATCGACTCCATCGCGTTCACGGCGCCGCGCCACTCATAGATCTGCTGATATCTGTCCCCAACGTAGATCAGTTGCCCGCGCTGTCGTTGCAGGATGTCCAGGACGACGGGATTCGTGTCCTGGGCCTCGTCAAGCATAATATAGTCTGCTGTGATGATCGGGCGCGAGAGTCCCCACAGTTTCAGGTAGCCATCGTGTCCAAGGGGCAGTGGATCCCGCTCTGAAAGCATTCGGCTCCAAACGCGACGGGCGCCATCAAGTGCGAAACTGGAGACCTCCTGTAGAATATCCTCCGGCGCGGCCCGGAGCGCGCCGAGGGTGGGAACATGCTGGGGTCCGATCTGGTCATCTGCGCTCTGGGCGTACCGTCGTATGGTCTCGAGGTAGAGATAGCCTTGGGAGTCCGGTGTAACGGCATACTTGTCGCCAAAAGGGCGTCGCTTGATGTCGAGGACTTCAACAAGCTGCTTGGCCGTGCACTTGTTCGTCAGCTTTCCGATATCGTGCTTGTATCCCGGAGGCGCTGCACGGAATGCCAGGCTGTGTGAGGTCGAGCAGTCGACGGTGTCGGGAAACTTCTCCCCAGCATCGGCTACGATGCTCTTGTTGAACGCGAGGTACTGTCCGCGAAGCCCCGTAGCATCGGCGAGGAGCTGAAGTGTGGATGTCTTTCCGGACCCCGCGAAGGCGTTGATCTTGAGTGACTTCCCTCGCATGAACGCGTCAAGCGCAGCGGCCTGTTCGTCCGTCGGTTGGAATTTCGGCTTTTTACGACGGTTAGGTTTTGTGTGGACTACGCCGGACCTACGCTCCGGCTTCCGGGCGCTAGCCGACTGCTTGGCGTCTTCGAAGAGATCCGTCTGCTTCAAGGGCACCTTCGCCAATGCCGACGCGACCTTCTTCCTCAAGTCCGGTGTCTTCTGGTTCTTCCGGAATGATAGTTCGTGATCGAGAAGTTTCAGAAATTCGGTATCTTTGTCACGCGTCGCCTTCCGGAATACTTCCTCCAACTCAACGAATGATTTCGAAATGAAAGGGCGCTGCACGACGATTGCTCTCGGTTTGATGTGATCGAACTATCAACTAAGAGATGCATTTGTACAATATTACTGAAGAGCGCCTTTCGTGTTGGTCATCGCGAAAGCGAGAATTGATGAAAGAACGCTCCTCCGCCGCGGCTGCCGGCAGCGCCGTGTGAAAACCGGCTCCTTCGACCCGAACATGATCGCAACTTTGGATCGGACGGCGCGAACGATAAGACGAAGCGTTTCGACGAAGCGCCCTGCCTTGGCATCACGTGGACGCAGGAAGCTTGATGTCAATGATGTCGGAGAATGCCTGCAGAACAGGTTCGAATCCTGAGAAGTCAATGTTGTCGCGCTGGTCGCGAATGACTTTTGTCGCGAAGCGTTCCTTGCTCATTTTTCCCTTTCCTGGCGGATGGCCGCGCTTCTGCTTGAGATCTACTGTCTTGCCATTCCAGGTCATCGACTTGGTTTTAGCGTCGAACAGATCCTCGACGATCCGCTCCGTGGTGCCGACCTTTCCCGGGACTGCAACAACATAGAGATTTCTTTCTATGTGGTAGAACGGCGCGGAGCCGTCGATCAGGGTTTTCGAGCCAGTTCTCTCCTTGATAAAGCTCCAGATGCCGTTCGTTGCTTTGTCATTATCTACGAAGACGATAACGGGCCTCAATTGGCCCCCGGGATGAAAGGGGTGGACGATCTTGCTGTATTCTCTGACAAACTGCTGGATGTCGCCAGCTCCACCGGACAGCTTTGTCGCCGCTGTATGGTGGCGGCTGTGGCCAAAGAACCGAACATCTGAAGCGTATTCCCCGGCCGAAATCCCCGCGAGCTTCGGAAATTTGGCGTAGAGGACGCGGATCGCGGTCTTGAGGTAAATTACGTCCGTTTTTCCTTCACAGACAATCGTAGGCAGGTCGTTTGCATGAAAGCTACAGTAGTTGATGTAAGACGCGTAATCTCGATAGAACCTGGGAATAGGCTCGCCGGCTTTTTCGAATTCTCGAGCTGACCTGAAGCTGTGACGCGCAGCCTTGGTCTGAAATTGGTAGCTGAGCCGACCGCCAATCTGTTCCAGAGACAGCGCTTTTGTCGTGCCGGACACTGGATCCTTTTGAAAGCAGTTACCTTTTTTCACCAGCGTGTGGACAAGGATTCGATTGCTGGCTTCGACCTCCGTTCGGACGTTGACGAACTTGTTGACGACTAGCCCTGTGACTTCCTGCCGTGACGTGCGGGCTTGCATGCGCGTCTTCTTATTGTTGAGCGCGAAGCCTTGCCTCCATATCCGACTGCGGAGCTCAGCGCCTGCAGACCAAGCTCCCGTTGCTGGGTCCTCCGTAGCGAGGGCCGGCGGAAACTCGGCAAGATTAGTCGAAAAGGTGAGGTCATCGACATATCTGGAGTAGGTGCAGCCGTAACTCGCGGCCATTTTCGAAAGATGGACGTCCATGACACGGGCCATGAGATCCGAGATGATGGGGGACGTCGGGGCGCCCTGCGGTAGCTCGTTGCCATGGCAAACGATCTGAGCGACCACCGTCGCCAGGGCTTCTTTTAGTTGGAAGTCCCGATTTTTAAGAAAGAATCCTCGTACTCGACCGAAATTCAAAGAAGGAAAGAAGTCTTCGAGATCGAGATTTAGTACAAATCTCCGATTAGTGTGCTTGTAAGCATTTGTGTGGATTGAGAGATCGCGGTTTTTCTGAAATCCATGCGAAAGAACCTTCTTGATGTTCTTTTCTACGGGTAAGATTTCTCGTTGACAGGTATAAAGTAGTTCAGCAAGTCGCGATTGTACGAATTTAAGCCGGCGATCTGGTGAGGAAATAGTCCGAACACCGCCGGACTTTTTCGGAATCTCGAAATGCGTGTACTTAAGATGCGACGGGATCTTGTAGAGGATGTAGCTGAGCCCTTTGGGCGACACCCGCAACAGATGCGCGAGATCGGCCAGGTCTTTGCATGCGCGAAAAGAGCTTAAAGTCATGAGGTAATTCGCTTGCGGGCACTCGTATGCGTGTCACGGGATTTCCCGTAGATGAACGTAAGGGTACTCCGGAAGGAGCAATCAGGCCTGACATTGTCAGCAACCGTCGCGATGCGCGACGACAAGATCTGCCCGCAAGCTTGCATCGGCGATAGCAACCTCCGTTCGACACTTCAAGATTATCAATCTCTATCCACAGATGTATTCGGCCTGGATCACTACCCCTCGCGGCCGTCGCCGGTTTCGAAGCCGCCGAGCGAATAGGATCCCCTCCCTGAAGTTGTGTAAAGCACACCAACGTGATCTATTCCGTTGCAACGAAAACTCGCTAGGTATCTGGAATGGTCGACGACAACGCGAAGTTCTTTGAACTTCGAAAGGAAGGCAGGGCCTACCTTACGCGGGTCTTCATGCAGGGAGCGATCAATCCCGAGAAGCGACGTCTAGTTCGATCGGTAATAGAAGGAACCGAGAGGGTCTTGATAGGGGAACTCGAGGGCGCGATGTGCCTTCGACTAACGGGCGAGAAACGCAAGACGCAGGTCACCGCCTTGGTCAGTCAAGACGATGGTGGTGTCAGACGCATCACCCTGGAAACCTTCCAGTCTCGTGCCGGGGATTGGTACCAGGGTTACGAGAAAGATTCCTTTACATTCAGGTCCGATGAGTTCGCAAAGCTGCTGGCTTTCCTCGAAAGCATAAAGTTCATCGACCGCTCGAACGAAGAACGGTTCGAGGTACGCGACGTCTCGGTCGGCAACGGCCCGAAGATAATCACAGATGCGTCCGACCATGCGATGTTAACGAGGATCAAGAAGCTCGATCCCCGCGAACGGGAGCGCCTCTTCCGCGGGTTTCACGCCGACCTCAGCCAGAAAGAAATAAACCTCCTTCTGGGGCGTCGCCAGGCACTTGAAGAATTCGAATGTCAGCTAGCCGCAGAGCAGTGGGTGGAAAGGAGCTGGCAGGATTTCTTTGAACGGCAAAGCTGGGTGTTTGGCTATGGCCTCGATTACAGGATCATGCGGCCGTTCGACCGCGAAATGATGGTCGGCGCGGGGGGCACTGACAATCGGGAGCGACCCACCGTCGACTACTTGATGAACTTCACTGACTACTCTGTCCTCGTGGAGATCAAACGGCCCGACACTCCGATCTTCCAGCAGAGGCGATCAGGACGCTCCGGCACCTGGAGGTTCAGTAATGAATTCATGGACGCTGTTTCGCAGGTTCTGGAACAAAAGGCGGAATGGTTGGTGCAGGCGCACACCGGTCTGAACTATGACAAGTCCGGAACGCGCCGGATGACGGCGCGCTCTCGCGATCCGAAAGCAATTCTCGTGATAGGCCGCGGCAGCGAGATAGAGGGCTGCGGTGGCGCCCGCGACGCCGAAGTGAGACGCGACACATTCGAGCTTTTCAGACGAGACACTCGTAACGTGGATATTGTAACTTTCGACGAACTTCTCGACCGTGCACGATTTATCACAAGAGACTAAGGTCGGATGACGCTTCGCCCAATCGAAACTAAGCTCGTTGAGGACCTGTTCGTTCAGGGCGGATACGTTCTCGAATTCACAAACCAGACTTTTTTCGAGTTCTTCCGTGATGAGGTCGGTATCGACATATACGACGATGCTTACGCATTCCGGGGCAATTCGAAGGGCAAGCGCCTTATAGCCTTCACCCAAACGGCCCAACCGAAGGCGATCGCGAAAGCTCTCGCGGGGTTGTGGGAGTATCCCGAAGCCATACGCCCGGATGGTGCGACTGACGATCATCGTAGGAGGGTGAACGCCATCATTGAGCGGTTGGGGGGCAGGCCCCTCGCTGGAGCCGCTACCGAGAAAGCGAATTCCGACATCAGGCAGCAGCCAGCCGAGTGTATTCTCGGGGAGTTGGAGGCGGAGTTCCTCGGAATGGAGGCAAAAGATGACAGTCCCCAGGCGCGGGGGTATGCCTTTGAAAAGTTCCTCAAGCGCTGGTTTGTCAATCGGCGTCCAAAAATCACCCCTTATCGGCGTCCAATTTTGACCCCCTAGTAGCGTAGATCAGCGCTTGGCCTGCCCGGCGCTGGCCGGGGTTGCAGAGGGTAGGCCAAGTGCGGGTAATGATCGTCTTCGGCTTTAGCTTTGAGAGCGGTTCTTGAAGCGCCAGGACTCGTTTCCGGTTTCGACAATCTCGCAGTGATGGGTCAGACGGTCGAGGAGCGCGGTCGTCATCTTTGCATCGCCGAACACTGTCGGCCATTCGCCGAACGCCAGGTTCGTAGTGACGATGATCGACGTGCGCTCATAGAGCCTGCTGATCAGATGGAACAGGAGTTGGCCGCCCGCCTGGGCAAATGGCAGATAGCCGAGTTCATCCAGGATGATGAAGTCGAGACGGTTGAGATAGTCGGCCGTCCGCCCCTGCTTGCCGCTGCGCGTTTCCGTTTCCAACCGATTGACCAGATCGACGACATTGAAGAAGCGGCCGCGTGTTCCGTTGCGGATCAGTGCACGGGCAATTGCGATGGCCAGATGGCTCTTCCCGGTTCCCGTGCCGCCCACGAGGACGACGTTGCGCTGATCGGCGACGAAGGTGCCGGTCGACAGCTCCCGCACCAGGGATTCATTGACCGGCGTATTGGTGAAGTCGAAGTCGTCGATGTCCTTGGCGAGCGGCAGCTTGGCAATGCTGAGCTGGTAGCGAATGGAGCGGGCCTGCTTCTCGGCGATCTCCGACTGCAGGAGATCGCCGACGATGCGGGGTGGTTCGTGCTGCCGTTTGATGCCGTTGCCCATGACCTCGTCGTAAGCGCTGCGCATTCCATAGAGCTTCAGCGTGCTCATAAGTTCGAGAACCTGTGTGCGTTCCATCAGCTTGCCCTCCTGAGGCTGTCATACCGTGCGCAGTCGGCGACCGGCTCATGGGTCAACCGCAGCGCATCTGGGGTCTGAAGAGTGATTGCCGGAGCCGGATCACGGCTCCGGGTCAGAATGTTGAGGATTACCGAGGCCGAGCAGACGCCGTGATCCAAAGCCTCCTGACAGGCAGCATCGACGGCCGCCAGACCGTCGGTGGGAACACAGCCGAGGATGGTGACCATTTGTCGATCACCGTCATGGGCGCTCTTCAGCCGCCGGCGCACCTTCTCCATCGCGGCGGGCAAGACCCATTCCCGGAACGGCGCGCCGTTGCGCAAAGCACCGGGTTTACGAGCCAGGACAGGGACGTAGTGCCAGGGGTCGTAGACCGTCTCGCCACGGCCAAAGCAACGAGGATGCTCACCAACGTTGACGCCATCCTGTCGGATCACGATCTTCTCGGCATAAGCATGAACCTCGACAGGGCGGCCGACCGCCGTCGAGAGGACGGAGTATTTGTTGTTGTCGAAGCGGACCGTGCAGGTCTTCGATATGGAGGCCGGGACGCAGTGGAAACCGTCGAACGGCCCGACATAGTGCACCAGGCTGCCGCGCTCCTCCTCAAACACCTGCCAGATCATCCGTTCGGTCTGCTCGGGATGGCGGTGTGCCTTGGCGTAGGCGATGCACTTGTCGAGCAGCCAGACGTTCAGCTCTTCCAGGCTTTTGACCCGCAGGCGTGGGGTGAAGAAGCGTTCGCGCACGAGACCAACCTGGTTCTCGACCTGTCCCTTCTCCCATCCGGATGCGGGCGTGCAGGCAACGGGGTGAACCAGATAGTGGCTGCACATCTGCAGGAAGCGGCGATTGTATTGACGCTCCTTGCCGACGAACACCGTCTCGACCGCAGTCTTCATGTTGTCGTAGATGCCGCGCGTGCAGGTGCCACGGAAGAAGGCGATCTCCTGGCTCTCGCGCATGTAGGCCCGGACGAACATCATCCGGCTGTGGCAGAGCCGGACATGCGCCACCTTCACGGTCGTCGTCACGCCGTTGATTAGAATGATCTCGTGGCTCCAGTCGAACTGGTAAGCCTCCCCTGGCGCGTAATAGAGGGGCACATAGGCTTCCGCCGTCACGGCTCCCCGGTTCTTCGCCCAGGTCTTGGCATATCGCCGGATCGCGTCATAACTGCCATCGTAGCCGAGTGCCCTGACCTCCTCGTAAATCCGGATCAGCGTCAGCCGCTCGCGTGACGGCTTGCCCTCATTGGCTGTGAGAAACCGCTCGATCTCCGCCTTCCACGCTCCGATCCTTGGCAGCGGTTGCCGTTCTCGTTCATAGGTAAAATCGGTCTCGCCGGAACGCAGTATCTTGCGAACCGTGTCCCGGACGATCTTCTTCACCGACCAGCCCTGCACATGGAAGGCCCGTCGAACACGCGCAATCGTATCCACTCGCTTCAACTCCCGCTCCATCCGCCGCAAAAAGCCGGATGGTCAGATGAAATCTGAGGGGGGTCAAAATTGGACGCCGATTACCCCGCCAAGGGGGTCAAAATTGCATGCCGAAACACACTGGTTTGACGTGTGGGGACTTGACGCCCGCGCTTCCTTCAGGACAGCCGGCGAACAGATCGATGGTTCGCTCCAGCATGATGGAACGACGTATCTGGTAGAGGCGAAATGGCATCGTGCGCAGACAGATGCCGCGATGCTGCATTCGTTTCAGGGAAAGCTGCAGGAGCGACCAGATTGGACGCGGGGAATACACGTCAGTTATTCGGGCTACTCGGCCCCGTCGTTTGAAGCCTTCACTTCCCGTCGCATAATCCTCATGGACGGGCAAGATATCTATATCTCCCTCTGGAAAAGACTGGATCCAAGCGTTGTGATCAGAGAGAAGGCCCGCGCCGCCGCTGAGCGCAAGCGCCCATTCGCCAAAGTGTTGGAACTTTTCCCCTAATGCACCCGTCCCCTGGAGAAGCATCTTTTCGACCTAAGACTTGCGGATGGCATGTTTATTTCCCGGTGGATAATCCGGAACACCGCAAGACCGACCCCTGGCTTCGATCCCAACGGGATTGTCTTATGCGAGCTGCTGTCCTCATAATCACGTATCTAGCGTCAATCCCACATTCGTTCGCCGGCGACCGGCCCTTCGGGATCGTGTGCGAGGCTGGCCGCTGGCAAGGATATTCTGTAACCCTCGACCAAACGACCGGGGAAATGCAATCTGAAGAAGATGCCGTCGGATTCTCTGAGACGATGTACAAGTTCCACGAAGATGGGAAAAAAGTGGAAGTGACGAACGCACTTGGTTCGGCAGAGCATTCAATTGTTAGGAATTATCCTAATTTCCGAACAGTCGCCTATCACTACGGACAAGACTATGTTGTCGATACTGTTTTTGACGATGGATTTGTAGTTGAGAAATATACGCGAACACTGTTGCGGCCAACTTCTTATACGTTCCGCAAAAAGTGCACACCGCTGAGGTGACCTGCTTTGCGGGTGAATACGGCGACTAACTCTTAAGCTAACACTGAATATTAATTGCGTATGTTTACTCGCTCCGCAAATTGGCAGGCAGGAAGAAATTTTCACCCTTAGGCTGGGCTTTCGGGTGGCCGACACTCAGGCGACTAAACCCTCACTTTTGAATGGCACCGAATTCAGTGACATGCTGGCCGGTTGGCGCGCGTTGACGCGACCCGCCCGTTGGCAAGGAGGATTGTGATAGCCTATCGGAATGAAGGGATCGATTCTCAGGCGACAGGCGCATTCCTAAGGCAGGTAGACACAGTGGCTCATTCAGTTCGAGATGTATTTGACGCGACGGGTCACGACGCCTGTGTCGGGGCGGAGTATCCTTTGGACGTTCTCCGTCGCGTCTGGGGCTATTCGGAATTCCGGGGAATGCAGGGAGACGCCATCCGAAATCTCATCTCGGGCGGCGACACGCTTGTTCTCTTTCCAACGGGAAAGGGGAAGTCACTCTGCTACCAGCTTCCGGCTTTATGCATGGGCGGCACTGCGATCGTCGTGTCACCGCTGGTTGCGTTGATGCGAGATCAGGTCGAAGAACTAAAGGAACTTGGTGTCCCGGCAGGCGCGATCTGGTCGGAACAGTCGCCAGATGACGCGAACAATGTGAGGCGACAGCTTCGATCGGGCCAACTGAAGCTCCTTTACGTCACTCCGGAGAGGCTTGCGACGGGTAGCCTCGATTCCATGCTAGGAAACGGCGATATCTCGCTGATCGCCGTCGATGAAGCGCATTGTATCAGTGTTTGGGGAAATAACTTTCGAAAGGACTATCTCGCTCTTGGTCGGTTGAAGGAGATGTATCCAACGATACCGGTTGTCGCTTTGACCGCGACTGCCGACACCCGTACCCGGCAAGATATCATCAAGCTATTGAACCTCCATGATCCAGAGGTTTTCGTAGATAGCTTTGATCGCAAGAACATCAGCTATGAGATTCTCCCGCGGAGCAATCCCAGGGGGCAGCTTCTGGACTTCCTTAAAAGGCATAAGGGTGAGAGCGGCATCGTATACTGCCTGTCGCGGAAGAAGGTCGAGGAAACGGTGGAATGGCTGAACGAAAGCGGCATTCGCGCGAAGCACTACCACGCGCGGTTAGACCCGGCTCTGAAGGCTGCCAATCAAGATGCGTTCAGGTTGGAGGAGGGGCTCTGCCTCGTGGCGACTGTCGCCTTCGGCATGGGCATCAACAAGCCGAATGTCCGCTACGTCGTCCACCTTGATCTGCCATCCTCGATCGAAAGCTACTATCAGGAGACTGGGCGCGCGGGCCGCGACGGGCTTCCGGCCGAAGCCTTCATGGTTTTCGGTATGCAGGATATCGTGCAGCGTTCGCGCATGATCGACGAAGGCGATGCGTCGGATCAGGTCAAGCGGATTGAACGGGCGAAGCTCAACGCGCTGGTTGGCATTTGCGAGACGACTGCATGCCGCCGCCAGGCGATCCTAGGGCATTTTGGCGAGCAGCACCCCGGCCGCTGCGGAAACTGCGACACGTGTACGAAGCCGATCGAAACCTGGGATGGAACCGAGGCTGCTATCAAAGCCCTTGCTGCGATTTATCGAACCGGCGAGCGGTTCGGCGTCGGTCACGTCATCGACGTCCTTATCGGGAAACTGACCGACAAGACTAAAAGGTTCGGCCATGTCGATCTCGCAGTTTTTGGCGCCGGGAGGGAATTCAATGCAGCAGGCTGGCAGTCCATCTACAGGCAATTGCTGGCTCTGAACCTCATCCGTGTGGAGCATGACGAGTTCGGCGCAATGAAGCTGCAGGAACAGGCGGCCGCCGTGTTCAAGAAGGAACGGTCGGTGACGCTCCGGCGTGATCGTTCCGTGACGCGGCGCACCAAGCGGTCGATCGAGCCTTCGAACTATTCTTCTCGCTCTGGTCTGTCGGCGGACGATCGGGAGGTCTTCGAGGCGCTTCGGCAGGAACGCCTCGCGATTGCCAGGGAACTTGGCGTTGCACCCTATGTCATCTTCCCGGACACGACCCTTATCGCGTTTGCGACGAGCCGTCCGTCTACGCTGGACGAAATGCTCGAGGTATCGGGCGTTGGACCGACCAAGTTGGAGCGCTACGGGGCGCGGTTCCTTGACGCCCTCGAAATTGCATTGCGATGACAGGCGGCGCCTACGTCGCCTGGGACAACGCGTAACCGTGTTAGAAGCGAAGGACTTGTTCGAGCGGGGCAGCTTCAAACAACGAGAAGATGGTTCCATAGAAATCAATGCGCTCGTCCTCGACGAGGGCTATCCCCGAAACCCCGTTCTCTTTGGAAAGATACCACTCCATCTTCACGTAGATGTCGCTGTGGTTGCCGAGGTAGCGTGCAAGTCCCTCGGCTTCGCCAGACGGCCAAGCCGCAAATTGATCGGTGCCAAGAAGGCTCATCAGATCGCCCCCTGCCCAAAGCAGTCGCCCATTGATAAACGCCTTGTGATGGACTCTACCGTCGCCGGTTACTGAGACGAATTCAATCATAGTGGGGAAATCTCATTTTCCTGCTGACCTGGCAGCTTCCTGGTCCCGACAGTATTCTTCAGCGCGGACGCGGAACTGGGGCAGCACTTCTTCCTTCTGTTGGACCCGCTTCTCAAGTGAGAGCAGCAGCGTCGCGAACTGTTCGCTGACGTCGTCCATTAAAAATCTCCATGGGTATGCAGGAGCGTCTTGATATCCCAGGAGCTAGGTGTAGCCCCTTATGTCGTCTTTCTTGACACTACCTTGATCGCCCTTGCAACGCGTCGTCCGAAGGTTCTGGAAGATATTCTGGAGATATCGGGGATCGGGCTGAAACGCTGCGGTTCGAGATTTTCAGAGCCCTCCATTCAGCGATCCGGTAAGTGTTGTCGGATCAAAACCGCGCTGATCGGGCGGCGGCATAAAGCGTCGAGCCGTGGGGCTCATCCTCCATCAGGCGATGTCTTACTCTTGGGAACCGACCAGCGTCCAGCCTTCTGAGCGAACATGACGAAACTCTGGCTGGTTTCGGAGCGCGGACCGGATGAGGTCCACCGGATTGACGGTCTGCAGCAACAAACCTTTCGCCTCCATGCGCTCTTTCAAATCGAGTTGCATGATGGGTTTGCCGGCTTCCCGCAAGATTACCTTGGCGAGCTGTCTGATCTGTTCTGATTGCTTTCCAGGACGCCCGGACTGGACTCCCGGAAACTTCTCCAGGGTGAACGGTTTTGCAGCAGGTCGATACTGACGCATTTCATCCAGCATGGTGCGGAGATTTTCTGCACGCTTTTTGCTGAGAGCGATCTCGGTCTCGCTTTCAATACAGAAGGCCTTCAATGCAACGAGTTCGGATTCTCTCTCAAGAATCTGCTTCTCCAACATGTCGAGGGTAATCGCAAGCTGCTCGGCGGGATCGGACAAGGAATCTTTCTCCAGTATAATCCGAATTGTATGGGAGCCTTCCCACTTGTGGGTAGGGAGACTCCTTGTTAGGTTCTCCTTGAGAAGACGATTCGGGCGAGTCCCCTGGAAAAGCACCCGCCCGAGTATGCCACTCCAACCATTGAGAAAGGGCGGGCATGACCTATTGGTAGAGTAATATTCTCCATTTCGCCAGCAATTTCTCCATGCAACCAAGGGACTGCCGTGTCTTGTGGTTAAGTATCGATTATTGCTGCCTTTTCCCAACTAAGCTTGCGATGATGACGGTAGGAGCGGACGTTGAGAACCCGTGCTCTGATTGAGCCGAGGGCTTCTTCGTCGTCCTAGGAGCCGAATCAGTGCGCTCCTCGAACAGTGTGCTCGATCCTCCGTCGTCTCAACACTCCCAAGGCATGCCGCTTGGGAGTTTGTGAGCCTGTGACCATTTGGAGAAAACATGGGAACGACCCCTACGAATTCGGCGGAAGTCGCGACGCGTTCCGCCTACTCGCCCAGTATTTCCACATGCAGAGCAACTCGCGATCACCGTTGCAGTGACAATGGAAACGCATGGCAGTGACCCAACTGGCGGCGCCGAAAGCGATGGGACCTCCAAGCGCTCAATTGGACGTTTCGCCGCAAGGGAGCCGCAGTCGTTTTTCCTTACCCGCCTCCCATGCTTTTGGCCTTCCGCTAAGGAGTGTACCTATGAAAATCGACTTTGAATGCGGAAACATTCCAAAGCAACTTGCGAGGAAGCTTCAGTCCCAAGTGGAGGACTGGGGAGACACGCTAATGTACACTCATGCCGGGGAGCGCCATGAAAATCCTCCAGAAAGGAGAGGGAGGTTGGCTCGGATTCGGGGAGGACGAGTGGGATGTATTGCGTCAAAGTCGCCGCGCCGATCGGTTGGAGCATGGCTGGCGGCCGAGATGGCGTCCACGGCGGCTGGTCAAGGAAGAAGAAGTCCCATTACCAGGTCGACGTGCTGATGCGAGTTCGATCCCCGACCGCGGCATCAAGCTCGGGCATAGTCCCTCACAGCCTTTGGACCAACCCGTCTCCGAATTCAGGAAAACAGGCACGAACACTGCAAAGCATGGGATTGCGAAGTCGCTCGCCCTTTCAGTAGAGGAACTCCGTATGCTGCATCCGCAGCTTGCTGCGGATGTTGCTGAAAACGTGTCCTTTTTGAAAGCGCCCAACAAGCGAGAGGTCGGCGAACCAAGTGCGAGGCTGCTCGCAGAATTCGTAGAGGAATCCCCTCAAGGGCTCCGCAATCTACTGCGCAGTCCGAGGTCGGCTGCTGAACGCGATGTAGATAGGAACGAAGCCGGATGCACGGGCCCGACCTCACAGCCCGAGGCATAGCCACTCACGGCTTTTAGGCCAACTCGTCTCTCATATCAGGAAAACAATCATGAACACCGCAAAACATGCGTTTGCGGGCGCGAAGACGCTCGCTCTTCAGGTAGAGGAATTCCAGGAACTGTATCCGCAGCTTGCTGCAGATGTGACGGAATACGTGTCCTACATAAAGTCGCCAATTAAGCGGAAGGCTCGCGAACTTAGTGCAAGGCTAATCCTCGGATTTATAGAGGAGGAGGAATCCTTCCAAGGACTCCGCGATCTTCTACGCAATCCGAAGTCGGCCGCCGATCCGGAGGTATATAAGGATCAGCTTCGGGACGCTGTCCAGCGTTCCCACAGAAGACTCGTCGAGTCCGGTTTGTACTCGGCAGGGGCCGCACTTGAGCATGCCCGAAAGGGCATCGGCGTGTTCCGATGGCTTGCCGAGGCGAAGCGCGGTTATCCCGGGCTCCCCCGTGGAGTCCAACTGAACACGTCGCCGCGACCCAATCGCGCTCGAACCAATGAAGGTACGGAGCCGCCATTTGCCCCCATGAGCATCGAGGAGATCGGCTCGCGCCTTGGCGAGACGTTTCTGACCGACCTCACTGCCTATGGCGGGATTCGAAACGCACGCGGGACCGCGAAGTCATTAGGTTTTCGGTATCTCATGGCCTTTATCGAGGCCAATCCTTCGAACTATTCAGACACGCTGCTCGTGGCACTTTCTGGCGATCCAAGCAGATCTTGCGAAGCCCCGGTCGTGAGGGCCGTGATCGACGAGTGTGAGGAATTCCTCAGGAAATCCGGGGCATTTGTTCATACGACCCTATCGAGCCTTATGCGCCAGTGCGGATATCTGTTTGAGTTTCTCGCAGAGCTTAAGGGGCGCACATATCCTCATTACAGCAGGCGGTACAAGAAATTCGGACATGTGCCGACTGAAGGTAAGACGATCGCTGACATCGATATTCCGGGTGTCACGGATCTGATTGGGGCGCCGCGGCTGCGTCGCTCGATGGACATCGTCCGTGACAGAGCGATGGAGATCGTCCGGTTAAACGTGGCATTTTTCAATGCAATGGCTCCTGCACGAGACGATCGACTGCTTGTCGGCGCTTCCAACGAAAAAGTGAAGGCGTTCAGTGCGGTCGCGGACGTACTGCGTGCGGAGGTTCGAAGCCTGCAGGTAACGGGAGTATCGCAGTTTTCCAAACTCGGCGTGCGAACCAACAGGCGCGCAGTCGATAAGGCGATGACGGTGCTGGCTGATCCCGAGGCCTGGCGGCAGATGGGCTTGGGCGACTTCATCAGTAGCGACGAAATCTTCTCGTTCCAGCACATCATGCAGTTGGTATGCGCTGCCATCGGTGCGACGAACGAAGCCGTTCTGGCGGCGAAAATCGTTTTCGCCACGGAAACTGGATGGAACGCGCAGCCGATCGAAGACATTCCAGCGGAGGTCTTTGTTTTTAGGCTCAAGGACAAGGCCGGCATTGCGAGCGCGAGTTTTGTCAGCGTGTTCAAAAAGCGGGCTGGGCATCATGTACAGGCGTTTCTCGAGCACTCGACCCTATCTGGAGGGCGCGGAACCGATGCATTGTCGACGTGGGAGGACGCCGAACGCGATCGCCAATGGCATGACTTCGACCAACGGCACCTCCTGAGCTACACCAGCCCAGCCTACGAGGTGATCGAACTAATGCGGCCATTGATGGAGCCGCTTACGCAACTTACGTCGGACGAAAAGACAAGGTCTCGCTTTTTCAAATATTTGGGTTGGCTCACCGGGGTCTCGACAAACCAGAGAAGCATTAACAGCCAGTTCAAGCATGGTGTGCTTGGGACGAAAGGACTTTCGCTAAAGCTGATCAGAAGGTCGTTCCTTGAGTTCAACATGAGAGTCGTCGGCAGCGTGGAATCGCTTCGTTCGGTGGCGGACCATTCCGGAACCGGGGTGCTGCTGCCGTACTACCTGAATTCGAAGGAGATGAGGCGCGAACTCGAGCAGAGCACCCGGTTCTTCCAGAATGCAATCCAAGCGTTGATCGCCGCTGAGGTTGGAGGCCCGCTTCAGGTCGCCATGTCGGCCGAGGATCAAGAGTGGTTTTACAATTTGGCCATGGTGTCGGGTGTCGGGTCCGCTTGTGGGTTCGGTGTCACCATGCCGATGAAGAATCCGCCGACCTTGGTCTTCGATCCGAGTGACGAACAGGTCCGGTCACTTCTGGCGCTCAGCATGTCCCTCGATGCCGAGGAACCCACGGCCAATCCTCGCCGCTGGCGGCTGGTCGGCATTCCTTTACGAGGCTTTGTCCAAGCCATCGAAATCAAACTCAAACAAGCCGGTGCCGGACGTCTGCTCAAGAGGATCCGCAGGGAGCTTTCCGACGATATCCGCGCCCGACGGACCGCGCTGCCACCACTCAATCTTTCAGGAGGTTACTAATCATGAACCGAGCTCAATATGAATCCTGCCTTGCAAACAAGTTCATTCCGGCGGCGATTATCGCCACCCGTCCATCGACGCCCCCGGGCGGTCGACGGACAACACAGGGCTGGTCGCGCGGCCGTAGCCGAAGTCTGATCCACAATTGCTGGATCATTGCGACCGCGGACTGTACCAAGAAGCGCAAGGACGTCGAGCACCTGGTGTCTTTCGATACTGCGATCGACTTTCCCGCCGTATGCTTGTCGGACGACGCGTTCAACGCTGACCGACTCACCAAGAAGACCCTGACGCTGTCCTGCATCACCACCGGACCGCGCGATAACGGTGCCCTGGATGCCACCTACACTGCCCAGATTCTTCGAAAGTTTGATTGGGTGCTCAGGAACCGCGTCGCGGAAGGCTTCTCTTCGTTTGCAGAGATCCCGAGATCATTCGTCTCGGATCTGTCGCAGCGGCTCAAGCGGGGAGGTGTTCTTGCGCTTGTTCCGATCGAGGAGCGGCTTGAGCAGGTGTTCGAGCAATATGGTTCCGAGCCACCGGGTACCCATGCCGAGCTGGCGAAGCTCCTTGGGGTTACCGCGAATGCTCTCGCCCGGTCGTCGGACTTCAAGCTTGCCTTTGCGGAAATCTCCAGCCTTCACGGCATCGAGGCTCCAAGACTATGGCGCCCGGTTTCAGACGAGTACAGCGGAGATGAGCCTGACGACGACGGCGTCAAGGACGAGAATCGCGAGTCGCATATCGTGTCCGATGCGGTGGCCGAGAAGAACTTGGCCCACTGGCTCGATATCTTTGAATTTCTGTTTCGCCTCTCAAGTCGAGAGCTGGCGCACGATCGCCTGGAGCGGGATCCTTTCGAGGAGATGTCGATCGACGCGATCCTAGCGCGTGATGGTAAAGAAAACGATCGAACCGCGACGATCCTGCCGCAGGATATGTTGCGAGCAATGACAGCGGCAGCGAAATTCGTCGCAACATATTCGCCCTACATCATCGAATCCCTCCAGAAATGCAGGGACTACCAAGCGGGCCGCACGACTTTCCGGGTACCCGAGGCCGTCGGGCCTGAACGGGGAAAGCTGATCTACCCTCGATTCGATCTTGGATCCGCCACTCTTCCTTGCAACGTCATTTCGCTCGATGAAGCCATCCGCCACCTCCTGGCGTCCTCCGCGATACTAATCGGAAGTTTCGCGGCACGGCGGGATATCGGTGTGCGAAGTGCTCACTATGGCTGCTTGACCGAAGATCCGTCAGGCGCGCTCCTGATGTCCCTCTACATCGCCAAGACGGTTAAGGACCGCGTTGAGGTTCCGGTTCCCGAAATCCTGCGAAATGTCATCGGGGCCCTTGAAGCAATCTCCGCTGACACTCGTGCGGCGAGCGGCAAGGATTGGCTCTTCGAAGTGGCATTTGATGTCAAGAACTTGAAACGGATGATCTCGTCGCGATTCCACCAGACGATCAATCAATTCTTGCAATTCGCCGAGATTGCTCCGCCAGACGGACAGGAGATCTGGGATCTGAGCATACATATGCTCAGGAGAGGTTTCGGAATCTGGTATTTCTATGGACTCACGGGCGGGAGCACCGATGCATTGTCGATGATGTATCGACATAACGACCCCTACATGACCCGCGTTTACTTTACGTCAATCCTGCCCGGCGAGATCAATCGTTTGGAGAAGGATCTTGCCGCGCGCCTTCAGAGCTCCATCGGAAACCGAACAGTCGAAGAGCAGTCCTGGGTCGATGGTGCGTACGAGCGTCTGTCACATATGAAGACACATCTGAAGGCCTTTAACGAGTTGCGATGCGAGCAATTCGTGGAAAAGCTTATCGGAATATGGCGGGGGACGGAGAGCGTAATCGGTGCGGGCGGAAAGGTGCTGTACAACAACGTGAATGCGATCGCCGAGCGCGCAATGGCATCCGTCCGGATTGGATCGCGGGCAAATGATCCCGAAGCGCTGCAGGTTCCTCTGCTCCAACGATTTGTCGACTACGCGAACACCCACTTCCTCGAGCCGGTCTTGGGCACGAACATGTGGTGTGCGGCGGATCCTCATGATCCGGCGCATCGCGCCGAGGCGGAATGCCTCAAGTTGAAGGCTAGGGGATCGTCTCCCTGGACGAAGAAGGACGTTCCGGAGGACCTGATGCCGGATTACGATTTCGCATGTAATCGACTGTGCCTCGGCTGCCAGTTTGGTGTCGCTTTCAACGATGGTCAGCAAGCGATCCAAAACGAGGTCGCACAGCGTCGGTATGCTGTTCGCCATGCTGCCACCGCTTCGCTCAGGGATGAAGGGGACCAGCTCCTGGCGGAACTCGAAGCCGAAATAGTGCGCGCGGGTCCCGCTTCGCGAGGAGGCGGCCGATGAATGACGAGGAAATCTGGGATCGGGAGATGACCATGGCCGAATTCAAGAGCCTCGATCCAACGCTTCAACGAAAGCGCATCGACACGTCATTGGCGCGCAAAGTCGCGGAGCTCCAGCGTTGGGCCGCGAAGGGCGTCCCCCAAGGAATCGACTGGCGAAAAGTAGGAGCATCTCGCGTCAAGCTTCGGAAATGGCACAACCCGAAGAAGAAGCTTTGGGCATGGAGCGACGACGCGCCGGATCATCCGCGTGGTCGTAACCGCGGGCTGGTTTCGAAGTGGAGGAAGGCGAGAGACCTGCTGCGCGTCAACAGGTCTGCGGCTCCTCGCCCGGCCAAGGAGGTCCTCGCGGAAAAGGTGCAAGCCCTTGAGTTGCAGAACATTCTTCTGATTGCTGAGAAGTCTTCGCTCGAGATGCGGCTGCGGCGCGCGGAAGAGATACTGACGATCAAGGAATCGAAGGTCGCATTGAAGCGGACGCGGAGAGACGACAGTGCGCTACATTCCGATTGATTTTGAGATGGGCAGGACCCCGCAGGGATTGCTCTGGCAGTCGGAGGACATGTCGGACATTCCGGTCATCAAAAATCCGGACGGCTCGATTTTCGAGCCGTCCCTCCGCTACTTCGGCTACGGATGGCTGCAAAAGACTTTCAAGTCGAAAAGTTCGATGGAGCCGGATTCATATTCGCTTCGCGATTACCTGTGCCACCTACTGAACAGCGGGGTCGATTGGGTCTATGGCGGTCGAGATGAAGTGCTGCGGTCGTTCAGAAACTCGTTTTCGGAGAGGGTTAAAGAAGGTGAATTGGCGTCAGCGCAGGTCGAGCTGAAACTAGAGCACGTGTTTCGCTTCTATCAGACCATAGACAAGGCCATGCCTATCTTAGGGGGCAATCCGACGCCGCAGTTCGTCGGCTACAACGAAATTTCACCCATCACCACGCGTCGCGTCGGGGGGACGCTGCGATGGAGCGGATGGAACAAGGTTGTCCGACGTGCTTCCAGCAGGCCGACGCCAAGCTTTGACAATGTCGAGCGAATCCTTGAGCATCTTCGCGCAGCCGCGATGGAGCCGCTCGACGGGAGCTGGGAGCAGTCGTTGCGCGTCTTTGCAGCCGAGCGCAACTGGCTCGTGACCTGCTGCGAAGCCAGGGCTGGACTTCGTCGTGTTGAGATTTGGCATCTTTCTTTGCGCAAGATAGCAGAGGCATTGTCGAAGCATCGGATTATCACGATGTCGACTGGTCGTTGGCGAAACGACGCTCACCCAAATCCTCTTAACGTCGCAGTCCATGACAAGGCGCTTCGAGCGCAGATCGTCTCGGGCATCGAAAGATTCGCTGCTCAGGGAAACACGACGCTCAACGTCGATGTCTTGACGAAGGGTGGGAAGGAACGATCGGTCGAGTTTCCACTTGATCTTGTGCTCAGCCTGCTCGAAATCGGTATTTGGACCGTCAGGAAAGCCCTCTTTGCGCATTGGGAGGCTCGGGGGAACACTGATCTCGACTATGACGCGATATTCATATCCTCCACAGGAAACGGTAGGAGGCTTGGCCTTAAGCATATCGGTGAGATCGTCAAGGATGCGTTTAACGAACTCGATGTCGCCGGCAGCGGCCATCGCCTTCGCGCTTACTATTTGACAGAGATGGCCTGGTTGCTATGGAATCAGGAATTAGCAAAGGCTGGGTATCGCCCGGATATTGCTGTCTCCAATAACGTGATGAACCGTCTCGCTGAACTCGCAGGACACGAAAAGCCCTCCACAACGGAACGCTACTATCTCGATCAGGCTCGGGATCGTCACAAGATGAAGGCGAACCAGCCTTCCGTCGAGGCTCGAAAAGATATGATGAACGCCCTCATCAGCGTCAGTTGGCGCATGGAGCAGGAGAAATGCAATCTCCTTCGGCGACTCATCTACGCATTCGATGATTGCGAGGATGATCGCTTCTACCGTGTCATCGAGGCAGCAATTGACAAGTATGTCGTTCCCAAGGATCGACCCGTCGAGAAGAAAGTCCCCCATCTGCGGGTCGTATCCCGCCCAACGCCCGACAGCGGGAAAAACGAGTGATATGGATTTCCGTGTAAGTTTATGTTATTTAAGCGTGATCCGTACATTTTTTGGAGTCGATCCGCCAAAATCACGTCGTTTCGCAATGGGGCCATGATTTCCGCCCCGAGTACCGCGCGCTCGGATTACTAGCCGAGCGCTATCCCGGCGTGCCGCGCATCGCGCTCACTGCCACCGCCGATCCGCACACCCGCGACGACATCGTCGAGCGGCTGGCGCTCAGCAATGCCGAGGTGTTTACCACCAGCTTCGACCGGCCGAACATCGCCTATGAAATCGTCGAGCGTGACCAGCCGCGCCAGCAACTGCTGCGCTTTCTCTCCCGCTTCAAAGGGGCGTCCGGCATCGTCTATTGCCTGTCGCGCGCCAAGGTCGAGGACACGGCCGAATGGCTGAACGCGCAAGGCATCCGGGCGCTACCCTATCATGCCGGCATGGACCGCGCGCTCCGCGACAGGCATCAGGACGCCTTCCTGAAAGAAGAGAGCCTCTGCCTCGTTGCGACCGTCGCCTTCGGCATGGGCATCGACAAGCCCGACGTGCGTTATGTCGCGCATCTCGACCTGCCGGGATCGGTGGAGGCCTATTACCAGGAGACCGGCCGCGCCGGTCGTGACGGGCAGCCCTCTGAGGTCTGGATGGCCTATGGCATGGCCGATGTGCTGCAGCGCCGCCGGATGATCGACGAGGGTGGAGCGGCGGATGACATCAAGCGCATCGAGCGCGGCAAGCTCAATGCGCTCTTGGCGATCTGCGAGACGGCCGGCTGCCGCCGCCAGGCGATCCTTGCGCATTTCGGCGAGGCCCATCCCGGCCGTTGCGGCCATTGCGACACCTGCCTGAAGCCGGTCGAGACCTGGGACGGGACGGAAGCGGCGATCAAGGCGCTGGCCGCGGTCTATCGCACCGGCGAGCGCTTCGGCACCGGCCACGTGGTCGATGTGCTCATGGGCACGGTCAACGAGAAGACCGAGCGCTTCGGCCATGTCGACATGCCCGTCTTCGGCGCCGGCAAGGACCTGCCGGCTCGCACCTGGCAATCGGTCTTCCGGCAATTGCTGGCGGCGGGCCTGATCAGCGTCGACCATGCCGCCTTCGGCGCGATGAAGCTCGAGGCGGAGGCGCGTGCGGTGTTCAAGCGCGAGCGCCAGGTGTTTTTCCGCAAGGACCGCCCGACCTCGGGCAAGGCGGCGCGCGGCGCCAAGTCGGGATCGCAGCGCGAACGGGCCGATCTGGCCGGGTCCGATCTCGAACTTTTCGAACTGCTGCGCGCCGAGCGCTTCTCGATCGCCAAGGATCTGAACGTCCCGCCCTATGTCGTCTTCCCCGATGCGACCTTGATTGCGCTTGCCAAGGAACGCCCGCGTGACCTCGATGAACTGCTCGACATTCCCGGTATCGGCGAAAGCAAACGCGAACGCTACGGCGAGGCATTTCTGGCGGTCATCGACGGGTATCTCGACGGGTGAAGGCGGTAGGCCCCCGCGTCTCCGTCGTCGGAAAATGTCTGTGGCGAAGCGCTTCGCGACATAATATGTCCGGCCCGCCATCGCGCCTTGAAATGGCCTGTCGTTTTTACGCTGGATGCGGCCGAGCGCCGGATTTTGCTGCAAGTCAAAAGCCGTCATGATACTCGTCAGGCACGCGATGTTTTCTTGAAGCGAGAGCGCCATGACTTCAGCCTTCCTCACCCATCTCCGTTTAGAACTCGAGGGCCTGAAGACGGCCGGGTTGTACAAGTCGGAGCGTGTGATCACCTCGAAGCAGGCGGGCGAAATCAAGGTCGCCTCGGGCGAGCGGGTGCTCAACTTCTGCGCCAACAACTATCTTGGCCTTGCCGACAGTGAAGAGCTGGCCGAGGCCGGCAAGCAGGCGCTCGACCGTTACGGTTACGGCATGGCCTCGGTGCGTTTCATCTGCGGCACGCAGGA
>NZ_LMGC01000024.1:0-376 GCF_001427045.1 Ensifer sp. Root558 | reverse complement strand
CGATGCGCTCAACCACGCCTCGATCATCGACGGCGTGCGGCTGTCGAAGGCCAGGCGCTTCCGCTACGCCAACAACGACATGGCGGCGCTGGAGGAGGAGYTGAAGAAGGCCGAGGGCAGCCGCTTCAAGCTGATCGCCACCGATGGCGTGTTCTCGATGGACGGCATCATCGCCAATCTTAAGGGCGTTTGCGACCTCGCCGACAAATATGGCGCCATGGTCATGGTCGACGACAGCCATGCGGTCGGCTTCGTCGGGAAGAACGGCCGCGGCTCGGCCGAACATTGTGGCGTCGAGGGCCGGATCGACATCATCACCGGCACGCTCGGCAAGGCGCTCGGCGGCGCTTCGGGCGGCTACACCTCGGCCAAGGCC